>NZ_SJNZ01000014.1 GCF_004331155.1 Acinetobacter terrestris
TTCCGCCATATTTAGACTTCCACTTATAGAAAGTTGCGGTGCTCATTCCATGCTCACGGCAAAGGTTTGGAACAGGTGTTCCTGCTTCAGCTTGTTTCAAAATACTCATAATTAAGCTGTCTGAATATTTAGATATTTTCATAGAAAATCTCCTTAAATCAAGGGTATTCGATTTTCTACTTTTAAGTCCAATTATTTGCGGGGGGCATTACCTTGGTGTCTCTATCGTATAAAGAAATTGAACGGTGTCAGTCTTGCAAGAAGTCTGTGATCAACGCCTAACGTAATCTAAAGCTTATCAAGTTGTAAAACTATTAGACTGTTAGATTCCTCGGTTAATTCAAGGATACAAAGGCCTCATGAATGAAAAAAATAAATGTTATAAATGCATGGTTTGTGGAAAATATTATCCTATAAAAAATCTCATTCCGATGGGCACAGTACGCAAAGCCATTACAGAAGCAATTTCACAGGATTTTCCAGAATGGTCACCTCAAAGTTATATTTGCCAGGCTGATTTAACCAAATATCGAATAAAGTATGTTCATTCATTGTTAAAGTCTGAAAAAGGTGAAGTGACTGATCTTGAGTATGAAGTGATTAACAGTATGCAACAGCAGGAACTCATCACAAAAAATGTTGAAACCAAGCTAGATCAAAACTGGACTTTTGGGGAAAGACTGGCAGATAAAATTGCGTCTTTTGGGGGAAGTTGGTCCTTTCTGATTTGTTTTGCTATTTTTTTAGCAATTTGGATTATTGTGAATACGGTGGTGATGGTCTCACATCCTGCTGATCCTTATCCTTTTATCCTGTTAAATCTAATCCTGTCCTGTATAGCGGCTATTCAAGCACCAGTAATCATGATGAGTCAAAATAGACAAGAAGCAAAAGATAGATTGCGTTCACAAAATGATTATCAAATTAACTTAAAAGCCGAGCTTGAAATTCAACATTTACATGAAAAATTCGATCATCTTTTAATGCATCAGTGGGATCGACTGGCTGAAATACAAGAAATACAACTCGAGTTACTATCTGAAATGAGCAAAAAGAATTAGACAGGTTCATTCAACATTGCCATTCATTGTATTTATATACAAAAGATATCTTAGTTCACATCAACATGAAATAATGAGCCGATCCAAGCACTGAATAACATAGCGACAATTCCCCAAATCATAACCCGAACAGAACCTCTCCAAATACTCGCCCCACCGGCATAACTGGCCAATGCACCCATAATTCCGAGGCTTAATACCCCAATCAGCATGACACCTTTATCTAAATATTGTTCAGGCAGAAGTAGAATTGAGATTAAAGGAAATAATGAGCCTACAGAAAAGGCTACAGCAGAAGAAAATGCTGCAATAAGGGGCTGTGCAGATGTGTGATCTGAGATTCCAATTTCATCACGGGCATGAGCATCTAAAGCATTATGGGCCGTAAGTTGTTGAGCGACTTCTAGGGCTAAAGTGGGTTGTAGTCCACGCTGTATATAAATATTTTTTAATTCTTGTAATTCATGTTCAGGATGGCGTTGTAGCTCACGCGATTCCATATCAAGATCATTTTTTTCAATATCTTGTTGAGATTTTACAGAAATATATTCCCCAGCAGCCATCGAGGCTGCGCCTGATATTAACCCAGCAACACAAGACACTAATATAACAGGAGATGAAGCGCCACTGGCCGCGACCCCAACGACTAAACTTGTTACAGAAATAATTCCATCATTCGCTCCGAGTACCGCCGCCCGAAGCCAGCCGGCACGCTCAAAATAATGTTTTTCAATATGATAAGAATGGCGCATTATTTAATCTCTTTTGTTATCAATATCATGGTCATTAAATTTATTTAATCTTTAAATATAAAGTAAATTTAACATTAACAGCGGAGTTTTTAATTTATTTAGTGATAAAAATTAAACAAGAGATGAATGCTCTTGTTTAATTTTAAATATTTTTACTTTTTAAAGTAGTTTAGAGGAAGCTTCAGATAAGACACGCCATTTTCCTCGGGGATTGGGAACTGTCCACCCTTCATATTGATTTGAATCGAAGGCAGGATCAGCTTCGGCATGCCCAGTCCGGCATCACGCTGCTGACGCATTTCCACAAAATCGGTTTTACTGACACCATTATGTACATGAATATTATGCTGTTTCTGCATCTGAATAGTGGTTTCACACTGATACGCATGACGTGACTCAGGCAGATAGTCATGACACAGGAAGATCCGTGTATGCTCTGGTAGTTCAAACAGCTTCTGTACTGAGTCATACAGGATAGGTGCACTGCCCTTTGGAAAATCACAACGTGCTGTACCATAGTCCGGCATAAACAGCGTGTCGCCGACAAAAACTGCATCTTCAACCACATAGCTCAGGCAAGCAGGCGTATGCCCCGGTGTTGGTATGTTATAAACATCCAGCTCACCGATTTTAAAATGTTCACCATCTTCAAATAAATGATCGAATGGCTGATTGGCATTCACCTGCTTGAGATCCAGATGATAGATTGCAGCAAAGGTTTCCTGCACCACAGCGATTTTCTGGCTGATTGCAATTTTTCCGCCCAGTTCCTGTTTCAGATATTGGGCTGCAGTCAGATGATCTGCATGAACATGGGTTTCCAAAATCCATTCCACTTCTAAAGCCTGTGCTTTAACATAGGCAATGATACGATCTGCCTGTGTGGTTGAAGTGCTTGCAGATGCCGCATCATAATCCAGCACACTGTCAATGATGGCACAGCGCTTTGTCATTGGATCGGATACCACGTAACTGAAGGTATTGGTCGCCTCGTCAAAAAAATCCTGTACCAGTGGGTGTTTTGCCATGATTATTCTCCAGCCCATTTACGGTGCAGCAATACGCCAATCAACATCGCGATAATAAAATAGAAGACCTGGTAATGCCCCAGGCCGATCAAGGTGAAACTTGGTGCTGGACATACCCCAGCAATCCCCCAGCCGATACCAAACAACAGGCTGCCAATGATTAAACGTGGGTCAAGTTTTTGACTGGTGGGCAATACAATAGGTTCATTAAATACGGTTTTCGGTGCTACAGAACGTATGGCTTTTTGAAATGGAATAAATGCCACGGCAATTGCCCCCATCATCACAAAGGCCAGACTGGCATCCCAATCACCAAATAAGTCCAGAAAGTCGAGCACTTTTTCCGGATTCGACATGCCAGATAGCATCAGCCCTACAGAAAACAAACCACCAAAAATAAAAGCGAGCAAATTTTTCATTTAGAAAACTCCTGTAATATGGCGAATCATATAAACAGTGACAAAACCAGCAAACATGAAACTCATGGTGGCCACGATGGAACGTTTAGACAAACGACTGATCCCGCAAATGCCATGACCGCTGGTACAGCCTGAACCTAAGCGCGTACCAAAGCCGACCAAGAGACCCGCAATGATCATCATCAGCGGACTCGCATTCAATTCAATTTCTGGCTGAACAAACACTCCATAGATAAATGGCACCGCGATTAAGCCCGCCATGAACCAGATCGCAGGTGTTTTAAACATCGTTTTAGGATTCAGCACCTGTCCGATTAAGCCACTGATGCCTGCGATACGACCATGCACATACAGGTAACCGACCACAGCTACGCCAAGCAGTAATCCACCTAAAAATGCGATGAGAAAATCATGCATAGTAAATCTACTCATTTACAATATATAATTTTATATTATATAATAAATAAAAATATTCAAGTAGAAGTACTGATTATTTTGTATCTCATTATTGGTTATTAGGAGGCATTCATGAACACTGCTCAGTTAAAATCGCGAATAGACTTTTCACAAGTCGATCTTGTCAGTGATTGTCTGAAAGTTTTGTCAAACCCGGATCGTCTTAAAATTCTGTGTGTCCTGGTTGAAAGTGAACTCAATGTACAGCAAATTGAACTACGCACTGAAATCCAGCAACCGACCTTGTCACAACAATTGACTGTACTGAGAAAAGCAGACATGGTCAGCACTCGTCGTGAAGGTAAACAGATTTTCTATCAGGTCTCTGATCCTAAAGTGCTTACTCTTATGCAAACCTTATATCAACTGTACTGTGCGGTTTAAACAATCAATGTATCCAAAAAGAAATGATCAGCAGAAGTCCTGTCAGCAAAGTAAACAGGTTAAGCCAAACGGGATGCTGGGTGTGATAATCAGGCAAAAACTCTGTATGGGTTAATGATTTCAGTCCGGTACGGTATTGCTGAATCGATGCCAGACTAATCAGCATACCAAAGACAATCACAGCAATACCCAACCATTGACTATATACAATCTTATGTTGGTACTTCACAGGATCTACCAACTGAATCAATAGATTTGATTTTTCAATCACAAAACCAAAGCCGATCAGAGCCAAACCACTTCGGTTCCACGCCAAAGCTGTGCGCTCCAGAGCAAACAAAACCCGTGGATCTTCGAGATTTGACATATTTTTCCTTATAATTTAATAATTGATGCTGATTATTTTTAACGCTTAGACAAATAGAATTCAATGTCCTCAACTATAGTTTTGGCAGTTCTTGATCCCCTAATTAATGTTACAGATGCCACAAATGGCCAATCCTCGTATCGGGATAATCATAAATTTGAATTAATTAAAATATAGAAATTCTATACCTTGTTGAGGTGTAGCTCTGCCTATCATGTGTCCTTTAGAATCAAAAATATCAATAGTTCTTGGCTTAGTATTTGAACTTACATTTTGACTTGACTTGTGTTATTCATCAACTCAAACCATATCAAAAAATGGTTATTTAAAGTGTAATTGGTACTCATCAGCAGTGACTTTAATTTTGAAATTTTTATATTTTCTATCATTAGAACTCAGTGCTGATTTTGTAATTTATTCGGCAAATTCCGAGTCATTCATAAGGTGTGAAAATAGCTTGTAGCCTATTAGTATTTTATTAA
This sequence comes from Acinetobacter terrestris, assembly GCF_004331155.1. Lineage (GTDB taxonomy): Bacteria > Pseudomonadota > Gammaproteobacteria > Pseudomonadales > Moraxellaceae > Acinetobacter > Acinetobacter terrestris. The sequence continues at coordinate 4,950 of NZ_SJNZ01000014.1, forward strand.
CCTCTTTATCTTCTTCTATAGCTTCCTCAATTCATTGGTCCGGCTCTTTGATTGAAATGATATTCATCAATAATATATAATGAGACGAAGAATATCCTACGTACTAACTGTTTTTTCTTCTATGAGTGTGGCAGTCTGCATAGCAAACTAAAGTACCTACCAAATCGTTGGCTATTCATATCTCACTTTTTCTTTTTATAGAAGATGATCAGTAGAACCGCAATAATAGCTAAGATTACAATAATTATAGTTATTTCCATAGCTTGACCTAAAAGACATAAATTTAATATTTCCATAATAATTTATATTAGTTCTTAATGTTTTACTAATTCGTTATGAAACTCTCAAACTCAGTAACAGGTAGACTTTTTAGCATTGAAGAGTCATGAATTGTTGAAAAATATCATAAATTAATCTTTTCTGAATTAATATGTTATAAAGATTTCTTAAAATTTTTCTCGAGAATAAAAATGCTAATTGAACTAAAAAAAGATTTTTTCCTTAATACTGCTTATATTGTTTCAGTAGAAATTGTCACCAATGAAACGGACAATTTTTCACTAATTGTTAAAAGCTTACCCAATAATCAGGGAAATAAAGGAATTATAAATATTGATTTTGATGACCATAAGACTGCCCAAAAAATGGTGGATAAAATCAAAAAAGCACTTAACTAGATCTTAGTTACAAGAATATTTGTAAATCAGTAATTATCAAATTGGTTCAGCCGTGACTCTAATTCATTTCCTAACGCTCATATAACCTTATTTAAAGTAAAAATAGGCAATAAAAAACCCCGGCATCCTGCCAGGGTTTTTAATATTTGGTTCGCTTGGTATAACTCCTGTCGTACCTGCCAATCCTTGTGCGATCTTTCTTATTCTTGTTATTTGGAACAGCCTGTTCTCTATGGCTTCATCATAGGAAATTTCTCATATCTCAACCAGCAGCAAAGGGACGAGATTGGTGTGAGCCAAAGCGTACAACGATGCCTAAAATTTGTCCTATGGTTATCCGCAGAAATTATGGATCTTTTTCAGATCCAGAAGCGTAGAAGCGTTATAATCTAGGCAAAAGATATCAAAAGGGGGTTTAAAATCCGATTTGAGGGTTTACGTCCATTTTTATAGAGTAAGTTTTTGAAATTTAATACTATTTTTTTGGTATTAGAATCCATTTAAAGTATCTATATTCTCACCAATAAAGATGTCAATCTGGCTCATTTTCTAGGTTGACAGGATTTTTAGCAAATCCCTTAAATAGACGTATGGATCGTTTCCATACAGTTTAATAATGGACAATATGGGAAGATGTTTAGCTCACAAAAAAGTGATGCTTCACTGTATGCTTACCATCAATTAAACAATTCAATTTGAGTTAAAATACCCCTCTTTCACACAATCTAAAAAGCACAACCTGAATTCATCTCTTTCTAAAAAATTTAATTAAAACAAACTCTATTTCGGCCATTATTTTTAGCATTGTATAAACGTTTATCTGCTATTTCTAGAGCACTCATTAACTGGGAATCTGCATCTATTCTGGCTGCCCCAAAACTTGCAGTAACTCGAATATGATTAATAAAAAAGTGATCTTCAATCGTTTTGCGTAAGCGTTCAACCAAAGCGAAGGAAGATTCTTCATCTGCACTTTGCAGTAATATAATGAATTCTTCTCCGCCAAATCTACCGGCAATATCACCTTGCCGAATGTTAGATTTTAATAGATCCGCAATTTCACATAAGATTTTATCCCCGACCACATGCCCCCACGTATCATTTATATCCTTAAAATTATCAATATCACACATCACCAGATAAACTTGACCGTGCTGCAATTCATTAAACAAGTCTTTGGTTTTTTCTAAAAAACCATTACGGTTATACAGCTTGGTTAAAGAATCTCTCAATCTTTCTTCGTTAATGATATCAAACCTTTCTTTTACCGCTACAGCCGAAACTATAATTGCAAACCACAGGCTGAGGAGAAGATTTACAGAAACCATCATCATCCACCATTCGGTTGTTACTAAGTTTACATATTGCACATTTTGAAGGTATACGATGACAATTAAAGTTCTAATAACACCATAAGTAAATAATAGAACATAACTAAAACATAAAAGCTTTTCTAAGGCGTAGGTTTTTTTAAATAACTCATATACTTTTGGAAGTGCTAAAGCTTCTAAGCATAAAATCACAATATTAATGATTACTATTCGTAGCCATAACTTCTCATCGAAGTGCGTAAAATATAAAAGCAAAGCCATACCTACTACAATCAGAGTGACGGCTACAAATATATTGGATTTTGAATTGGCTTTTAAGAGCATTCCATGCACAACTGCCCAAGCTCCACCTAAATAAAAAAGTGCAAACCATGGAGCAGTCAGCCTCAGCTGTGCATTTGTCATCAGTGTCTGTGAACCTAATGCTACTGATGGCAAAATACAACTCAGCCCCATCCACAATAAATATTTAGGAGCTTTAAACCATAGATGAGCAGCAATAAAAACAGCACCAATAAGAATTAAGCAAATTGGATAAACTAACAAAAAATACTGGGTATCTGGCAGATTCACGTACTGAATGACACCTAGGGACTGTGTGATTTTTATTCTAAATTGTTTAGCTAAAATTAATCAATAATTATTTATTTTTAATAATAAAAATTTTTCATAAATCATTTTTTAATCAGTTCCATGTTGTGAATTCCGGCAATTAAATTGTATCTCAAACCAAGTCTTTTCACTCTGTTTCGATAGCGTTCCGCAAAGATATTGAAAGTTTTTAGACTACCAAATATATGCTCAATTCCGATTCTTCTTTTATTGATCTCCTGATTATAGAGTTTGAGTTCAGGACCCAGTTTACAGTGTCTTTTGGCTTTTAATGGCAACAGGCTATTGGGATAAAAAGTATAAATTCCATGATAGCCTTTATCTGCGAGGATAAAAGACCCCTAAAGGAATCTGCTTTAAATTTCGTTTAAACAACTCGAAATCATGCACTGCTGCACCTCGACTGCTACATAAACTCAGTATTTGCTGAGTCTTGTAGTGAATCATAGCCTGTACTTTAAAGGTATGGGTCTTTTTCTTGCCGCTATAGCTTTTCTTCTGTTTTTTTAAGCCTTTGGATAGGAATTTATGTGGCATCCACGATCAGCACATTCCAGTCTATGCATTCACCTTTGGGCAAATTCTTCGGTAAATTAAACAGATTGGACTGAATCAGGCAATCTTCAACATGACGGAAAATTCTTAAGACTGTGGGCTCTGAAACCCCATAACTCTTAGCAACGTGAAATAAAGTTCGGTATTCCCGCCAATAGCTCAGACAGAGCAGAACCTGATCCTCCACACTTAACTCGGGTGGTCTGCCTTTAGCTGGAACATGCTTCTGCAATTGCTCAACCCTTAAATAGAAGGTTGACCATGAGATGCCGGTGTATCGCTTGAATTGAGGCTCAGAAAGCTTGTTTGAATCGATATATTTTATCCGCAGATTATGCACGAATGCTAAAAAATCTTGAGTACAAATATCGGGCAAAAGGATGATCGTTTTTTGATTTATGAAAGAGGTTTAATAAAATAGATCAAAAAAATATAATAGTCGGAAATGATAAAAAATCTTTCCGTATATATTTGAAATCAGAAAATACCAATAAATCACTCAGTATTCTTAAGTGTTTTCTTATAATTCTTTCTTTGTTTAATAAAAATATTTATCAGACATAATGATCAGCATCTATATTTATATTTAGCTTATGATGGTGAAAACCATCATAAACCAGACTTTTTATTGATGAGAATGTGGACACTTTAAATGGGTTCTAACATTTCTGACTCATGTAACGACCATTATGTTAACAAGGGTCTGTTGACATCTGCTATTTAAAAATAGCGAGAAAATAGAATTCAATAACTAAACCAAACCTACCTCTCGCGATGCCCCATACAATGCTGAATGATCAACAGTGGTTAAAGCCGAAAGCCTTACGGAGCAATGTTCCCATGGAAAAATTAACTATTTCCCTTCAATACATGTGCCGCATTAAATTCTTTATAAGTAAGTCGATCTGCTGAATCTTCTGACAAAGGCTCAATCTCATGCATAGATGAAAGGCAGCGTTCTGAGAGCTGGATATACTGTTCGGTACCCTTAGTTTTCCATGCAATTTCTTTAGCCTCCAAGCTACGGATCACTTTGGCTGGACTGCCGAGTGCCAGTGAATTTTCAGGAATCTTGGCTTTGGCTTTTACCGTGCTATTGGCACCAATAATAGTATTTTCGCCAATTTCTGCTTCATCCAGAATGACACTGTTCATTCCCACCAGCACATTTTTGCGAATAATACAGCCATGTAAAATTGCGCCATGTCCAATATGACCATATTCTTCCACTAAGGTCACACTGTCTGGAAAACCATGTATGGTGCATGAGTCTTGAACATTGGCATTTTTTTGAATACGAATTCCACCAAAATCGGCTCTTAAGGCCGCGAAAGGACCAATATAGACCCCGGCCTCAATCACGACATCACCAATCAGCACCGCAGTCGGATGAACATAAGCTTGAGGACTGACAACAGGGATCACACCATCTATGGCATAACAAGGCATCGTTTTATTCCTTTAAAATCTGATTGCTTTAATAGCTAATTTCTTCCTGCCGCAAACCACCAAAGCGTTTATAAAACTGCGGATGTACAGGCGGCATGGAGCCTTCTGAAGTTCGTGCGATATCCATAAAGAATTCTTCACCCGCAGCCACCACTGTTTGATACAAGTTACTGCTTAAGTTTCGAGCATTGATGGATAACCAGTTTGATGGCAATAATTCAAATGGCAGGTTTGGATCCTTTAATAAAATGCGACGATATTGATGAATCAGTAAAATTCGCAGTTGAAAAGCCTGTACCGGATCGAGCTCATCTTCATTTTCGACTAAATGAAAGAACTCTCTAAACACACCGATGAATTTTTCATAACGCTGATGCAACTCTTGAACCGGCCAATTCGTTTCTACCATGCGTTTCACGGTTGGATAAGATTCTTGCCATAACAGTAAAGCTTCTGCCTTAAATACCACCACCTGCTCTGTCATTTTTAAATTTAATAGCAAGTTTTGCAGTTTGTGGTGATCACAACCCGGGTAGGCCATGACATTGGTGGCAATATTGGCAAAACCTAGCCATTCCAGTTCTTTTTTGAGTAGCAATTTATTTTCCAGTTCAACCGAACTCAGCAGCACCAGATCCCATTTCTGGTCCCATTCCTGATGAGTAAAACTGTAAATTTTTTGGTCCGCCATAATGAAGCGCTGGCGGCTGCTTTCAGTCACCCGGTAATAACTGGTGCGGCCAATTTTTTCCGAGACCAGCCAGCCATTTTGAACCAGGCGAAACACGGCAGTACGAACGGATCTCTCGTTAAAACCAAATACGTCCATTAACTGAATTAAGCTGGCAAGACTGATAATACCACCGCGGTGAAAAATACAATCACCAAAGATAGTCATGATTAATGAAGTCCCGCTCAGTGCTTCATTGCGAATAAAGTCATCGATTATTTGTTTTAATTTCAGATTCATTTCGTTTAACTTTACCTTTTAAAGACTGGATGATAGACCATTTGGTTATCATCCAATAGAACTTCATGCAGACTTGCGGATATCAAACACACGTTGTGCCTTACCTTCAGAGCGTGGCAGACTGCCTTCTGGTAACACTTCCACACTCACACTAATACCCACCATAGTTTTAATCTGGCCCTTAAGCTGAGTCGCCAGCTGATGCGCCATAATATCACTACTATCTTTACGCATTTCGGTACGGATATGCAACGTATCCATATGTCCATGTTTACAAATATGGATTTGGTAGTTAGGGATGAGTTGCTGGATCTGTAAAATCTGTTCTTCAATCTGGGATGGGAATACATTCACACCACGGATAATCATCATGTCATCACTACGCCCGACAATTTTATCCATTCGGCGCATGGTACGTGCCGTGCCTGGTAATAAACGGGTTAAGTCACGGGTACGATAACGAATCACCGGCATGCCTTCTTTGGTAATGGTGGTAAAGACCAGCTCCCCCAACTCACCGTCTGCCAACACTTCACCTGTTTCAGGGTGAATGATTTCAGGATAGAAATGATCTTCCCAGATGGTTGGACCATCTTTAGATTCCAGACATTCCATCGCCACGCCGGGTCCCATGACTTCTGACAGACCATAAATATCCAATGCATTAATGCCCAGGCGTTCTTCAATCTCCTTGCGCATTTCATTGCTCCATGGCTCTGCACCAAATACACCGGTTTTAATCGAACAGTTTTTAGCGGTTCCAAATTTTTTCTCAAGCGCCTCAATAATATTCAGACAGTAAGATGGGGTGACCATCAATGCAGTCGGCTTAAAGTCATGAATTAGCTGAGCCTGACGTTCCGTCTGTCCACCTGACATCGGGATCACGGTTGCGCCTAAGCGTTCAACGCCATAATGGGCACCTAAACCGCCAGTAAACAGGCCATAACCATAAGACACCTGAATGATATCCTTGCTAGTCAAACCGGCTGCTCGAAGAGAACGCGCCACCACGTCAGACCAAACATTAATATCGTTCTGAGTATAACCAACCACTGTAGGCTGGCCAGTGGTGCCAGAAGATGCGTGCACACGTACAATCTGTTCCTGTGGAACAGCGAACATGCCAAAGGGATAGTTATCGCGTAAATCCTGTTTGGTGGTAAACGGGAATTTAGCCAGGTCTTCCAGTGATTTCAAATCATCCGGATGCACACCAGCATCATCAAATTTCTTTTTATAAACCGGACTGTTCTGATAAGCATGCTGCAGGGTATTTTTCATACGCTGAAGCTGGACACTGCGTAACTCATCAACCGATACTGTTTCAATTTTTTCCATTGCATTGTTATTCATATTCTTACTCCTGACGCAGTCATCCTGACCACGATTTATTTCATTAATAGAATGATGTTGTTAATCCATATTTTCTAGAATCAGTGCAACTCCCTGTCCTACACCAACACACATGGTACAGAGGGCATATTTTCCATTACGACGTTTTAGTTCATGCATGGCGGTAATCACCAGACGAGTGCCACTCATACCTAAAGGATGACCCAAAGCGATTGCACCACCATTCGGGTTAATTCTTGAATCATCATCTTGTAGACCCAGTTCACGAATCACTGCCAGTGACTGCGCGGCAAAAGCTTCATTCAGTTCAATCACATCCATCTGTTCCAGACTTAGGCCAGTCTGCTTCAAGACTTTCTGCACGGCTGGCACCGGTCCAATGCCCATATATTTAGCTTCAACACCGGCACTGGCTGTCCCGATCACTTTGGCTTTCGGACGTAAACCATACTGCTCGGCAAACTGCTGATTCCCGAGTAATACGCAAGCTGCACCATCATTGACACCCGAAGCATTACCGGCGGTGACTGAACCACCTTCTTTACGAAATGGTGTTTTTAAGGCTGACAGATTGTCCAGTGTCGTCTCTGCACGTGGGTGCTCATCTTGGGAAATGGTCAGGGTAGTTTTCTTCGAACCTTTGACCTCTACCGGCAGAATTTCTTCGGCAAAAATACCTTTCTGCTGTGCTACTGCTGTTTTCTGCTGGCTGTGATAGGCAAATAAATCTTGATCTGCACGGCTAATCTGGTATTTCTCGGCCACGTGCTCTGCAGTTTCCGGCATGCTGTCGACGCCAAACTGCGCTTTAAATTTTGGATTGATAAAACGCCAGCCAATCGTCGTGTCATAAATTTCTGGCGTACGGCTGAAGGCCGTGGTTGGCTTAGACTGCACAAAAGGGGCACGGCTCATGGATTCTACCCCACCAGCCAAAATAAATTGTGCTTCACCCGATTTGATAGCACGTGTTCCCAGTCCAATGGCATCCAGACCTGAGGCACATAAGCGGTTCACGGTGAGCGCTGGAACAGATTCAGGTAGTCCTGCGAGTAAAGCCGCCATACGAGCCACATTACGGTTATCTTCACCGGCCTGATTGGCACAGCCTAAAATGACTTCGTCCAGTTCTGCCCATGGCAATGCAGGATACTGATCTTTGAGATATTGAATCGGTAGCGCTGCCAGATCATCGCTACGGATACTGCTCAGTCCACCGGCGTAGCGTCCGATCGGGGTGCGTATTCCATCAAAAATATAAACCTGTTCCATGATTCTTCCTTTTAGCCCGCGACGCGTAATGGTTGCTGCTGAGTTTTCTGTGCATGTCCCTGCACCGCTTTCTTTGCTAAATATATACTAGTTCTATAGCGATCTTCACCATAAACATGATACATATTTTCTAAAATTTGTAAAATTGTGTAATATCCAATTCTATCTGCCCAATCAAATGGACCACAAGGATAATTCACACCATATTTCATAGCAGAATCAATATCTTGTTCTGATGCAATATCATGCAAAACGGCTTCACACGCTTCATTCACCAGCATGGCGATACTACGTATAACATAAAGACCTGGATGGTCCTTAGACCAAATTGGTATCACATTCATACCTATTAGGAATAGTTCTGCCGCTTGACGCTGTTCTTCACTACAAGCCGGTGATGCCACCACTGGAATCGCCTTAGCATTGCTCCAGTCTGCATGCCAGTCCATCAACACCACCGGGTCATGCGGATAAGCCAGTTCAACCGACTCTCCAAGCGATAAACGCAAGGAAAGATCACCAATCAGGATTTCATTCTGTTCTGCTACCTGAAAACTCAGTTCCACATGAGATGCCTGTTTTAAACGTTCAATCAGTGCTAATGAATGCAGCCATTCACCTTTTACCGTGACTTTGAGCTTATTCAGCAACTTGGCATAACACACTGGCAATTCATACACTGGTGCAGGCTTGGCCTGAGCGTAATCATAAAAACCCTGTCCAGACTTGCGGCCGTAACAGCCGGCATCGACCAGTTCTTTTTGAATCAAGGATGGGCGGTAGCGTGGCTCATAGAAAAACTCCTGATAAACACTTTGCGTGACCGAGAAATTCACATCCTGACCAATCAGATCCGTGAGTTCGCACGGTCCCATGGCAAAGCGGCCACATTCGCGCATGATGTAATCGAGCTGTTCCGGTGTAGTGGATTTTTCCTGCAGGGCGCGAAAGGCTTCGGCATAATACGGTCGCGCGACACGATTGACGATAAAACCCGGGGTAGATTTGGCTCTGACTGGAACTTTGTTCCAGCCCTTCATTAGCTCAAATACAGCATCTGCAATAGTTTCTGAGGTTTTCAGTCCGCGGATAATCTCGACCAGTTTCATCACGGGGGCCGGATTAAAGAAATGCAGCCCAATCACCCGTTCCGGATTCGGAATAGCCGAGGCAATTGCGGTAATCGAAATCGATGAGGTATTGGAAGCAAAAATCGTCTGTTCCGTGCAAATGGCAGCAAGCTGTTGAAACAGGTTTTGTTTCACTTCTTTCTTTTCGACAATGGCTTCAATAATTAAGCCCGCATCGGCAAGCTGCTGAATATCCTCTGCCACAATCAGATTGGCGAAAGTACTTTCCAGCAATTGCTGGGTCATTTTGCCATTCTGTACGCGCTTACTGAGCTGTGCCTCTAAAGCAGTTAAGGCACTCTGAACTTTGCTGCGATCGAGGTCAAACACATAAGTCGGATGCCCGTGCATGGCCGCCAGTTGCGCAATCCCGATGCCCATGGTTCCAGCACCGATCACAGCAACTTTGACGTGTTCCAAATTGATCTGTTGCATGATTTAGCATCCTTTATATTCAGGGGTACGTTTCTGCATAAAGGCTTGTACACCTTCTTTATAATCGCTTGAACGTCCAGCCAGACGTTGCAGGTCACGCTCCAGAATGAGCTGCTGATCAAGATTATTGTCGGCTGCGGCATGAATGGCTTTTTTGATTAGTGACAGGCCATAAGTCGGTTGCTTGGCCAAATGCTCGGCCAGTTTTTTCGCTTCCACTTGCAGTTGCTCATCTTCAACCACCTGCCAGATCATGCCGAGCTGTACTGCGCGCTCAGCCGGAATTTTATCACCGAGCATCGCCAGACCCATTGCCTGAGCACGCCCGACCAGACGCGGTAGGAACCAAGTACCGCCTGAATCTGGCACTAAGCCAAGACGGCAGAAGGCCTGAATAAAGGAAGCAGATTTTGCTGCCACTACAATGTCACACGCCAAGGCGATATTGGCGCCTGCCCCTGCCGCCACACCATTTACCGCACAAATCACCGGTTTTGGCATTTCAGTAATCAGTTTGATTAAAGGGTTGTAATATTTTTCAATCGACAGACCTAAGTCCGGTGCATCGGCATTTGGATCGACCACACGATCATTCAAATCCTGACCGGCACAGAAACCACGGCCTTCAGCTGAAATCACTACGGCACGAATCTGGCTGTCTTTGGCCCAGGCCTTGATGACCTTGGAGACTTCCTGATGCATGGTTTCATTAAAGCTGTTGAGCTGTTTTGGACGGTTAAAGGTCAGGTAGCCCACTGCATTTTTTTCTTCGACAATAATTGTTTGATAATCCATTACACACCTCTAAATTCTGGTTTTCTTTTTTGTAAAAATGCATTGATGCCTTCCTGGCGATCTTGGGTCGCCGCCAACCAGACAAAATGCTGACGTTCCAATTTCAATCCCTGACTTAAAGTCACTTCATGAATCGACTTTAAAGATTGCTTGATGGCGCGAATGGCCAGCGGTGCCTGCTTGGCAATTTTTTCTGCCAGTTCCAGTGCGTATTGCACGGTCAGTCCTGCCGGACAGATCTGGCTGCTAATGCCATGTTGCAATGCGGTCTGGGCTGAAATCATTTCACCGGTCATGGCCCAGCGCATCGTCAATTGCTGTCCGACTAAACGTGCCAGACGCTGTGTGCCACCGGCGCCCGGTAGCATCCCTAAACCAATTTCAGGCAAGGCAAATTGGGCATTTTCTCCGGTCAGCACCATGTCACCATGCAAGGCCAACTCGAAACCTGCACCAAGAGCATAACCATTCACGGCCATGATTAAAGGTTTGGAAAATTCATCAATTTTTTTCCACAGCAGTGGCCGCTGATCCTGCTGGATGCTGACCACGTCTAACTGTGCCAGCTCATTTAAATCAGCACCGGCAGCAAAGCATTGCGTATTTCCGGTGATGACCACGGCTTTCACGGCAGCATCAGTTTCCAATTCCTGTAAACAGTCTGCAATACCTTGCAAGGTCGCATTGTTTAAGGCATTACGCTTTTCCGGGCGATTCAGCTCAATCAGTACTACACCTGGCTTGGGTGAGCTGGTTTTAATGTAGGTCATCCTTGAACTCCTGCTGTTCTCAGTGCTGTAAATTCAGCTTTTATTCATCAAAACTCAGACGTACATTGGCTGTGGTCGGACGTGCCTGACAGCTCAGCACATAACCTTTCTGGATTTCGTCTTCTTCCAGGCTGTAGTTGACTGCCATTTCGACCTGACCTTCCAGCACCTTACATTTACAAGTCGCACAAACACCGCCCTTACAGGCATAAGGTAAGTCCGCTCCGGCACGTAGCGCAGCATCTAAAATACTGTCATCCTGTTTGGAGACTTCCACAATCAACTCGCGACCATCGAGGATGATATTGACGCGTTCTTCACTGCGGCTTTCCATCTGCTGTGCGGTTGCTCGTGGTGCAGTACCGGTATTAAAACGTTCGGTATGAATCTTGCTGCGCTGAATTCCCCAAGTCGGTAATACAGTTTCCACCGCCGTCATCATTTCTTCAGGGCCACAGGCAAAACAGTGATCGGCTTCAGCAGAAATCAGATTGGCCTGAAACAGCTGCTGCAATTTATCTGCGTTGATACGCCCGTTAAAAATCTCGCTATCATTCAATTCACGGGAAAAAATATTTACCAGTTGCAGACGCTCTTTAAAACGATCTTTCAGATCCATGATCTGTTCAGAAAACATGGTCTGTTTCCAAGAACGATTGCCATACACCAGGGTAAATGTGGCTTCCGACTGACGGTTTAAAACCGACTTCACAATGGATAAGATCGGGGTAATGCCACTGCCTGCTGCAAAACCTAAATAATGTTGACCGCCTGCCTTGGCTGCTTTTTGAAAGAACACCCCTTGCGGAGGCATCACTTCCAGCACATCACCGGCTTTTAAATTTGCATTGGCCCAGCTCGAGAACTGACCCTGATCAATTTTTTTAATCGCAATACTCATATCTTCCTGAGTATCACTGCAGATTGAGTAACAGCGGCGCAGCTCGCCGTCATCGCTTAAATGGCGGATGGTGAGATGCTGACCTGGCTGATATTGGAAAGCATCAAACTGCTCAGGTGCGAGATCAAAGGCAATGCAGATCGCCTGCTCGGTTTGTGGCTGAATCGATTTAATGGTTAATGGTATAAATTGGCTCATGGCAAAATCCTTCTTTTAGGTGGCGGTGTTCAGGCTTGTTATTGGTTTACCCTGCCCACCGCGCAATCGTTACAATTAAATACATTTGAAATAGTCAAAAGTTTCTAAGCAGTCCCGACATTGATATAAAGCTTTACAGGCGGTCGAACCAAATTCACTTAATAATTTGCTGTTATTACTTAAGCACTGTGGACAGGTAATGCCATCTGTTAAAGCGACATGCGTGCCGCAGCTATGTGACTGGCCTTGCGGCGGGGCAATACCATACTGCTGTAATTTGTGTTTGCCCGATTCACTCATCCAGTCCGTGGTCCAAGCTTCAGACAGATCGACAATCACTTTGACTGGCGTCAAACCGTTCGCCTCGAAAGCCTGGGTAATTTCTGCTTTTAATAAATCCGTGGCCGGACAGCCGCTATAGGTCGGCGTGAGTCGCACCACAATTTCATCCTGCTGATTCAGCTCGACGCCACGAATCATGCCCAGATCAATCACCGATAATACTGGAATCTCTGGATCAGAAACCTGCTGCAAAACGTCCCAACATTGATCTTCTACGTGTCTAATCAGATTCATGCGACTCACTCCCTGTGATTGTGCCGAATTACCAGTTCATGTTTGGATATGAGCGCTGCATATATTGCAGTTCGGCCAAAACAAAACCGAGATGCTCTGTATGTAAACCCTGTTTAGCCCCACTCCGATAAGCACCCAGCTCTGGTAGGGTGAGTTCAAATCGAGTTAACTCGGCTGTAATTGTTTCCAGCCACTGGACTTTTAAGTTTTCAATATTCGGAATTACACCGGTATCGACTAGTTGTTTTTCAGCTGCCGTCAGGACAAAAAGCTCTTCGGTAAAACGCCATAACTGGTTTAAACCTTGCTGGGTTTTCTCGTGGGCTTCTGCTGTACCTAAACTTAGGCGCTCCATCCAGGTGGTTGAAAAACGCTGGTGATATTTCACTTCTTTCAGCGACTTCACTGCAAAGGCAGCTAGTTCTGCATGCTGACTTGCACTTAAGGCGCTAAACAATAAAGCGTGGTAGTGATCCATCAGCCACTGGCGTACTAAGGTCTGGGCAAAGTCACCATTCGGCTGTTCGCACAGCAGTAAATTACGGTATTCACGCTCTGTGCGGAAATAAGCCAGTTTGTCTTCATCACGGCCTTGTCCTTCCACTTCACCGGCCAGACTGAGTGCGGTACGTGCCTGACCGAGCAAATCCAGCCCAATATTGGCTAAGGCAATATCCAGCTCCAGTTCAGGTGCATGACCGCACCACTCTGCCAAACGATGTGACAGGATCAGTTGACTGTCACCCACATGTAAAAGAAATTCTGCCAATACTTGATTTGTCATAATTTTCACCTTTCCCTTTACATGTGCTCGATGCCAGCTGGAATATTATAAAAGGTCGGATGGCGATAAACCTTGTCCAAAGCCGGTTCAAAAAATTCTGCTTTTTCATCTGGCTGTGAAGAAGTAATCAATTCAGATTTCACCACCCAGATACTGATGCCTTCATTGCGGCGAGTATAAACATCGCGGGCATTTTGAAGTGCGACTTCCTCATCTGGTGCACGCAGGCTGCCGACATGACGGTGACTCAGACCCTGTTTACTACGCACAAACACTTCATAAAGTGACCAGTTATTTTTGTTATTCATGAGCAAATTTCCCTATATTGATCAAACTGTTTTAAGCAACTTTTTGTGCTGCTGACTGTTGCTGCTGTTTCTGCGCATAGACTGCTGCTGAATCACGTACCCACTTGCCGCCTTCCCAAGCTTTGCGGCGTGCTTCGATACGCTCATGGTTACAAGGTCCCTTGCCTGCAAGAATCGCAAAGAACTCATCCCAATTGATTTCACCGAATTGGTAATGTCCTGTGTCTTCATTAAATTGGAGGTCTGGATCGGGAACGGTTAAACCCAACTGCAAGACTTGCGACACAGTGTTATCAACAAATTTCTGACGTAGCTCATCGTTGCTGAATAATTTAACTTTCCACTGCATACTTTGTGCACTGTTCGGTGAATTATCATCACTTGGACCAAACATCATCAGTGCTGGCCACCAGAAACGGTTCACGGCATCCTGTGCCAATTGCTTTTGTTCCGGCGTACCATTGGCCAATTGCATCATGGCTTCAAAGCCCTGACGCTGATGGAAACTCTCTTCCTTGCAGACGCGCACCATGGCACGTGCATAAGGACCATAAGACGTACGGCAAAGCGCAACCTGATTGACAATCGCTGCACCATCTACCAGCCAGCCAATCGCTGCAACATCGGCCCAGCTCAGGGTTGGATAGTTAAAAATTGAAGAATATTTCATGCGACCGGCAATCAGTTTATCCATCATGTCGTCACGATCCGCACCCAAGGTTTCTGCAGCACTGTACAGATACAAAGCATGACCGGCTTCATCTTGGACTTTCGCCATCAGCACGGCTTTACGTTTCAAGGTCGGTGCACGGGTAATCCAGTTGCCTTCCGGCAACATGCCCACCACTTCAGAGTGCGCGTGCTGACCGATCTGACGAATCAAGGTCTTACGATAAGCATCTGGCATCCAGTCCTTCGGCTCTATGGAAATATCCTTTTCAATCTTTTGATCAAAGATTTGTTGTTGATTATTCATTGTTCCCTCACTTATCCCAAGTGTTGATACATTCAAATTAAAACGATACGTAATTAAAATCAATATATATTTAATTGTATCATTTGATTTTTATGGCTTATTTTAAATAAATAATTGTTTTATATGATTAATTACTTTTAATTTTATTGTTAACTATTTTTAAACACAGATTTATGATTGACTTTTTTGCTTTTTAACGACAAATTATGAAACATCAAAATTAAAATACTTCTCAAAACGTATCATAAATGGAGTTTTACAATGTTAGAGTTAGATAGCGGCTCAAGCACAATGGATTATCAAGATACTGAATTGACCCATAATCCTATTGTCATCAAAAGCTTAGCTTCATTGGTTTATGGTCAGGAATACACAGCGCAAGCCGGTTTACGTACGGTTTACCATGCCATAACCGGTGAAGCCGTTTATCAGGTCGGCAGTCAGGGCATCGATACCCAAGCCGTGGTGAATTATGCCAAACAGAAAGGCTCAACCATTGCCACCTGGACTTTCCATCAACGTGCCAATGCACTGAAGCAAGTGGCACAGTATTTATTAGAACGTAAAGAAGAGTTTTACCAGCTTGCCAAGTCAACGGGCTGTACCCGTAAGGATGCCTGGATTGATATTGAAGGTGGGATTGGAACCTTATATGCCTATTCGAGTTTGGTGCGCCGCGAACTGAGTGATGAAACCGCATGGGTTGAAGATGCATGGATTCCGCTATCCAAGCAAGGCAACTTTGGCGCCAAACATATACTGAGTCCTAAAGTCGGTGTCGCAGTGCATATCAATGCCTTTAACTTTCCAATCTGGGGCATGCTGGAAAAAATAGCGCCCACGTTACTGGCGGGCGTACCTTGTATTGTCAAACCGGCAACAGAAGGTGCCGAGCTGACCCACGCCGTGGTCAAAGCTATTCATGAAAGCGGCTTTTTACCAGAAGGTTCACTTCAGCTGATTTGCGGTCAGATTTATGATTTATTTGATCATTTAAATCCTCAAGATACGGTCACCTTTACCGGTTCAGCATCAACAGGACAAAAACTCCGTTCTCATCCGCACCTCAATGCCTACTCTATTCCATTCACCATGGAGGCAGATTCAGTCAACAGCGCGATTTTGACTGAACAAGCCAATGACGAAAGCATTGATTTATTTGTCCGTGAAGTGTTCCGTGAAATGACCTCTAAAGCCGGACAAAAATGTACCGCAATTCGTCGTGCGTTCATTCCGGCTGAACTTTTGGACACGGTACAGAGTCGCCTAATTGAAAAACTGAAAAAAGTCGTTGTGGGTGATCCTGCTCAAGAAGGCGTCAGTATGGGTGCTTTGGCCAGCATCAAACAGAAACACGATGTTGCTGCAAAAGTTGAGCAGCTGAATCAGGATGCAGAAATTGTGTTTGGTAGCCACTTACGCCAAGACTTTATTCTTCAGGTAGAAAACCCTGAAAAGTCTGCCTGCTATCCACCTACAGTTTTAGTCTGCACAGTACCAGAACAAGCACAGAATATTCATCAAGTAGAAGCTTTTGGTCCTGTGGTCACTTTAATGCCCTATCGCAATCTGGCTCAGCTTGCAGACTTGGTGGCACGCGGTGAAGGCAGCTTGGTTGCCTCCATCATCCGTAATACGGATGAAAACATTGAACAACTGCTGGGCAAAATTGCGCCATGGCATGGTCGTGTACATATTCTGGATGCAGAAAGTGCCAAAGAAAGTACCGGACATGGTTCTCCATTGCCATTATTGGTTCATGGCGGCCCGGGACGTGCTGGTGGCGGTGAAGAACTCGGCGGCCTGCGTGCGGTGAAACATTATATGCAACGTACTGCAATTCAAGGCTCACCTAATGCCATGACCCAAGTGGGACACAGCTGGACGGCTGGTGCTCAGGTCTTTGAAGATCGAGTGCATCCTTTCAAAAAATCATTTGATGAATTGCGTATCGGTGAACGCTTGCTGACCGCTCGACGTACCGTGACTGAAGCCGATCTGGTCAACTTTGGTTGTCTGAGTGGTGACTTCTTCTATGCGCATATGGACAAAATTGCTGCGGCAGAATCCCTGTTTGGTGAGCGTGTGGCGCATGGTTATTTTGTCGTGTCTGCTGCGGCTGGCTTATTCGTTGATGCCGCTCCAGGTCCGGTCATTGCCAACTATGGTATGGACAACTTGCGCTTTGTGGAACCTGTGAAAATTGGTGATACCCTTCAAGTGGAACTGACCTGTAAGCAGAAAACCCCTAAAACACTGCGCGATCCGGAACAGAAACCACATGGTGTGGTGGTCTGGGATATTAAAGTCAAAAATCAGCGCAATGAGCTGGTCGCAACATATGATATTTTAACCCTGGTTGAACGTGGCTAAAAATTCAAGCTCAAAAAAGGAATCATTATGATTCCTTTTTTCTATTCTAAAAATTTATTTGTATCCTTTTATGGAAATTGATTGACGCAAATAGATTTAATCTCTAGATTGAATAATACGATACAGAATAAAAACAATATTAATATTACAAGTATCAAAATATATCAAATGATCAACATAGGATGTTGCATGATGAATGAAAAATCGCTGGAAATAGAAACGATTGAAAGGACGCTTCAACCCGAAAATCAAAATTTTGAACCTAGCTCTGTAGAAACAGTATTGCCTGTTTCTGACCAGACTCAGCCGCCCAAAGAAAGTAGTACCTATCAATGGTATGTGGTAGTGATCTGTATGCTGGCTTACATTCTGTCATTTGTAGACCGTCAAATTTTATCGTTAATGATTGAGCCGATTAAAGCCGATTTAATGCTGAGTGATACCCAGTTCAGCTTATTGCAAGGACTCGCTTTCTCATTATTTTATGCCATTATGGGTCTCCCTATTGCCGCACTAGCTGATCGAAAGTCCCGGATTAAAATTATTGCGACAGGTATTGCGTTCTGGAGTCTTGCGACGGCAGCCTGTGGTTTAAGTAAAAACTTTATACAAATGTTTTTGGCACGCTTGAGTGTGGGGGCAGGTGAAGCCGCACTTTCCCCAGCATTTTATTCGATTGTCGCTGATTTATTTCCTAAAGAAAAATTAGGCCGTGCACTCGGTGTTTATGCAATTGGCGCCTTTATTGGTTCAGGTTTAGCTTTCCTGATTGGCGGCTATGTGATTGGTCTACTAAAAGACATCAGTTTCGTGGCTTTACCGGTAATTGGTGAAGTGAAGACCTGGCAACTTACCTTTATGATTGTGGGCTTACCCGGTGTATTGCTTGCGCTCCTCATGGTGCTGACAGTGCGTGAACCTGCTCGTAAGGGGATGAAAGTTGGTCAAGATGGTCAGATTATTAAGGCTTCCTTCAAGAACTCGATTGGCTTTATTAAGACGCATAAAAAGACTTTCTTCTGTCATTTTATTGGTTTTTCTTTTTATACCATGATGTTGTATTCACTTCTGGGCTGGGCACCTGCTTATTACATGCGTAACTTCGGCCTTGATGCAAGCCAGACCGGTTATATCTTAGGTAGCATCATTTTAGTGGCGAATACCTCTGGTGCCTTATTCTGTGGCTGGTTGATCGACTTCTTCTCTAAACGTGGATACAGTGATGCTGCTATCCGTGCCGGTGCAATCGGCTGTGCAGCCTTAATCGTTCCAAGTGTATTGTTTACCCAGGTCGACAACATGTATTTATCATTTGCACTGATATCTGTGGCTATGTTCTTCTCAACATTCCCGATTCCGGCATCTGCAGCCGCAACTCAAATGCTGACACCAAACCAACTACGTGCACAGGTTTCTGCCAAATTCCTGCTTATCTCAAATATGATTGCCCTTGGGATAGGAACCACCGCAGTTGCTTTAATTACTGATAAATATTTCCAAAACACCGTAATGGTGGGAAATTCCATTTCAATTGTGAATGCTGTCGCAGGTGTAATTGGAATGTTTTTACTGTTCAAAGGCTGTAAATATTATCGAGAAAGCATGAAGGTTGAAAAACTGATTGAATAAGATAATCAATGAATGCCAATAAAACTTTATTAGCTCCAATTTTAAAGCTTTAAATATTTCCTCTCTCGGGTCTGTTGAGAATTAAATCTGGTTAATTCTCAACAGACCCGAGATTTGGGCTTTTTTAGATTCGTGTAATAACTAAAAACACCTATAACTCATTTAAATGCGGCAAATCTAAGCGTGCAATTTCAAAGACTTCTTTAGCATTCAGCATCAATTCTGCCACTTCAATTCTCAGATCGCGCCACCCTTTATACCCTTCTCACACCATAAAAAGTGACTAATCTTAGAAGTAAAAAATGGGAGAATAGAATTCTCTTCTCCCTTTATACAAAATTATTTAGTTTGTTTAAGTACCTGTGAAAAAGCTCTTACTTTTTCTAAAGTAGCATTAACCCCTTTCTTAAAAAAAGTATCAACAAGTGCTGAACCTACAACGATTAGATCTGCTTTATTCGCTAAAGCTTTAACATGACTTTCATTTTTGATCCCAAAGCCAATTGCAATAGGAATATTAAAGATTGGTTTTATTTCAGCAATCTTTTTTTCAAGATTGGGCAGATTTAAATTTCCTCCGGTTAGGCCATTTTCCGCAACATGATATAAAAACCCTGTCGCACTTGCTGAGATTTGCTCTAACCTCTCAACAGGAGTAGTTGGAGCCGTCATAGATATTAAGTGCATATTTTTTGCATTTAATATCAATTTAAAATGATCTTGATATTCAAGCGGTGCATCTAGAATAAGGATACCTTCAATAAGATTTTCTGTTTCACATACAAGTTTTTCAAAACCGTATTGCAGAATGGGATTTAAATAGGTCATGAATACAATTGGTGTCTTATTATCCTTCAACCTTATTTCTTTGACCAATTCGATAGTTTTATTCACTGTTTGACCAGCACTTAAAGCTCTGATATGGGCAGCTTGAATGATTTCTCCATCTGCAACAGGATCAGAAAATGGAATGCCAATTTCAATAATATCTGCTCCAGCTTGGCCTAATTGACTAAACAAATTAGAGCTTTCTACGAAACCAGGATCTCCGGCAGTAAAATAACACACCAGACCGCTTCGCTTTTCCTGTTTTAGTTCCCTTAATTTTTGGTCTAAACGGTTCATTCGGTTACTCCTGCGAGATATTTTTTGACTGTATTTAAATCTTTGTCACCTCTTCCACTTAAATTGACAATAATGGTCTGTTCAGGCTGCATTTCTTTGGCCAGCTTAATTGCATATGCGATAGCATGAGCACTCTCTAACGCCGGTATAATTCCCTCCTGTTGACTTAAAATCTGAAATGCATTGACTGCATCCTTATCATTTACAGTTACATAAGTAACGCGCCCTGTTTCAAACAGGATACCGTGCTCAGGACCCACCCCAGGATAATCTAATCCTGCCGATATCGAATGTCCGTCTAGAATCTGTCCATCTAAATCTTGTAATAAGTAAGTCAAATTACCATGCAGGACGCCAACTTTACCTTTTGAAATAGATGCAGCGTGCTCACCGCTGTTTGTTCCTTTTCCACCAGCCTCAACCCCAAACATTTTGATATTCGTATCTTGTAGAAATGGGTGCATTAGTCCCAGTGCGTTGGATCCGCCACCCACACAGGCAACTAAAGCATCAGGTAGTTTATTTTCTTTCAGCAGTATTTGATTTTTAGCTTCTATGCCAATAATTTTCTGAAACTCTCTCACTATGGTTGGATAGGGATGAGGGCCTGCACCGGTTCCTAAGAGATAATAGGTCGTGTCTACATTACTGATCCAGTCACGTAATGCCTCATTCATAGCATCTTTTAGGGTTCCACGACCTTTCTGAACGCTCTTAACTTCGGCGCCTAGTAATTTCATTCGATCAACATTCATTTGCTGACGATGAACATCCGTTTCACCCATGTAAATGGTGCATTTAAGCTTGAAGAGAGCACATACTGTTGCTGTTGCAACACCATGTTGTCCAGCACCTGTTTCTGCAATAATTCTTGTTTTACCCATTAATTTAGCCAACAAGATTTGTCCAACACAATTATTAATCTTATGGGCACCTGTATGGTTCAGATCTTCTCTTTTAAGATATATTTTGGCTCCTCCAGCATACATTGTTAGATTTTTTGCATAAAAAAGAGGGCTAGGTCGACCAACAAAATCGGTTAAAATGTGTCGATATTCAGTCCAAAACTCGGCTTTATTTCGAATAATATTAAATTCCCGCTCTAAATCTTGAAGTGCAGGCATAAGACTTTCAGGCATGTAGCACCCGCCAAATCTTCCAAAAAAGCCTGATTTATCAGGACCATTACCTGTATAAAGTATTGTCATTTCATATCACTTGAAGAATCAAAATTTTCTTAATCTTAAAAGATTTCCATTTTTTATATAATTGATATATTTTTAGATCATGATGTTAGAAAAATTCACACCATGAAAGGTAGAAAGTTACCACCGTTAAATGCTTTGAAAGCATTTGAAGCGGTGGCTAGAAATAGAAGTTTCAGCTTAGCTGCAGAAGAACTATGCGTAACCCATAGTGCTGTTAGCCATCAAATAAAACAGTTGGAAGAATGGCTTGAGAAAAAATTGTTTATTCGCCATTCATCAACTATTTCTTTAACAAGAGATGCAGAAGATTTATTCCGCCTTTGTACTCACTTTTTTAACGGTCTAGAAAAATGTGTCTTTGAATTAACAAATAAAGCTGCTGAAGTTGAAATTGTTATTGGAGCATCTCATAGTTTTATGGCTAATTGGCTAATTCCACGATTAGAAAAACTCGAAATAATTTATCCGAATATCCATGTTAAATTAATGACATGCAATGATTTAAAGTTACTGGAAAAAGAAAAAATTGATATTTTTATCAATAGTTTGAATCTAGGTCAAACGCTTCCGGAGTCTCTGGAGAAATACATGTTATTTCCTGATAACATGGGACCTATTTGTAATGGTAAAACATATGATTTAAATACGGTAAATGATATTTTGAATTATCCACTCCTTCATACCCATTCCAATAAAAACGCATGGCATATATGGTTGGATAGATCAGGGCTTAATTCTATCCCTAAATCTAGTGAACGTTATTTTGATAGTCTAAATTTAATGATAGAAGCCGCTGTTTCCGGGTTAGGTATTGCCATAGCACCTCAAATTTTAGTAGAAAAAGAAATATTGAATGGAAGGGTCATAGCTCCTTTTGGTTTTATATATTGTGACTATAACTTTTATGCGATAACAAGAAGAAATAGTTCTCACAGTGAGGTTATGAATATTGTTAATTGGTTAAAGAGCGAAGTTAAAGATTAGACAAATAATAATTTGTTTTTATTGAGATATTGACGTTAGGAATGGTAGTGAACTTTCCATGCACTAAGGTGGATCCGAAACCATGGAATTGATCAGCGCCAATATTGAAGCACTTGAGTCTGAGTTCTTCAGGAAGTTGGGAGTTGCTGGTTTGGCCACGACCAGCATGGGCTAATCCAGCCACTTGAGTATTATATATTTGCCTTAAACGTCTGACTTGGCGTTCTGAAATGCAGTAGCTGAGTAGCCTGGGATTGAGTTATGCGTCGATCACCGACTTCTGGCAAGACTGATAATCGTTTATTTGACATAGAGCTGAATAGATTAAACCGCCCGCTAAGAAAATCTCTAATTGAGTATTCTAAAAGCGGACATTTTTACTTTGGAGAAACCGGACATTTCTATTTGGGGCTTACATTTTGACTTGGTATCAGCTGTATTACGTTAAGTTTAGATAAACTTAGAATTTATAGGTAATTCCCATAAAGAAGTTGGTCATTGAATCTTTATCAATTAAGGGACTATCTACTATTTTATCGGGTAGAAATTTATGGGTTACGGCCGAAGTTACTCTTATTTTTGGATTCAATGAGTAACTTGCCCCTAAGGAAAGATACGGAATAATGAGGTTATTAGGTCTATATTTTTCTACGCCCTTAGCGACTTCGCTATCTAGTGTGCCGTAATAATAATTGGCTCGGCTATCTGACAACCATTCTACTCCCACATTTGGCATAAGAGTCCATTGATTATTTAAGCGCCAAAAATACTGATAATTAGCTTTTACTTCTGCCGCATCACTGGCGTTGCCAATATCATTGACTGCTTGCACAGAAATAATGCCATAGGGTACTTTCACTATCGCTTCTAAACCAACATCAGCACTGATATCACGATCTTCTAATTGTACTCTACTTAAATTTTTTTGAGCCAACTTCGATTCATTTAAGTCATCAACATCAAGTTTATTCATATTGAGGTTCACGATGCCATTCAAGGTGAATAACTCATTTTTATAGAGTTTCATGCCCCCATAGAGCCCACGTAAAAAGAAGCGATCTCCTTCATAAGATAATAGGGGAACTGGCGTAAGGTTTGTATCTTCGCCAATATATAGACCTGTGCTTCCCACAATACCTAAGCCTGTGCTAAAGCCTGTTGATCTTTTGATGGCAGGCTGATTTTCATCTGCAATTGCATTTAATGGAATAAGACAAAATGATATTAATAGAATTTTATTTAGCATTTTTAATCCAATATATTAATTTAAGAAATTAATGAAATTTACATCTACTAAAAGTCACATTGTTCATACATATGTGACATGCGTTCTTGTTTAGTTTGTAAATAACCTTGATTAAATATATTTAAACCTACTGTTATAGCAATACGATCAACCACATTTACACCTAAATCTTTTAAGGCATTAATTTTAAGCGGATTATTAGTAATTAGTCTCACTTCTTTAATCTTTAAATAATCAAGCATAATCGTACACATGTCATAGTGACGTGCATCTGCCGGTAAGTTTAAAAGCAAATTTGCATCGATGGTATCATGTCCTTGATCTTGGAGCGCATAGGCACGAATTTTATTCGTCAAACCTATACCACGACCTTCTTGACGTAAATATAAAATAACTCCCTGACCTTTATCACTAATCATTTTCATTGTGGAATGTAATTGTGGACCACAATCACATTTTAATGAACCGAAAGCATCGCCAGTTAAGCATTCAGAATGTATTCGGACTAATATTGGTTTCGTTGAAGCAGCATCCAACCCTTGAGAAAGAGCAAGATGTTCTTCACCTGTATCTGGATCTTGAAATACAATAATTTCGAAATCGCCAAAAGCAGTCGGTAATTTAGATTTAGCCACGAATTCTATAGCCACAGATTCATCCATTTATATTTTAAAAGCCAATAAAATTATAATATTCTCTATTCAAAAAAAAACAAAAAAATAGAAAATAATTAACCAGCAAACTCACCAAAACTAAATATAATAAAAACCAAATACTTGCTTTATAAAACTAAAAAACAAAACAATTAAGCTGATATCTGATTTAAATTAAAATACATTAATATAAATCATTAAAACAGGTATCAAATAAAAAATACTTACTACATCTAATGTAGTAAGTATCTCCGCAATTAGTCCGGATAAGGGTGACTGAAAATATCTTTAGAGATTAAATTTCAATTATAATAATAGTTCTTTCATAGTGAATTTTTTGTGAAGCGATATAACCAAAATAAGAATACTTAAAGAATAATTGAAAAAAATGATATTTTTCTCAAAAAGATCTCAAGCGGACGAACGCAGAAAAAGTAATTCAACATTATTTCAAAGCCATTCTTTGGTATCATCTGCCACAGGCGTTCCATTCATCACATGCATGATCATGGCATGAGCGATGCTGCCCTGAAATGGAATCTCTGGTAACTGATCAAACTTGAAAAACTGAGCATCACTCAGTTCATTCTCCTGTATTTGAATATCGCCGGCATGATATTCCGCCTTAAATGCCATCATCAGATTACTCGGAAAAGGCCATGGCTGACTTGCTAGATATTGAATATTTTTGACCTGAAGCCCCACTTCTTCCAGAGTTTCACGACGTACAGCTTCTTCAAGTGTTTCACCTACCTCCACAAACCCGGCAATTAAACTGTACATCTGGGTTTTATTGCGGGCATTTTTCGCCAGTAAAATTTCATCTGTCCCGCGGCTAATGATGGTAATGACACATGGATTGACTCTTGGATACTGATTATATCCACAGGCAAGACAGATCATCGTATACTGGCTAACATGCTGCTGCGTCTGATGGCCACAATGACTGCAGAATTGATGATTACGACGCCATTCCAGTAACTGAACCGCGCGGCTTGCCTGCTCGAACTGCTGTCTACTCCACACCTGCACCAGCTGCCGGATCGGAACGAGCTGATAGCCTTCAGGTACAGCCTTATCATCCTGCAGATCCCGAGCAATGATTTCACCATCTTCAGACAAGTTCAGGTCATGCTGAAGCTTTTCCACCTGAGGCAACTGAAAATCGTCGTCAACCAGCAGTTGCTGCTGTCTAAAAATATAAGCTTTTGAGTGCATGCTGATTCAGATCCCTGGATTAAAAAAAAATCCCATACAGGGGACGTATGGGACAAAACTAAGGAAGCTTACATGGAATAACTTCATGGAAAATACTAGGCGTAACCGGTCTGAATTACAACTATAATAATTTGTATCTTTTTGATTAAAATCACATAATTTTCACATCTCTTATGAAACAGATAACCTGGAAAAATTCAGGAGAGTAACTAGGCGGCTTGAGCCATTTATTGTTAAAAGCCTTGCCCCTATTTATCTGGCTTGCTGAGGATTCTTCTGCATCAGTAGTCCATCGACACATGGGAAACCTTTAAAACTTAGCTTAATATTTCATGATCAGGGATGAGGGAGTCTTCTGCGCCAATCCACGCATGGGCATGACTTATCGACAGCTAGATAAGCTGCAGGACAAAGATTAGATCATTACGCATGCCCAACAGTTACTCAGTCAGGTTAATGAGTTATAGCAGCATGAAGAAATAACATTCACCGGAAAAAACCTGTTTTCACTGCCTGCGTCACTTTAGCTGGCATAAGAAATGACAACGCTGCTGGGATGAGGTCCGCTATTGTTCTGAAAGATGCAAACGTCAATCCAAACAGCGCCGATCATAGAGTAACGTTGCTAGAAACGTTTGTACTGCCGCGAACAATAGGCCCGAATGACATCCGGTGAACGCAGTTGCAAATGTTTAGTTTTACGCCCTGTCACTCGCTCACGCCATAATTTAAAACTACTTGGTTTCATATTCTGACGCATTAAGCGAATCACTGCAGATTCATCCAAACCAAACTCACGCTGAATTGCTTCAAAAGGTGTTCTATCCTCCCAAGCCATTTCAATAATCCGTGACAGATCCGCTCCCATATATTCAATTACACTATGCACAACATCCCCCCTTCTTCCTTTAAGTTGTTTAAAAATATAGAAAGTTGATTGATTAAGTTCAAACGAATATCTATCTATATTTCCTGATCAGATCAAACTGACTGACTGATGCCATCGTATGAAAAGGAACATGAATAATTTGTGATTTTTTTTGGGCTGCTCTGGATTTTTCTTATTCAATGCTATTCAGGTGTAGCCCACATATAGAAGTTTGTAATTTTCTATCAAATATTCATTTCTCTTTCACACTTACATTTTTAACTTAGAAAAACTCAAACCCTGATAACCCTTACACATACTCAATTTTTTATTGTATAGACTGTCTATCTCAGCTTCTATAAATAGGCAATTATAATGAATAATTTCAATCCAACTGATATCAAAGAACATGCTTCAGTAATTTGTTCATGTGGTACGGAAATAGGAAAAGTAGACCATTTAGAAGGCCAAGACTCAATTAAGTTGACCAGAAGTGATGATGAAAATAATGAACATCATCTTATCCCCTTAAGTTGGGTAAGTGAAATCAAAGATGAAAATGTGATGTTGAACAAAACAGCAGAAGACGCTAGAAAAGAATGGAAGACCTTATAGCAATATAATATTTTTCAGTGAATAGATTATCTGCCTTGAATTGAAGAACGCCAGTCCAATTGACTGGCATTTTAGCATCTGAACCGTACCGGATTTGTCGGAGACAGTTTATTTAAGTTAGGCAGCCTGATCTGAAGGTTGCATCTTTTCATAATACATTGCTTCAAACTGAAGTGGTAAAACATATCCAATTGCACTATGCAGTCGCTTTTTGTTAAACCAATCCACCCAATTCAAAGTAGCCCGTTCAACATCAGCTAAACCACTCCAATCAGATTTCAAATATTTAATCACCTCCAATTTATGCTTTGTTATTTACCCATTAACCAAGAGACTAACACCCTAATCCTAGAAAATTTTCTTGATAAAATTCTTTGGGCTATATTCACTTTAATTTAAAAGATATGAAAAAATCAAAAAAAATACTGAGTGTTCTAAAATTATTCTAACCCCCTATTATAACTTTCAATATAATTACCCCACCACTGCATCATTTCAATACGCTGATTCAAATACTCGGCATGATTATAACTTGCCCTCGTTTTATTTTTATCTGTATGAGATAATTGGGATTCAATCCAATTTTGCTGAAATAACCCAGACTCATTTAATATGGTACTAAAAGTAGAACGTAAACCATGAGATGACAAATCATTTTTACCATAACCCATTTTACGAACTATTGTATTAAGTGTATTAAAATGGAGAGGTTTATTTTTAATACGGGGACTAAAAAACACGTATTTTTCACCATGGGACCACTCTAGTGCTGATTTTATAATAAGAATGGCTTGATCCGATAAAGGAACTAAAAATTCAGGAATATCATGACCTAAAATAACTTTACGTCTGAACTGTTTGATATGTAAAGCGGGTATTTTCCAAACTTTATTTTCCAAATCAAAATGATGAGGTTCACTTAACAATAGTTCAGCTCCCCTTACTCCAGTGTAAAGCTTAAACCACAATGCCTTTTTAATAATAGGATGCGTATTAACTTCGTTCAATCTCATTATAAAACCTGATATCTCTTTCTGTTTTAAATAAGGATAATTTTTCTTAATTTTATTATTAACCAATATTTTATTTAAACCAAGAGCAATATTATATTCACAATACCCCATTGCAACAGCATAATCGTAAATTTGATTTAAATAGCTATAAGCTTTTTTAACGGGTTCTTTTACTTCTCTGGATTCAATTTTTTTAATCACTGCCACTAAATCATATCGTTTCACATCTTCAAATGCGATATCACTTAACTCTGGATATATATCTTTATATAAACATTTTTTTGCTAATTGAATAACACCACAACGTGGCTCATCACTAAAAGAATTTCTTGTTTTAAATTCTAACCATTCCTCACAAATATCTTTGAAAGATTTTATTTTTTTATTAATGCTACCGTTAAACGAATAATTATTTAATTTATATTCATCTCGTGCAGACCTGGCATCTTTTAACAGCATTGAGGGGTAGACACCCAATTTTACTCGCGGTCGCTTAGCTCCCCCTTCTAGGGAATATCGGTAGCTCCATGACTTGCGTCCATTGGGTTCAATTTTCAGACTTAAGCCTTCATCATCTGCTAAAAAGTAGATTTTATCCTTGGGTTTAGCTTGGCGAACCTTAAATTCTGTAAGACTCATGAAATTGAATGAAACCACTAATGACACTGAATACTTTTATTATATCAAAATAAACCAAATTTTATGTGATGCGTATGATACGCATCACATAAAAATATAATATATTGTTATTTAATGAAATTATTTAACAATAAAAGATTTTAGTAACCACTTTAGTAACCTTGAAAATAGTATGGTGGCGGGCTTATATAGATTTATTTCATTCTTATATTTGGAATCTGAATCTTGTAGCCATGCTTCACTAGGTTATAAGTAAATTTTCGGAGAAAAATTTTAATAGCTTTGCTAATCAATTCAACGATCAAAAATTGGACTTCATCATAATCCTTACCAATTTCAGCATCATAATTAATATAGAGTAGCTGAAGGCCTGAACCTTTCAGCGGTTGTTGCTGAACAGTGTAATTTAAGACCATATTCCGCCCCATTCCACGGTTTTTTTGCCTGCTGTTTTAAAGTTTTACCCTAAATATAGCGGTAACCAATATCGAGACCCGGAACAACAGCATCGAACTTATATTTCATATTATGAATTGAAATATTTTAAGCGGACAAAATTCTGATATTCAGCTGACTTTAAAAGGTTGTATTCCATTCTTAAATAGAAATGGTTATACAGGTCATCTAGATAGCCGTCATAAACTTGATAACTAAAAACCTGATTTAACTGCGGCTTAACACTTCCATAATAAAGTCCATCTGACGCCCGGATAACACCAGTTTCCTGAAATCTCCTGCATTTTTCATGGCAAGCTAAAGCCGATCCTCAGGACCATGTTAAGATTCAAGTCTATACAGATTTCTTATGCCACAATGAAAGCTATTGAAGTCATGCGTGCAATATGTAAAAGATAAACTTCGTCATTTTATTATGGTCAGCCTCAGGGTGAAGGGTATCTTATGCAATTTCCTGTTCTCTATATTTCCATCATAAAAAATAAGCCTAGATCGCCTAGATGCAAAGGTTTGGAATTGATCTCAATAAATGCGCACAAGGTTGGCTAAAAATTGTCCCAGGTTTATCCCCAGAAATTGGGGATAATTTTTGCCTTGAAAGGTCCAGAAATATTGATAAAATTTTAAATTTGATTAAAAAATGATCAATATTGATGGCAAAAAATTCCAGAATACAAAACTGACTTGTTTCAAAGATAATTTGAATAATTTTTAAATATATTTTGCATAAGCCCCCTAATCTTAAATAAAAGATAAATTGCAAGTTTTTAACTCATTTGACTGTATTTTATTCTTTTATTCTTTGAGCAACGTTAAAGCAAACTTGCGCAATAATACAGGCAGCCAATAAGACATAAGCGACTGAAAAATTAGGATTATTTCCCAGATCACTGAATGAGGAGCATATAGTGCCAATGACCATTTGAAAAAACCATATGTTCCCGATGCTAAACCGGCAATGGGAGAATGTATATTGAGCGTCCGTGTCAAATCTGCCGGAGAACTAATCCCTACCCCAAAACAATAAATAATAATGAGGGTGATGATGACATCTAACTCCAAGAGTCAAGGGGCTGGTCTCAAGCTAATTTATAAACCTTAGCGGTTTTTTTAAAGCTATAGCATCCTATAATCATAATTTTGCCCCGTACTTTCCCTATTACAGAATTTTCTAATTTTCTAATTTTCTAATGCAGTATAGATCAGTTTTAAGTCAGTGATCGGGGCCGGTTTTGCATAAAAATAGCCTTGCAGCAGATCACAACCTTGCTGATAAAGCAGGCTGGCCTGTTTTAATGTTTCGACACCCTCAGCCACCACTTCCAAATTAAGCTGATGCGCCAGATGGATAATCGATTGAACAATGGCCGCATCCTGATTATTGATGGTAAGTTCTTCAATAAAACTCCGGTCTAACTTGATTTGACTGATGGGTAAGCGACGTAAATAACTGAGGCTCGAATAACCGGTACCAAAGTCATCAATTGATACTTGTACCCCTAAAGCACGTACCGATTTCAAAATTTCTACTGTTCTCTCTGCCCCTGTAATAATTACTCCTTCCGTGATTTCAATTTTGAGTAGTTCAGGAGGCAATTGACTTAATTCCAGCACATGCTTAAGTCCTTCCAGGAAACCGGTTCTACCGAACTTGAACCGTACCGGGTTTGTCGGAGACCAACTTTCCTGAGAGAATGCCCCGATGAAAAAAGTAAAATATACCCCTGAAATCAGAGATAGAGCGGTTCAACTTGTGATTGAATCCGAAAAAGATTATCCATCGAATTGGGCTGCAATCACAGCAATTGCACCCAAGATAGGTTGTACTCCTGAAACACTACGTGTTTGGTATTTAAAACATCTCGATCAACAAAATCCAGTTAAAGTACAGCAACTTTCAGATCAAGAACGGATTAAACAACTCGAACGTGAAAATAAAGAACTGCAACGTGCTAACGAAATTCTACGTAAAGCAGCTGCTTTTTTCGCCCAGGCGGAGCTCGACCGCCCACACAAATAATGGTGGATTTTATCCATCATAATAAAGAGCTGTACGGAGTCGAGGCGATTTGTAGAATTTTACCTATCGCACCTTCAACCTATTACCGGACTTTAGATCTCTGTGAAAATCCAGAACATCGAGCGAAACGAGATCTACATGATGTGCATCATGCTGAGCAAATCAAACGAATTTGGAAAGAAAGTTCAGGTCGATATGGTGTACGTAAAGTCTGGCAAAAGTTGAAACGTGAAGGCTATATTATTGCGCGCTGTACAGTTGCTCGATTGATGAAAAAGCTAGGTATACAAGGTGTTTGGCGTGGTAAGAATAAACAAACCACCCGTAGCCGAGATGATCAAAAAAGAGCAGATGATTTAGTGAAACGGGATTTTAGTGCAGATCAGCCTGACCAGCTATGGGTCGCAGACTTTACGTATATTCAAACAAATTCAGGCTGGGTATATACCGCCTTTATTATTGATGTGTTCTCACGAGCAATTGTTGGATGGAAAGTATCTACACGGATGAATACAGATATGGTACTCGATGCACTTGAGCAAGCTTTACATGCTCGAGACATGCCAAAGAACGTGATTCACCATAGTGACAGAGGCGTACAGTATCTTTCCATTCGCTATACCAATCGTTTAGAAGCAGCAAATTTACGAGCATCAGTCGGTACGACTGGTGATTCATACGATAATGCTTTGGCTGAAACAGTGAATGGCTTATACAAAACAGAGGTGATTAAATATTTAAAAGCAGATTGGCAAGGTTTAGCGGATGTACAACTTGCGACACTAAACTGGGTAGATTGGTTCAATAAAGAGCGTGTACATAGTGCACTAGGTTATGTGTCACCTTTTGATTTTGAAGCAATGTACTATGATAAAATTAATCCGTTAGGTCAGGTGGCCTAACTTAAATAAAAAGTCTCCGACAAACCCGGTACGGTTCAAAGATGAGTAAATGTCTCGTCACCACTTAAATCAACTACTTTATCTGTAGGTGCAATCTTAGGTAAGGATATTGATGTTTTGTTGTTACTTGTTTCATTTAGAACTCTTTCATAGATACACTCTACGATAATTTCTGTGCCACCACTTCTTTTAGACCTTAGCTCTTTTAATTTATAAAGTTTAGGCATTTTATCTGTCTACTATTTTTTCCTAGACATTATAAAAAGGTATTCAGTAAAAAATGAAAATTATTGAAGACTCTATGGCTATTCACTTCCAGTGAACCTTTTAGTTAGATAAAATAACTAATTACCAATAAATGAACGGGATAAAACCAGTATGCCGATTTGCCGATGGGTGGGACTTTAAAATTCAACTGAATTAGAGGAGATTTTAATAAAAGAAATGACATGAGTACCGAAGCAATAAAACTGTTCAAAGCGAAGTTAAACACTGTTAAATAAGTATTTTCTTGTGTAAATCCTCGAACTTCGAACCACGATTCAAGGTTAGCAATTACCGCACATACACCACTACTGAAAATAAGAATTTTTTGAAGGGCGGTGATTTGTATTCTAAAGATGCAATAAAATAGAATGATTAACAAAACACCAAATGTACCGTACATAAAAAACTTAGAAAAAAAGACCGTCAAAGTCGTCAACAAGATTAAGCTCACTTTTGCAGAGATGCGTTTTGATTCTGCTAATAGGATAAATACAAATCCCAACAGTAAAGTAGGCATAATATTAAATGTTGTAAAATCAGACCGGTTATACAGTTGATAAGGAATTTCAGAAATAAAACTAAATAAAATCAAATTTTTTAAATAATCATCTAAAGTCTTTGTCTTGTTATTTTGTACAGCATTATGGGTATTGTAGGCGATCATAAGCGCAAACATTGGAAAAGCCCATCTACCAATACCTCTCAGCACAAAAGTATATTCTGAAAAAAGTACCCAGAGGTGATCTAGAACCATGCTAATGGTCGCAATCCACTTCACAAGATCCAAGATACTATTTCTTTTTATAGAGTGATTCATTTGAAATTATTTTGATTCCTCTCCAACTCAAGCTAAATGATTCTCTTACTAGAGATTGATCCTCCAATGCAGCAATGGTCTATATAAAGCTTAAATTGTTATTTATACCAAGATAAATTTCGTATGCTTTTTACTTATGTATCCACGAATTTAAGACCTCTGAGGCTCTGACCAATAGCGATTAAGCTAGATATCTATAATTGCTAATATTTTATTATAATAAAATATTAAACCTTTAAATCCTCATATTTATCTATTATAATAAAAAAATGAATGAATTTTGCACGATACAGATTTTTAAAAATCAACAGTGGATCGACTGCGCCCTGGTTGAATTATTAGATGTCACCACCTTAGGTTGGGAGGCCCCGACTCGTACATCTTATTTATTTGAATATGCCATTTCATCTATGGACGCAAGAGACATCCATGCCCTGTCTTTCAACCTTCCGGTGAATGTCCAGTCTGTACAGACCCCTACATGGCCCGCTTTTCTTATAGATTTATTGCCCCAAGGTTATGGACGTAAAGAATTACTGAAAGAATTGAACTTTTCTGAAAATGCCCAGCAACATGCAGATTGGGCATTGCTTAAAGCAGGGGCAGGAAATCCAATTGGTCATCTGCGGATTAAAGAGGCGCATGAATGGCTCTACACAAAATTCCCGGTAACGCCTACACAAGGCTTTAGTTTAGAAGAAATTATTCAGCGTAGAGAGACCTTTATTGAATCCTTAGCTGCTTATGGACTGTTTGTGGCAGGTTCTTCTGGTATCCAGGGTGAATGGCCTAAACTTTTGCTGACCCAAGCACAGGATGGGCTGTTTTATTTAGACCATACTCTGCCGGATGATCAGGCGATGAAGCATTGGCTGGTCAAATTCAGTCGAGGAAGTGATCAACGCCTAGAAAAAATTCTATCTCAAGAAGCGTTGTATATGCAGGTGGCCCAGCATTTAGGATTACGCGTTTACCAGGATATTGAATTGCATGAGCGCACCCTATTTATCCCCCGTTTTGACCGCCGGATTAAAGAGGGTCAGGTTGAACGGATAGCTCAGGAGAGTATTGCCTCTTTGAGTAACCGTGCAGGATTTGGGGTCAAACTGACCCATAATGAAATTTGTCAATTGTTGGCAAGCAGCTGCACTCATCCAGAAACTGAAATCATTGAATACTTGAAGCGTGATCTCGCCAATGTCGCCTTAGGCAATAAAGATAACCACACACGCAATACCGCTATTCAAAGGACGGAACACGGTCTTGTTCAATTGACTCCGGTATTTGATTTTGCCCCAATGTGGCTACATCCCGATGGTATCGCACGTACCACACGCTGGCAACGTGATGATCAAGGCGGCTCCCCTCTATGGGCATCGGTAATTGAACAAATTGCTGAGCTAAGTTCAGTTTCTACAGAGACATTGCGTCAAGTACTCAAGCAACAAATCCCCATCTATGAAAGCCTGCTTTCCTATATGTACGCCATTCATATGGATTCTGAAATTATTGAAAATAGTACGGTACGCATCAGCAATATTTGTCAGCAGTTAAACGAGCTCTAAGATGGATAAACGATTTAAGGCTTTAAGCCCAATTGAACAGATCCAAAAACGCCAACAGGTTTTGGACATCATCGAGCAGCACCCGGAATGGGAAATCCATCAGGTGGCTAAGTTTTTGCGTACCGAGCTACGTCTAACCTTGCAAGAGATGGCGAAGATTACCAAGATCGCACCCCAAACCTTACAGAAATTAGAACAGGAAGATGGAAACCCTACCCTGCAGTCTATTTTGAAGCTGTTCAATGCTTTTGGATTAACGGTCAGTGTTAAACGGAATTTTTAATTCGTGCAAATAAATTTGATCAATACTTAGGCTATTTAAATATAGATTGAATAGCTGAAGTAGTCATTATCACCTTACTTGAGTCCATAAGATCAAACACAAAACTGAGAAGTGCATCAAGGCTTTTAAATTTTTATTCATTTCATTATTTTAATGAATACTGTACCTGATCTGGAATACAGCTATTGCTAAAATAGAACAATCCATCGCTGGTATTTTTAATAAATGCTCATAAATGGTTTATATCTAGAGAATGTAATGTGATTTAGCCCCTCTCAAATCTTTTGGAATTGTCCCTCGGAGCGTATAAGGTCCCCCTGATTTTCTTTTATAAAACTGAAGTGAAGCATTTAGAATGAATGAATCATGGTCAAAACTTAGTCATTCTTTCTTCTTTATGAGACGAGACCCAAAGATAACTATATACAGTTTCTACTCGTCTGGAATGTCGCTTTATCCAAGGGATGACTCTCTACAGTTTTCCTCATCCAAGTTTATGATCAAGATAAATCTCTTCTGTTAACCTTTTCGAACCGCTGTAGAGAAAATTCGGATAAGGAAAAAATCCGGATTATATGTATGAATTGCTATGCTCAGTAGAAATTTAATCGATGGAGTACACAATTTAAATCTTTAGCGTGCAGTGAACATGTCGCGCTGATTCAAGTCAGCCATTTACCAAGTTTGAAAAGGACCTAAAGCTAGAACGGGCCAGTTTGCCATTTTTGATTCGGGGCATTTAAAAGACTACTGTTAAGTTGAAACAGCTTTAAGAAATGCAGAATTGGATTTGAAACAATAGATGACATCAAAAAATTCTTCTAAGCCGTGAACTTCTTTTTTGTGATAACTATTTTTTTTGATATTTTAATGTCTGTTTATTCAGATTTATCACAGAAATAATCTGGTTATACAACACTTTTGTATTCTTCTTCATTGGCGCTTAGAGGCATCATTTTTGTTCCAAGCTACCTTCCTATATAAACTGTTAAAATCGGCTTCTTACAAGCAAATAGACGCAAATATGCAGCATATTCATGCACAATTTTCCCATTTTTTGATGGTTTTCTTATTTATACGCAAAATAAGAAAAAATTACTTTAATCTCAGCCCAATATTCTCCATCTTAAAGATGGATTTTTTATATAAAATAAGGCCCATTGTGTTGAATGCGGGCAGAACCAAATTAGAATGAAATTATAAAGCTGGCGAGTTTTTTATAGTTAAGCAATGATATCTTCCGATTATGTATACATCAATTGCTATGCTCAAAAGTGAATTACGAGTTGCAGTTTAAAAAAGAAGTGTAGCAATTTGCTACACTTCTTTTTTTGATTTGATCAGCATGGTTTTCAGCAGACTTTCCAGTTGTTGTAAATTCTGATCATCAAATTCGCTCATTTTTAATGACACCTTTAAGGTGTTGTGATCAAATTTGATATTCCCTGCGACTTTTCCATCATATTCAATTTTATGCACGATTGAAGTTTTAATCGGCTGTTTGGTTTCTGTCGACTTTAGAATTTTTTCAGCCAGTAATGCCAGTTTTGTTTGTTCAACTTCTTTGTTCAGTAATTTCGCCCAGGCGTCTAACAGTGCTTTTTTGGCATTGTTGTAATTATCCTCGTAGTCGGACAAAAACTTTTTTACTGCCGTGGCTGCAGTACGTGCCAGCAAGGTCGGTTGTTGCTCTAAATCTGCAATCAGTTCTTGAGGTAATTTTTCGAAAGATAAATATTTATACATATCCTCACGGTTCATGCCCAAGGACTTTGCCAGTTTTTGCTTATTCTTTTTTAATTTTTCATTCAAAGAACTCAAACCGACATAGATTTCATAATCGGTTAAATCTTCCCGTTTTAAGTTTTCCGCTAAAGTTAACAGTGCTACATCTTCATCTGATGCATCTATAACAATCACTTCAATGGTACTTTTATTAAGAACCTGATGCGCCTTCAGCCGTCGTTCACCCGCAATTAACTCATATTTGTCCTGTACTCTTCGTACTGCAATCGGTTGTAGTAAGCCAATTTCGTCAATCGAAGCGGCCAAGTCTTCAATATCCTGTTGATTAAATATTTTTCGTGGTTGATTAGGACTAGGCTGAATATCTGTAATCTGTACATTTCGACGTAGTTCTTTCACATCATTGACATGCTCTTTTTGAGCCTGTTGATGTTTTTGAGTATTTTGCTGAAGACGTTGGGCCAACAGCTCTTTTGTACTTACCATAATATTCTCAGAGTGCTCTTATTCAACACGATTGATAATTTCTTTCGCTAGTTCTTGAAAAGCTTTACGAACTTTAGCGTTTTTATCAACAGCCAATAGGGGTTGTTGCAAAATTGCGGCTTGATTCACTTTAGTACTCATCGGAATTGTAGTTTTTAGCAATTCACCGACTTGGCTTAAAGCTTCGTCTCTGATCAGTTTACACACGTTTTGACGTTCATCATGTTTAATTAATAAAGCGCCTAAGAGTTTTAATTCAGGATTAACACGTCTTATTTTAGTTAAATGGTTAATTAAGTCAGTTACACCATATAAGCCATATTGTGAACCTGATTCAATTGGCACCATGACATGTGTCGATGCAGCCAATGCATTACTGGTGAGAAGTTTTAGGCTTGGAGGACAGTCAATCAGAATGAAATCATATAATCCTTTTAACAGTTCCAATTTAGTCGCCAGTTCTTCAGAGGGTCTTGGAGAATCATCTTTGAGTTGATCTTCAGTTTTACCTAAAGTTAGAGAACCATAAATTAAAGAAACATTTTTGAAATTGGTTTCTTCTTCTAAAGCTTCAGATAACAGACTTAAATCACCCACCAGTAATTCAGCAGAAGTGGTTTCAACTTCACTTGGATGTCTGGATCCGATATGTAGACTTGCGTTGGCTTGGGGATCTAAATCAATCACCAAGACTTTGTTGCCCAAGTCTGCCAGTTCTGATGCCAGATGAACTACAGTGGTCGTCTTTCCGCAACCACCTTTATGATTTGCCACAGCAATGATTTTAGTCGACTTACTTGTCATAATAGACCTCGTTTGAGTTATTGTAATATAAAGAACTTTGTAGCAACTTGCTACAGCTTCTTTACGCTACGTTGAAGTTATAATCTGAACTTGAATAAAAAACAAACAGATTCTTTTTTTTATTAAATATAGCTAGCTAATTATAATTAGTATTAATTTATATAATTAGTTAATTATAATTAGAGCACTTTTTTACTATTAAAAATCAATATCTTATGGTTTTAAAGGTGGAAGGTTTGTCACTGAAAAGTGGAAGGTTTGTCACTGAAAGGTGGAAGACTTGTCACTGAAAGGTGGAAGACTTGTCACTGAAAAGTGGAAGGTTTGTCACTGAAAGGTGGAAGACTTGTCACTAGGGTGGAAGACTTGTCACGGAGTTTAAATAAAGCTTGAATTTAAACTATAAAATTATTTAAAAACAGGTTGTTAATCTGTTGATAAGTTAGTTTATTTGGCTTTAAAGGTGGAAGACTTGTCATTTTAATATTTTTATCCTGTGGATAACCTGTTTGTTCGTAATTTCATCAAGGATATTGTCTGTTTTCATTTCTGAGCAGGCTAAAAGTGGAAGGTTTGTCACTGTTAAGGTGCATTTTTAATTATTCTTTCCACTTTATAGGGTGGTTTGGCGCATTTTTTGGCTTTCTAAGCACTTTCAAAATGAGTGAGAAATACTAAAAGTGGAAGGTTTGTCACTAAAAAGTGCAATACTTTTTTTATTTTCCACCTTAAGTTTAAAAAGTGTTTTAAATAGCAAAACAAAGTGACATGGCTTCCACTCTTAGCCTTTGCTTTGATTGCTTGTTGGTCATTTCTGTTTAGTGTCGAGTTAAAAGGGTGGATAATTTGCATAGGATTCCACTTTTGTGTATAACATGTAGAAAAGTACTTTTATTTTCCACTTATGAACAAGCTGAACGAAAAAGAAGAAATAGAATATTTACCTTATTGTATTGGGAATATTCGCCATAATGGAGTGGTCAGTACCAGCAACCGCCTGATTCGACCGATTGAATTGTCATCCAATGAGTATAAAGCGCTCCTTTATGCGATGGCGGTGGCGAATTACGGTGAAAAAAATAATCAAGACCGGGAAATTACCGAGCAAACCTATATTTATTTGCATAAAGATGATTTAGGCGAGTTACTCGGTTTAGATAAAAAAAATTCCATTAATGTTGCAATAGACCGGATCTATAAAGAGCTGTCCTCCCGGGTTGCCCATTTTGTCATTGAAGAACCTTTAGATGACAGCAAACGGAAAGTAAAAAAAGTACATTCTGTGGTGCCTATTATTCGAGAGCTGCGTTGGGAAGATGACGCCAAAAACGCCTTGCAGATTCGCTTTACCAGTGAAGTGCTGCCTTACTTCACCCGTCTGGCAAGCGGTAATTTTACCACCTATCAATTAAAAGATTTATTCGCTTTAGACTCGGTGACCAGTATGAGTCTGTATTCCTACTTTATTAAAAATGAGTTCAAGTATGCCAATCAGGACACATACGAAGTTGAACTGTCACTGGAAAACATCAAAGCATTAACCGATATTGGCGAGAAGAAATATGATCGTTGGGTTGATTTCAGACGTTATGTGTTAGATAAAATTGTTGAAGAAATTAATGATAGAACCAGTCTGAAGCTGGAATATGACACCATTAAGAAAGGACGGCCTATTGTCGGTGTCCGGTTTAAAATTACCAGTGGGCATATTGAGGCGGTGATTCCTCAAAGCAATGAAAATACCCAAATTTATCTGGATGTGGATTTTGATGACAATGCCATCGTGAAAGAGCTGGGTGCAAAATTCGATATGACGGTTCGCTCTTGGTATATTCACGCCAATGATCCGAATTATAAACAGTTCAGCAAGTGGTTTAAAGCTGAAGGCTGTTTAACCGATTCTCAAGCTAACCTGATTGTAAACGATATTATGTTTCAAATGGATTTTGCTGTGGCCGGCGTATCGATGAATGATTTCAAAAAAGAAATGAAATATAAGCTAAAAAATGATCCTGCCTTTGTTCAGGGAAATCGCGAACGTTTGAACGAGATTTTCGGCAAAGAGATTATTTAAAAAGTGTAGCAACTTACTACACATTTTGTCGCGATGGATGCCACTCAATTGAGCTTATATCTTTAAGCACCGAAATTGAAACGACAAGTTATGTCACATGGTGGGAGAGGCTATGAATAAGCAAGCTAAACTCCTCCAGTATTAAGCAACAAGTGTATGGACTTCGAATGACTCAGGTACAACTGCAACAGCTACAAAAACAACTTTGGAATATTGCCAATACTTTACGCGGAACCATGGGGGCAGATGAATTTCGCGATTACATTCTGGGGTTTATTTTCTTTAAATATTTATCGGAAAAGTCAGTTAATTTTGCCAATGAGCTGTTAGATGGTGAAGATGTTGCATTCCTCGAGCTGGATGAGAACAATCCTGAGCATGTGCCTTATATCGAAGAAATCAAAAAGAATGCCATTGCCGAAGTCGGTTATGCGCTGACACCGAAACAGCTGTTTCATAGCTTGGCGCAGCGTGGTCGTCAGGGCGAGTTTATTCTGGATGATTTAACTGCGACTTTAAAATCGATTGAACAAAGTACTTTAGGCACCGACTCTGCCGATGACTTTGCCAACCTGTTTGAAGATCTGGATCTGAATTCGACCAAGCTCGGCAACAATGCCAGTGACCGCAATGAACTGGTGGCTAAAGTCCTCAGTCATTTAGACGACATTGATTTTGATATTTCCAATACTGAAGCCGATGTACTGGGTGATGCTTACGAATACCTGATTGGTGAGTTTGCATCAGGCGCGGGCAAAAAAGCCGGTGAGTTCTATACCCCGCAAACGGTATCGACTTTACTGGCTAAAATTGTCACCCAAGGCAAAGAGCGTTTACGTTCAGTGTATGACCCAACCTGCGGTTCGGGTTCTTTGTTGCTGCGGGTAAAACGTGAAGTCAAAGATGTGGACATGATTTATGGTCAGGAGATGAACCGTACCACTTACAACTTGGCGCGCATGAACATGATTCTGCATGATGTACATTTTGCCAAGTTCGACATCAAGCAGGAAAACACTTTAACCCGTCCGCAGCATTTAGAGCACAAGTTTGATGCGGTGGTGGCCAATCCGCCATTTTCAGCTAACTGGTCAGCCGATCCGTTATTTTTACAGGATGAACGCTTTGCCGCTTATGGCAAACTTGCGCCAAGTTCCAAAGCCGATATGGCCTTTGTGCAGCACATGCTGTATCAACTGGATGACAACGGTACTATGGCGGTGGTATTACCGCATGGCGTGTTATTCCGTGGTTCCAGTGAGGGCGTGATTCGTCAGTACTTGATGGAACAGTTGAATGTGGTGGATACCATTATTGGTTTGCCGGCCAATATTTTCTATGGCACCTCGATTCCGACCTGTATTCTGGTACTAAAGAAAAACCGTGAGCATACGGGCAATATTCTGTTTATTGATGCCAGTAACGGGTTTGAAAAACAAAAGAATCAAAACAAGTTATTGCCGGAGCATCTGGACAATATTATTGCGGCTTTTGAAAAGCGTCAGAATATTGAGAAATATGCCCATGTAGCAACTTTACAAGAACTCAAAGACAATGATTACAACCTGAATATTCCGCGTTATGTCGATACTTTTGAAGCGGAAGCAGAAATTGATTTAGATATGATTGCCAAACAACTGCAAGATTTGGAACAAAACAGT
Organism: Acinetobacter terrestris; assembly: GCF_004331155.1. GTDB lineage: Bacteria > Pseudomonadota > Gammaproteobacteria > Pseudomonadales > Moraxellaceae > Acinetobacter > Acinetobacter terrestris. Next base: position 46,697 of record NZ_SJNZ01000014.1, read on the forward strand.
CAAAAAACCGATGCCGTGATTGCAGATTTTTGCAAAGAGCTTGGGATTGCTTCCCCATTTGCGGAGGTAAAATAATGACTGCGCCTAAGTTACGCTTTAAAGAATTTGATGGGAATTGGACTAGATACAAGATTGCAGAAGCAACTGAATATGTAGTAGATGGAACACATTTTTCTCCTAAAACGACAGAAGGGGAGTTTAAATATATAACGTCAAAAAATATTAGAAATGACGGTTTAGACTTGACTAATATTTCCTACATCTCAAAAGATGAACATGAGACAATTTATAAAAGATGTAAAGTTCAGCTAGGCGATATTTTGCTTACAAAAGATGGAGCAAATACAGGGAATTGTTGCCTAAATACTTTAGATGAAGAGTTTTCACTTTTATCAAGTGTTGCAGTTTTAAGAGGAAAAAAAGATAGTTTTAATAATAATTTTATTTTGCAAATTCTACAAAGTGATTTAGGGCAAAATACTATTATTTCTTCAATGTCAGGACAAGCAATTACTCGTATTACTTTAGCTAAATTGAAGGATTATTCTTTTTTCTTCCCCGAACTTACAGAACAAACCCAAATTACTTCTTTTCTTTCAGCAGTAGATGAAAAGATTAGTCAACTGATGCAAAAACATCAGCTGCTTAGCCAATATAAACAGGGCATGATGCAAAAGCTGTTTAGCCAGCAGATTCGTTTTAAAGCGGATGATGGGAGTGAGTTTGAGGAGTGGGAGAATAAAATTTTAGATAATGTAATTAAATTTTATAATGGGAAGGGGCATGAAAATAATGTTGATTTTAATGGTGAATTTATATTAATTAATTCAAAATTCGTTTCAACAGATATGAAGGTATTTAAAAAAGTAATTGCATGTAATCAAAAGGTTTTTGATGATTGTTTAGTTATGGTTATGAGTGATGTGCCAAATGGTAAAGCCATAGCTAAAGTTTTACATATAGAAGATGGTAGTAAATATGCACTTAATCAGCGTATTGGTATGTTTGTTTTTAATAAATTAAATCATTCTAAATTTTTTCAATATCAGCTTAATCGTCACAAGTATTATTTAGCCTTTGATAGTGGTGTTGGGCAAACAAACCTAAAAAAAGAAGAAGTTCTTTCATGCCCGATTCATGTTCCTTGCCTAGAAGAACAAACCAAAATCGCTAATTTCCTCTTTGCCATCGACCAAAAAGTTGAAGTGGTTGTACAGCAAATTGAACAGGCCAAAACTTGGAAAAAAGGCTTGTTACAGCAGATGTTTATATAGGTTTTGTTATGAAAAAATCCAGAGAACTTATAGCACTACATTCATCTAAACATAAATGGTTGCAAGATTTAGAAAGATTATTAAATCAAATTGATCAACAAACTAATCAGTGTGGAGATACGCTGATTGAATGTAGTAAATCATTTATAGAAGCGATAGCTAAAAATATTATTTTAAAACTTAGACCGTATGAAAACGCCAAGGATATTAATTTATTGGATTTAGGGCGCTTGTTTAAAAAAGCTAAGGAGTGCATTTACGAACATTCAGCAATTGAAAATGTAATGCCAAAAAGCGACATAGAAAATTATTTTTCAGCACTTAATCAATGGATACGTTTTCTGGGGGAGATGAGAAATAATGTTGGTGAGATATCTCACGGCAAAATTCTTCCAAAGAGTTATTCAGTTGGAGTGGAATTAGCTCAGATTATTGCACAAACAACAGATCGATTATCATATATATTGCTTCTTTTTCTGCTTAAAATTGATCTCTCTTACACACAAAGCTACCGTTACGAGGACTATCTTGAATTCAATGATTTTCTTGATGAGCAATTTGAATTGCCTAGTGGTTTAAGTTATAGCAAGGCATTGTTTGAGCAAGATTATGATGCGTACTCAGAAGAGTTAGATAATTATCTTGATGCGCAAGGTATCGAAGTTGCTTAAATTTTTATTATAGATAATCAAGATTGACGTGAATAATTTAAAAGATTAGAGGGTGAAATGACAGTACAAAGCGAATATCAACTTGAAAATGAACTGATTGGCCAGCTGAAACAATTAGGTTACGCCTCAGTGACGCTCAAGGATGAAGGCCAGCTACTGTCAAACCTGAAAACGCAGATTGAACGTGCCAATGCTTTGCAACCATTATCGCAAGATGAATGGAAACAGGTGATCAGTCATTTAAATTCTGGCACAGTGTTTGAACGTGCCAAAAATCTGCGTGACCGCTTTCCTGTGAAGTTTGATGATGGTTCCAGTCGACATATCGACTTTCTGTTCAATGATGCTTCAAAAAATATCTATCAAGTGACCAATCAAATTACCATTGATCATCGCGATCATAATGGCCGTACCAGCCGCTTTGACGTGACTTTGTTGGTCAATGGTCTTCCTTTGGTTCAAATTGAACTGAAAAAGCGCGGTATGGAAATTGCCGAAGCCTTTAATCAAACTTTGCGTTATACCCGTGAAGCCTATTGGGCAGGGCAGGGCTTATTCAGTTTTATTCAGCTGTTTGTGATCAGTAATGGCGCCAATACCCGTTACTATTCAAACGGTACCAAACATATCGACTTTGCCTTTCCGTGGGCAGGGATCGACAATAAAACCATCAATGAAGTGGTCAAGTTCACTGAGGTGTTTCTGACCCCGGCACATATCACCGATATGATCAGCCAATATATGGTAATGCATGAAACGTCTAAAGAATTGATGGTGCTGCGACCTTACCAAATCTATGCGGTACAGAAGATTGTGCAGCAGGTGCAAACTTCAAATCGAAATGGCTATATCTGGCATACCACAGGCTCGGGTAAAACCCTGACCTCATTTAAAGCCAGCCAGATCATCATGAAAATGCCGGATGTGGAAAAGGTGTTATTTGTCGTGGATCGCAATGATCTGGATACGCAAACTTCCAGAGAATTTAACGCCTTTAAAGCCGACAGTGTGGACAGTACCGATAGCACGCATACCTTGGTCAAACAGCTCGATCAACGGCATGACAAGCTGATTGTCACCACCTTGCAAAAGCTCAATCGCGCGATCAGCAGCGACCGCTATCTGGAATATATTGATTATCTGAAAGACCAGAAAGTGGTATTTATCTTTGACGAATGCCATCGTAGCCAGTTTGGCGATACCCATCAAAACATCAAGAAGTTCTTTAGCAACGCCCAGATGTTTGGTTTTACCGGAACCCCGATCTTTGCAGAAAATAGCCAGTCCAAAGCCGGTTTAAAGCTCACGACAGATCATCTGTTTAATCAGTGCCTGCATCAGTATGTGATTGTCGATGCCATTCGGGATCGCAACGTGCTGCAGTTCCAGATTGACTATCGCGGAAAATACAGCAGTAAAGGTATGCAGACTAATGAGTCGTATGATGAAGATGTCGAAGGGATTGATACCCAAGAGCTGTATGATAATCCGCAACGTCTGGAAATGATTGCCCGCTATATTGTCGACACCCATCCGACCAAAACCCGCAATGGTGAATTTACCGCGATGTTTTGCGTCAGTTCCGTGGCTACGCTGACCCAATACTACGAGATGTTTGAAAAGGTTCAAGCCGCCAAACAAATTGAAGATGAAGCACAAGGCCGATTATTCAAACCGCTGACGATTGCCACCATTTTCTCTTATGGCGCCAATGAAGCGGTCAATAGCGATGCTCAGAATGGGCTGATTGAAGAAGAAGCCGCCGATGTACCCACCCAGATTAATCAGTCCAATCGCGATAAACTCGATCGTTATATTGCCAACTATAATGTCCAGTTTGGCACCAACTACAATTCAGGTGATGGCTTTTACGCCTACTACCGCGATATTGCAGAGCGGGTAAAAAAGAAGCAGATCGATATTTTAATGGTGGTCAATATGTTCCTGACCGGATTTGATTCCAAGCCACTGAATACGCTGTATGTCGATAAAAACCTGAAATATCATGGTTTGATTCAGGCTTTTTCACGCACTAACCGGGTTTATAATGACAAGAAACCTTTCGGCAACATCATCTGCTTCCGTAATTTGAAACGGGCGACCGATGAAGCACTGGCGCTGTTCTCGAATAAGGAGAGTAGACAGATCGTACTGGTGCCAAGTTTTGAAGACATCAAAAAAGACTATGAAAATGCAGTCGCAAAGCTCTTGGCGATTAGTCCTGACTATCAGGCCGTCGATGCACTCTTGACCGAAGAGGATCAACTGGCATTTATCAAGGCTTTCCGTGAAGTGATGCGTTATAACGCGCAGTTACAAACCTTTGTGGAATATGATCAGGATCAAACCAAGCTCGATAAACAGCACTTTGCTAACTTTGCTTCTAAATATGCAGACTTGTGCCGTGATCTGCGCAAGACCACCACCAGAGAAAAAGTATCGGTACTGGATGATGTCGATTTCCAGCTGGACTTGCTGCACAGCGACCGGATCAATGTCGGTTATATCCTCAACCTGTTGCAACTGGCGATTGATGCAGGGGATGATGAGAAACGTAAGAAATACGAAGCACAGGTCTATGACCTGCTGGGTAATGACGTGAGCCTGAATGACAAGCAGGAACTGATCAAGAAGTTCATTAATGAAAACCTGCCCAAAATGATCAATGGTCAAAGTGTGCAAACCGCTTTTGCAGCATTCTGGGATTTCGAAAAAGAACAGGCCTATCAACACATCTGTGAAGCAGAAAACCTCAAGCCTGAAGTGATGAAACAAGTACTGGATCATTACCAGTTCACCAAACGTTTGCCACGTAAGGAAGAACTGAAAGATTTGCCGAACTATAAGGTGAAGCTGTTTGAACGGGATAATGTATTTTCAAATCTGCTGGTGAAGACACGGCAGTTTATTGAGAAATTTTATGTCGGGATATAGATTATAAAAGACTTTCAGAAATCGTCATTCTGGTCATAGCCTCTCAATTTATTCACTTCAAATGGCTGATCACGTTTAAAATGAGATCAGCCATGGGTTATGGATTAATTTAACAGTTTAAGTAGTGCGTGGGCTGTTGCCTCAGAAGAAGCTGGATTTTGTCCAGTGACGAGCAATCCATCAACCTCAACATGCACTTGCCAATCATCCACTTTGGAATAACTCCCCCCATTTTCCTTAAGCACATCTTCTACCAGAAAAGGCACGATTTCAGTCAGACCCACTGCAGCTTCCTCGCTATTGCTAAAACCTGTGACTGACTTACCTGCAACTAACGGTTTACTCTGTTCCGTTTTAACGTGACGAAGCACCCCAGGCGCATGGCATACAGCGGCAACAGGTTTACCGATCTGAATAGCTTGTTCGATCAGGGCAATTGAATCTGTATCTTCTGCTAAATCCCATAAGGGTCCATGACCGCCTGGATAAAACACGGCATCAAAATCGTTAATAGACACTTCGCTCAGCTTTTGGGTATGCGCAAGTGCTTGCATGGCAGAGGAATCTGCCTCAAAACGATGCGTTGTTTCAGTTTGGGAATCGGGCTCGTTGCTTTTAGGATCTAGCGGCGGCTGACCCCCTTTGGGAGAGGCTAATGTCACTTCTGCACCCGCATCGATAAAGGCATAATAAGGTGCTGCAAGCTCTTCAAGCCAGAAGCCGGTCTTCTTGCCTGTATTGCCAAGTTGGTCATGTGATGTAAGAACGACAAGAATTTTCATATTGTTTACCTAATGGTTGTACTTTTGGGTTTTTGATGTGCGGTTATTTGGTAAAGTAATACCCTTTATTAGACTACGTTCATAAATCAAAAAAATATGATCTTTTTGGTAATAATCTGTACCGTAAATTTTAAAATATTCATGCATAACTTATGCATGAAAGATATCGATATAAAAAGCTTTTCGCTACCAGTTCAGGAGGCCACTTAAACAAACTTTAAATCCGATTGCTGCAGGAGCCTGTGTACTTACAGATAAAGATTAGGCTTTGTATCCAAAAAGTCTATTGTCATTAAAAGCAAAGGGACGCTGCAAACGGTTGGTTAAGCCCAGAAGCCTTTGAACAAAAATATTTCAAGAATTTAGAGGGATCAACTGTCCACAATACTGTCTAGGATCAGTTCTACAATACAGAACAAGATCGACTTTTCCTCGAAAATTTTAGAAATATGGGGAGCTCTTTATTTGGCAAGCAAGTATGGCATTTAAGAGGTTATAATCCCGAGGAGAAAGAATTTGAAAAAATAAAAATAGATCACAATCTCAATGGTTTGAATAAGTATTAATATTTCGAGCTAACATTCAAATTTATCTATAAGCAAAAGACTATTCATTTTCAGGATTTTAGATCATATATGCATCTTTGGATGATCATGCATCCTGGCTTTTCGAATAAAAAATAGCCTAAGTGTGTTATCCAAAATTTTAAGCTAGGGTCTTTTTGACTAGTCTTCAGGGTGTATTTTCAATCCTGAAAAACAATCGAGTAATTCAATAGCCATTGTTGATAGTTGGTAGAAGGAGGAATACCTATCCTTGAATGCTTCATGTTTAAATTTGTGAGAAAAAATACAAATATTTTATGAATTTTTGAAAGCTCAGTTGACCAAATAAAAGAATTTTAATATATGTATTTGCATATATATGGAAATACATATATAAATATCTCTAAGTTTTTAACAGCAGAGTCAGCAAAATGACCTCTAACGTCAAGATTTACCACAATCCTGAGTGTGGTACGTCCAGGAATACCTTGGCTTTAATCCAAAATGCAGGAATTGAGCCTACAGTTGTTCACTATTTACAAATGCCGCCATCGCAAGATGAGCTACGCCGCATGATTCAAGAGGCAAATCTTACAGTTAGACAAGCTATACGAAGCAATGTAGCACCGTATTCTGATTTAGGGCTTGATCAGGAAGATTGGTCTGATGAACAACTTATAGATTTCATGCTGCAGTATCCGCTGTTAATTAACCGTCCTTTTGTAGTTACAGAATTGGGTACACGTCTGGCAAGACCCTCAGAAGTGGTACTAGATATTTTACCTTTCCCACAAAAAGGTGCTTTTAGCAAAGAAGATGGTGAAAAAATAGTAGATGAAAATGGACAAAGATTGAAATAAAAAAATTGGTTAATATATGTGGATATTTATATATCCACATGAGCAGAGAGGTGCAGTGATGCAACAAGTCAATTTCTTTAAATGTTTAGCGGACGAGACACGTCTGAACATTGTTGTCTTGGTGGCGAAGCATCAAGAGCTTTGTGTTTGTGACCTCACCGAAAAACTCCAACTGAGCCAGCCTAAAATTTCTCGCCATTTAGCTCTTTTACGTTCAGTCGGGCTACTAACCGATCGTCGTCAAGGGCAATGGGTGTATTACAGTATTAACCAAAAATTACCCGAGTGGTGTTTTGCAATTCTTGCAGAACTACAACCTACAGAAAGTCTGAATAAATCACCTATACCTGATTCTTGTATTCAAATTCATTGTGAGTAAAAAATGAAGTTTTTATTTCTTTGTACAGGCAATAGCTGCCGTAGCATCTTGTCAGAAGTTTTGTTTAATAGCCGTGCCCCGGAAGGTTGGAAAGCATATAGTGCTGGGAGTAAGCCTTCAGGACAAGTGCACCCGCTGACCATAGAAACCCTTGAAAACTTAGGGTTATCTACCGAAGGTTTATGGAGTAAAACGATTGATGACTGTGAACAGTACCAACCTGATGTTGTGATCACGGTATGTGACTCTGCTGCTCAAGAAGCCTGTCCACTTTATTTGGGTGGTGCAATCAAGGCACATTGGGGATTGGCTGATCCTTCACACCTAGAAGTGAATAAAGAAGAAAAAATGAAAGCCTTTATGAGCACTGTTGAACATATCAATAAACGCTTAGATGCTTTATTTGCCCTCGATGTAAATAAACTCTCTCGTCCTGAACTCATTGCTGAAATCAATAAAATTTCGAATGTCGAGTAAGAGATATGTCTGAAAAACGCTTATCCTTTTTAGATCGTAACCTGACGCTATGGATTTTTATTGCCATGGCTCTAGGTATTGCCATCGGGAACTTCTTTCCGCAAGCTTCTGTCGCACTCGATCAATTAAGTATCAACTCTGTGAATATTCCAATTGCAGTTGGTCTTATTCTGATGATGTATCCACCCCTGGCAAAAGTGAACTATGCGACGTTGCCACAAGTATTTAAAGATAAAAAAACACTAACTTTATCTTTAATACAAAACTGGCTAATTGCTCCAGTATTGATGTTTGCTCTGGCTATTATATTTTTACATAGCTATCCCGAATATATGACCGGTGTCATCCTGATCGGTCTAGCTCGATGTATTGCCATGGTATTGGTTTGGAATGGCCTAGCTTGTGGTGATAATCAATATGTTGCAGCCTTAGTGGCGTTTAACAGCATTTTCCAGATTTTATTCTTTAGTACCTATGCCTGGTTATTCCTGACCTTCCTGCCACCTTATTTTGGGGTTGCTTCACAGGTCATTCATGTTGATTTCTGGACTATCACCCATGCTGTTCTGGTTTATCTTGGTATTCCATTTCTGTTGGGTTTCTTAACGCGTTGGATTCTGGTGAAACAAAAAGGGGTAGAGTGGTATGAAACTCAGTTTATTCCGAAAATCAGCCCGCTGAGTTTAATGGCTTTACTGTTCACGATTCTGGCCATGTTTAGCCTAAAAGGTGGTGATGTCGTGAGTCTTCCACTGGAAGTTTTACGAATCGCGGTTCCTTTAACCATTTACTTCGTTTTGATGTTCTTTATCAGCTTCTTTATGAGTAAATGGATGGGCAATGACTATCCTAAGACCACAGCAATCGCATTTACTGCAGCCGGGAATAATTTTGAATTATCACTGGCAGTCGCAATTGCCACTTTTGGTATCGCTTCACCTGTTGCTTTTACCACGATTATTGGTCCATTGGTCGAAGTTCCGGTGTTGATTGCCTTGGTGAGTGTTTCGCTCTGGCTGAGAAAAAAAGTTTTTAAAGAGGCCTAATTCTATGAATCTCCCAAACGTAGATCTTAATCTTCTTGAGCGACCGACTTTTGAAAAAGTTCAGGCAAAAGAACTTGCTCCTCCCCCTCGCATTTTGCTCCTTTACGGCTCGAATCGAGAACGCTCTTATAGTCGCCTTGCAGTTCTTGAAGCCGGTCGAATCCTTGAGCATTTTGGGGCAGAAGTCAAAATCTTTCATCCTAAAGGGCTTCCTTTACCAGAAGATGCCGATACTGAACATCCAAAAGTAAAAGAGTTGCATGAACTTTTAACATGGTCAGAAGGCATGGTCTGGTGTTCACCTGAACGCCATGGTTCTATGAGTTCAATTTTTAAATCACAAATAGACTGGATTCCACTGGCAGGAGGGGCAATCCGTGCCACCCAAGGTAAAACCCTTGCCTTGATGCAAGTCAGTGGTGGATCACAGTCATTTAACAGCCTGAACCAGATGCGTATTTTGGGGCGCTGGATGCGGATGATCACCATTCCAAATCAGTCTTCAATTCCGAAAGCTTTCTTGGAATTCGAAGAAGATGGACGAATGAAGCCTTCAGCTTTCTATGACCGGATTGTGGATGTCATGGAAGAGTTATTTAAGTTCACCCTACTGACTCGTGGTCAAAGCAAATACCTGACTGATCGTTATTCTGAACGCAAGGAATCGGCTGAAGAGTTGTCCAATCGTGTAAATCAGCGCAGTTTGTAAATGCTGGATGGTATTAAATACTGCGCCTCATTGCCAGGTCAGTAACACTTTTATGCTGTACCGATGAAGTGCTGTTAAAGGTACAATGAATATTGTAAAAACCCAGTCTTCATGATTGGGTTTTTACATTAAAAAAGTCAGAGATAAATAAGGAAAAGGTGAAGGCTTTGAACCAGAAACAGACTGAAACTGATGTGATCATTATCGGTGGTGGGCAGGCCGCTTTATCTACCGCTTATTTTTTAAAGCGCAAGAAAATCCCATTCATTATATTGGATGAGCAAAATCAAGCAGGGGGTGCCTGGCTGCATACCTGGGAGTCATTGCGTCTTTTTTCTCCTAATACCTGGAGTTCTCTATCCGGTTGGATGATGCCCATCACTGAACAGACCTATCCAACACGAAATGAGGTGATCCAGTATTTATCGGCTTATGAACAGAGATATCAATTTTCGATTGTTCGTCCAGTACATGTCGATCGTGTGGAATCGAAGGGAAAGTATTTAGACGTATATGCCGGAGAAAAGTTTTGGCGAGCCAAGGTGGTGGTCAGTGCAACAGGGACATGGAGCAAACCTTTTATTCCTGATTATCCGGGACAGGAAAACTTTCAAGGCACTCAGTTACATTCAGCCCATTACCTGAATGCAGATCCATTTAAAGATAAGAAAGTCATCGTGGTGGGCGGGGGGAATTCGGGCGCGCAGATACTCGCTGAGGTTTCACAAGTTGCTGAAACCATTTGGGTCACGAAAAGTCCACCTCAATTTCTATCGGATGATGTAGACGGTCGTGTATTATTTTTAAGAGCGACGGAACGCTTAAAAGCACAACAAGAGGGTAAAGTCATTGATCAGCCTGTTGGGGGGCTTGGAGATATCGTGATGATAGACAGTGTTAAGGAGGCGAGGGAGAGAGGGGTTTTGCATAGTCGTCCGCCTTTTAAATCGTTTACCACAAATTCTGTCATTTGGCCTGATGGCTCTGAAGAACACGTTGATGCAGTGATTTGGTGTACGGGTTTTAAAGCCTCATTGGATCACTTGAGAAGTCTGGGTGCGGTAGAGCAAGATAACTCGGTAGAGGTTAAGGACGGAAGGTCGGTCAAGATCGCGAACTTGTGGTTAGTGGGATATGGAGACTGGACTGGACTAGCCTCTGCAACATTAATTGGCGTTTCTAGAACAGCGAGAGCCACAGTGGATGATGTTGCAGATTATTTAGCCAATATTTGATTTGAGCGTGGATAATATTTTGAAGAAACCTTTTTATCAAATGGAGCGTAAAACTCTGTCCTTCAGGGCAGAGATATAAGCGACACGACATGAAATGTTGTTGGATTTTTTAAAAATCAACACCTTTAATTTAACATGATCTAAAATAAGCCCATGAAAACACTTAAATTACGCATAAAAGACAAACATTGCAAGGTGCTAGACCAATTAGCATCTGAGGTGAACTTTGTTTGGAATTATGTGAATGATTTAAGTTTCAAACACCTAAAAAGAACAGGTGACTTTTTCTCAGCATTCGATATGGCTAAATACACAAAAGGGACTTCAAAATTGTGTGGGCTGCATAGTCAAACGGTGGATGCAATCAGAGAAGAATATGCTGGTAAAAGAAAACAGTTTAGAAAAGCAAAATTAAAATGGCGTGTGAGTAACAAGAAGTCAGCAAGACGTTCACTTGGTTGGATACCATTTAAGAAGTCAGGGATAAACTATGCTGATGGCTATGTGCAATACGGCAAGCAGAAATTCAAGCTATGGGATAGTTACGGTATAGGCAAATACAGCGTTAGAACAGGCTCATTTGTTGAGGATAGTCGTGGGCGCTGGTATGTGTGTCTTGTTGTGGATAGCCCTAAAGCTGAGAAACCCACCGCCCCCAAAGCGATCGGGATTGATCTAGGCTTAAAAGATTTAGCCACCTGCTCAGATGGTACTGTGATTTCAAATCCTAAATTCTATCGAAAATATGAGAAGAAATTAGGTATAGCTCAACGAGCAAGAAATAAAAAACGTGTACGTGCATTACACGCCAAGATTACAAACTGTCGTAAAGACCATTTGCATAAAGCAAGCACTCTGCTTGTGAAAGAAAATGCACTGATTGTTGTTGGTGACTTAAGTGCGAAAAAGCTGGTGAAAACCAAGATGGCGAAATCTGTTTTGGACACAGGATTTTCAGCAATCAAAACAATGCTCAAGTATAAATGCGAGAACGCAGGGGTATTGTTTAAAGAAGTCAATGAAGCCTATACCACCCAGATCTGCTCGTACTGCAAGAAAATATCAAGCAGTAGTCCGAAAGGTAGGGTTGATCTTGGAATGAGAGAATGGACATGCCAGAACTGCGGTACAGTCTGGCAGCGGGATTTGAATTCCGCCCTGAACATACTCGCGCTTGGGCATGAGCGTCTAGCAGTAGGAATCCCCTTGCTTTAGCTGGGGGAGGATGTCAACATCCCACTCTGAAAGAAGGTTTAAGAACTGCCTTGAAAGATGCCAGAAGACTGTTAAAGGATTGATAAAGGTTTCAACGTTCAGCCAGCACTTTTGATAGTCTTTTGGTATGGGCGATCAATCGGTCCAGCCAGCGTTTTGCAGCAAGAAGCTTTAAACTTCTTGCTGCACTCAGCCGGTTTAAGGTGGCATATTGCATCACCTCTTCACGTAAGGTTGCGCGGTTCTCATCGGTCCAGTGTTTAAGATTGGCCAGTTCCTGTTTAAAATTATCAATGACTTCAGCATTTTCTAAGAATTCCAAACTGGTTGCATAATGATCCAGAATATTTAGGAAATCTAAAGCCACTTGATAAATATGGGGTTGGGTCCGAATAACCAATGCATAGGAAACACCTTCCAAATCACTTCGCAGAACATGCATATAAACCATCATGCGTAATAAAAAGGTCAAGCGTTGTTTATCTTGTTGATATTCTGGAACCACAATTTTCTCTAAATAGGCTTCTAGCTGTTCAATCACTTCATCTAATTGCTGGAATTCTTTTGGGCTAACAGTCGCCCCATCCTGAAAAGCACGACGCAATATCTCAAACATCTGAATCAGGCTTTGATACGCTACTTTTTCTGCAGCGATGATGGCCACACTTGGAATCTCCAGATTGGATTCATCCAGAATTTCGAGCACCCCGGAGGTTTTCTGAGGTAAAAACTTACAAATGAGGTCATTAAATTGATGGATCAAAGGTATAAAAATACATGCGCCCATTACACTAAATAAAGTATGGAAGGCCGCCACTATAACGACCTCATCCCATGCAGCAATAGATTGAATATGATAATAGGTCCAGTTAAATAAGGGCAGCAATACAAAGAAAGCAAATACCGCACTGACCACATTAAAAACCACATGCACCGCTGCAGTCCGCTTGGCATTAACCGAGCCACCAATAACAGCCAGTACTGCAGTTGCCACTGTCCCGATATTTTGTCCAATCACCAGTAATAAGGCTTGCTGCAGGTCAATTGCTGTACTGGCTAAAGCAGCTAGAGTCGCAGTAATGGCGGCACTGGAAGACTGCAGCAAGACCGTCATGATCAGGCCAATCCAAACCAGAAACAGCTTTTGCCCAAATGAGTGATAGTTAAAAATTGACAAATCGACTTGTTTAGCAAATCCTGACATCGCAATCTGTAATTGATCAATTCCAAAGAAAATCAGACCAAAACCTGCCAGTACAAAACCCAATAATGCTAAACGGCCATGGGTTAATAATTTTAACAGCGCGCCTAAAGCAATCAGAGGCAAGGCAAAAGTGGCAATAGAAAACTTAACCCCGAGCAAAGCCACCATCCAACCGGTACTGGTTGTTCCGATATTGGCACCAATAATCACCCCAATCGCTTGGGTAAAACTCAATACTCCTGCCCCGACAAAACCAATAGTCGCAAGGGTAGTGGCTGTAGAAGATTGGACAATCAAGGTCAGACCAATACCAGAACACAGTGACTTAAACGGTGTCCCTGTAAATTTGGTCAGCCATATTCGTAAAGTTTCACCTGCCATTTCTTTAAGACTGTCGGTCATTAAAATCATGCCAATTAAAAATAAACCAATACCGCCACACAGCTGAGCAATAATTTCGAGCACAGTTCTCTCAATATGTATTTTTTACAATCAGAATACAGTCTGATCAAGGTGATGTCATTAAGAGTGGCGATGGAATAGCTAAAATAGGATGTGCTCGGGACAATCCCCCCGGTAGTCTTTGAGTGACTTATTACTCGGTTATAGAGGAGGATTAAATATTCTTCTTGGTGATTTTATCAGTTGATGCCTAGAATCTAGCGCGTACAGTTACGCCCCTCATGCTTGGCTTGATACAGTTTTTGATCCGCCATTCTCAGAACGTCCTCTACATCTTCAGAATTTCGAGGCCAGTAAGCGATACCAATTGAAATGGTCACCGTTCCCATATCCTCCATCTCTGTGAGTTCAACCGCTTTTCGTAGCCGTTCCGCAGCCTGAAAAGTAATTTCCGGATCCGAAGTAGCCATTAAAATAATAAACTCCTCCCCCCCTGAACGGCAGCAGATATCATTGTCTCGAAAATGATATTTCATTACGCTCGCCAGCCTTTTTAAGACCACATCGCCTTTGTCATGACCATAGGTATCGTTCACCTTTTTAAAGAAGTCGATATCCACCGCCAGCACAGCAAACTCGGTACGCATACGCACAAATTCTTCAATAAACAGCTTCATCCCACGGCGATTGTACAAACCGGTCAGCGGGTCGCTATTCACGGACTGATTCAGCTCATCAATTTTTTCATTAAAATTCTGACAGCTCAGCATCAGGGAGTTTTTGAATTGATCGACTTCAAAATACAAAGGATCAATTTTGTTAATTTTTTCCTGAATATCCGTCCTGTTCAACATACTGGCCATTTTCGCCAAATGATTTAAAGGCAGTGCAATAAAGCCAGATAAACGCCAGACCACAAAGAAAATGAATAGATAAAATAGTGTAATTCCGATGGACACTTTGAAAATGATGCTGTTGGCCTGAGCAAATAGCTCATCAATCGGCTGCTGCGATACCACAATCCAGCTCACGCTGGGAATATGCGAGAAACCGACAAGACTATCTATTCCTTTACTGTTCATCAGACGGAAAGCTCCATCCTGTTGATGAAGCATAGCTGTTAATCCATCACTGGCCTGAACTTTCTGGCCAATTTGCCGAGTATCTGCATGAAAAATGATACGTTTTTGGTCATCCATGACATAGGTATAATTTTTCTTGTAGCCATATTTGGAGGCCAGCATTTCACTGACCAAATTCTTGCTCTGCAGATAAATCGTGCCCGCAATAAAACCCAGATATTGCCCTTTGTCATCAAAGATCGGTTGAGAAACAATGACAATCAGTCTTTTGGTCGAAGACCAGTACGGAGAAGAGATATAAGTTTGCTTACGCTTGAGCGACTCGGTAATACCATGTGTTTTCTGGATATGTTTGGGATCAATCTTTAAGGTCGTCGGGAAAAATGAAACGACATGGCCTTGCCTGTCAGCCAGAAAAACACTATTGAAATTTCCAGACTGGCTTTTTAGGCGCGCCGCTTCACTGCTTCTCAGGCTTTCACTGGAAAAATTTTTGCCCAGCAGGTTCGCACTAAATCTTAAATTTTTTAATATTTCCTCAAACTGATAATTGGTATGCGCAGCAATTCTAGACGAATATTCTGCATTTAATGCCAAGGAATTATCCATTAGGCGTGCTTTAACTGTTTGGTTTATAAAGAATAAAGAAAAGATAAACAGACAGGTCACACTTAGAATAGTTAAAAGTAAGATTAACCTGCGCAGATTTAAGTTGAGCGCCCATAAAACCTGTCTCACTAGATCAATCCTAAGTGATTATTTGTGATACTTATATCATAAAAATTATTTCATAAATCATTTTTTATTCAGATCTAAGTTATAGATTTCAGTCATTAAATTGAATTTAAAGCCAAGTCTTTTACTTCTGTTTCGATAGCCTTCGACAAGGATCTTAAAGGTTTTCAGGCTGAATCATTGGCATACCCCACCACTTTAACGATGTTCAAGTGTGGGGGATTCTGAAAGCAAAACTATTGTGTGACTTCCTTACGGAGTTCACTTGCTTTCTGCTTCTTCGGGGAGCCTTTACTATATTTAATAACCCCCAATTAAAACGGACACTCAAAATTAAGACCTAGGCATAGAACTAGAGTTAAGGAGTGTCTTATGGAACGTATCGAAGTTATTACATCCGTCCAGCGTCGCAGACGTTATACAGGTCAAGAGAAAGCGCAGTTTGTTGCCATGACCCTGCAACCCGGATCATCTGTTTCTTCCGTTGCCAGACAGTATGGAATTACTCCAAGTTTACTGTTTAAATGGAAAAAACTCATGCAAGATGGTGGAGTGACTGCCGTGGAAGCCAATGATCAGGTCGTCAGTGTTTCAGACTACTGCTTTAATGACATAACACTTTATCCAAGCCTATGCGAATGTAGAAAATGTAGAAGAGGTATTAAAGCAAATGAAATTGCATATGCGGCGGGTGTTCAAGTAGAAACAAAAATCCTAAAAAGCGTACTGTTTGAAGAGGGTATTGTTGAAACTGCCAAACAGCTTGAAACTGATCTCATTGTGATGGGATAGCATGGTCGTAAAGGTTTTAAAAAATGGATACTCAGAAGTGTGGTCACAGCTGTACTTTGCTCAACGGAATTGCCAGTGATGGTCATAAAATCTTAATGTCTATATAACATGTATACTTAAAATATCAGGAGTCTAAAAAATGGCGAGTTCTAAAAAAGAATCTCAAACAATGAAAATTGATATTGGCATTTCTCATAGTGATCGTGCCAAAATTGTTGAAGGTTTATCCAAACTATTAGCGGATAGCTATACCTTATATTTGATGACCCATAACTTTCATTGGAACGTGACTGGGCCACAATTCAATAGCTTACATAACATGTTTATGACTCAATATACGGAGCAATGGAATGCCCTGGATATCATTGCTGAGCGAATTCGTGCTTTAGGCTTTCCTGCTCCTGGAACCTATAAACAATTTGTAAAATTAACCGCAATTAAAGAAGTAGAAGGTATTCCTAAAGCCGATGAAATGATCAGCCTGCTGGTTAATGCACATGAAACTGTGGCACGCACTGCTCGAAGTCTCTTTTCCACCGTGGATGAAGTTAATGACCAGCCAACAGCTGATCTGATCACACAAAGACTTGAAGTCCATGAAAAAACAGCCTGGATGTTAAGAAGCCTTTTAGAAGAGTAAGCAGCAAGAATTTGTCTCGCCATTTTTTATACACATGGCGAGACAGGTTATGCCTGATTTAAGAAAAAATTAAGCTTTTATTCACCTATCACTGCTGAGACTGGCGTAAATATCAGCCAAGTGTAAAAAATAGCGGACAGTGAGTGTGGTTTTCCGATTGAATCTTGCGTGTTGGCTTTTTTATTCACAGATAAAATCAGTTACGAATTGCTATCACGCTTATAAATATCCAATTGTCAGTAAATAGGGCTAAGCTAGACGTTGCTCAGAGGGGAGCGTTTTTTTGCATCCCATCGACAATAGGTCAAAATGAGATTGGAAATGACAACGAAGAATTTGGATCAAAAGCAACCTTTATATACTCCTTATGCCGGTACCACCCTTTTAGAACTGCCCTTGTTAAATAAGGGTTCTGCATTTACTGAACAAGAACGTAGTCACTTCAATTTGCACGGCCTTATTCCGCATGCAATTGAAAGCATTGAGGAGCAGAGCCAGCGTTCCTATCAACAATATTGTGCTTTTAATGATGCCATCAATAAGCACATTTACCTGCGCAATATTCAAGATACCAATGAAACTTTGTTTTATCATTTAATTGAACATCATTTAAGTGAAATGATGCCGATCATTTATACCCCTACCGTAGGAGAAGCCTGTCAGCGTTTTTCCGATATTTATCGCCGCCATCGCGGGATTTTTATCTCCTACCCAGACCGGGCGTATATTGATGATATTTTACAAAATGTGAATAAAAAAAATGTCAAAGTCATTGTGATTACCGATGGTGAACGCATTTTAGGTTTGGGTGACCAAGGCATTGGCGGGATGGGCATTCCGATTGGAAAACTGTCTTTATACACTGCCTGTGGCGGCATAAGTCCTGCTTATACCTTACCGATTACTCTAGATGTCGGGACCAATAATCAGCAGTTGCTGAACGATCCTATTTATATGGGCTGGAATCAGCCACGCATTAGTGGAGATGAATATTATGAATTTGTTGACCATGTGATTGCAGCGATTCAGCGTCGTTGGCCAAAAGCGCTGATTCAGTTTGAAGACTTTGCCCAAAAAAATGCCATGCCTTTGTTGAGTAAATACCGCAATCAAATTTGCTGTTTTAATGATGATATTCAAGGCACCGCTGCGGTATCCGTAGGTAGCTTAATTGCTGCTTCGCATGCTGCAGGCAAGCAACTGAAAGATCAGACGGTGGCTTTTTTGGGTGCAGGTTCAGCCGGTTGTGGGATCGCGGAACAAATCGTGGCACAAATGGTGACTGAAGGCTTAAGTGATGAACAGGCACGTACGCGTGTTTATATGGTAGACCGTTTTGGACTGATCACTGAAAATCAGCCGAATTTGCTTGATTTCCAACGCAGGCTCGCGCAAAAACCTGAAAACGTGGCGCATTGGGGTAATGCGGATGAGATCATTTCTTTATTGGATGTGGTACAAAACGCCAAACCCACAGTGTTGATCGGTGTATCGGGTCAATCAGGTTTATTTACTGAAGAAATCATTAAAACGCTGGCGGCCAATTGTGAACGTCCGATTGTTTTGCCATTATCGAATCCAACTTCACAAGTTGAAGCCGTGCCAGCAGATATTTTGCAATGGACCGAAGGCAGGGCACTGATCGCGACCGGCAGTCCATTTGCGCCTGTGAATTATCAGGGCAAGATTTACAACATCTCGCAATGTAATAACTCTTATATCTTTCCGGGTATTGGTTTGGGAGTGATTGCCTCGGGTGCAACTCGGGTAACTGACAGTATGCTGATCGCATCGAGCAATACCCTGGCAGCATGCTCACCGATGTTACGACATCCGGAAGCCGATCTATTGCCAGATTTGAATGAAATCCAGCAGGTCTCTAAAACGATTGCATTTAAAGTGGCCAAAGCAGCCATGGAAGCCGGTGTTGCTCCGCTAATCAATGATGAGCTGTTAACGCAAGCCATTGAAGCAAATTTCTGGAAGCCAAGCTATCGTGATTATAAGCGTGTGACATTCTAATCCTACCTAAATATGGCGCTATGATTATGTAGATGAGTCACTTTTAATCTTAAACCGAGTTAGACACATAGCTCGGTTTTTTAAATCAAGGATCATTGTTCAGTTGCTGTAGATAGCATGATGTGTATAGATTGCAAGGAGATCAGGGATTAAAGTAGAAAAGTTTAGAGCAGCTAAATCCACGTTATCTTTAATTATCTTAAAAAATACTTTTATATTCTTGTGATTAAAAATATAAAGTTTCCAGTTTATTACAAAGCAATTTATTAATTTGTTTGGTGAATATGTTATAAATTGTAAACTTAGTCACAGTTTTGTGAGATTGCATTTTTGAAACGGTTTCTTTTGTCCCTTAAATTAAATCTTCGTAAATTGATTCTGATTTCGACCATTATCAGTGTTTCGTGCTTATTTATTGTGTCTGTATTTATTCTCAATTATGTGATTAAAGAGCAACTGATCCAGAACTCGCTTTCTGTTAATGCCAAATATGCTTCAAAGGTTGCCACCAGCGCAGATCAGCATTTCGATGATATGCTCAAAGAGTTAAAATATAGTGCTGATTTATTAGGACAGGATTTTTCTAATCGTCAATTAACTGAGGAAGAAGTCAAGCGTCTTAAAAATCAATCCAGCAAATTTAATAGTTTATTAATTGTGGATAAGCAAAAAAGAATTGTCTCTTTTGAACCGAAAAGCCTGAACCTGAATACCCAGATTTTATATAAAACAGAAGGGATTTCTGAGTCCTTAAAGCATAAAACCACCTATATTTCTGCGCCTTATTGGTCGGTGAAACATAATCTGGTGGTACTCCTGTCTCAACCTATTTATGACCAGAATAAAAATTATCAGGGCATGATTGGCGGCTCGATTTATTTACAAAAGAATAATCTGATTCAGCGGATGCTCTCCACCGAGTATGATTTTAAAAAAAGTTATATGTATGTGATTGATCCCAATAATCGCATTATTTTTCATCCTGATCCGAGCAGAATTGGAGAAAAAATTCTCAATAATAATCGTCTGGACTATATGGTGAGCACACAGACGGGGAGTGTCCGCCTGATCAATAGTCGTGGTGTGGAAAATCTGGCAGGTTTTGCCTATATTCCGAGTATGAATTGGATCGTGGTCTCCCAGCAACCAACGCAAGAGTTGTTAAAACAGGCCAATGTGATTCTTTTAAAAGTTTCAGTCGGGATGTTTATTTTTTATTTCTTTATATTCTTTATTGTCTGGAGAATGTCGCGCTTTATTTCTTCCCCTTTAAATAGCTTGGCTAAAATGGCCAGCATGCTCAATCAGCCCGACATACAAGATAAAATCAAACAGATTGATCCATGGTATTTTGAAGTATTAAAATTTAGAACCTCTTTACTGCTCAGTTCACGGACATTCAGTGAAAAGATTACCGAGCTGCATCAACATGTGAATACTGATCCACTCACAGGTTTATATAATCGTCGTGGGATGAACATTTTCTTAAAAGAGTTAGTCAAACTAAACAGAGATTTTGCTGTCCTTGCCATTGATATCGATTTTTTTAAAAACGTCAATGATAGCTATGGTCATGATCAGGGCGATGAAATTTTAAAGATACTAGCAAGTTTTATGAAAAGTAATTTCAGAGACGAAGACATTTGTTGCCGTTATGGTGGAGAAGAGTTCATTGTATTAATGACGACTTCCGATTTTAAAGTGGCCTATAATGCGGCAGAACGCTTAAGAAAGACCATGGAAGCAAGCAATATCAATTCTATTGGCCCGATTACCATATCTGTTGGAATTGCATTCTGGCCTCACAATTCAGATGAAGTGAAGGAAGTGTTTAAAATGGCGGATAACAAGCTTTATGAAGCTAAAAATAGAGGACGCAACTGTGTTCGTCATTAGAGAGCGGATCTATATTTATTTTCATAATAATTCTACCTGTTCATAACTCAGTTTGAGCTCCGCAAGGGAAGCAGGTCTAGCAAAATAGTAGCCTTGAAAATAATCACATTGATATTTTCTGAGAAACTGAGCTTGAGCTTGAGTTTCTATGCCTTCCGCAACCACTTGTAATCCCAGTTTATGGGCCATGACAATAATGGCTGCAACAATAGCACCATCTTTTTCATTTTCAGGTAAATGTTCAATAAAACCGCGATCAAGTTTTATCTCATCAATAGGTAAAGTCCGTAGATAGCTCAGACTGGAGTAGCCTGTTCCAAAGTCATCTACAGACACTTTGACACCTAAATCACGCACAGCATTTAAAATTTCTGAAGAACGATCAGCACCCGCAATTAACATGGTTTCAGTGACTTCAATTTTTAACAATTCAGGTGGCAATTGCGTATCTGCAAGCGTTTTTTGCAAGTCATGCAGAAAGCCTGTGCGTCTAAATTGTAAAGGAGAAAGATTGACTGCCACACTGAGTGTAGCCGCATGTTTCTTATTCCATTCCACAATATCTTGACAAGCTTGTTGTAAAACCCACTGGCCAATCACTACAATTTGACCAGTTCTTTCAGCAAACGGGATAAAGTCTGCTGGAGAGATCAAACCTCTTTGTGGATGCTGCCAACGGATTAAGGCTTCTACACTTTTTAATTGGCCTGAGTCAGCATCAATAACCGGTTGATAAACTAGCTTAAACTGTTTTTCTTCGAGGGCGAGCATTAATTCATGGCGCATATGCACGTAATCAATTTTTGGGGTGCGGGTTGCATTAAAAGCATACCAATGCCAGGTATTTCCACCTTCTTTTTTTGCTTCACTCATGGCATGTATCGCATGATGCAGCAATTGTTTAGACTTCTCTATCTGAGGGTCATTATCTGCAATGCCGATACTGGCACTAATATGGATTTTATGATTATCAATATCAAATGGAACAGATAAACTTTTTAATATTCGCTCTGCAATAACAGCAACCTCTTTTAAGTCATGACATTTATTCAGAAGTATGGCAAATTCATCTCCTGAAAAATGAGACACCACATCCTCTTCTTGAATGACCTGACGCAGGCGATTTGCTACTGCACTCAGGAGTTGGTCACCAATGAGGTGCCCCAAGCTTTGATTTAAAGGTTGGAAGTCATCCAAATCTATATACATGACAATTAAGGATTGATGACTCTCATGTTGTATGCAAAATGCGACGTCGAGTGTTTCTTCAAAGGTATGATGATTAATTAATCCAGTTAAATTATCGTGGGTTTGCTGACGCTCTATATATTCGCTATTTGCCCGTTGTTGAGTGATATCTTGCTGAATTCCAATAAAATGTGTGCAAAAGTTTTTGTCATCAAAAACCGGTCCTAAGATCAGTTGATTCCAGAACCAGCTACCATCTTTGCGATAATTTTTTAAGACCACCTGAATTTCTTGCTGTTCTTTAATCGCATTTTGTATTTTATTAACCGTTTCGGGTTCTGTATCAGGACCTTGCAGAAAACGACAATTCTGGCCTATCACTTCTTCTTTCGTATAACCGGTCAGGCTTTCAAAAGCAGGGTTCACATATTCAATGGCTTGGTTCTGGGTGGCATTGGCCAATACGATGCCATGAGGATTAGCATCGACACTACGTTTAAGCAGGCGTAGCATTTCTTCAGTTTCACGCCGATCTGTAATATCTCGAGCGATACCGAATACGCCAACCACCTGTTCAGCTTGTTTAATCGGTAAATAAGTGACATCTAACCAGTGACATTCCCCCAAGGCATTCAGTGCTTGGATTTCGAGGTGCTGACCATTGCCTTTCACCGCTTTTTCAAAAGCAGTTTGAGCTATGGATTGAGATTCAGCACAAATAAATTTCGAGAAATGTAAGCCTAGGGTCTGTTCAAGACTAAATTTAGAGAGGTCTTTAGAGGCAAGGTTAACGTCAATAATGATGCCTTCTAGATTATGTTCAAAAATTGCATCTGGATGGTAAGTGAAAAAGGACCGGTATTTATCATTAAGAGCCAGTCTTTGTTGTCGTTCTGCATGAAGATCCATGCTTAATGCAACTAAAGAGGCTGCATGACGAATTAACTTAATATGAGTATCATTGGGACATTTAGGAGAACGATAATATGTGCCAAAGGTACCATACAGTTTTCCTTGCACATTAATAATAGGCGTAGACCAACACGCATTTAGATTTTCTTCTTGAATCAGGTTTTTGAGAAATTCCCAGTTCTTATCAATCGCTAAATTTTCACAAATAATGAGTTTACGATGAAAAGCGGCTGCTCCACACGCACCTACATTTGGCCCTATTTTTAGATCAGTGATCGCTTCTTTATATCGATTAGAAAAATGCTCTGTACCGCTGATCAAATTTAATGTTTGTTCAGTTTCTGAATACAACATGATGGATACCATGGAGTTCGGTATCCGAGCTTCTAACCATTCACTGACAGTATGAAAGATGACTGTTAAGTCGGCATGCTGCCCAATTAAATTAAAAATCGATTGAGTATCTAAATAATTCGCTGTTTGACTCATATCACCTCCCATTCTTGAGTTGTATTGCGCATTTTTGATAGATTCTCAACTGAAATTTATTAAATTTTAGATCTAAATATTGATTACTAGTCTCACTTAAACAATATAACAAAAATGTGATAATTCTCACATATAATTATCTACAAGTTTTATAGATATGAGACTTAAAATTAGACAATTGCATACATCATGTAATAGCTCTCAATTGAGATGAATAATCTCAATTAAGAATGATTCGTGATGCGAGGGTTAGTGAGGGTTCTATCATCTTACCTAAATAATAATATTTATAATAATCAACTGGATAGATGGTATTAAAGTGAGTGATGATATATTAAATAAATACTTATAAAATATGTAGATATCATTAAAATTTTTATTTCGTGAAAAATATACCCTCACTAAAAAAGCCTACCAACATTCGCATGTGGTAAGCATTTGCCGTAATAAGTTCGGCTAGAGAGGGCTATACAAATATCTTATTGTGGTTTTTGCCACATTTTCGGCACACTTTAATCACATTACCTTTACCGTCTTGTTCATACTCATAAGCATGTAAACAGAACCACTCTTTTAAAAATGAAAGCATTGAATTCTCCCTTTAATCCCAGCGAATTTAAAGGAATTAGCGCTTTATTGAGTAAGCGACTAACGCACTAGTCCAATGAGAATAATAATGATGTCCAGGTGAATTTTTTGTGAAACTAAAGGCAAGAATCTATTTAGATATTGCATAAAAACAACTTGGTTTTTTTAAGATCTCAATTTTATTTAATTTTTCACAGTTTGTTCACATGCCTTTAGTGTATTTTTGAAGAATTGAATACCTAACAGGTCATAAAATGAAAAGCTTGCTCAAACCTCTTTTAGCTACTGGCTTAATGGCATTCGCTAGTCTAGGTTTTTCTCTCACTGTTCAAGCAGAATCCATAAAACCCAAAGCAGTAGAAAGTATTGATGTTCATCAATATGCGGGGAAATGGTATGAAATTGCGCACTTACCTATGTATTTCCAACGCAACTGTGTGAGTGCCACGTCAGCGCAATATACGGTCAATCCCGATCAAACGATTGGGGTCTTAAATAGCTGCCGGACTGAAACAGGAAAAATCATCGCTTCACAAGGGCTAGCTTATCCTCAAAATAAGGGAATGAGTGAACTGAAGGTGAGTTTTCTTCCAGCCGGTTTGAGATGGTTGCCGTTCACTAAAGGCGATTATTGGGTGTTAAGAGTGGATCCTGAGTATCAGGTTGCGCTCATCGGTGGACCGACTCATAAATACTTATGGATTTTATCTAAAAATTCTCATTTGGATGAAGCGACTTATCAATCTTATTTAGAAACAGCGCGTCAGTATGGATATGATCTGTCAAATTTAATCAAAACACCACAACAGTAAGGGCTCACTTCATACTGAGCTAATCTGGGTTGCCTCAGTAGAGAATAGGAAATGAGCTTCACATAAATTTCATATCGCATTTCCTAGAATGAAAAATATAAATAAATATTCAATATCCGGAAGAAACAATGTTTAAATTTTTTCTACGCTGGATGGATAGCTGGTCGGGTGATGCGAATACTCCAACAGGGCAACCCGTCAGGCATGCTAAAGACATCCAAATTCAATGGGTGCGAATCTTGCCATTTATTTTATTGCATATTGCCTGTCTGGCAGTATTTTGGGTCGGTGTGTCGTGGTTTGCAGTGGTGTTTATGCTGTTTTTTTATCTGCTCAGGATGTTTGCAATTACGGCATTTTTTCACCGTTACTTATCTCATAAAACCTTTCAGACTTCGCGGCTTGTTCAGTTTATTTTTATCTTGATAGGCACCATGAGTGCTCAGCGCGGTCCTTTGTGGTGGGCGGCCCATCATCGTTACCACCATCGCTTTACCGATACCGAGCAAGATCCGCATTCATCTACCCATGGTTTTTGGTATAGCCACGTTGGATGGTTTCTGAATGAGCAAAATTTTAGTACCCGTAAAGCAGTGATTAAAGATTGGCTTAAGTATCCTGAACTGATCTGGTTAGATCGTTTCAGTCTTCCGGTGGTCTTAACAACAGCCGTTGGAATCTATGCTTTAGGGGAGTGGCTGGCTGTCGCATATCCAGTATTGGCTACCACTGGACCCCAGCTTTTGGTCTGGGGCTTTGTGATTTCAACCGCATTACTAATTCATGCCACATTGTGTATCAATTCCTTGGCCCACCTATATGGTTCACGGGATTTTGAAACCCCAGATCATAGTCGTAACAATCTATTCCTTTCGATTATTACCTTGGGTGAGGGTTGGCACAACAATCATCATTATTATGCAGGCAGTGCCCGCCAGGGCTTTTATTGGTGGCAAATTGACGTGACTTATTATCTGCTGAAACTCATGTCGTGGTTTGGGTTGGTGTGGGGATTAAAACCGATTCCTGAACGGGTATATACAGCAAGCATCCGGACAGCATCAAAAATTAAAATCAGTTCAAATAAAGTTGAACATGGGGAAGGTTCATGAAAATTGCCATTATTGGGTCTGGCATTTCAGGTTTGTATGCTGCATGGAAACTTTCGGGGCAGCATCAAGTTACTGTATTTGAGAAGAATATATACTTTGGTGGTCATACTGATACCCATCAGTTTCAGATTGAGGGGCAGCAAGTTGCCGTAGATAGTGGCTTTATTGTATTTAATGACTTTAATTATCCGTTATTTAGTGAAATGTTGGCTCAACTTGGGGTGGAAGCCCAAAGCAGTGACATGGGGTTTTCAGTCAATAATCTGGTTACTGGGCTGCAATATAATCCGTCTCAGAAATGGTCTTTATTGACCCGTCCACAAAACTTTTTCAATAAAAAGTTCCGCCGCATGCTTTCTGACTTGCTGCGTTTTTATAGTGATAATAAAGATCTATCTGTGGCTGATTATGACCCTGAACTTAGCATTGAAGCTTATTTGAATCAAAATGATTACTCGGAAGAATTTCGTCAAGAACACCTCTATCCGATGTGTGGTGCCTTATGGTCGAGTCCGGTCGATCAGATCGGTAAAATTCCATATAAGTTTGTGATCAGTTTTTTTCAGCATCACCGGATGCTGCAGCTAAAAGAACGCCCACAATGGCAAACGGTCAAAGGTGGCTCAGCAACCTATATCCGTGCGATTCAGCAGCAATGTCCATCGATTCAGTGGAAAAATTTGGCGGTAGATGGGGTTACCCGGCATGATAATCAGGTGTTGATTGATACTGCCGAAGGATTGCAAACCTTTGACTGGGTTATTTTTGCCAGTCATGCCGATGACAGCCTAAAACTGCTCAAAGATCCGACTGCCCTAGAGTTAGATGTGCTGAAAAATTTCAGTTATCAGGATAATCATATGGTGGTGCACCATGATGAATCCATCATGCCGAAACAACGTTCGCAGTGGGCCAGTTGGCATGTCCATGTCACACCTGATCAGAGCACATCAACACCGTCTGAGCCTGACATTCATTATGGCTTTAGCTACTGGATGAATAAGCTGCAAAATTTACCTTGCAAGACCCAAATCTTTTCTACCCTAAATCCCAATATGCCTATAAACCCAAGTCAAATCCTGGTAGAACGGCATTACCGTCATCCGGTTTTTGATGAAAAAGCCATTAAAGCACAATCGCGCTGGCAGGAGATTCAAGGACAAAATCGAAGTTCATTTTGTGGGGCCTATTGGGGCTGGGGATTCCATGAAGATGGCGCCCGCAGTGCAGCCCGTGTGGTTGAACAATTGACTCATTTGTCATGATTGGCCATGGAGCTCACAGATGTTAAATACCTCGCTTGCAATTGCAGACGTGAAAATTCGTCACAGACGCTATGCGCCAAAAGCACATGCTTTTGAGTCGAATTTAAGCTATTTATGGTTTGATCCCGATCAACTCGAGTCGATTACTGAAAAGTCATGGCTTTGGTCATCGCGGCACTGGAATGTTCTGACCTTATATCCGCATGATTTTCTCACGGCCTATCAGGGTACAGTTCGAGAAAAAGTTAAAAAAGTGCTGCTGCAATATGTCGGCACGTTATTGTTGCCCGATTGGCAGATCCGTATTCTGGCTTTACCCCGCTGTCTGGGTTTTCGCTTCAATTCGGTGGTGTTTTATTTCATTCTGAATCAAGACCATCAACCGCTCTTTATTTTAAGTGAGATTACCAACACGCCATGGAATGAACGCCAGGTCTATGTGCATGACTGCCGTGATCAGGTTCAGGTACACGGTGATTTTCAGGGCTATACCTTTGATTTTGAAAAATCCTTTCATGTATCGCCATTCATGCCGATGGATATTGATTACCGCTGGCGATTTAATTTTTCTAATCACCTTAATGTGATTCACATGCAGTTGTTTCAGCAGCAACAACTGATCTTCGATGCCAGCATGCGCTTTAGCTTAAATGCCATCACATTTCCTTCACAGCAGCATGGTTATGCTCTAATGCATAGTATTGGGCCTTTTAAGATGGTGGCTTCCATCTATTTTCAAGCCTTGCAGTTATGGTGGAAAAAAGTTCCATTTCATCGGCATCCAAACAAAGATAAGGACAGATAAGTCATGCTGAAAACATTTATTTACGGTGAGCAAGATGCATTGCCATGGGTGTTAAGACGGGTATTTAAACTGCGTCATGGTCAGATCCATTTTCATGGGGTATGGACCGGTACAGTCGGTGAGCCTTCTGACTTAAATGTAGATATTCATGTGCATAATGCTGAATTAATTGACCTGATTATCAAAAATGGTGTTTTAGGTGCAGCGGAAGGTTATATTCGCGGCGATTGGAGTAGTGATGACTTAGTTCAGCTGATTCAACTCCTGGCACGCAACCGTGATGTATTAGATAAAATTAATCAAAACATTATCGTGCAAGCCAGTCAGGTCGCGCTGAAAAGCTGGTACAAGACCCGCCAAAACACGCTGAAAGGCAGTCGTAAAAATATTGCAGAGCATTACGACCTCAGTAATGACTTTTTTAAACTGTTCCTTGATTCTTCCATGATGTATTCCAGTGCAGTATTTAAAGATACGCACACCAGTCTGGAACAGGCCTCTGATGATAAAAAAGAACTGATCTGTCAGAAATTACAGCTGAAACCGCTCGATCATCTGGTCGAAATTGGCAGTGGCTGGGGTGGTTTTGCCATTTATGCGGCACAGCATTATGGCTGTCAGGTCACCACCATTACCATTTCTCAGGCCCAGTATGATGAAGCCGTTAAACGTATTGAGGCTGCCGGTTTAAGTCACCGTATTGATGTACAGCTTAAAGACTACCGTCTGCTGGATGGCAAGTTCGATAAATTGGTTTCGATTGAAATGATTGAGGCGGTCGGTGAACAATATCTTCCGACCTATTTTGAAAAATGCCGGGCCTTGCTTAAGCCACATGGTTTGGCACTGATTCAGGCCATTACCATTGAAGACGCGCGCTATAAAAAAGCACTGCATACCGTGGACTATATTAAACGCTATATTTTTCCGGGCAGTTTTATTCCCTGCATCAGTGTTTTAACGCAAAGTGCCTCTGAACAGAAGTTACGTTTGAAGCAGCTGGATGATATCGGTCAAAGTTATGCCCAAACCCTGCATCACTGGCGTGAACGGTTTTTAGCGGCTCAGGGTCAGGTCAAGGCATTGGGTTTTGATGACAACTTTATTCGGATGTGGGACTTCTATTTATGTTATTGCGAAGGCGGCTTTAAAGAAGGCGTGATTAGTGACGTGCATATGCTGTTTGAAGTCAGTCCTTATTAAGTTGGCTTAACCCACAGAACTAGGAGACAAGATGATGCTATGGAACTTATTCTTGCTGAATGTATTGATCATGTTGTGCTGCTGGGTGGTTGCTATATTTAATAAACGTGCCGGTATTGTCGATGTGGCCTGGAGTTTTTGTATTGGGTTAAATGTGCTGTTAAGTGCGGTATTGATTGAAACTGCACCTGACTGGCTTCGTGTTTTTATCGGTGTATTGAGTGGCTTCTGGTTCTTACGTCTTTTTTGGCATTTGCTGCGGCGTTATCAGTCAGAACAGCAGGAAGACCGCCGCTATGCCAATATGCGACGCGCCATGGGCAAGTTTCAACATCTTGGCTTTTTGGCTTTTTTCATCTTTCAGGCAGGTTTAGCGATTCTTTTTTTCCTGCCGATGTGGCTGCTGTTAAATACCCCTGCAGAACAGTGGGGAAGTGAGAGCATGATTTTGCTGGTTGTCTCTGCATTGATTATGGTTATCGCATTGATGGGTGAAACAGTCGCTGATCAGCAATTGTATAAATTTAAACTCAATCCTGAAAATCATGGCAAAACCATGGACCAAGGCTTGTGGAGATATTCGCGCCATCCCAATTATTTCTTTGAATGGTTGCACTGGTTTGCTTATCCCATCTTAGGTTTGGCTGTGGGTTTATATGGGTTATGGATTTATCCCGTGCTGATGTGGCTGTTTTTATATTACATCACCGGGATTCCGTTTAACGAGCAACAAGCCCTGAAAAATCGTGGACAAAATTATCGCGATTATCAACAACGAACATCTATGTTTATTTTGTGGAAACCCAAAAAGTAGGTACTCCCATGGATTTTATCATTCATAAGTCATTAAAATTAGTTGAAAGTGGACTGATTCCAGATCAGGCCATTCGCGCTGCAATCCGGGCACTGAGTAAAAAAAGGCTGATTCAGGAAGGGCGTTATGATCCTGAACAGGCGGCTCAGCGTTATATGGATGTGCTGAATTTGCTGAAAAACAGTGAAATTGCCGTGGCTACAGACAAAGCCAACGAGCAACACTATGAATTACCGACCGAGTTTTTTCAGGCGGTACTGGGCAAGCGTTTGAAATATAGCGCCTGTTATTTTCCCAGTGAACAAACAACGCTGGATGAAGCAGAAGAAAATGCCCTACACATTTATGCAGAGCGTGCCCAGTTAAAAGATGGTCAGCACATACTTGAGTTAGGTTGTGGCTGGGGATCTTTAACCTTGTGGATGGCAGAGCATTATCCCAATGCAAAAATTACCGCGGTATCTAATTCCGCGACACAGCGCCAGCATATTATGTCTCAGGCACATGCGCGTGGGCTCACCAATCTGAATGTGATGACCTGTGATGTGAATGTACTTGAACTTGAACCTGCTTCTTTTGACAGGGTGGTTTCGGTGGAAATGTTCGAGCATGTGCGTAATTATCAGCGCCTGTTTGAAAAAATTCAGGGCTGGTTAAAAGCCGATGGTTTACTGTGGTGTCATATTTTCTGCCATCGTTTTTTACATTATCCTTTTGAAATCCAGTCCGAATATGACTGGATGTCGAAGTATTTCTTTACCGGCGGTCTTATGCCTTCGGCCTCTACCTTCCTGCACTTTCAGCAGCATCTCGAGCTGAGTCAGCACTGGCAATGGTCAGGTGTACAATATCAAAGAACAGCAAATGCATGGCTAGACAATATGGATCGCCAGCAGGCTGAACTGAAGCCTTTATTTCAGCAGGTCTATGGCAAAGATGCAGATGCCTGGTGGCAACGCTGGCGCATTTTCTTTATGGCTTGTGCTGAACTGTTTGGTTTCGAGCAGGGGCAGGAATGGGTGATTGGTCACTTCCTGTTTAAAAAGAAAGGCGTATAATTTCCTCAGCTTTATCATAGCGGTCAGTTTATGTTGAAACCCGATTCAAATACTACCGGCACACACCCATTAAGCAAGGTGTTCAACCGATATTACTGGTTGCAGATTGCACTAATCGCCCTGTCTGTGGTGATTGGTCTAGCCTGTAGTGCATGGGTGATCAAAGGTTCACTGCTGAAAACTGCACTTGAACAGGAAATGGATCATTACTGGACCCGGGTAGAACGTAATCCCAAAGCCGACTTGCCCGATACCAAAAACCTGTATGGTTATCGCTGGACAACAGAAACTCCGCCAGTCCGCTTTCAGTCCATGCAGCTTGAGGACGGTGTGCATCGTATTTTCATTGATGGCAAGGAGCGCATGACGGTTTATGGCGAGCGCAATGGTCAGCATGTGTTACTGGTGTTTGGGGAAAGCAATGTCAATAAGCTGATCTGGTTGTTTGGTCTGGCTCCGCTGATGTTCAGCTTATTTGTACTGTATAGCTTTCTACTCTGGTCCAATCGCCGTGCAAAACGTTATTTTTCTCCGATTACCCGACTGGCGAATGCACTGGAGCATATTGACTGGGCACATCAGAATAAACAGCTTTCGCCTTTTCTGGGCATTCATACCAATGGCAACATGGAAGCAGAATACCTCAAACAGGCACTGGAAAAATATCATCAGGTCCTGAATGAGTTTATACAACGTGAACGTGAGTTTACTGGAGATGTGAGTCATGAGCTGCGTACTCCACTCACCATTTTAAAGGGTAATGTACAGCTTTGTCAGACGCGTTATGGACATGATAAGGCATTGATACGCTTAAACAATACCATTGAAGACATGCAACTGCTGGTTGACACACTACTGGCGATTGCACGTAATAAAACTAATGATTTAAGCACTGAACTATGTATGTTGTCTGAAATCATTGAAGATTTAGTCACAGATTTAGATCCAGTCAGTGCAAGTAAAGGCATGAGCATTGAAGTGCAAGATGAGGTCGGAGAACAACCGCGTTTGCTGTATCCTTCAATGACCAAAATGGTACTGAGCAATATTTTACGTAATGCACTGAACTATTCTCAAGGATCAGAAATTCATATTATTCAGCAAAAAAATAAGATCGTGATTGCAGACAATGGCATTGGCATTAGCTTACCCAATAATGTCAAGGTACAAGCCTTGAATGACTCGCAACTCTCTCTCACCGCCAAGGGGCATGGTATAGGCTTACAGCTGGTTCAAAAACTATGCAAACAATTGGCATGGCGAGTGGAGTTATTTGACCGACAGTATTATTTAAGTACCCATAGCGAGCTCAATCTGGCAGATACAACGGGACTGATTGTGGTGGTGTATTTACATTAAGCTGCGTTGTCATTTTAACTTTCAAGGGCAATTTTTAAACCCACTCCAGACACGGTATGAATCAGTTTTTGCGCAAAAGGTTTGTCAATGACTTTACGCAAATTATAAATATGACTGCGTAAAGCATCGCTTTCCGGCTCTTCATCGCCCCACAGTTCCATCATGATTTCCTGCTTGCTAATGACTTTGGGAGAATGGCGCATGAGAATTTTAAGCAATTTAAATTGAATCGGCGGTAGGTCAAGAGTCAGACCGGCACGACTGACTGTTTGAGTTGAACTGTCCAGAATCAAATCGTGAATCTGTAGTTTACTGTTAGATACCTCACCTAATGAGCGTTTAATCAGGGCACGAATCCGCATCACCAATTCATTAAAATCAAACGGCTTCACCAGATAATCATCGGTTCCGGAGGCAAAGCCTTTGAGCTTGTCATCCAAAGTGTCGCGAGCGGTAAGCATTAGTACCGGTAAATCCAGATCCTGCTCATGACGCAGCCAATCGCATAAATCATAGCCTGAACCATCGGGCAAATTAATGTCCAGTAATAATAGGTTATAATGCTGATTTTTTAATAAATGACGTGCAGCATCTAGAGTCCGTGCATGATCAATGATATAGCCGTGTTCTTCTAGAAATTCGCATATCGTTGCTGCTAATTCAAAGTGATCCTCAACCATGAGGATAAAGTGATTGCCCATAAGTCGATGATTAAACCTTTAATTTAATAATTGCTGCTTTAATTTAGCATTAAAAGGCGTCGCACCAAACCAAATATTAAAATATTGATTTATTTGAGTATCACTCACTTTCCCAAGGACTTTCTGGTTCAGTAATAACGTCATTTTTTGTGCAGTATGTTGGTAATTTAGACGATATAAATCGCCTTTTTTGACAGGTTTGTACCATTGGGTAATCTGGTTTAGTGCCATGTTTGGGTTATAGCCTGCAACGTTCTTTTTCAGAAAATGAGTAGCTGCCCGTTTAAATGCCCATTCGGGAATATCATAACTATAGGCAAAATCCAGTTGAATACTTTGAGTGTCCCAGGCTTTTTCACAGTTTTCAGCAAAATAGCTGACCTGTCCCACATTTTTTGTCGTAACGATCAAAGGCGCTGTATTACATTTTTTTAATGTTGCAGCACCCGCTGGTACATTAACAGCTAGGATGGCCGTAGCCATCAGAGTTAAAGCGATTTTTTGAAGGGTAAGATCCATCCGTATGCTCCGCCGACCAGGGGTAGTGAACGATAAAGACCATTTGCAGGATCCCAAAAATCTTGTTGGAAAATAATCTGATTTGCCGGATTTATTTTAATTTCACTTATACCATAAGAATCCATGGTTTTAGTGCGACCAAACATCTTAAAGTCATAGGCCATTTGCCAGTGAATGTAGGCAGAATCCTGATGATGTGTAGCACTGATCAGTTTGACGCTGACATTACTTACCCGATTATTCATGC
Organism: Acinetobacter terrestris; assembly: GCF_004331155.1. GTDB lineage: Bacteria > Pseudomonadota > Gammaproteobacteria > Pseudomonadales > Moraxellaceae > Acinetobacter > Acinetobacter terrestris. The sequence continues at coordinate 80,669 of NZ_SJNZ01000014.1, forward strand.
CTTGAAAATGTTGCACCAAATCTTTTTTTTGAGAAAATTGTGAGAGGGTATCGTTAATAAATAATTGATCTGCATATAAATTACTGGCTTGTTCCACGAAGGCAGGAGTGCCTAAGGTATTAAATGCAGCAACAAAACGAGTGCCGATATCTAAAGCTTGTTGATCTGTTAAATTCATACCCTGAATTTTATGATCTGCCTGAGTATAGTCACTGCTATAACTTGGAACGGTTTTGCAGGCGGCTAGACTGACGAGCGCCAAGGTCGAGACCAACAGTGTTTTTATAACCTTCATCACAATACTCCTTCCTTTTTATTTAATTTAAAAGAAGAGATGTGAAGGGCACGTGAACAGCTTATATATTTATCCGTTGGAGCGTAAAACTTCACCCTTTAGGTCGGGGAGGATGTCAACTCCCCATTAACAGATCTTGCTGAATATCCGCCTGTTTACGCAAAAAATCCCATACCAACTTAATTCTTGGTTCATGCTGTAAGTCAACTAAAGTGAGCATCCAAAAAGTATGTGCAAAATTCACCTGTTCACTGAGCACCTCTTCTAGTTCGGGTTTATCGTGGGCGATAAATCGCGGCAAAATTGCCAGTCCGGCACCCGCACTGACGGCAATTTGCTGCGCCAGAATACTGTTACTGCGAAAACAGGCAGTCAATTGCAGCGGCAAGCGTTCCAGCGAATACAGTGCTGAGCTATAGACCAGATCATCAATATAATCGACAAAACGGTGCTGAGTTAAATCTTCTACACGATTAATTTTGGGGTTTTGTTGTAAGTAGTTTTTACTGCCATACAGCTTTAAACAGTAATTTGACAGACGGGTAATGATATAGGGGCCAGATTTGGGCCGGTCGATTGAGATCACAATATCTGCTTCACGATGTGACAATTTAATCGTTTTCGGCACGGGAATAAGGTCGATGGTTAAGGAGGGATAATGCTGAGAAAACTCGGCCAATAACCGGGCTAAAAAAGCCGTTCCAAAGCCTTCTGGTGCACCAATCCGCACCCGGCCATGTAAGGGATTCAATGGCTTATCAATTTGAATAAATGACTGTTCCATTTGTTCTACACGCGGCACCAGTGCCAGGCCTTCTGATGTCAGCTCATAACCTGTCGCTTCGCGCTTAAACAGTTGAATACCCAGGGTACTTTCCAGAGCCTGAATCCGCCGTGCCACGGTACTGTGTTCTACCCCAATCAAGCGTGCTGCATTGGTGAGTGTTTTAGCACGCGCTAAAACCAAAAAGAAACGTAAATGATCCCAATCCACTTTCATCTTCTATTTAACATCCTGTTAAATTCCTGTGCAAATTTGCACAATCATCGTGCATCATTTTCTATTGGTGGTCAAAGTGTTCTTTGTTAGTCTGCTGAAACAGCGTAAAAATAATACGCTAAATACAGCCAGTAAAGGCAGATACAACGACAATAACAAACCAGCACGGAGCGACCATGAACGCCATTCATCATCCACAGCAAAGTACCGGATTCACCACTGCAAAACTCCTTATTAATGGTGAATTTGTCGAATCAAAAACCAGTCATTGGCAAGATATTGTCAATCCTGCCACTCAGGAAGTTTTGGGTCAGGTGCCATTTGCGACCGCAGAAGAAGTCAATGCTGCCATTGCTGCCGCACAAAATGCCTTTGCCAGCTGGCGCCAGACCCCGATTCAGGCACGTATGCGGATTATGCTGAAGCTGCAGGACCTGATTCGTACTAACCTAAAAAGTATTGCCCAAGTATTAACGGCGGAACAGGGCAAAACCCTGGCCGATGCCGAAGGTGATATTCAACGTGGTCTGGAAGTGGTGGAACATGCCTGTTCTATCGGTTCACTACAAATGGGCGAGTATATTGAAGGGGTGGCACGTGGTGTCGATACCTATACCTTGCAGCAACCACTGGGTGTTTGTGCGGGAATTACGCCGTTTAACTTCCCGGCAATGATTCCACTGTGGATGTTCCCGATGGCGATTGTCTGCGGCAATACCTTTGTCTTAAAACCTTCGGAACAGGATCCGCTATCGACAATGATGCTGGTTGAACTGGCGATTCAGGCAGGCGTACCTGCAGGGGTACTGAATGTAGTACATGGCGGTAAAGAAGTGGTCGATCTACTGTGTACCCATCGCGACATCAAGGCCATTTCCTTTGTCGGTTCGACAGCGGTCGGTACGCATGTATATAACCTGGCGGGACAACATGGCAAACGTGTACAGTCGATGATGGGGGCCAAAAACCATGTTGTGGTGATGCCAGATGCCAATAAGGAGCAGACCTTGAATGCTTTGGTCGGTGCAGCCTTTGGTGCAGCAGGCCAGCGTTGTATGGCGCTTTCAGTGGCGGTGATGGTCGGTGATACCAAGCACTGGGTTGATGAACTGGTTAATAAAACCAAAACTTTGAAAGTCAATGCAGGCCATGAACCGAATACCGATGTTGGACCGGTGATTTCAACCCGTGCCAAAGCTCGTGTAATCGATCTGATTAACAGTGGCGTTGAACAAGGTGCTGAACTGCTGCTGGATGGCCGTGATGTACAGGTTTTAGGTTATGAAAAAGGCAATTTTGTCGGACCAACGATTTTTAATCAGGTCACCACCGATATGCGTATTTACAAGGAAGAAGTATTTGGTCCGGTACTGGCGATCATGCATGTCGACACTTTAGAGCAAGCAATTGAGCTGATTAATGCCAATCCATTTGGCAATGGCGTTGGACTCTTTACCCAAAATGGCCACACTGCACGTACATTCCAGAACCAGATTGATATCGGTCAGGTCGGCATTAACATTCCAATTCCTGTACCTGTGCCTTTCTTCAGCTTTACCGGTTCACGCGGTTCAAAGCTCGGCGATTTAGGTCCTTATGGCAAGCAGGCGGTACAGTTCTATACCCAGACCAAAACCATTACCAGCCGCTGGTTTGAAGATAACCAGGAAACCACAGGTGTCAATACTACGATCAGTTTGCGTTAAGGAGCATGAGCATGAAGATTGCATTTATTGGTTTAGGCAACATGGGCGGCTCTATGGCGCAAAACCTGCTCAAGTCGGGCCATCAGGTGTTTGGTTATGACTTAAGTGCAGTGGCGTTGCAGCATTTTGCTGAAGCGGGCGGTGTGGTCTGCGACAGTCCGCAAGCCGCCGCGAAGCAGGCGGATATCGTGGTCAGCATGTTGCCTGCAGCCAAGCATGTCCGTGAAGTTTATCTCGGTGAACACGGTATTCTGGAGGTACTTCAAGCGGGCAGTTTGTGTATCGACAGCAGCACCATTGACCCGCAAACCATTCAGGAAGTGGCTGCAGCAGCTCAGGCCAAACAGATTCGCGTCTGTGATGCACCGGTATCAGGCGGCACTTTAGGCGCCAAAGACGGCAGCTTGACCTTTATGGTTGGCGCAGATGTCGCGACCTTTGAGGCAGTCAAACCGGTACTCAGTTGTATGGGCAAAAATCTGGTGCATTGTGGGGATGTGGGAACAGGACAGGTGGCAAAAATCTGCAATAACCTGATTCTCGGTATTTCCATGACCGCCGTTGCAGAAGGAATGGCACTCGGTGCCAAACTGGGGATTGATCCACAGGCCTTGGCCGGGGTGATCAATAGCTCAACCGGCCGTTGCTGGAGTTCTGAAATCTATAATCCGTGGCCGGATATTTGCGAAAATGCGCCGTCATCGCGAGGTTATACCGACGGTTTTGCAGCACAGCTGATGCTCAAGGATTTGGGCCTAGCCGTAGATGCAGCGCAACAGGCTGACCAGCCGATTGTACTCGGGAGCATGGTGCAGAAACTCTATCAACAGCTTTGCCAGGAAGGTAATGCCCATCTGGACTTCTCCAGCATCATGCATCAATACACCCCCCAACCTGCTTAAGAATTAAATCATCATGATGGAGCAAGGATCTGCTCCATCAAAAATACCCTGTCAGTAATAACTATAAATTCAGGCTGAGGTTTACTATGCTAAATTATCAAAAAACGGCTCAAGATTTTGATTTAAATACGGTTACAAGTCAGCTTTTATCCGGGTCAGCGCAGGCGGTGAATGCCTGTTATGAATGTTGTGACCGCCATGCCGATTCCGATGCCATTGCCTTGTACTGGTATGGCAAAGATGGCCGCAAAGAACAGTATAGCTTTCGTGAGCTGAAAAAATATTCCAGCCAGTTTGCCAACTTTTTAAAATCTCAGGGAATCCGCAAAGGCGACCGGGTCTCGGGATTATTACCGCGTACCCCAGAGCTGATCATTACTATTTTAGCCATCTGGCGGATTGGTGCGGTGTACCAACCTTTATTTACCGCCTTTGGTCCCAAAGCTATCGAGCACCGTATTCAGCTAGCGCAAAGCAAACTGGTGGTGACCGATTTGGCCAATCGGGATAAATTATCCGAGATTAGTCACTGTCCGGCCATTGTAACGGTACATGCCGAAACACAGGCCGAAGCTTATCCGCACGATCTCAGTTTCTGGACGGTGTTGAACCGCCAGGCTGAAAACTGTGAACTGGAAATGCTCAGTATGGATGAGCCATTTTTACTGATGTTCACCTCAGGCACCACTGGGCCTGCGAAACCGCTCAAAGTTGCACTCAAAGCACTGATTGCTTTTGGCGGCTATATGCAAAATGCCATCGGTCTAAGCCCTGAAGATGCGTTCTGGAATATTGCCGATCCGGGTTGGGCCTATGGCTTGTACTACGGTATTACAGGACCCTTGCTGCTCGGGCATTCCACCTTGTTTTATGAAGGGGGTTTCAATGCCGAAAGTGTCTGCGAAATCGTCAAGGAATATGGCATCACCAATCTTGCCGGTGCACCGACTGCCTACCGCATGCTGATGGCAGCAGACCCTGCGCAAATGGCGCAACTGCGCGGTAAACTGCGTGTGGTCAGCAGTGCCGGAGAACCCTTGAATCCGGAAGTGATCCGCTGGTTTAAAGAAGCCCTTGATGTATCGATTTATGACCATTATGGCCAAACCGAAGTTGGCATGGTGGTGTGTAATCATCATGCCCTGGAGCATCCGGTTCATGCGGGTTCAGCAGGCTTTGCCAGTCCAGGTTATCGAATTGCAGTCGTCGATGAACAAGGTCAGGAACTCGCTGCTGACACCCCGGGAATCTTGGCGATCGATATCAGCCAGTCCCCAATGATGTGGTTTTCCGGCTATGAAGAAAGCCGCAAATCGCCCTTTGTCGGACATTACTATTTAACCGGTGATACTGCAGAAATTCATGCCGATGGCAGTATGAGTTTTGTGGGTCGTAGTGATGATGTGATTACCACCTCTGGTTATCGGGTCGGTCCATTTGATGTGGAAAGTGCCTTGCTGGAACACGATGCCGTCATTGAAGCCGCGGTCATTGGCGTACCTGATCTGGAACGTACCGAAATCATTAAAGCTTTCGTGATTCTGGCCCATCATTCTAAAGCGACTGCTGAGCTGCAAGAAGAATTGGGGCAGTTCGTGAAAAAACGTCTGTCTGCACATGCCTATCCACGCCTGATTGAATTCGTTACTGAACTGCCAAAAACCCCGAGCGGCAAAATTCAGCGCTTCTTATTGCGTAATCAGGAAATCAACAAGCAGCAGCAAACGAAGACTGCATAACCAGCCCAAGCCACCAGATTGAATAAAAGATCGAATTAAAGAGATTGAAGGAAGAATCGATGCAATTTACGGAAGAACAACAACTGATTCAGGATATGGCAAAGAGCTTTGCCCAGGAACAGATTAAACCGCATGCCGGTGAGTGGGATCAAAAAGGCATATTCCCCAAAGATGCCTTGGCTCAAATGGGAGAATTGGGTTTTCTGGGCATGCTGATTCCGGAAGAATGGGGCGGTTCGGGTACCGGTACGCTGGCTTATGTGCTGGCTTTAGAAGAAGTGGCGGCTGCCGATGGAGCCACCTCTGCGATTATGAGCGTACACAACTCGGTCGGTTGTGTACCGATTCTCAAGTTTGGTACGGAACAGCAAAAGCAGCAATTTTTAAAGCCTTTGGCTCGAGGTGAAATGATTGGTGCTTTTGCCTTAACCGAACCGCATACCGGCTCGGATGCGGCTGCGATTAAAACCCGTGCGGTCAAGGACGGCGATCACTACATCATTAATGGTGCCAAACAGTTTATTACCTCTGGGCATAATGCCGGGATGATTATTGTTTTTGCCGTGACCGATCCAAGCGCGGGTAAAAAGGGCATGAGCGCATTTTTAATCCCGCGTGATACTCCAGGTTATGAAGTGATCCGGGTAGAAGAAAAACTCGGCCTGCATGCTTCAGATACCTGTCAGATTGCCTTAACCGATGTCCGCATTCATGAAAGTTTAAGACTCGGTGCTGAAGGTGAAGGCCTGAAAATTGCCCTGGCCAATCTGGAAGGTGGACGCATTGGTATTGCCGCACAAGCGGTGGGTTTGGCCCGTGCCGCTTTAGAAGAAGCCACCAAATATGCACATGATCGGGTGGCTTTTGGCAAACCGATTTTTGAGCAGCAGGCGATTTCTTTCAGGCTTGCCAGCATGGCCACCGAAATTGAAGCAGCACGACAACTGGTCCATTTTGCCGCACGTAAAAAGGAAGCCGGTGAAGCCTGTTTAACCGAAGCCTCCATGGCCAAGCTATTTGCTTCGGAAATGACAGAACGTGTCTGTTCCAAAGCGCTGCAGATTTTTGGCGGCTACGGTTATCTCAAAGATTTCCCGATTGAACGGATTTATCGCGATGCGCGTATTTGTCAGATTTATGAAGGCACCAGCGATATTCAGCGCCTGGTAATTGCACGCAGTTTATAATTTTAAAGGGATTTTTATCATGCAATGGCAAACGATTTTATTGGAACAGCGTAACGGTGTCGGACTGATTACCTTAAACCGTCCGCAAGCGTTAAATGCACTGAATAACCAGCTGATTGTTGAAGTCAATCAGGCCCTTGATCAGCTGGAAAAAGACCCGAAGATTGGCTGTATTGTCATCACCGGTTCAGAAAAAGCCTTTGCTGCCGGGGCCGATATTAAAGAAATGGCGGACCTAAACTTTCCGCAAATTTATCTGGATGATTTTTTCAGTCTGGCCGACCGGATTGCACAGCGCCGTAAACCTTTAATTGCAGCGGTGAGTGGCTATGCCTTAGGCGGTGGTTGTGAACTGGCGCTGATGTGCGACTTTATTTACTGTGCCGATAATGCAAAATTTGGCTTGCCTGAAGTCACCTTAGGCGTATTACCCGGCATTGGTGGAACCCAGCGTTTAACTTTGGCGATTGGTAAAGCCAAAGCCATGGAAATGTGCCTGACCGCACGGCAGATGGGTGCACAGGAAGCCGAGCAAAGTGGCTTGGTGGCACGGGTATTTGCCAAAGAAGAGTTACTGGAACAGACCTTGCAAGCCGCAGAAAAGATTGCCGAAAAATCACTGACCGCGGTGATGATGATTAAAGAGTCGATTAACCGGGCCTTTGAAGTCAGTCTGGCCGAGGGACTGCGTTTTGAACGACGGGTCTTCCATTCTATTTTTGCCGGTTCTGATCAGAAAGAAGGCATGCAGGCCTTTGTCGAAAAACGCCCGGCCAAATTTACCCATCAATAAAACTCAAACAGCAAACTCAAACAGGAAAATAATAATGAGTATTGAAAATAATTTAGCCATTCGCGTACAGGGCAGTCTGGGCATTATTAGCCTGGACCGTATCCAGCATTTAAATGCCTTAACCCTGCCGATGATCCAGGGCATTCAGGCACAATTAGATCAGTGGCGTCATGACCCAAAGGTGCACGCCATCCTGATCAATTCCAACAGCCCAAAAGCTTTCTGTGCTGGGGGAGATATTCGCTATCTGTATGACAGTTATCAAGCGGGAAATACCCAATATCAGGATTTTTTTGCCACTGAATATACGATGCTGAGTACGCTACGCAACTTCCCTAAGGCCGTCATTGTGTTGATGGATGGTTATGTGCTGGGTGGCGGCTTTGGCTTGGCTCAAGCCTGCCATATCAAGGTGAGCAGTGAAAAATCCCGTTTTGCCATGCCAGAAACAGTGATTGGTTTTTTCCCCGATGTGGGAGCGACCCATTTTCTGTCCAGACACGATGAAATCGGGGTTTATCTGGCGCTAACCGGTGATCAAATCAGTAGCAGTGATGCGCTGCATTTGGATCTGGTCGATTACCATGTCCCAAGTGAACGCTTTGCTGAATTACAGGCTACCTTCATTGCTGCACCTGCTTTGAACCCGACTGAAATCAGAAAAATTATCAGTACGTTCATTACCGATCCTGCAGAAAGTGAGTTACAAAAACGTGCAGACCTGATTAATCAGCATTTTGCCTATCAAAATCTCGATGAAATTGAACACAGTCTGACCTATGAAAAGGGCAGTACAGATCAGGCCTGGGCAGATAAAACCTTGACCACCTTGCAACAACGTCCTGTCATGGCAAAAAAGACCAGTTTGAAGTTACAGCAGGTCGGGCAGAATCTGTCGCTGGAAAAATGCATGCAGTTAGAACGAGATTTACAGGATATCTGGTTAGAGCAGGGGGATTTTATCGAAGGTGTGCGAGCGCTCATTATTGATAAAGACAAGAATCCGCAGTGGCAAACTGACAATTCAAAATTTGAAAAAACCCTGGAGAAAATCTGGCCAGTATGGACTAAACAGCATATAGATTCGCTTTGTTATAAATAACGAAGATGGTCACGGACGACACGGTTAAAAAATACAAGAGGGATATATGGAACCCGTACAAGAATCACAAGCTCAAGCTAAAAAGTCTTCGCACCGGCTAGCGGGTGTCTCCAGCATGGTGGGCACCACCATTGAATGGTACGATTTTTTTATTTACGGTGCAGCTGCCGCATTAATTTTCAATAAACTTTTTTTTCCTAACCTCGATCCCTTGATGGGGGTCATGGCCGCATTTGCCACTTATGCTGTCGGATTTATTGGTCGGCCTTTGGGCGGCATTGTCTTTGGTCATTTTGGAGACAAAATCGGCCGTAAAGCAATGTTATTGACGACGCTCATTATGATGGGTATTCCTACCGTTCTGATTGGTCTATTGCCGACCTATGAAAGCATTGGCTATTGGGCGACGGTATGCCTTGTGATACTGCGCTTTATCCAAGGTATGGCAATGGGAGGAGAATGGGGCGGCGCCGTTCTGATGGCAGTCGAACATGCACCCGAAGGAGGCAAAGGCTTTTGGGGCAGTTTACCTCAGGCAAGTGCCGGTGGCGGACTCATGCTTGCATCGATCGCACTGGGTCTGGTGTCCATGTTGCCAGAAGCCAGCCTATTTAGCTGGGGATGGAGAATTCCATTCCTTGCCAGTATCGTACTGTTAGGCGTTGGCTGGTATATACGAGTCAAAGTACCCGAATCCCCAGATTTTGAAAAAGTTAAAGACCAGGCACAAGAAATTAAAGTACCGGCTTTACAAGTTTTCAAAAATCATCCCCGGGAGCTGATAACGATTATTTTTGCTCGTGCAGCTGAGAATGCATGGTTTTATATTGCTTCAACCTTCGCACTCGCCTATACCACGACAAAACTCGGTATTCCCCGTCAAGACATCCTTTTCGCAACGATTTGTGGGGGTGGCCTGATTATGATTATGACGCCTTTATTTGGACACCTCTCAGATAAGGTCGGTCAGAGAAACATGTTCATGTTTGGTCTGGTGGTGCTTTTATTTTATTGTTATCCATTTTTCAGCATGTTGGATACCAAAGACCCTCTATTGGTCTGGACTGCAATCGTATTGGGCATTGGTGTGGTCTTCCCACTGATGTATGCACCACAATCACAGTTGTTTGCGCGACAATTCCCGACTGAAATTAGATATAGCGGTATTTCGATTTCTGTGCAGTTTGCCGGAGTCATTGGTGGAGGCTTAGCTCCGCTGATTGCAACTAAACTTTTAAGTGTGGGTGAGGGCAGCCCGCATTTGATTATTAACTACATCATGGGCATGGCGATCTTTGCAATCTTCTGTACATTCTTTATGAAGGGTGACCAGTTCAATCGTCATCCCTCAAAGGTAATGCTAAAAAATGCAGCGGAATCGGATTTATCCAGTTCCTAATCGGCATGAACCATCATCAACCCATTAAAAAAATGGGGAATGACAGGTTTATATTGAGCGAAATTTAGCGACTCGGCTCAACTGGAATTTTAAGCAATTTAGTCCCGGTTGGGCAGCGGCCGTTTAAGTACAGGCTTTAATAGGTCAGTTAGATTGCACGTGGAGAAAACCTGACAGGCTTTATTAAAAGCAGCCTTTATTAAAATGCAATTCCACGCAAAGGCTTAAAGGCTCCCAAACAATCAAAAAATATCCTTTTATTAGAAAAGTTTTGTAGTCAGGCTTATTAACAATCTCCGAGCTTGATCATCGATTCCGCATCATCATCTGCCAATTATTCATCTTTATTTCATTACTATTATGTAGCAGTGGTTCTATTTTAGTGCTGATCGAATAAAAACAACGCAGCATTTAATTATTAATATCTAAAATAAACATAGGTTTAAGCTTAAATAATGACAACTGGCACATTATTTGAATAACTCAATCTGACTTTACAAGAAAATGCCTTAAAAAGGGTCGGAGAATAAATGATGATGCAACAAAAATTGATTTCTAAAAGTTTATTTACTGCTGCATTGCTGGCAAGCATTACGCTTGCAGGATGCTCAAAGCCAGCTGAAAAAAGTGAAGCCACCCAGCCTGAAACGAAAGCAGCTGCTCCAAGTGGCGATACGATCAAAGTGGGTATTTTACATTCTCTTTCAGGCACGATGGCAATTTCTGAAACCTCATTAAAAGATACCGCTTTAATGGCGATCAATGAAATTAATGCAAATGGGGGAGTATTGGGTAAAAAACTGGAAGCTGTCGTGGTCGACCCGGCTTCCGATTGGCCTTTATTTGCAGAACGTGCACGTCAGTTAATTACTCAAGATAAGGTGGCGGTGATTTTTGGTGCCTGGACTTCAGTATCGCGTAAATCTGTGCTGCCCGTAGTTGAAGAGCTGAATGGCTTAATGTTCTATCCGGTTCAATATGAAGGACAGGAACAATCCAAAAATATTTTCTACACCGGTGCTGCACCCAACCAGCAAGCGATTCCCGCAGTTGAATATCTCATGAGTGAAGAGGGCGGTAACGCCAAGCGTTTTGTATTGTTGGGCACAGACTATGTCTATCCACGGACCACCAACAAAATCCTGCGTGCATTCTTAAAATCTAAAGGTATTGCTGAAAGCGATATTATGGAAGAGTACACACCTTTTGGTCACAGTAATTATCAAACCATTGTGGGGAATGTAAAGAAATTTGCTGCCGGTAAAAAGACTGCGGTTATTTCAACCATCAATGGCGATTCCAACGTACCGTTCTACCGTGAATTGGGTAACCAGGGCATAAAAGCGTCGGATATTCCGGTTATGGCGTTTTCAGTGGGTGAGGAAGAGCTTCGCGGCATTGATACCAAGCCGCTGGTGGGACACTTGGCAGCCTGGAACTATTTCATGACCGTGAAAAATCCGGCCAATACTCAATTTACTGATAAATATAAAAAATTTGCAGTGGAGTATAAATTGCCCAATGCAGCCAAGGTGGTCACCAATGATCCTATGGAAGCAACTTATGTCGGCATTAACATGTGGAAGCAAGCGGTAGAAAAAGCGGGCTCCACAGAGGTCGATAAAGTACGTGAAGCAATGGCGGGGCAAACTTTTGCAGCTCCATCGGGTTATACCTTGAAAATGGATGAAATCAACCATCATTTACATAAGCCGGTCATGATTGGCGAGATTCGTGGCGATGGTCAGTTTGATATTGTGTACAAAACCCCGAGTGCTATAAAAGCGGAGCCATGGAGCCCGTATATTCCTAAATAAGTTTTCCCAAAGCCTGTTGCATCTGCAGCAGGCTTTTTTGATTTATTTTTCCCTCATGGAAATAACACTTAATAGGGAGGTTTAGCATGATTCATCGAATAAATTACCCCATTATTCTATTCATTATGACTCAATTTTTTTTGCTGCAAAATTTGCATGCAGAAACACCCCATGCTTCTTCAGCAGAAAATTCTCAAGTCATTACGCCGCTTGAAAATACGCATCAGCTCGCTGCTTCATCGGGTGATGCGATTCAACAATTTGTCCATGCAGGATTTTCTGAACGTCGCACCATGTTAAACCAATGGCCAGCCAGCATTGAAGAACTGGATCGTTTGGTGGCCTATGTAGACAATAATGAACTGTATACCGATGGTTCCGGACACACCTATATTTTAAAAAATGATGAAAAACTGTTTAGCTATCCAGATGAACAGGTTTTAGAGACCTGGCCAGCAGATTTATCCCAGGTCACCTTGGTGAACACCTTGCGTAAGGCATTGAGCTTTGGACAAGCCAAAGTCAGATTACAGTCCGAAGAGGCTTCGCAGCGTTTAGAAGCCATCGATATTCTAGAAAATAATCTATCCGAATTAGATCCGGCAATGGTCAATGCGCTGTATTTAAATGAAACGAATCATCAGGTTAAAGCCCGATTAGAACAACTCAAGGCACGTCTGGACTATGGCAGTACAGATGTATTGGTCAAGATCCAGGCAGCAAAAGTACTCAAACAATCAAATCGTCCCGATGTACTGGCTTTGGTTGAACAAGAACTCCAACAACCGAATTTAAATCCAGAATTAAAAGCGGCATTAGTGGATGCCAAAGGAAGTATTAAAACCCGGCTTCAAGCCAGTGAATGGACAGGACATATCTTTTCAGGTTTGAGTACCGCTAGCATTTTATTATTGGCGGCCTTAGGTTTAGCCATTACTTACGGTTTGCTGGGGGTCATCAATATGGCGCATGGCGAACTGATCATGATTGGTGCCTATACCACCTATGTGGTACAGAGCCTGTTCAAGAGCCATTTTTCAGGATATGTCGACTGGTATCTGATTGCTGCAATTCCCGCAGCATTCGTGGTCAGTGCATTGATTGGCATGTTGATTGAAAGGACCGTGATTCGTCCCTTATATGGTCGTCAGCTTGAAACCTTGTTGGCAACCTTTGGGGTCAGCTTGATCTTAATGCAATTGGTGCGGATGATTTTCGGTGCACAGAATGTTGAAGTCTCCAATATTTCATGGCTTTCTGGGGGGATTTCAATCACCCCCAGCCTGATGCTGCCTTATAACCGCATTGCTATTATCGTCTTTACTGTGGCTGTTTTTCTGCTCCTGGTTTATCTGCTGAATAAAACCCGTTTTGGCCTATTCGTTCGTGCCGTTACACAAAACCGTCAAATGGCACGTGCCGTGGGGATTCGTTCAAGCCGTATTGACATGCTGGCTTTTGGTTTGGGTTCAGGTCTGGCAGGCTTGGCAGGGTGTGCCCTGGCACAGGTCGGTAACGTTGGCCCGGACTTGGGTCAAAACTACATTATCGATGCTTTTTTAGTTGTAGTCGTCGGTGGTGTAGGACAAGTCTGGGGGGCCGTTCTTGCCGCACTGGGTTTAGGCATCAGCGGTACCGTTCTAGAGATTGGCATGGGTGCGGTACTGGCAAAAATTATTTTACTGGTTCTTGTGATTTTGTTTATTCAAAAACGCCCACAAGGTTTATTCGCCATTAAAGGCCGATTTGTGGAGTAAGTACGATGAAAATCACATCATTCCTGTCCGATCAACCGTATAGCGCAGTGGCCATTGCCGTGTGCTTTGCCATCATGCTGATTTTACCCTGGTTCCATTTGCTGCCAAGCGATTCAAGTCTGCATCTTTCTGCATACTGGGTGACCCTCATTGGCAAAATCATGTGCTTGGCCCTGGTGGCTTTGGCGCTTGATTTGGTCTGGGGCTATGCCGGCATTTTAAGTCTGGGGCATGGCCTGTATTTTGCTCTCGGGGGTTATGCCTTTGGGATGTACCTGATGCGTGAATCCGCAGGGGACGGCTTGCCTGACTTCATGCGCTTTTTAAGCTGGACGGAACTGCCATGGTACTGGGTCGGAACAGAACATATTTTATGGTCACTCACCTTGGTGATCCTGGTTCCCGGACTGATCGCTTTTATCTTCGGGTATTTTGCTTTCCGTTCAAAAATTAAGGGCGTGTATTTTTCTATCATCACCCAGGCCATGACTTTTGCAGCAGCCTTATTGTTCTTCCGCAATGAAACCGGCTTTGGCGGGAATAACGGTTTTACTGGTTTTAAAACCCTGTTAGGTCTGGATATTACCTCGACCTCAATGCGTGCCAGCTTATGCTTTATCACCGCATTGGTCTTACTACTGAGTTTTATCGGCTTACGTCATTTGATGAATAAGCCTTATGGACGTGTATTGGGGGCAATTCGGGACAGTGAAAACCGTCTGCAATATTTAGGTTATCGAACTCTCTGGTACAAGCTGTCTGCATGGGTACTTTCTGCGGTCATCGCAGGTATTGCTGGAGCATTGTATGTACCACAGGCCGGGATTATTAACCCGAGTGAAATGAACCCTGTGAATTCTATTGAAATGGCGGTATGGGTTGCGGCAGGTGGTCGGGGAACCTTGATTGGACCCATTCTGGGGGCAGGTTTGATTAATGGCGTGAAGACCTATTTCACTGTGGCTTATCCAGAAGTATGGTTGCTCATTCTCGGAGCACTGTTCATCGTCGTGACCATTTTCCTGCCTAAAGGGGTGATTGGTATGTTCGACCGCTTTAAAAAGGAGAAAAACTAAATGTCAGATTTAGGATTAAACGCACCACAACATGGCGGTCAACTGGGTGAAGGCTATGGACGTTTAAGAGCAGCCGGACCTGACTTTAGCCATGGCATCGCTTTATATTTAGAAAAAGTCAGTGTCTGGTTTGATGCATTCCAGGCCTTAAACGATTTGTCGCTTTACATCAATGAAGGTGAATTGCGCTGCATCATCGGGCCGAATGGAGCGGGTAAAACCACGCTGATGGATGTGATTACCGGGAAGACCCGACCCACACAAGGCACAGCATTTTTCGGTCAAAACTATAACCTGGCAAAAATGAGCACCGAAGAAATTGCTGAAGCCGGGATTGGTCGAAAATTTCAAAAACCCACCGTTTTTGAAAATTTCACCGTGATGGAAAACCTGCTCTTGGCCGCACCTAAAAATAAACAGGTGAAGAAAAGTTTTTTTAGCAAGCTCGAGCCAGATGCTCAACTGGCTTTGGAACAATCTCTCGAGCAAATTCGATTGAAAGAATTGATCAACAAGCCAGCAGGTTTATTGTCGCATGGCCAAAAGCAATGGCTTGAAATTGGCATGTTGTTGATGCAGCGTCCAAAACTGATTTTGCTGGATGAACCTGTGGCCGGGATGACCGATGCCGAAACGGAACACACGGCTGAACTCTGCTTGGAATTGAAAAAAAGTCATACCTTGATTGTGGTGGAGCATGACATGAGTTTCATTAACAGTATCAGCGAAAAAGTGACGGTACTCGCGCAGGGGGCAATTTTAGCGGAAGGGACATTGGCGGAAGTTCAGGCCAATGAAGATGTAATTGAAAAATATTTGGGACGTTAAGGAGCAGGCCATGTTAGAAGTCAAAGACGTCAATCAGTTTTATGGTGGCAGTCATATTTTACGTAATGTGTCTTTCCAGGCTCCTGTGGGTAAATGTTCGGTTGTGCTTGGACGCAATGGCGTAGGAAAAACCACTTTATTGAAATGTTTGATGGGCATCTTGCCGATTAGATCGGGACAGATTCTACTGGATGGAAAAGACATTTCAAGAATGAGTCCCGAACAACGTGTTCGCGCTGGCTTGGCCTATGTTCCACAAGGACGGGATATTTTTTCGACCTTGACTGTAGAAGAAAACATCCTGATTGGCATGGCGAAATTTTCAGGCGCTAAAACCCGGAAAGTGCCTGAGCATCTTTACGAGATTTTCCCTGTACTTGATCAAATGAAACATCGCCGTGGCGGAGATTTATCCGGTGGTCAGCAACAGCAGCTTGCCATTGCCCGTGCCTTAGCTTCAGAACCGCGTGTGTTGATTTTAGATGAACCCACTGAAGGAATTCAGCCATCGATTATTAAAGATATTGGCAAGGTAATTCGTAAACTTGCTGATGGCGGGGAAATGGCCATTATTTTAGTGGAGCAGTTCTATGACTTCGCTGAAGAGCTGGCGGATGGCTATACCGTGATGGCGCGTGGACAAGTGATTGCGCAGGGTGCGGGGAATGAAATGCCAGAGAAAGGAATTAAGGAGCTGGTGGCAATTTAGCTATTTTTAAAAAATGGAGGAGCTGTCCTCCTTTTTTCATATGTTTGCTTCATCATGAAAGCATCTTTATTTGAACAGTATCCTAAGCAAGGACTAGCTGGGATTTAAACCCTGAAAAAGTAAAGTCTTTCCCAAGCTTCGCCGATGAATTTTGAACGGCTATCATCCGTGTCATTTAAAAATAAAAGATATCCCATCGGGAATTTTTTAATCCATCTACGCGCTAATACCTGATCTTTAAGAACAACTTGGTATGAGAATTGCTTAATAATCATAATGATGCACTTTTATATCCAGCTTGCTCTTATTGCTTTATTTTGGATCAAAAGGTGAAATCAAGAAAGACTGAAATGGAGCGAAAATGAAAATTTATACTCAACGATTAGAACAACTTAAGCCTAAACAGCAGTTCGAGACGATTGAATTAACTTTTGACGTGCGTCAAAAGAGCCGTTTTCGTGCAACTTTAAAAAATGGGGTTGATATTGGTGCAGATTTGCCGCGCAACGGCATTTTGCGTAGTGGTGCTTATATTGCTACAGCACAGGGCGATGTACTTCAGGTGAATGCACAAGCTGAAAGCCTCATGCAAGTGACAGCACAATCTGAATTTGATCTGTTAAAAGCAGCTTACCATTTGGGCAATCGTCACGTTCCTTTAATGTTAACGCCTACTGCACTTTATTTTGAACCCGACCATGTACTGGCGGAGATGGTGATGGGTTTAGGACTCAGAGTGACAGAAACGTTACATCCTTTTGAACCTGAAAGTGGCGCCTATGCCCAACATCAGCATGATCATCGCTTAAGCCCAATTAAAGCCTTACATCATGTCCATCACTAATGCAGCCCAGTTGCTGAGTCTGCTCACACTATCATCTACGGCCTTGCCCATTGGAGCATATTGCTATTCGCAAGGGGTGGAAAGTGCGATTGAACGCGGCATGATTCATGATGAAACATCCAGTATTGCATACTTTGAGGAAGTGCTCGAGATGCTGTTAATCCGTTTCGAATTACCGTTGTTAAAGCGCCTAATGCAATGCTTTGATGACACAGCGCAATTTGAATATTGGGCCAATATCTATCGTGCAAGCCGTGAAAGCAAAGAGTTGCTCGCCGAATCGACCCAGTTGGCTTTTTCACTCAATGCCTGGATTCGCGACGTTTTAAAACAACCGGTCATGGTCAAAAAACAGCTCGGGTTTATGCCGGTGTATGGGCATTTATGTGGCACTTTAGCGTTGAACTCAGCCGATGTACTCACGGCTTATACCTTCACCGTATTAGAAAACCAGGTGTTGGCTGCGGTCAAAACAGTACCGCTAGGACAAATGAGTGGACAACGGATTTTATGGCATTTACATGCGCTTATACCTGACGCCATTCAGCGTGCCTTGGCCTTAGAAGATGGTGAAATCAGTAGCGCTTTACCACAATATGCCATGCTCAGCATGCAGCATGAAAACCAGTATTCAAGATTGTTCAGATCGTAAATAGAGAAATCAAAGCAATAACAGGGGAAATACAGATGTCAGAACGTAGTCCATTACGGGTTGGAATTGGCGGACCGGTCGGTTCAGGTAAAACAGCGCTAACCCTCAATTTATGTCAGGCGTTGCGTGAAAAATACAATATGGCCGTGGTCACCAATGACATCTATACCAAAGAAGATTCTAACTTCCTGACCCGTCATGAAGCGATGTCTCCAGAGCGCATTGTGGGCGTAGAAACGGGCGGTTGTCCGCATACCGCCATTCGTGAAGATGCGTCAATTAACCTGGCGGCGATTGATGACTTGTGTGAAAAATTCGAAGGGTTAGAGCTGATCATCATTGAAAGCGGTGGCGATAATTTAGCGGCAACCTTTAGTCCAGAACTGTCTGATTTAACCTTGTACGTGATTGATGTCGGTGGCGGCGAAAAAATTCCACGCAAAGGTGGTCCGGGTATTACCAAATCTGACCTATTGATTATCAACAAAACAGATTTGGCACCTATGGTTGGTGCCAACCTGGATGTGATGGATCAAGACGCCAAACGCATGCGCGGCGAAAAACCATTTCTATTTTCCAATATGAAAACCAAGGATGGGCTTGAATCCATTATTTCTTTTATTGAAAAGCAAGGTTTGTTTAAGGCTTAAGCAGGAGCACGATGTCAATGTTAAAAAAAATAATTGCTGTTGGGTTAAGCAGCTTACCGATGATGGTGATGGCACACCCGGGTCATGCCCATGAAAGCAGTTTTTGGACGGGCTTTAGCCATCCTTTTACCGGATTAGATCACCTGATGATGGCCATTGCTTTTGGGGTATTGCTTTGGAGCGCCACTCAACGCTGGAAAGTCGCAGGCTTTTTCGGTTTAGCGGCAGCGATGATTGCAGGATTTGTTTTAGGACAGCTGCAAGTGTTGCCGAATGTTTTTGCAGAATATGGCATTGTTTTGTCTTTGGCGGTGGTGGCGACAGCACTATTGATGAAATCCAATCGTATTTTTGCTGTCGCGACCATGGTGCTCGCAAGTTTCCATGGCGTGGCACATGGCAATGAACTGGGACAATCAGGACACATGCTGCAACTTATGTTGGGGATGGTCAGTGCGATGTCGATTATTTATCTGATCGGTTTAGGCTTAGGGGCGTTTACTCAAAAATACCTGCCACAGGGTCGCAAGATTATTGCAGCATTGGCAGCAATCCTTGCTGTTATTGGTCTCGCTTAATGCGTTTTAAGCAGTATTGATCATGAATATGTTGAGCTCAGCCATTACACAAACAGTAGATGTGCAGAACCCATCGCAGCTTTGGTATGCGTGCCTCGAGCTTGGTTTTCGTTATCAGGCTGCGCAGCAACGCACGACCTTGGCACATCGAAAACATTCGGGTCCGGTTCGGGTACAAAAGATGCTTTGGCCGGAAAAGAGCGGAATCTGTCATGCCATTATTGTGCATCCTCCAGCAGGTATTGCCGGAGGCGACCACTTGACTTTTAACCTGCAGGTAGATGCCGATGCTCATGCCCTGGTGACCACGCCCGGTGCCGGGAAATGGTACAAAACCAACGGTAAATCGGCCTTTCAGCATATTCAGATTCGCTTAAAGGATAACGCTATTTTTGAATGGCTGCCGCAAGAAACCATGTTGTTTAATGGCGCACATGCGCATTCTGAAACCGCCATTCATTTGGATACAGCGTCCAGTTTTATCGGCTGGGATATGTTGGTGATTGGTCGCCAAGCCTGTGCAGAGCAGTTTACGAATGGTCAATACCGCAATCATTTTAAGCTGCTACGCGAAGATAAATTGCTGCTAGCGGACAGTTTGAATTTTGTCGGCAATGATCGCTGGTTAAGCTCATGTCTGGGGATGAATGGTCAGGCCGTCATGGGCAGTTTTTGGGCTGTTGCACCGGAAAAATATCGTGCCACTGTGTATCTAGAAGAATATGTTGCCGTAATTCGTGAGCTGATTACGCGGATGAAAATTAATGTCACTTTGACGGTACTCGGCGATGTCATTTGCGCACGTTTTTTAGGAGACGATGTACGGCAGTGTCATGATGCTTTTGCTGCTATTCGGGCAAGGTTAAGACGTTACTGGTTTGATTTAGATGAAGAGTTTCCAAGAATCTGGCGGACATAGTTTAATTTTTATTAGCCCTCCTCCCAACCTTCGTCAAATGGAGAAAGAGTATTTTACATTGACGTTATGAGTGTTTTCCCTCCCTTTGGGAGGGAGTTAGAGGGAGGGGTAAAAGGTGAAGGTTTTAAATTACCTCTCCCTTGCGAACTCAGAATATATTCTGAGGATTCTCATTTCCTAAGAGAAAAGGGAATTTAAGACATACCTTGCACATATTTTGCTTAGTCATAAATACATGAATTAGGAACCGTTTATGGAACTGAATCCTACAGAAAAAGACAAACTGCTGATTTTTACTGCAGGCTTAGTCGCAGAGCGTCGTAAAGCCCGTGGCTTAAAACTCAACTATCCTGAGGCGATTGCCTATATTTCTGCGGCACTGCTTGAAGGTGCACGTGATGGCATGAGCGTCAGTGAACTGATGCATTTTGGCACAACCTTACTTAGCCGTGATGACGTAATGGATGGTATTGCCGAGATGATTGCTGAAGTGCAAGTGGAAGCCACCTTTCCTGACGGTTCAAAACTGATTACTGTCCATCAACCGATTATTTAAACAAAAATAAGGATAAGCCGATGATTCCGGGTGAAGTCATCACGCCTGATCGTGATATTGAATTAAATGTAGGACGTGAAACCTTGAAAATGAGTGTGGCCAATGCGGGCGACCGACCAATTCAGATTGGGTCACATTTTCATTTTGCTGAAGCCAATGATGCTTTGCAATTTGACCGCAATGCGGCACGTGGCTACCGGCTGAATATTGCTGCCGGTACGGCTATACGGTTTGAACCCGGGCAAAGCCGAAATGTTGAACTCATTGCATTGGCCGGAAAACGTGAAGTTTATGGCTTTGCAGGACGAGTGATGGGTAAGCTCGATTCATAAAAATTACATCAGAATGATAAAGGTTTATAAATCATGAAAATGTCACGTCGCGCGTATGCCGAAATGTTTGGTCCAACGGTAGGTGATCGGGTCCGCTTAGCCGATACTGAACTGTTTATTGAAGTTGAACAGGACTTCACCACTTATGGTGAAGAAGTAAAATTCGGTGGCGGGAAAGTCATTCGTGATGGCATGGGACAATCGCAGCTTTTGTCATCAGAAGTGGCTGACACTGTCATTACAAATGCCCTGATTATCGATTGGTGGGGCATCGTCAAAGCCGATGTTGGCTTAAAAAATGGACGAATCTGGAAAATTGGTAAAGCCGGAAATCCTGATATTCAGCCCAATATCACCATACCTTTAGGTGCAGCAACCGAAGTGATTGCCGGTGAAGGTCAGATTTTAACTGCAGGCGGTATCGACACACATATTCACTGGATTTGCCCGCAACAAGTTGAAACGGCACTGATGTCTGGAACGACTACCATGATTGGCGGTGGTACCGGACCCGCGGCAGGCACATCTGCAACCACGGTTACACCGGGACCATGGCATATTGCCACCATGCTACAAGCCATTGATGACTTACCCATGAACATTGGTTTGCTCGGTAAAGGCAACCTAAGTTTGCCCGATCCGATTCGTGAACAGATTGAAGCGGGCGTGGTTGGATTGAAATTGCATGAAGATTGGGGATCAACGCCTGCAGCCATCGACAATTGTTTAACGGTCGCGGACGAATATGATGTGCAAGTGGCCATTCACACTGACACCCTGAATGAAAGTGGTTTTTTGGAAGAAACTTTGGCGGCATTTAAAAACCGCACAATTCATACCTATCATACCGAAGGTGCCGGTGGTGGGCATGCACCGGATATTTTAAAAGCGATTGGTCAGCCGAATGTCTTGCCATCTTCAACCAATCCAACCCGTCCGTATACTGTGAATACGATTGATGAACATCTGGATATGTTGATGGTCTGCCATCATTTAGACCCCTCTATTTCGGAAGATGTGGCTTTTGCAGAAAGTCGGATTCGCCGTGAAACCATTGCTGCGGAAGATATTTTGCAGGACTTGGGTGCCATCGCGATGATGTCATCTGATTCGCAAGCCATGGGACGGGTTGGTGAAGTCATTATTCGTACCTGGCAAACCGCACATAAAATGAAAGTGCAGCGCGGTTCATTAGACGGCGACACTGCCGCACATGACAATAATCGCGTCAAACGTTACATTGCCAAATATACGATTAACCCTGCCATTACCCACGGTTTAAGCCATGAAATTGGTTCAGTTGAGGAAGGTAAACTGGCCGATTTAGTGCTCTGGAAACCGGCATTTTTTGGTGTGAAACCGGCCATGATTATTAAGGGTGGGATGATTGCAGCAGCACCGATGGGGGACATTAATGCCTCTATTCCAACGCCGCAGCCTGTGCATTACCGTCCGATGTTTGGGGCAAGCGCACGCGGTGTGCATAACACCTGTATTACCTTTTTGTCACAAGCCGGAATTAACAATGGTGTGGCGGAAAAGTTAGGGCTGAAAAAAATCATTTCACCGGTTAAAAATACCCGAAATATTTCTAAAGCCGATATGAAGCACAACACCTATACACCGGTTATGGAAGTGGATCCGGAGATTTATGAAGTGCGTGCGGATGGGGTGCATTTGACTTGTGAACCGGCGGAAGTGCTACCGATGGCGCAAAGGTATTTTTTGTTTTGATTTACCTCTCCCTGATCCTTACTTGCGCTAAGTTTTAAAGCTGTGCTTTAAAACTTGCTCAGGAGAGGGAATTTCCATTATTTAAATAAATGTCACGCGATATATCGTGGGTCATTCATTTAAGCTGCTTATGGATAAGTACGGGGTAGCTGGTATGACTATAGTTTAAAGTTACATACTTGAATACAGAGTTTGTTCTTATTCATAAAGTAGGCCCCTTCATTTGTTCAGATTAAGCAGTCAAGCTAATCAGATTCGTGGAACATTGTTCAAAGAGTAGGCGTGGAACATGAGAAATCATAAAAAAAAGCCCATTCGAGGGTGAATGGGCTTTTTACAATTTCATATCATACTGATTTTAAAAGATAAAAAAATAGAATTTCGTATAAGGTGTATTATGTTAATTTAAGAAATACTAAAATAAACGTCTTTTTAATAGGTTTTAAAAAGTAAGAATATTATCCCAATAAGGAGGGCTTCCAATTTCCTTTAATATAAAATCTAAAACGGTTCTCACCTTTTTTGAACGAATTCTGTTTTCAGGAGAGACTAAATGAATCCCAACAACATAAGGTTCTACTGTGCAAAGCCATTTAGGGAGCAATTTAACCAATTGCTTGTTTTTAAAATAATCTTCTTCAAAAATCCATGTAGGGAATAATACAATCCCTCTACCTTCCAATGCCGCTGAAACCAACACTTCAGCATTGTTACTCTTTAAAGGACCTTGGGGTTCTATTTCAATAGGCTTGTCGAGTTCATTTTGGCGAAAGTACCATCTTTGACTCCCCGAAACGCCTTTATAAACAAGGCATTGATGTTTCTGAATATCTTGAGGTGTTTTAGGTGTTCCGTAGCGCTCAAGGTATTCAGGGCTCGCACACAATACGTAGGTCTGATCACATACTTTTCTTGCGATCAGTGCTGAATCTTGCAGTGATCCAATCCGAATCGTAATATCGGCACCTTCTTGGACAGGATCAATAAATGTATCTGTCAGGATTAGTTCCACTGAAAGGTCGGGATAGATATCATGCAGTTGATTAACAATGCGAGATATATGTAATCGCCCTAGGGCAACTGCGGTATTAATACGTACCAATCCTCTCACATTTGAATTTTTCCCTGTGGCCTCTTCGTTGGCAAAGTCCAACGTATCGAGTACCTCCTTGATTTGGATATAGTACTTCTCCCCAATTTCAGTCAGCCGAACGGATCGTGTATTACGATAAAAAAGCTGCTGTCCAATGTCTTGTTCAAGTTTAGAAATAAACCGAGATACAGAAGAAGAGGGAACTTGAAAATGTTTGGCTGTCGCAGAAAAGCTGCCAGTAGTCGCGACCATTGCAAAGTAACGTAATGCTTTTAACTGCATTTATATTTTTCCCCAAAATATATCAAGTAAGACTATTGTTGTGATTATAGCAATTATGTTTTGAAAAATGATCAATTGTAGCTTTCTAACAACCCAATATAATTCACATCTCTTCTTCCCTCATAAGTAATGTATGAAACAGTTATGGATTTTACCATTGGTCTTTTTTGCTGGCATGGGGCTATCTATTGAAGCTGGTTTGCTGGGACCATTGGGTGAAGAAATTGGGCATATTTGGGCCACATTAGGCATTTTTGCGTTGGGTTCTATTCTATTAACATTTGGTCTTATTTTTGGTCGTCCACGACTCTCTCTTATGTTCAAACAACCACGCTGGCTACTTGCAGGCGGCCTGTTAGGTCCAATATATGTCGTCTCTTTAACTGTAGCTACGCCCCTCATTGGCGTTGGTTTGACAATGGTAGGTATTTTATTTGGTCAAGTAGCTGCCAGCCTAATTATTGATCATTGGGGCTTATTAGGCAGTAATAAACGAGCTGTAGACAAGTATCGTATCGGGGCGCTCATTGCCATTTTAGCTGCGCTCTGGCTCATTTAATAAGGAAGTTTTCCAATGATTTATATAATGTTACTCGTTGTTATTCTTGGTGGAGCTGTCTTATGTGCCCAGTCATCAATCAATGGTCGTCTAGGTTCAGAAGTAGGAGTGTTAGAAAGTTCTTGGTTAACATTTGTGATGGGCACACTTATTAGTTTCTTAATAGCATTCTTCTTTGAACCACAGTATTCTTTAAATTTATTTACTGCTCCAAGATGGCAGCTAACAGGCGCATTTTTTGGTGTTACCTATATGTTAATAGTTGTGTTTGCTATGCCTAGACTTGGTGCTGCTGCAACAACTGTTGCTGTAATAAGTGGACAGTTAGTAATGAGTTTATTAATTGATAATTTTGGCTGGTTTAATAATGCTGTTATCACTATGGATGGATCGAGAGTTGCTGCTCTTGTACTGTTAGCTATCGCTCTATTTTTTATCTATAAAAGTAATGTTACAGCTAAAAGTCCGCCTACCATCCATTCAGTCGATCTAGATAATAATTGTTAGAAGCTAGAACTTCCCTCCATTTAAAATAATGGTGCTGATGCAAATGTAAAAAACTGAGACAATTCAATTTTTTATCTTCTTTAGTGAACTAAACCTAGATATCGGTAGGCAGGAGAGTTTTTGGTATAGCGTAAATACTCAGGGCTGATTTTTCCAGAAGCTTGAATTAATCGTATGTCAATAAATTTTATGTCTTTCGATATTCTTATGAATGGCTGTGGTAATTGCTTATAATCCTTAAATACAGGGGTATTTTCTGGAAAATTGGCAGGGTCAAAATTAATGCTTATCTCACTCAAATTTTGAGTTTTTGTCTGAAACATTTGTACAGGTTTAATTTTTGTTAAGATAAATAAACGCGCGAATTGTAAAACTGCCTTCATAACTACTGCATTATCTTGGATCAGACACATAGGTTCAGCTTTAAATGAAGTTTGATAAAGATTTTGAACGAGACTTACAGAGTCGAGCTGCTGCGTTTTAATTTGTTTACCAGATTTAATCTGTACCCAAGTATTATATTCACGCATCGTACCGCCTGCAGATACATCAAAAATATAAAATTTCAGTTTTTATCAGGGCTGTAGGAAATATTTAATTTTCCTGCTTTAACTAATTGGGTAAATCCATAGAGCAACAAGTAAATTGATGAAAAAGCCCTTTCATGAGTGAATAATTTTTTATAACAAAATATCTTTCTGATTTTATATGATAATTTAATTAAGGTACTGTCCCCAGTAGAAATATCCGCTTTTAGCTACCTCTAATATAGATGCAATCAGTGTATTCAACATATAGATTTGTTATCATAATAAAATATCAAAGCAAGAATATTTCGCATGAGCAGTAATTATGAATATATATATACATTTTTTCATGTGTCGGGATCAATATTACCCACTCATAAAGTTTTCAAAAGTTTGACAGATAATCAAGCTAAATTAGTTTTTGCGGATAATTCTTTTTTGTATGCTGTAGTTTCGGATTGGATATCTAATAATAGGCATTTGGATACTAGAAAATCGACTTGGCAGGATGAATCCAAATTATTTTTATCAAATGAATTAAAAGCATTAACACTCTATAGAACGCGTAATCCATCTTTTAAAACTGACATAATTTAACCTGTTAATATAAAGACAATTAAGACGCTATGCTTTAAGTCAATGGGGTTTTTGGTTTTTCATTTTGCCCCGATGATATTTATTTGTTTTATGAAAGAAAACCTCATGTAATAATTTTGATATATGTCATACTTGGAATATACAAAATATATAAAAGGTTAGAATGTTTCACACCAACTCCTTGTTAACGATAGAACAAATTTATAATTTTTTAAAAGAATCTCCAGATTTCATGAATTATAGCCAATTTGATAAGTTGAAAGTTTTTTTCTCTGAACTTCATGACCATGAAATGGGTGACTTTGAGGCGAATAAACCATTAAAATTTACACTAAATTTTGATAAATCCTGGCTAGTAATACATGCTATAGCTGCTCCAATTTTTAATAATAAAGAATTATTTCTGAACTGGGTCTGTATACGATTGAACGTAGCGATTTAAACTAAAAGGACTGAGTTTTGTAGAATACAGAAATCAGTCCTTAAAACTCGATTAATCAACCGTCCACTTTCAGGGACAGATAAGCAGGAATTAAAGCCATAAATGTAGGCTGTCTCATTCTTCCAGTGATGTAATAAGTTCAGATTTCATTTGACGTTTATGTTCAAACATCTTTTTATCTGCTTGTTCAGCCGCTAAAAGTAGCCCACGGCTCGGTTGACGCATAGAAAAACCAATCGCTATACTAATTGTTGTATGTGAAAAAGCATCTACGATTCTCTTGAAAAGCCTTTCTGCTCCTGCCTTATTATTTTCTCTGCTTAGAATGACAAATTCATCACCGCCTAAGCGAGCCACAATATCATTGCTACGCACCGTATCCCTTAACACATGGGCCGCCTGCTGAATGAGTTGATCTCCTACAATATGCCCTAAGTTATCGTTTACTTCTTTTAGATTATTAATATCAATAAAAAACACCGCAGCAGGATGACCATAATGCTTACAACGCTCTTCCTCTTTACTCATTAACTCATCCCAGGCTCGACGGTTATATAATCCCGTTAATCCATCTCTAAAAGCTTTCGTCCTTAAATGCTTAAACTCACGAGCATGTTCATTTTGACGAAGCTCGGCTTGAAGAATTTTACTCAGTAAGTTTCCAAGCAATTCGATTATTTGAATATCTTGAACTATCGTTTCAGGTTTTGGATGAGGATCAATTGCACACAAGGTACCAAATAAGCTGCCATCTTCATTGAGGATGGGCTGACCTATGTAGGATTTAATACTTACTTGTTGACTAATCGGTGCACTGGAATACAAGGGAATGTCTTCTGATCGAGGAGCGATTTTCGGTGCTTTTCCTTTAACCATATGAGAGCAGAAAGAATCTGCCCATTTAAATACCTGTCCTGGTTTAACACCATAACCATGGTCTTCGCTCTGCAATACGATCCAGTCTTTGCCTTCTACCCGAGTGATCATCCATAAATCAAATTCAAAGCGCTTATGAAGAAACTGCAAAATAGCTTGGCCTGCTTCTTCAAAATTTTTAAAGTTTATATTGTTCATCTGATCAACCTATGATACTGATTTAAAAATAATATATCTCTATGATTTAATTAAAAATAAAATCATAGACATAAGCTGATGAATTACAGTAACCAAATTTTTAAAGCGTATCTATGAGCAAACTTAAAAAAATGCTACCGTACCTTTGTTAATAAAATATTTTTAGACTATTAGAGCTTGAAGGTGATTTTATAAAATCACTATTTTATTTTCTATTGGTCATGTCTGAATCGCTCTTTTTTAGCTTCTCCGACTAATTTTCTTAATTCCTTATTCTTTTTATTAGCCTCTTCTACTAGCATTTTTATTTCAACACTCCTTCTTCTTTTTTCTTCTTTAAATATATACAGACCTAAACTAAGGGTGAAAACTGTTAATAATGAAGCAGTCATAACTACTTTTTGCATATTTTCTCTTTTACGATAGTATTTGAAAAATATCAAATTTTCTTAGTTCTGAAGAAAGCACGTGTATGTACTTTTAAATACTGATTGTGATTTTAACCGCAACAATATTCTTCAGCATTCGGTTATTTTTGACTTTGAGTTACTCTGAGTCCAGTAGTTGATCTTACAAGTAGCGTTTTGAATGCCTAAACTGGCGATTTCGCTAAAGTGAGCAGAAACATCTGAACCTGATTCTGGCTGGATGAAACCTTGAGTTTCGTTAAACCGTTTTACAGGACTATTAAAAATATTTGAGTTTTAAATAATAAACTCTATGAATTTTTAATCATGTCATTGACTGGTTATAACGGGGGGAAATAATAAAGAATGGAACTTAAAATCTGAAAAAACGAAGGATTATGACTAAAACTGCGATACTTAAAGTAGATTTACCGAAACAATACTTTTTTACTTATTTAAGTGAATTATATAGGAAATAAAATAATTAATCAAGTTAACTGATAAGTATATTTATTTTATTTATAAGAATCTTGGTTTACGAAAATTTAGACTTACTAAATAGTTTTACCTATCCATCTTCCTTTCTCCTAACCCGGGAAAGGGTAGCTTATCCTGACTTCCAAACACGTGATGGAAGTTTACAATATTCTTCTTAACTTATTGTTTTTGGGCCACAGGTTATTTTTTATGTTAATCCACTAAATGTTATTCAATATGTTTCGGTGGATGATGATTTATCTGGTAGGGCAGAAAAATAAAAAGAAAAAATTTGATAAAATAATTACTTGGTTAATTTTTCAGATCGCAGCTAACAATTGTATCTTTAATTTAATAACTTCATCAAACATTAAAAATCCAAGTCAAAATTAAAATTTATTATGAGTTATTATTAACATCAAGAAGATAGTAAATATTATTAAAAACAATAACTTATATTATATATGAGGTGATTTTATGGTAGGTAATAATCATTATTATAAGTGAATATAGTGGTGTTTACCTGAACCCGGCATTGCTATCTATCTAATCTACACACATTAGTCCTAAGCCCCCCTTATGAAATAACTTCTTAGATTAATACAAATGTAAAAAAACTATATCTGGTTTACTTGTTGGTCTAGTTGCAGCCTCTTTCACAATGATTACGATGGCCGCTCCAGTATAGGATTATCAACATCCACCTGCTAAACATCATATTAATAAAAACCCCAACCACTAAAACATGATTTTAAAATAGGTTCAGATCAAAAAGTACCTTTATAACATAATGTGAAAAATGAGCATTCGGATCATAAAAACCAGAATTGACACTAATAAAATAAAAAGCCAATAAGTCTAAAAACTGATTGGCTTTTTCTCGTAATCTCGTTGCTTTGAAATAAGAATTTAGATTTATCTATTTAATACATAACTACTAAGCATAACTCGCTATAATTTAGTTCTATCTAGCTATATCACTTCTTTATGAAAAAACACTGGTAATGCTCCCCGCAAATAATTGGACTTAAAAGTAGAAAATCGAATACCCTTGATTTAAGGAGACTTTCTATGAAAATATCTAAATATTCAGACAGCTTAATTATGAGTATTTTGAAACAAGCTGAAGCAGGAACACCTGTTCCAAACCTTTGCCGTGAGCATGGAATGAGCACCGCAACTTTCTATAAGTGGAAGTCTAAATATGGCGGAATGGATCTTTCCATGATGACTAGGGCGTGTCCTCATTTGGCTTTGCACCAAATAAACAAACAAGCCAAGAACAACATGGACTTATAATTACGAGCCAACTTTTCAAAACGAGTGGCAATACCACGAAAATGCTTTAATCGGGCAAAGGCATTTTCAACAAGATGCCTTAGACGATAGAGGTAGTGATCAAAGTCTATATTTGGTTT
>NZ_SJNZ01000015.1 GCF_004331155.1 Acinetobacter terrestris
TTCTGGGGCATACTCAAGAATGAATTAGTGCATCATTGCAACTATAAAACCAGAGATGAAGCTAAAGCAGATATTACAAAATACATTGTGTTATTTTATAATCAGCGAAGAATTCAAAAGAGTTTGGATTTTAAAACGCCAAATCAAATAGCAGAGAACTTTTATCGGTTAGCTGCCTAGCATATCCCAAGTGAAAGTCTCCTGCTAATTCAGCACATATCAAAGATATTAAAGCTTCAAAAAGTTGAAAACCTCTTACACACCAGATTTATAAGAAGCAAGCCTATTCTAATCGGTCATCTAGGCGGGTTATATCCCCAATAATAGGTATTTAATAAGCTAAAATTAAAATACAGTTCATATACCTAGATAAAGGCCATGCAATAAAAGTCCTAATTAAAAAATAGCTTAAAGATGCATAACAGCGAGATCATCCTAAAATTAAGTTTTTTAATTGTTTATTATTCTCTAAATACTTCAGTTTAGTTTAATTGTATAAATTCCCTAGTTCTTGGGATAGTACTTTTATGCGTTGTATAGCAAAGTAACTCAATAAAATGAAAACCAGTGTGAGCATAGACTAGTGGGTGAACTGATGTTGCCTGTTCCTATCCTGTTGATCACGGATCAACCCACTTTGAATACGCTATTAGAGCGCGTTCTTATTGGCTTAGGTTATCCTGCGAAATTAATTCTTTGCACTGATCATCTCGCTGAAGCAGAACAACTACTACAGCACCATTTACCCAACCTGATTTTGATCGATTTATCTATTGATGGCATAGCAACGATTTCATTTATTCAGCAACTTAAAAAAATCCATCCCGATGCAAACGTCATGGTGAGCTTAGCGCAACATCAGACCACTTTACTGTTTGAGGCTATTCAGGCAGGCGCACAGGGTTATATTTTTTATCAACATACTGAAGCAGAAATGGTGAATAATATTAAAAGTATTCTGCGCGGCGGAGCACCCATCCATCATGTTTTGGCACAGTATATTTTGTCGCATCAGATTGAATCTAAACAAGCCATATCCACCACTCAACTCAAGCAGTTCCTACATTTAAATGCCATTGAATATGAGATTTTAAATTTGGTGTCAACAGGTCTTCACCTGCAGCAAGTTGCAGAACAGACTTCGGCTTCTCTTTATAAAATTGAAGGTACTATTAAAAGCACTTATCGAAAAATTGCCGACTTAAAAAGTTAGAACTCTATATTTTTAATATTTTTCTCGCATAAAAATAAAGGAGCTTAGAGGCTCCTTTATTTCTTGATCAACACTTAAATGAATTATTTAATCGCATCTAATAATATTCTTTGTGCATTATGGGCTGCTTGTCCATCTGCCACCTGTGCACGAAGCCAGGTTCCATCCCCTTGTAAAAACCACGCTTGCTGATTGTCTTTCAAATAAGTCAGTAGGCCTTGCTGATAAATACGTTTTTTCAGTGCCGGATCTTCAACAGGAAAACAGGCTTCAACACGGTTAAATAAATTACGATCCATCCAGTCCGCACTTGAACAGTAAATTCGAGCATTGCCATTATTGCCAAAGTAATACACACGGGTATGTTCCAGGAAACGCCCCACAATTGAACGCACACGAATATTTTCTGAAAGCCCCGGTAAACCAGGACGCAAACAGCAAATGGAACGAATAATCAAATCAATTTTGACACCAGCTTGCGAAGCTTCATATAACTTGTTAATCAGCTGCATTTCAGTCAATGCATTTACTTTGACAATGATTTGCGCCGGCTTGCCTGCTTTGGCATTGGCAATTTCTTCATCAATGAAATTGATCAGTTGAGCATGCAAGGTAAAGGGTGCGTGTAGAAGTTTCTTCAGCTTGGCCATTTTGCCCATGCCGGTCAATTCCTGGAAAATGCGGTGCACGTCCTCACACAGTTCCTTGTCTGTGGTCAGCAAGCCATAATCGGTATAAATACGGGCATTGCCTGCATGATAGTTACCGGTACCTAAATGCACATAACGCACCAGTTTGTTATTTTCACGGCGCACCACCAAAATCATTTTGGCGTGGGTTTTATAGCCCACAATACCGTATACCACCACAGCACCGGCTTCCTGAAGCACATTTGCCACTTCAATATTGGATGCTTCATCGAAACGTGCCCGCAGCTCAATGACTGCGGTGACTTCTTTGCCATTTCGTGCGGCTTCTGCCAATACCTGAACAATTTCGGAATCTGGCCCACTACGGTACAAGGTTTGCTTGATGGCAAGCACTTGCGGATCACGTGCTGCTTCACGCAATAGATTGATCACGGGTGCAAAGGATTCGAACGGATGATGTAAAAGAATGTCCTGTTTCTGCATGGCAGAGAAAATATTTTCAGACTTTTTCAATACTTTAGGAATAATTGGCGTATGGGTATCATAACGTAAATGCGGACGTTTAAAATTCGACAATAACCGCGCAAGGTTGACCGGACCATCCACTTTGTAAAGCTGATCTTTTTCCAGATCAAATTCTTCAAGCAAATATTCATAAATATTTTCAGGGCAATTTTGCGTCACTTCCAAACGTACTGCACGGCCAAAACGGCGCGAATTCAACTCCCCTTTTAAGGCTTTGGCCAAATCTTCGACATCTTCATTTAAAGCCAGATCTGCATTTCGGGTCACTCGGAACTGATAACAGCCGGTGGCGGTCATGCCGGGGAATAAATCTGAAACATGCTCATGAATAATGGCAGACAACATTACATGATGCTCTTTACCGTCAGTCAATTCATCCGGTAAACGCACTACACGTGGCAGTGAACGCGGTGCCGGCACAACCGCCAAATCAATTTGACGACCAAAGGCATCTTTACCTTCTAGCGTCACAATAAAGTTTAAGCTTTTGTTGACCAAACGCGGAAATGGATGAGCCGGATCCAGGCTAATCGGAGTCAGTACCGGCGCCACTTGCTCCTGGAAATACTTCTTAACCCAGGCAGATTGAGCAGGCGTGAGTTCTCCACGGCGTAAAAAACAGATATCTTCTTCACGCAGTTTTGGCAGAATTTCTTCATTTAAAATACGGTACTGGCGTTCGATGGCATCATGCGCCCTTTTAGAAATAATCTCTAAAACCTGTTTGGGGGTTAAACCATCCGGACTATGACTTTCATTGCCTAAATCGAGCTGTTCCATCAGTCCCGCAAATCGGATTTCAAAAAACTCGTCCAGATTACGTGAAAAAATAAGCAAAAAATTCATCCGTTCAAGTAAAGGATGCAGTGGGTCAACCGCCTGTTCTAATACACGAAGATGAAAATCTAAAATAGAAAGTTCACGATTAATGTAGCGATCGTTATATGTATATTCTGTTTGTGTAGGAGATAAGCCTGCTGCAGTATTCATACCTAACCTTTACTTCTTCGAATGTGATCCGTATCTTGATCAGTATGCTTCAAAATTATGACAATTTCATAAAAAAAGCCCAAAAAATTTGGGCTTTTTATTACACTTTTTCATTAAGGAATATTGCTATAACGCATATATTTCTGAATCATCCGTTTGCGGTATTTTAATTTTCGGTCATCACGATGGTCTTGGTAATATTTTGGATTGGGTAAAATGGCAGCCAGGAAGGCAGCTTGTTCACGGGTCAAGCTTCTCGCACTTTTGCCAAAATAATGCTGGGTTGCGGCTTCCACGCCATAAATATTGTCACCAAATTCAACCGAGTTTAAATACACTTCTAAAATACGTTGTTTGGTCCAGACGCGCTCCATCATCCATGTTGCAACAGCTTCTTGACCTTTACGCAGAAATGAACGCTTGTTATATAAAAATAGATTTTTGGCCAATTGCTGTGAAATGGTTGAACCGCCTGCAACTACTTTGCCTTTGTCTTTATTACGCTCCAAGGCAAATTGCATGCCTGCCCAGTCAAAGCCATGATGCTGGAGAAACTTACCGTCTTCTGCAGCAACGACTGCATTTTTAAGGTAGTCACTGATTTGATCGTAATCACGCCATTGATGTTTGATTGGCTTAGAGGGTTCAGACCAATAATCCAGACGCATCATCATGGTGGTGTCAACCGGATGGGTGCGCCACCACACCAGACTTGCAAAAATCCAAAGCTGTATCAAAAGTACCAAACTGACAAGTATTAACAAACTACGAACAATAAAAGCTTTCATGTCAGTGAGTTACTCCAAAATATTTGTTTTTTCGTGCTAAGCTGATCGCTGAATATAGCAAAGATTATAAAAGAATAGCATGGCTGAACTTTCACCTCCTTCCATTCAAAGTAAACTCGAAGTTCACCTTTGGTGGCTGACTGCAGTTTTTATTGCCATTAATGTCGGTTTATTTCTCTGGCAAGTGCTCACAGGCGTCAATATTACCAGCCCAAGTCTGGTCGATGCTATTCATTGGGGAGCTGATTATGCACCTTTAACCTTTTTAGAGGAACCCACCCGCCTGTTTAGCAGCATGTTTTTTCATTTTGGCTTGATCCATTTAATGTTAAATATGTGGGCGCTCTATATTTTCGGCAGTGTGGCTGAACAGCTTTTTGGCCGATTCTATTATTTGGGTTTGTATATTCTTGCCGGCCTGATGGGAAGTTTGCTCAGTGGCTTTATCGATATTCAAAATACCGTTCAACTGCTGCAAACTAATGACCCCAAACTTTTCCCGACGGTCAGTGCCGGTGCTTCTGGCGCAGTGATGGGTATTGGCGGTGCTTTAACCATCTTGTCTTTATTGCCCATCTTACCGAAGCAGCGCTTTATTCTAGATAAAAAAACCTTGGTCATGGTAATGGGGATTAACCTGTTTATTGGCTTTACCATGCCGGGAATTAACAATGCAGCCCATATTGGCGGCATGCTGATGGGTGCGGTATTAGCGGCTATTTGGTACATGGGACAACGCCTGCATAAACCCAATCTAGGCTTTATGTTAGGTTTGGGTGTGGGCCTAATAGCATGTTATGGTTTTTACGATTACTGCATGCAGCAAGTGCAGCTCCTTGAACCTGTCTGGCGTCAAATTCTTGCAGCCATGCGTACACAACTGCATTTTTAATGTTAGTGAATCATTTTCGGGAGATGAATTGACTATTGATTCATCTCTCGCAAACTTTGTAATGGCGGAATATTACAGAGATAACTTAAGCGATAACGTCCAATCAGGGCACACATCAAAGTCATTAAAATTGGTAAAATCAGCCAAATTTCCCCATGCGCCTGAATGGTCAAATTCATTTTATAACTGGCAATCGCACTAATCACTTCTGCAAACAGACATGAAACCACGCCTGCCATGAATCCGATAAAACCGATCTCTACACTCATCATCTGTTTTAACTTTTGTTTGGAACTACCAAATGAGCGCAGCAAAGCCACTTCACGTTTGCGTTCATCCATCAGCAAGTTCAAACAGGCAACTAAAACCAATATACCAGAGACACTGACCAGTAGCGCAAGTATGCTAATAATTTGCACCAGTACATTTACCAGGCGTTTTACTTCATCCAGAATCAAGCTGACATCAATAAAAACCGTATTGGAAAATTGCTGAATTACGGAAACCAGTTGCTTTTTATCCTGTTCGGGCACATAAAAACTACCTAGATAACTGCCGGCATTTTCATCCATGGTCTTGGGTGCAAAAATAAAGAAAAAATTCGGACTGAAACTTTCCCACTCGACACTGCGCAAGTTAACGACTTTGGCTTGAATCAAACCTTCAGGCAGACTAAAAGTAAGCCGATCGCCTATTTTAATCCCCAACTCTTCCGCTGTTTTCACTTCAACCGATACATCACCGGCCTGTTGCAAGGCCGCCGTACCCTGCACGATTTTATTGTCAGTAGGATATTCTGCTGTTTGGGTCAAATTGAGTTCACGGCGTAAAGAGTTATTGCTTTTAAGCAAACTTTGCGAAAAAGGTTGATCATTCTTCGCCACCAATCGCCCACGAATATTGGGATAAAGTGGTGTACTGTGCCAACCCCGTTGCTCAAGCTGTGCTTTCAATAAAGGCATATCAAATGGCGGCAAACCGTAAACAAATTGATTCGGTGTACCTTGCGGTAATTGTTGCTGCCAACGCTCAAGCAAATCTGTCCGCAATACTGCCAATACGGTAATTAAACTTAGACCAAGTGCCAAAGCGGTAATTTGAAAGGCGGTTTGATAAGGCGCGCGTATATAAGCGGAAATGGACCATTTCAAGCTTTTAATCAGTTTTAAGCAGCCCCAAATCAGCATGTACAGCACAGTACACAAGATGATAATTGCACCGATGACCCAAGCAGTCAGCACTATATTTTCAGTCAGGACAATACTAAACAGCACCAGACTGGCTGTCCCCATCAGCAACATCCATAACATCGACTGCACTGATTTTTCTTGCTGGCGAATCACCCGAATAGGCGGTGTATTGAGTAACTGCCATAGACTTGGCACGATAAATCCGAGTAACACCACTGCACTGGTCAGCATCGCAATCGGTAAGGGTCCAAGTAACATATCCAATGCAGAAAATTCAATTTGCAGATGTGGAATCAGTTGCAGCATCAGTTGCAACAAACCATAGCCAAGCGCGACTCCTGCCAGACTGCCAATCGCCATTGCGGCAATTAATACCACGCCCAATAACGCCAGATATGCACTCAGAATTTGTTTTTTAGTCGCCCCGATACAACGCATCAGTGCAATACTATCCTGATTTTGTTGCACATAACGCTGACTGGTTAAGGCAATTGCAATACCACACAGCAAAATGGTCAAAATATTGGTGAGTTGCAGGAAGGTATCTAAATTTGCAATCGGCTTCATTAAACGGGTATTGCCTTCGCTGGCATTACGCAGTTTTAGGCCAGTTTGTTCATTCTGTATTTTGCTTTGCGCAGATTTATGCAGCTGATTAAAATCTTGTTCAAACTGTTTGGTCTGTTGGGCAGGCCCTGCCATCAATAAACGGTATTCCACCCGACTGCCAATTTGAATGGCGTTAGTTCGGGCAATATCGGCTTGGGAAATAATCACCGTAGGTGAAAAACCGGAAAAGCCCAATTCCTGATTGGAATCATGTTCAATTTTAGCGCTGACTTTAAATGTCCCATCGGCAATATTGATACTGTCCCCGACTTTGACATGTAACAAATCCATGGCACGTGAACTGAGCCAGACCTCTTCTGTCTGAATTTTTTGTGCCTGTGGTGCCACCCGAATTTCGCCACGCAAAGGAAAGGCATCATCAATGGCTTTCACATTGACCATCACAAATTGGTCATTAGTATGCGCCATCGAACTGAATGTGGTGACTTCAGATTGTTTTAGAGATAACTGATCAGCTTTATGTTGCCACTTTTTTTCAAGCGGCTGATTGTCGCTTAAGACCAAATCCGCTGCCAGCATTTCAGCAGCCTGTAATGCCACGGCATTCTGGATCTGTTCATTGCTAAATTTCAGAGCTGTGGTGGCACTAATGGCCAAAGTCAAAGCAATAATCAGCAAGTAGACACCGCTACTTTTAAAACTTTGGGTCAGCAAGGGTCGAAAAAGTGGATTCATTTCAGCCCTCACCGTTACGATGTTCAATCAAGCGACCATCGAGCAATTCAAAATGGCGCTGACATTGTTTTGCCAATGCAGGATCATGGGTGACTAAAACTAAAGTCGTCCCAAATTCACGATTCAGCTGAAATAACAGTTGCTCAATTTCACTGGCGGTTTGTGTGTCCAGGTTACCTGTAGGCTCATCTGCAAAAATGATTTTCGGATCGCTAATTAAAGCACGTGCAATGGCAACACGTTGCTGTTCACCGCCGGAAAGCACTTTGGGCGTTTGTGTTGCCTGGCGTTCTAGACCGACTTTCTGAAGTAAAGCCAATGCCTTTTTTCCAGCAGATGCAAAATTAAAATTCTTTTGTAAGCGCAGCGGCAACATCACATTTTCTAGCGCGGTTAAATGTGGCAACAGCTGGAAAGACTGAAACACAAAGCCGATATATTTTAAGCGAACCAGTGCGCGCTGTTCTTCATTCAGTTCAGCAATTGATTCACCACAAACCACCAGTTTTCCTGAACTGGCCTGATCCAGGGTCGCCAGAATTCCGAGCAAGGTCGATTTTCCGGAGCCTGAACGCCCGGTAATGGCCACCTGTTCACCTGCCAAAATATCCAGACTGAAATTTTCGAAAATAATAAATTCCTTTTGAGGAAGTTTTATCTTTTGTGTCAGTTGCTGTGCAGAAATTATTGCTTGTGGCATGATGGAATGGTCGCTCGTCACTTGGATCATAAAATCCCTATATGCAAAATCGCAATCTAAAAATTCGTGTATTTGCTTGCCTGGCGATGTTCAGCCTGTGTCTTGCTCCAGTCGTGGTGTCTGCTAAAACCATTATGATTCTGGGTGACAGTATTAGCGCAGGCTATGGAATGCAGGCACAGCAAGGTTGGGTGTATTTACTACAAAAACGTCTAGAGCAACAGTATCCGAAACAGCATAAAGTGGTCAATGCCAGTGTCAGTGGTGAAACCACTAGCGGTGCTTTGGCGCGGTTGCCTAAATTATTGCAAATCCATAAACCGAATATTGTGGTGATTGAGTTAGGGGGAAATGATGGTTTACGTGGTCAATCCCCGTTATTGATCCAAAAAAACTTAGCTCATCTAATTCAACAAAGTCAAAAAGCTAAAGCCACAGTGATTGTTTTGGGAATGAAAATTCCACCGAATTACGGTACAGCCTATAGCAAGGCCTTTGAAAAAAATTACCAGATTGTCAGTCAACAGTACAAAGTCAAATTAATGCCTTTCTTTTTGGAAGGCGTTGCAGGTAAGAAAGACTTGATGCAGCGGGATTTAGTTCATCCGAATGCCAGTGCGCAAAGTATTTTACTGAACAATGCTTATCCTTATATAAAAGGCGCTTTATAAAGCGCCTTTTATTCAGTGTGAAGCTTGATTTAATTTTAAAAATCAAAAAACAAAACTTCACCTGTTTCTAGAGAGTATTCTGCACCGACAACTTTCAACTGACCTTTGGCAATCAGGCATTCTAAAACTGCAGAACCATGACGCAGCTGATTTACAGAAGCAAAGACATTCGAACGAACTGCATGTTTAGACAGTTTAGATAAATCGTTTTTTAGTTCAGTTTGCATCAATGTTTCAACCGATGGTCGAACACGGTTGACAATAGACATCAGGTTTAATGAAGGTGGATGATCTGGATTCATTAAGGTATCAATGGTCGCTTGAATAGCGCCACAATGACTATGTCCCAATACCACCACAACCGCGCAATCATAACGTTCTGCAGCAAACTCCACACTGCCGACCTGTGAAGGTGCGACGACATTCCCTGCAACACGAATAACGAATAAATCGCCTAAACCCTGGTCAAATACCATTTCAGCAGGAACACGAGAATCTGAACAACCCAAGACGATGGCAAAGGGGTTTTGATTTCCTGCCATTTCTGCCCTTTGCTGATGTGAAAGTTGTTTGGGGTGTGTCGTTTCCCCCGATACAAAACGCTGGTTCCCTTTTTTTAAACGATCTAAAGCTTCTTCTGCTGTTAGCATGCTGGTCTTCCAAGGTTTTAAGTTACAATATTTTAATGCGATGCAATTGGAAAGTCACTTGCAAAAAAGTATAGCTGTTGATTTTATAACTAAGGTTACAAAATATTTTATTTAGCTCATAAACTTGCCCCCTATCACACTTTTAAAGTGACATGTAACGCAATTCAAAAAACTATTCAGTGACAATTATTTAATAATAATTACAATATACTACAGACATTTTTAAAAAAATAAAATGTAGTCAAAATCAGATGATTTTTATAGGATTACTTCTAAAGAATTATCGTCATGAATACATTAGGATGATGATCAATGACAACACTTCAATCGACTTTATCCCGCTTTTTACAAACCACCTGCTTGGCCCTTTCTATCAGTGTGCCTGTTTTTTCCCATGCAGCAATAAATAAAAATACTTACGTGGTTCAACCTTCACTTGAAAATTATTTAGTCAAAGAACGTAATGCAGCCGGACTACGCAGTAAAACCATTAAAATTGATGATATCACCTGGAGCTACAGTGAAAGTGGCTCGAGCAATAAACCTGCCGTATTGCTCCTTCATGGCTTGGCTGGCAATCGTGATAACTGGAATGGGGTGGCACATTTTTTAACCCCCTACTATCACGTGATTATTCCCGACCTTCCCGGCAATGGCGAAACCAAAGTTGCAGATAATTTTGACCTGTCTGTCCCCAATGTCACGCAGCGTTTACGCCGTTTCGTTGAAGCCATTGATGTGGAAGACAAACTGAATATTGCCGGTCACTCGCTGGGCGGATCGATTGCCACGGTTTATGCATCCCAATATCCATTTGATACGCAAAGCCTGTTTTTGCTCAATAGCGCCGGAATCTATAAACGGGCCAATACCGCCTACACCAAAGACCCTTATTTTTTAAAGCATCTGATTGTGTCTAAGCCGGGCGATCTGGACGATGTGATGGGTCAAGTCATGCAAAACCCACCGGACTTACCGATTTATTTTAAAAAAGCACAAGAAAAAATGCTGATTTCTCAGTCAGTGCAAACCCGTAAAATGATTGACCAATTAATCACCCTGAGTCGTATTTATACGCCTGAATCGTTTGCCCGAATGACGCAAACCATTGAAGCACCCACCCTGATCCTGTGGGGCAAGCAAGATAAAATTATTAATGTCGAAGCTGCAAATGAATTACAATCTTTATTGAAGCGTGCAGAAACCCCGGTGATTTTAAATAATGTCGGGCACATGCCTATTTTAGAAGCAGAACAACAAGTGGCGAACCACTATTTACCTTTTCTAGCAAAAACCCAAAAGTTAAAAAACCCACTTGCTGATAAACTTATCCCATTAAATTAGCTTGCAGAGACAGTATGCCGAAACACCCGATGATTGAGCAATTGATTGAAGCTCATCTTGACTTTTTAGAGCAAGAGTTTTCACATACTGCCACTATTCAGAGCGAATTTCTAAATTTCTACCAGTGGTTTAGAAAACAGACTTTGCAGGAGATCTGGTCATTTGAGCAAATCAATGCGCTTTTGCAAAAGCAGGTTCTAGCCACACCTGCCAGTCACTTTTTGATTGAGCAAATTAGCGAACATCTGCGCTTTGCCTTAATTCATCCTGCCAATGAAAGCACTCAGATTGCGGATGTCATTCCGGTATTAACCGTCGATAAAATTGCCCAATATGTCGCCAGTAAAAGTGCTCACCGTCAGCGTTTAATTAAAACCGTGGTCAATAATCCTGCTTTTTCTGCGATGATTACCCAGCTAATCCAGCATTCCATTCAAGACTATGTGGATAATTCAGTCATGGCAAAACGGGTGCCTGGCGTGTCCCGTTTTATGAAAATGGGCAAATCGGTTTTAGAAACCGTGACCGATTCAAATCTGGATGAAACGATTGCGCATTATCTGCAAAAGAATATTTTAAAACTGAGTCAAATGAGTGAGCATGTTTTAAATCAGCACTTTGATGATGAAAAGCTCTATCATTTTCAAGCAAATCTTTGGCATAAAATTAAGGATATGCCTTTAAATGTTTTAAAGAATTATATTGAAGTTCAGGACCTGTCCAATACCGTGAGTTTGGGCCATGAAATTTGGGATCACATCCGTCAGACTGACTATTTAAAACAGCAAGTTCATGATGGTGTCTATGCCTGGTACATCCGTAATCAGGAACGTCCGTTTGATTTGTTATTACGTGACCTGAATATTGATGAAGCCTTGATTCAACATGAATTGCAGCAGTTGTTAGCCCCTGTTGTGCAAAAACTGGTTTCATCTGCATATCTACGTGAACGTGCCCGAACATATTTAGAGAAATTCTATTATGCTGAAACGGCACAGAAAATTTTAAATCTGGATGCTTAATTTCCAGTGATAAAAAAGCCGCTTAAAGCGGCTTTTTTATGACCTTATAGAATTAGAAACGTGTCGTTAAACCAACGAAATACGTACGTCCTTGAATTGAGTAATAATCTTCTGAACTATCTGTGGTTTCCATTGATTCATCAAACAAGTTCGATACACCAGCACGAACAGTGACATTGTCATTTAAAGTGTAATTCGCATTCACACCATACAATGTATATGCTTTCGCCCATGCATT
This sequence comes from Acinetobacter terrestris, assembly GCF_004331155.1. Lineage (GTDB taxonomy): Bacteria > Pseudomonadota > Gammaproteobacteria > Pseudomonadales > Moraxellaceae > Acinetobacter > Acinetobacter terrestris. The sequence continues at coordinate 12,179 of NZ_SJNZ01000015.1, forward strand.
TGCATCCGATGTTTCTGTTGTATATTGCTTGCCAATGTATTGCAGGTTCATTTGTAAAGCGAGTGCATCAGAGGCTTGTAAATCAATTGCTGAATGAACTGAAAGCTCAGGTGTGCTAATTAAGGCAGCACCCGTATCCAGATTTTTCGATTCAAGGAAATAAGTTGCATTCGTTGACCAGCGTGCATAGTCGGTCAGATTCATTGCAAATGTCCCTTCTAGGCCACGAATACGTGCTTTTTCAGCATTATCAGGTGCGATATACCATACACCCTTCGGATAACGTGGGTCATTAATTTGTCCAGCAGCAATATGCTTAACCGGCGTATTCACCAATTTGTTATCAAAATCTGTATGGAAGTAAGTTAAACCGCCTGAATATTTTTCATCGTCATACTGGAAACCTAACTCGTAGTTTGTTGATTCTTCCGCTTCCAGATTAGGATTACCAGTGTTATAGCAGTTTACAAACGGATTTGTCGTTGCATTATAGGTACTTTGGAAACCGTTAGGATTAGTTACAGCATCGTATGTTCCAAATTGAGAGGTACAACCTTTACCACGTGATCCCGTACTGAAACCTGGCGCAGTTTGAACCAGATCCGGTGCACGGAAAGCGGTAGAGACACCACCTTTAAATGTTAATGCATCATTGAAATGATATACACCGTATACACGTGGGCTAAAGTTCGCATCATAGCGCTCATCTTTATCCAGACGGCCGCCAATCGTCACATCAAAATTAGGCGTAATGCTTAAGATATCTTCAAAGAATAGCGCCCAGACATCCGCGGCTACTGTTGAATCACCTGTATAGTCCTTACCATCAATTGAAGGTGCACCATTTGAATCAATCCCCAAAGTACGGTCGTTGGTCAACTCTTCAGAACGGAATTGCCCCCCTACTGTTAATTTGTGAGGAACAACCCATTCAAAAGGTAAATTTACTTTAGCATCAACAACGGTTAACTCTGTCTTTTGAACAGTTGGACTAAATACGCCATTAACCTCAGTCGTTGTACTGCGATCATATTCATTTTGGTAAACACTTAGGTTGGAACTACCCCAGGCATAAGTACCATCCCATGCAAGACCAAGACGCTGGGATTCTGTCTCATTTTTATCTCCAGCCGAACCCAGCCAGAACTCACCATCAGCAACATTGGGTGCATAGGTCGGGTTTGTATTGGTTTGACTACCATAGCTACCAAAAAGCTCAAATTGGTGATGATCATTTGGACGGTAAACAAGGCTTCCTTCAACCGTATCATTACGCATACCCGTGGTTGAACTTTCAAGATCTGTCACATTCTGATCGGCTTCACGTTCAGTACGGCCTGCTGTAATACGTGCACTCAGGGTATCTGTGAGGGCACCGCTTGCCGTTGCCGACATTTGAAGCGTATCGCCTTCAGTGCTGTCTGCCGGTTTTTCTAGATTAATGGTCGCAGAACCGCCCCACTCTTGAGCTGTTTTCTTGGTAATAATGTTAATTACGCCGCCCATGGCATCTGAGCCATATAAGGATGACATTGGACCTTTTACCACTTCAATTCGTTCAATATTTTCTGGATTAATCCAGTTTAAATCCTGACGTTGCAGATCTGTACGATACGCTGTACGTGATGAATTACCAATACGACGTCCATCAACCAGAATCAAAGAATATTCAGAAGGCAGGCCACGAAGTTTAATTTTCGCACCTTCGCCATTTAAGCCTGTCCCCCCTGATACACCAGGTACTTTCGATAACAATTCAGAAATACTTTTTACCGGTTGTTTTGCAATTTCTTCTGCTGTGAGGACTGTAATAGAAGCGGGCGCATCTTTAACATTTACTTCAGAACCACTCGCCGTTACAACAATTGTCTGCAATTTAGTCACTTCAGACTTTACTGCTGCTTTTTGTTCTTCAACTAACTGATTTTGTGCTTGTACTGAAACAGCCAACGCTGAAAGTACAGCAAAAGCTAAAGTCGATTTCATAAACGGCTTGGTCATTCAAGTTTCCCCAAGTAGCAAATAGTGGATAAGTAATGTAATTTACGTTGCACAGTGTAACAAAAATTAAACTTAATGCAATTAATTATAAGAATCATTATCATTAATTATGGTATTTTAGATAAAAATAACCTCCATATTGGAGGTTATTTTTGCCAACTTTAGGTCTTATTTAAAATAAGCACCTTCAGTGTTGCTGTGGTCAGTTTGGTCAACCACACGGGCTAATTCAGGAATATGTTGTTTTAAGGTTGTTTCAACACCTTGTTTCAAGGTCAAATCAATTGAGGAACAACCTTGGCAACCACCACCGAATTTCAATACAGCAGTTAGACCATGTTCTTCATCTTCAACAATTTCAACCAAGGCACAGTTACCGCCATGACCTGCAAGACCCGGGTTAATTTCAGATTGCAATACATAGGTAATACGTTCTTCAATTGAAGCATCCGCCCCTACGCGTGGCACTTTCGAGTTTGGTGCACGGAAAGTCAACTGACCACCAAAACGATCTTTATTGTAATCAATCACCGCATCCAACAAATATGGAATTGATGGCGCATCAATATATGCAGCAAAGGTTGGATAATCTTGTTTATAGTCTGTAGGAATCACTTCTTCAGGTGCACTATATGCCATACAACATTCAGCACGAGGCGTACCTGCATTTTCCACAAAAATACGTACAGCAATGCCCGGAGTGTTTTGTTTTTCAAGCAGGTCAAACAAATACTCTTGTGCCGTTGGCGTAATCAATAAATTTGGAATTTCTTCTGCAACTGCAGCGCTGATGTTATCAGTCGACATAATCATATTTCCTCAAGCTGAAGTTATCATTTTAACTGAAGATGCGGGGTAATAAAAAAAAATCAACTAAAATTGTCGGAATTATTATAAAAGTTCATCTTAACACTTCATTTAATGGCATTATTAAGTATAAATATTTAAAAGTTGAACTTTCAATTTATGCTAGATCTACCTTTTAACCATACTGTTTGCCTGATCCTGATTACAGTGGCTGTTTCACTGATTGCATTTTCAAATCAGAAGCTCATGAGCCGTCTTATTTTTTGGCCTCCCGCGATGCAGCGTGGACAATATGACCGCTTTATTACCCATGGTTTCGTGCATGCCGATGGTGGACATCTGATCTTCAACATGATTACGCTATTCTTCTTTGGCAGTGTAATTGAAAGTTTTTACCGGCAGTATTTTTTTGATCTTGGCTTTGTGTTGTTCTACTTAGGCGGCTTAATTGTTGCCATTATTCCAAGTTATCTCAAACATAAAAATGACCATCAATGGGCAAGTTTAGGTGCTTCTGGTGCGGTTTCGGCAGTCTTGTTTGCTTATATTTTATTTGAGCCGTGGAAACTGATTTTTGTGTTCTTTATTCCTGTACCAGCTATTATTTTTGCGATTTTATATGTTGCTTACAGTATCTGGTCAGGTAAGCGTGGCAATTCCCACATCAACCATAGTGCCCATCTTTGGGGAGCTGCCTATGGTGTGATCATGACCATCATTCTTGAACCACGCCTTATTCCACACTTTTTCAATAAGCTGATGCAATTGCCTTTCTAAAGTGGATTGTCCAGCTATCAATATTTCAAGGCGCTGAATTTTCAGCGTCTTTTTTTATATTAAAAATAAAATAATTCCTATTTGTTAATGATTATCATTTTAAATAATTCAATTCTTTGTTACCCTGTTGCCAAATTTAAGCGAAGATCACTTTCAAATGAAAACTAAGGTATTATTTTTAAGCGCCATTTTGGCTTCAGCGGGATTGAATAGCTTGGCGCATAGTGCAGTTTTCAATCTGGCTACAGAAAAACAGAACATTGAACTTAAACAAACACCGAAAAAAATTGCAGTCTATGATCTCTCCATTTTAGATACTTTAAATGCGCTAAATATTCAGGCTCAAATTGTGCCTAAAGCTACATTTACAGGTAGCCTAACTGAATATAATCAAATGCAGTTTGTTAAGGCAGGCAGTCTTTTTGAACCCGATTTGGCTCAATTAAAACAGTTAAAGCCCGATTTAATTTTTGTCGGTGGCCGTTCTGCGAAAACACTGCAAAGCTTGCAACCAATTGCAGCAACGGTTGATCTTTCTGCCAAAACCGACCATTACATGAGTGATTTGAGAAGTCGCACCGTAACGCTTGCAAAAGCCTTTAAGCGTGAAGCTATTGCCGCTAAAAAATTAAAGGATCTAGATCAATTACAGTTGAAAGTGAAAGAGCAGACTGCCAATAAATCAGCAGTGATGCTCTTTGCAGTGGGTGATAATTACATGCCGCATGCAGCCAATGACCGTTTTGGTTTTATCCATGAATTAACCGGTTTTAAATCTGTTCTTCCGCTGACTGAAAAAACCGATACTGCCCGCCCTGAAGCAGGCTCATTTGAAGCTTTAGCCGCAGAAAAGAAAAATGTTGAACTGTTAAAGTCTGCTGTTCAACAGAATCCGGATTATGTAATTGTGCTGGATCGTGGCGCGGTGAATACCCAGAAATATGCCACCAAGCAAGGCATTAAAACCCATCCTGTTTTGGGACAGTCTCAAGCGGTAAAACAGAACCGGGTTATTTTTGTAAATGCTGATGCTTGGTATATTACTGGAGCTGGTCTGGATAATACCGCGTTCATGCTAAAAGAAATTGCTCAAGGCATTTCCAAATAACACTGAAATACTAAAAAATAATACTGAAATGATAAAATTTATCCGTTAAGGAGCTGCGGCTCCTTTTTTTACTGTGCTATTTGAAAAAGATTCACACAATTTTGTCATTAAATGCTACCCATCAAATCAATTTGGCATAGATAATGTAGACATCCGTATATTAATGATCAAAAAAACGAGATTTTTTGCATGTCCACTTCATTAGATGGTCTTCAATTTCCGATCAATCCCAGCAGCAATAAGCCTAGCACCTCCCAGACCGGCAAAGAAATTATTGCTGAAGCTTTATCTATTGTTGACCACAAGTCATCAATGAATGCACTTGCGGAAAAAAACTGGCGTAAGCATTATCCTGTCTATTTTAAAGCCCTGGTTGAACAAGGGATTCGCAATATCAGTAACCCGATTACCATTGCAAAACAAGGCTTACACAAGGCCCATCATAGCTTTGACTTTTATAGAAATGGTCAGCGCTATTTACTTAAAGACATCATGAAGGATATCGATACAGCCCCTTTGTATACGGTTCAGCTGAAAGGTGAAAGTGAGTCGGCGCCTGAATGGTATGTGCCTTATAAAGGTCAAAAATTGCAAGGTCAGGCTTTACTCGACCAAATTCAAATCTGGCAAGATGCGGGCATTATAGAACCCAGTCATGCGGATGCTTTACGTGCTGCACACGCTCATCCTGAATGGTTCGACCTTTCTGACCGCACCATGGTCTTATTTGGTGCAGGTTCGGAAGCCGGCCCCCTAACCTGGCTGTCTAAATGGAAAGCCAATATTGTAGCCGTTGACTTACCCAACAGCCGCGTTTGGGACAGAATTTTAAACACCATTCAACAAGGCAATGCAACCCTATATGCACCCTGTGCGGAAAAATTAGAGGAAGGTACGCCAACTGCAACACTCAAGGAAAAGTTGGGTGCGGATTTGCTTACCCAAACACCTGAAATTGCCCATTGGCTGATCCAGAGTGAGCATCAGCTCGACCTTGCAGCCATTGCCTATTTAGATGGTGAAAAGCACGTCCGGGTGTCTATGGCCATGGACAGCATTATGCAGTACGTCAGTGAGCAAAAGGCTGACACCAGTTTGATGTTTATGTGTACCCCAACCGATGTCTACGCCATTCCTAAAGAAGTGGTAGACGCTTCAACGCTTAAGTTACTTCAGCGTTCAAAATCACAACGCATGATCAGTGAAAGCATTTCGATGATTTCTGCTCAGCACTTTTTCAAGAAAAACCTGGATGCGTTAATCCTGTGTGAAAACGGTCATGAATATGGCATTGCAGACTGCCTGGTGGTGGAGCAAGGTCCAAACTATGCTTTGGCAAAACGGATTCAGCAATGGCGTGCAACTCTGGCGCGTCATTATGGACAACGGGTCAGCATCAATATTGCACCCTCGACCACGACGCATTCGGTGACTAAAAATCCGTTATTAAAAGCCGCGTTTAATGGGGCAAGTTTGTTTGATGTGGAATCTTTTGAACCGGAAACGACCAATGCGCTGATGGCTGCATTATGGATTTATGACTTGCGCAATCCTGAATCGGTAGCCAATCCGGAAACGCCTTTGGATCATCCATTAGAATTGATGATGAAAGGTGCCAACCATGGCGGTCTATGGCGTGTGGCCTATTTGGCCCGTACCGCGCTGCCTTTTGCTGCACTGTATGGTTTTGCCAATGAAAAATTGCCGCTTAAGAAGATGTTTGGTTTATTTAAAAATAAGAAGTAGTTGTTAGACTTTCCTTTTGATGAATATATTCATTATTCTGGAAAAGCTCCCTCTCCTTAACGGAGAGGGTTAGGGAGAGGTCATTTTTTTACTGTACTAAAAGGTACATATATTAATTAAAACCCTCTACCCAATCTCCTCCCGAAGGGAGGAGGAACTTCTCTATTTTAAAAAGATGAGTAGTTCTGCTCATCCAGGAAGCGTTTATTTTTTTAAACCACCTATTCCTTAAAAACAAAAAACGCTGCAATTGCAGCGTTTTTTTTCAGATAAATATCTTAAACAAACTGCAAGAACAGCCAGAACAAACCACCCGATAAACAGATTGTGGCAGGTAAAGTGAAGATCCATGCGGATAGAATGGTTTTCACCGTCGCAAAGTTTAGCCCCGATTTATTGGCCACCATGGTACCTGCAACCGCACTGTTCAGAACGTGGGTAGTCGATACTGGCATACCAAAACCATCCGCCGCAGCAATGGTCGACATCGCAACAAGTTCTGCTGACATGCCCTGACCAAAGGTCATGTGGTCTTTACCAATACGTTCACCCACAGTCACCACAATACGTTTCCAGCCCACCATTGTTCCAAGGCCGAGTGCAAGTGCAACTGCCACTTTCACCCAAGTTGGAATGTATTGCAGGAATGAATCTAAATTGTCGCGATATGCTTTCACTGTCTCGGTTTGCTCGGCTGACATTGCAGGCAACTGTTCAGCTTTATCTAAACGCTTAAATGCCGTGGTACTTAAGTACATGTCATTGCGGATGATTGAAACTTCAGTTTCTGGAATGTCTTTTAAATCATCATATTGCGCTACACGATCACCCAAATGTTCCGACAAGCTTGCCAAAGCAGGCACCACTTCTGGTGACATCTCTTTGGTTTGAATATAACGGGTCAAGACTTGGCGCGCTTCGCCATCTGGAATGTCTGAATGATTGGCATAAATAGCGGTCGCTGCCTGACTAGATAACTGATCAAACGATTGAATATGTTGTTGATCTAGATTTTTATTTAAAGAATAAGCTAGCGGTACAACACCAATCAGGATGAGCATAATCAAGCCCATGCCTTTTTGACCATCGTTTGATCCATGTGCAAAACTTACACCGGTACAGGTGAAAATCAGGATGGCACGAATTAAAGGCGGTGGTGGCTTATTGCCTTCAGGCGGTTGAAAAAGTTCGACCTGTTTTTTGAAAACTTTTTTCACTAAAATAAACAAGATAGCCGCGAAAGCAAAACCGATTAAAGGTGAAAACAACAAGGCTTTACCGACTTTAATCACTTGGTCCATGTCCACACCACTGGCACCATTACCCATGTGCAGGATGTAGTTCATAATGCCCACACCTAAAATCGAACCGATTAAAGTATGTGAACTTGACGCTGGAATACCCAGAAACCAGGTACCCAAATTCCAGAGAATGGCGGCAATCAGCATGGCGAAAACCATGGCGAAACCTGCGCCAGAGCTGACATTCATGATCAGCTCGACTGGCAATAAGGCAATGATACCGTAGGCCACTGCCCCACTTGCAACCATCACCCCAAGGAAATTACAAAAACCGGCCCACATCACAGCAACAGGTGCAGACAAGGCATTGGTATAAATGACCGTTGCTACCGCATTGGCAGTGTCATGAAAACCATTAACAAATTCAAAGCCTAAAGCGATGAACAACGCAGTCGCTAAAAGAATAACCGAATATAAACTTAAGGTTGGAACATGGGCCAAATCGGTTGAAAGTTGAAAGCCGATGTACACCAAAGTAGAAATAATGACCGTAAAAAACACCGGCATAAAAAATTTCGGTGTAGGAACATGCACATTCGTCGATTTCGCTGATGCTGATGGCACCTGATCTTGGACGGGAGGAATATTAGAATTCATGCAGACGGTTCAAGGGGATAATAAAATCCCCTTATTGTTCAATTTAATTGTGACAATTATATGACAAACAGCTGTCACATAAAGCCAAATTTTAACAATTGAGCTAATTTAAATCACTCCGCTTTATCTTGGGGGAGCTGAACTGTTTTAAATCCATCATTTTAAAATATTTAAAGCCCAGAATAGTTTGTGCCTCAATATTTCAAAGTACCTGGATCATGCATAAAAAATCTTTCCAATCATCCAATCACTCAACTTTTTCTTATCTATGCTGAATGCTAAGGTTTTTATATTTCAATTCGATGAAAAATTCGGCACAAATGAACTTATTTTAAGCCGTGCTTAACTAAGTCAGCTGAATATTCCTCAAAGGCAGTGTAATTCTGCTAAAATAATGTCCATTTGTATTCCATCGGATTGGGGTTATTTATGTCCACGCTTGCCACCCTGAAAGAGCTTCTCGCCAAACGCATCCTGATTATTGACGGTGCCATGGGTACCATGATTCAACGCCATAAACTAGAAGAAGCGGATTATCGTGGTGAGCGTTTTGCTGACTGGGCATCTGACCTAAAAGGCAACAATGACCTTTTAGTCCTTACTCAACCGCAGATTATTCAAGGTATTCACGAAGCTTATCTGGATGCCGGTGCAGACATTATTGAAACCAACAGCTTTAACGGCACACGTGTTTCAATGTCTGACTACCACATGGAAGATCTGGTTCCGGAAATTAACCGTGAAGCCGCGCGTATTGCCAAAGCGGCTTGTGAAAAATACTCAACACCCGACAAACCGCGTTTTGTTGCCGGGGTGCTTGGACCGACATCTCGTACCTGTTCAATTTCACCAAATGTAAATGATCCGGCATTTCGTAACATTACCTTTGATGAACTGGTCGCTAACTATATTGAAGCAGCACATGCCTTAATTGAAGGCGGTGTGGATATTCTGCTCATTGAAACTGTGTTCGATACCCTGAACTGTAAAGCGGCTATTTTTGCAGTCAAAGAAGTCTTTAACCAGCTCGGTTATGAATTGCCGTTGATGATTTCCGGCACCATCACCGATGCTTCAGGTCGTACCCTGACCGGCCAGACTGCTGAAGCGTTCTGGAACTCGGTTCGTCATGGCGACTTGCTATCTATCGGCTTTAACTGTGCCTTGGGTGCAGATGCGATGCGTCCGCACGTTAAAACCGTTGCAGATGTGGCCAATACCTTTATTTCAGCGCATCCAAACGCAGGCTTACCCAATGCTTTCGGTGGTTATGATGAAACCCCTGAACAAACTGCAGCATTCCTTAAAGAATTTGCAGAAAGTGGCTTGATCAATATCACGGGCGGTTGCTGTGGTACAACTCCGGATCATATCCGTGCCATCTACAATGCAGTAAAAGACATTGCGCCGCGTCAGATTCCTGAGATTAAACCGGCTTGCCGCCTTTCAGGTTTAGAGCCGTTCAACATTGATGAAAATTCCCTGTTCGTTAACGTGGGTGAACGTACCAACGTAACCGGTTCTAAAAAATTCGCCCGTCTGATTCGTGAAGAAAACTATACCGAAGCTTTAGAAGTTGCCTTGGATCAAGTCCAAGGTGGTGCGCAGATTGTCGACATCAACATGGATGAAGGCATGCTGGATTCGCAAGCTGCGATGGTGAAATTCCTGAACCTGATTGCGTCTGAACCGGATATTTCCCGTGTGCCATTAATGATTGACTCATCGAAATGGGAAATTATTGAAGCGGGTTTAAAATGTGTACAAGGTAAACCGGTTGTAAACTCGATTTCCTTAAAAGAAGGTTATGACGAGTTCGTACACAAAGCACGCCTATGCCGTCAGTATGGTGCAGCGGTTATTGTGATGGCATTTGACGAAGATGGTCAGGCCGACACCGCTGCGCGTAAACGTGAAATCTGTAAGCGTTCTTATGATGTATTGGTCAATGACGTGGGCTTCCCTGCCGAGGATATTATTTTTGACCCGAACGTATTTGCAATTGCAACCGGTATTGAAGAACACAACAACTACGCAGTCGATTTCATTGAAGCAACCGGTTGGATTAAACAAAACCTGCCACATGCGATGATTTCTGGCGGTGTATCCAACGTATCTTTCTCTTTCCGGGGTAACGAACCAGTTCGTGAAGCCATTCATGCCGTCTTCTTGTACCATGCCATTCAAAAAGGCATGACCATGGGGATTGTAAATGCCGGTCAATTGGCGATTTATGATGACATCCCGGCTGAATTAAAAGCTGCGGTTGAAGATGTTGTACTGAATCAAAAACAAGGTGAAAGCGGTCAGGATGCCACTGAAAGATTACTTGAAATTGCGGAACAATACCGTGGCAAAGGCGGTGCTCAGCGCGAAGCGGAAAATCTGGAATGGCGTGAACAGTCTGTTGAAAAACGTCTTGAATATGCACTGGTTAAAGGTATCACCGCTTATATTGATGTCGATACTGAAGAAGCGCGCTTAAAAGCTGTGCGTCCTTTAGATGTGATTGAAGGTCCGTTGATGTCGGGCATGAACGTGGTCGGTGACTTATTCGGTGCAGGTAAAATGTTCCTGCCGCAAGTGGTGAAATCTGCCCGTGTAATGAAACAAGCCGTAGCCTGGTTGAACCCGTACATCGAAGCAGGAAAAACCGCAGGTCAAACCAAAGGGAAAATCCTGATGGCGACTGTTAAAGGTGACGTGCACGATATTGGTAAAAATATTGTGGGCGTAGTGCTCGGTTGTAACGGTTATGACATCGTTGACCTTGGCGTAATGGTGCCTGCAGAAAAAATCCTGCAAACCGCAATTGATGAAAAAGTCGATATTATTGGTTTATCCGGTTTGATTACACCGTCACTGGATGAAATGGTCTTTGTTGCCAAAGAAATGCAGCGTAAAGGTTTCCATGTACCGTTAATGATTGGTGGTGCAACCACTTCTAAAGCGCATACCGCAGTAAAAATTGACCCGCAATATTCAAATGATGCGGTGATTTATGTTGCAGATGCTTCACGTGCAGTTGGTGTTGCGACTTCACTGCTTTCACCTGAAATGAAACCTGAGTTCATTAAAGGTTATCGTGAAGAATATGCCAAAGTGCGTGAGCGTATTGCCAACAAGCAACCAAAAGCAGCAAAACTGTCTTATGCAGCTTCAATTGCCAATGGCGTGAAAATTGACTGGACCAACTATGTGCCGCCTAAGCCAAATGTGCTGGGTCAGCACGTTCTGAAAAATTATCCGCTTGAAACTTTAGTGCCTTATTTTGACTGGACACCGTTCTTTATCTCATGGAGTTTGGCAGGCAAATTCCCTGCGATTCTGACAGATGAAGTGGTCGGTGAAGCAGCGACTGATTTGTACGAACAAGCGCAAATTATGCTGAAAGATATTGTTGAGAACAAGCGTTTTGATGCACGCGCCGTGTTTAGTCTTGCTCCTGCAAAACGTACCGGTGCAGATACGGTTTCGATTTTTGATGAAAATCAAACTGCAACACATAAGTTCGAGCATACCCGTCAGCAGTCAGACAAAGTTTCAGGTAAACCGAACTTCTCATTGGCAGACTTTATTGCGCCTGAAGATACCAAGCTAGAAGATTACTTGGGTGGTTTCACCGTATCGATTTTTGGTGCGGAAGAAATGGCGCATGAATACAAAGCCAAAGGCGATGATTATTCTGCAATTTTGGCGCAATCTTTAGGTGACCGTTTTGCAGAAGCTTTTGCTGAGCATTTGCATGAACGTATTCGTAAAGAGTTTTGGGGCTATCAAGTGTCTGAACAGTTGTCGAATGATGAACTGATTAAAGAGAAGTATGTCGGGATTCGTCCTGCACCGGGTTACCCTGCCTGCCCTGAACATTCTGAAAAAGCCACCTTGTTTAGCTGGTTAGATTCAACCAATGCGATTGGTACTGAACTGACTTCAAGCTTTGCAATGTGGCCACCTTCAAGTGTCAGCGGTTTCTATTACAGCAATCCGCAGTCTGAATACTTTAATGTCGGCAAGATTGCGCAGGATCAGTTGGATAGTTATGCAGAGCGTAAAGGCTGGTCAATGGATGAAGCGAAGCGTTGGTTGATGCCAAACTTGGATGATTCGATTGATATTTAAGGCTTTTAAGATGTAAAAAAACCCCTCACATGAGGGGGTTTCTTTTTTTAATCTCCCTAAATCCCTCTTTAAAAAGAGGGATTTTGCCATGTGATTAGATGAATTACGTGTGTAGTGGTTTAATGAAGTTGGACACCAACTTAGGTGATAATGTATTCACCAAAGAGGTGCTCAATGAGAACAAGACGAACATTCACTCCAGAATTCAAACTAGAAGCAGCAAGCCTTGTACTTAATCAAGGCTATTCAATTACACAAGCTTGTCGTGCTTTAGATATTGGACAAACAGCATTAAAACGTTAGGTTGATCAACTCCAATTTGAACGAACAGGCCAATCTCCAACAACGCCTGCTTTAACGGCTGAACAAAGAGAAATACAACAACTTAAGACTCGTATTCATCAACTCGAGCAGGAGAAGATGATTCTAAAAAAGGCTACAGCTCTCTTAATGTCAGACGAATTCAAACATATGCGTTGATTGATCAATTAAGAAAGCGAAGCCCTGTTAAAGTACTCTGTCGTGCATTTGGTATACTTCGTTCAAGCTACTATGATTATCGTGCAACACGTAAAAGCCGAAGTTCAGATCGTACTAAGCTTAATGCCATGATCCATAGCCTATTTAAGCAAAGTCGTTGTTCCCTCGGTAGTCGTGGTATGCGGTACATGCTGTTGAATCAAGGGATTAAGATTGGGCGCTATTTGGTACGTAAGCTGATGCGTGAATCAGGTCTTATTTCCAAACAGCGAAAGAAGCATCGATATCAAAACACTGTGGATGAAACTATTCTTGTACCAAATACTTTGAATAGACAATTTAAACCTGCTTACCCCAACCATGTTTGGAGCAGTGATATCACATATATTTGGACAGGTAAGACTTGGGCTTATCTTGCGGTTGTGCTTGATCTGTATGCTCGTCGAGTGATTGGTTGGTCTATGTCGGCACAAGCAAATCAGCATTTAGTGCTTAAGGCATTAGATGAAGCATGGCATCGTAGAGGTAAACCAGCTGGAGTTATATTTCACTCCGACCAAGGCAGCCAATATAAAAGCCTCCTAGTTCGGCAGAGATTGAAAAGTTACGCCATACAACAAAGTATGAGTCGCAAAGGTCTTGCGCAGTATACTGCTCATGGGATAATGCTCCAACAGAACGACTATTTAGAAGTCTCAAGACTGAGTGGATTCCTAAACTAGGTTATCATTCAATTGAGGAAGCAAAACTAGATATAGGGCTGTATCTGATGGAATACTACAATCGGATACGACCACATCAATTTAATAATGGTATCAGCCCTTTTGCAGCTGAACAAAAACTTAAAACTGTGTCCAATATTTGTTGACCACTACAGACTGCCATCACACTCAATAATTAAATTTGCTTAACCCTCACCCCAGCCCTCTCCCATAGGGAGAGGTACTTTTAGCCACCCATCAACCAGAAATCCGTTTTTTAACAGCTTAAAACCTTATTTTTTAGATAAGCTTTATCAGACTAAATGATTATATAATACGAAATATTTATTCTTCTCCCCTATACATGCTCGTTGGTGTTTCAATGAAAAAATTAATGAACGGTGCTGAAAACATCGTTGTCGAAATGTGTAAAGGTTTTGTCCTGGCACACCCTGAACTCGCATTCAATGAATCATCTAAAATTATTTCACGTAAAGAAAAACACCAAAACGTGGCTTTAATCAGTGGCGGTGGTAGCGGTCATGAACCAGCACATGCTGGCTTTGTGGGACAAGGCATGCTGGATGCTGCGGTTTGCGGCGATGTATTTGCTTCCCCTTCTCAAATTCAAGTCTATAAAGCTTTGCAGCAAGTTGCTTCTGACAAAGGCGTACTGATGATTATTAAAAACTATTCTGGTGATATGATGAATTTCCAGAATGGCGCTGCGCTTGCTGTCGATGATGGCATTCAAGTGGATTACGTCAAAGTTGCCGATGATATTGCAGTCAAAGACAGCTTATACACTGTAGGCCGTCGTGGTGTTGCCGGTACGGTATTTGTCCATAAAATCGCTGGTGCAGCCGCATCAAAAGGCTATGACTTAGTGCGCGTCAAAGAAATCGCACAAAAAGCTGCGAACAATGTCACCAGCTTAGGCTTTGCCTTTAACTCATGTACCGTGCCTGCCAAAGGAACCCCCACCTTTACCTTGGCTGATGATGAAATGGAATATGGCGTGGGCATTCACGGTGAACCAGGTATTCGCCGTGAAAAAATCCTGTCATCGAATGAATTAGCGCAGCGCATTGTCGATGACCTGTTCCTCGATCGTCCTGATTTAAGCGAAGTTGCAGTGCTCATTAATGGTTTTGGTGCAACCCCAACACAAGAACTGTATCTGTTCAACCAAGACGTGTGCCAACAGTTAGTGAAAAAAGGAATTCAAATTTACCGTACCTTTGTCGGTAACTATATGACCAGTATCGATATGGCGGGTGCATCCGTTTCGTTACTTGCTTTGGACGATGAACTGAAAAGCTATTTAGATGCACCTGCCAACACCCCTGCTTTTAAAATGGATGGTTCGGCCACCCTTCCCATTGAATTTGCAAGAGACAATTCAAAGGTGGAAGGTACATTAAATGTAGATATTGAAACACATGCAGAACATGCCGAAATTGTGAATGAACAATTTACGATTGAAAATATGCGCTATGTAATCGATGTGATGAGTGCATGCATCATTAAAAATGAAGTGCCATTTTGTGAACTCGATGCCCATGCAGGTGATGGCGACTTTGGGATGAGTGTGGCCAAAGGCTTTAAACAGCTTAAACGTCAATGGGACGCGCTTGTGCAATATCAACACATGGATGAATTCTTGTTGAACTGCTCAATCATCATTATGGAACATTGTGGTGGTGCTTCAGGCCCGATTTGGGGTTCAGCTTTCCGTGCCGCTAGTAAGTCAATTAAAGACAAAGCAACTCTATCCGTTGCCGACTTTGCCACAATGCTGCAAGACGCAGTGAAAGGTATTCAAATTACAGGTGAGCGTTCATTTGGGCGAGGTGCTGTGGTTGGCGATAAGACATTAATCGATGCATTGGTTCCTTGTGCCGATGCATGGTCAACAAACACAGATAAAAAATTTAAAGAAAACTTTGTATTAGGCGCACAGGCTGCTGTTCAAGGTGCGGAATCGACCAAAGACATCGTTGCACGCATGGGTCGTGCAGGCACAGTCGGTGACCGAAGCTTAGGTTACCCTGATGCAGGGGCGCATGGTTTAGGTGTGATCTTTAGCGATATTGCGGAACATATTAAGTAGTCACTATAAGATAATATCCAAAAAGCATCGGATTAATTCGGTGCTTTTTTATTCCAAAATAATGCCCTATGCTCGAATTCTAAGCCTTTATTTATAATCTGTAGATCCATCGTCACACTCAAGGTTCAAATTCATAGCAAGATAATAAAATCCACAATGAAATTTAACAAAGGGTTCTGCCGACAAAATGCTAAACCTAAAATTTGATGACGGCGATTGCTTTAAAACCTAATGCAAGAAAGACCTAGAAGGATTTTTTAATTTTAAATAACTATTTAGAAATCAGCTAAAGAACACCTTATAAACCCGAATATCTCTATCGATGAACTCAAACAACATTCCCAATCAATAAATCGGTGAAGGGGTATGATTCACCAATTCCAGATAATTTCGGACCTGATTTCTGCCCTGCCGTTTAGCCAGATATAAAGCCCGATCAGCTAGACGAATGGTCTGTTCTTTATTTAAAGTGCTTTGAGAAAGTGCTACCCCAAAACTTGCACTCATTTTCAAAATCTCTTTTGTTTCTAACTGAATTTCTTCCTGCTCAATTATTTTACGACAACGTTCTGCAATCTCGATCGCTTGCTGTAAATTTTGTTCTTTTAAAATCAGGATAAACTCTTCGCCACCAAAACGCCCAACGATATCCTGTTCCCGTGTCGTGGCAGACAAAATTGCTGCAACCCGTTGCAAAACGATATCTCCAACTTCATGACCATATTGGTCATTGATGAGTTTAAAATGATCCAGATCCAGTAAAATGACCGCATAAGCGGTTTTTTTCTTGCGTTCTAAAGCGCTGAGTTGTTCGCCAATATAACGGCGGTTAAATACGTTGGTCAGGACATCGGTTTGGCTCATTCTTTTAATGTTTCTTTCACGTCGACGCCATTGCGAAAGTAAAATTTCAAAAAACAAAATCGAAACCAGCAAGATCGGCAGATAGACTTCCGCCATACTTCCGATCCAGAATTCATTATGATAAAACTCACCATTTGTCAGTGCGTCACTAAACAAAGGCGCATAACGAATCACCCCGTTAAAAGTTAAGTAACTAATAACGATGGTAAAAATAAGAGCGGGAATCGCAATACTATAAATAATTTTTCGTGAATAAAAGACCAGACCAATCAGGACGATATTAACAAAACCGGCAATAGTCGCAGGACTATAAATCCCGATGGTATAGCCCGCATAAATCATGGCACCACCAAAAAACATCGGTGAAAAATAAGAAATAAATTTACGGAACTTTCTATTTCTTTTATATCTGAAGCTAACCGCAATCATGACGACAAAAATGGTTAAAGTCACCAATACACTGCCAATACGGATCAAGAAAAAGTCAGGATTAATCCAGACTCTATCCTCTTCCGAGAAATAACTGAACAGATACCATTTAATCGCACTGACTTGACATAACGCGCCAAAAATCAGGAGTAAAACCCCTTTATCAAAATTAGGCCAGTTAATAATTAAATTATCTGATTCATGGATATGAAACCTAAATCTGCCCCAATAATGCAAAACCAGTGCATATATTTTTTTAAACAAGTTCATAGACTTAATTACTATATTTATAATTTCTAAGTTTTTTATTGCCTTATATTTATAGCACAAAAATCAAACAATTGAGATTTATATTCGCTGAATAAACAGTATTCCATCCAAATGATCGACTTCATGTTGCACAATCCTTGCAGGAAAACCTGTATAGATCGTTTCCACTTGTTCACCTTGCAGTGTTAAATAACGCACTTTAATCGTTTCCGCCCTAGCCACTTGTCCACGCTCATCGGGAACACTTAAACAGCCCTCTTCACCCAGAACAGTTGCTTCAGATTTTTCTAAAATTTCAGGGTTGACCATCACCACTGTATCCATTTCAGGCGCATCGGGATAACGCAGGTTAGGACGTGAAGCGACAATAATCACCCGTTTAGAAACATAAACCTGAGGGGCAGCAATACCTACACCATTACGTTCCGTCATGGTGTCATGCATGGCTTCAACAAGTTGATTTAACCATTCACTGTTCAGCTCAGATTTGGCCACTTCAGCCGCGGCTAAGGTCAAAATAGTTTCGCCATGCTGGGCTACAGCTAAAATAGTACTCATAAGTTCTTCCCAGGTTTGGATATCTTGGATATAAAGTTAAATCTATTTTTTTAATCACAAATGTTTTAAATCACAAATTCTGCATAAATTTTAACGCTAAAAAACAGATCTATCCTATGCAATTTTAATCTTTGTATTTCACCTTTCCTGCAAATTGGGACTAGTGACCCTTAAGCCAATCTTTTAAGCCCATTTTAATTTTACCTGGTTATAATCAGCTTAAATCCTTTATAAATATAAAATAATGACCACAGCCCAACTCCTTCTTGGTGTTCTTTTTAGTTCCATAGGCTTAGGCTATTTCCTGTATGGAAAAAAGCAGAAAGTTACTGTGCCCTTGCTGTGTGGCTTGGTCCTGATGATCTTTCCCTATTTTGTGGAAAATACCGCGATGCTCACAACAATTGGCATCATTTTGTCTCTTTTACCTTACTTTGTAAGGCTCTAATATCCACACGGATCACGCGTGCTTATTCATAAATTTAAGTTGTTGCACTCAAAAGAAAGATTAATTTTTTATATAGATAGCAATTGATTAAAATCAAAACTTTACCACTATTTGTACATGCGATGACCAATACAACCAGCACGGAAGCGCCTGCACGTCTAAGCAGTGAAGATAAACGCACCCTTGGGCTTTCCTCTCTCGGTGGTGCACTCGAATTCTATGACTTTGTCATTTATGTCTTTTATGCCAAAATCATTTCTGAACTGTTTTTCCCAACTGGCTTAAGTCCCTTTTGGGCGATGCTGAACACCTACGGTATTTTTGCCGCAGGTTACTTCTTCCGCCCACTCGGTGGCGTGGTCATGGCACATTTTGGTGACATGATTGGACGTAAACGTTTATTCAGCCTGTCCATTTTACTGATGGCGCTGCCGACCTTAATGATTGGTGTGATGCCGACCTTTGAAAGCATTGGTTATGCCGCACCATTATTGTTATTGCTGATGCGCGTAGTCCAAGGTATTGCCATTGGTGGAGAAATTCCTGCGGCCTGGACTTTCGTTTCTGAGCATGTGCCCGCGAAGAAAATTGGTTTTGCCAACGGCTTGCTCACCGCAGGTCTATCTTTAGGGATATTGCTCGGTGCATTGATGTCCTTGTTTATTTCCATCAAATTTTCAGAAACAGAAATTCATGACTGGGCGTGGCGCGTTCCCTTTATTGCCGGTGGTATTTTTGGTTTAGTCGCCCTGTATTTGCGTAGCTATTTAAAAGAAACCCCTGTATTTAAGGCAATGCAGGCCCGTAAAGAACTGTCTAAAGAAATGCCGGTAAAACAGGTTTTAGCAGAACATAAAATGGCTGTCGTGATTGGGATGTTATTTACCTGGTTCCTGACTGGCTGTGTGGTGGTACTGATTTTAGCGATGCCAAACCTGTTGGTGGGTGCTTTTGGTTTTGAACGTGCCGATGCCTTTAAAATGCAAAGTGCCGCAATTGTCATGCAAATGCTGGGTTGTATTCTGGCAGGACTTCTCGCTGACCGTTTTGGCGCAGGCAAAGTGATTTTATTCGGCTCGCTTGCTGTCGCGATCATTGCAGGCGTTTTTTATAACAGCTTAGGACATGTCGCTCCATCCACCGTGTTCATGCTGTACATGTTGCTTGGATTATTTTCAGGGACGGTAGGCATGGTGTCTTACAGTATGGTGAAAATGTTCCCAGCGCAAATCCGCTTCTCGGGCATTTCATTTTCCTATAATGTTGCCTATGCCATAGCCGGCGGTATTACTTTGCCCTTAGTGCAATGGTTAAGCTTATATAGCAATATTGGTGCAATGTATTACATTTGGGTGGTGTGCTTGGTCTCGTTCTTTACTGCGATGCTGTATAGAGCCAAATTTGAAAAACAGGATTTAGCAGTATCTGCAATTTCTACAGCGCAGAACAGCATAAAAGATTAATCATTCATAAAAAAAGCCCTTTACTCAAAGGGCTTTTTATCATCATCAAGCAGAGAGGTTTTTCTTTAATTCATCTTCAACAATCTGGATTTCCACATCACTGAATTTACGAATTTCCCCTTCAGCATGCTTTTCTAGCATACCCGCAACCAACGGGACCTTAATCTGAACCTGCCAATTTAAGGTGATATGAATTTGCTTATCATCCCCTGTCACGAAACGTTCACAGTTCGCTTGCAAAGGCAGATTTGCACCTAATTCTATGGTCGAAGTTAAAGCTTCTAAATTGGTGATATCGGTACGTTTTAAACGAAATGCATCTTTAAGCAGTTTTTTGGCAATATCCGGAATTTTTACATCCAAATTATAGGCACGGCGTAAAGTATAGGTATTGCCCTGAATTTTAGATTCAATAATTTCTAATTTTTCACCGGGTATACGTCTACACACGGCTTCGTGCAAAGCTGTATTTGATGCAATTCGTTTAAATTCATCAATCGAAACTCCCTGAATTGTAGAATTTACAGTAAAACGATGTGCCATCTCTCTATCCTTTATTTTTTTATTGGTGGTTTTGAATACTTATAAACCATTCGATGATCACTAATCTAGTGCATTTGGTCGCTGTTTATTTAATTGAATTTTAGTGAAGCTGTCATTGACCGCATAGAGCGAACTATTGATCATATACGCCACAGCGTATTTCAATTTTCTCGCAGCAGGAAATACTGAGGAAATGGTTTCTATATTCAATGATTGCATAGAATTGTTCAGCACCATCATCCAAGCCTGTCGCTGTCCATATGCTGCCTTTGGGAAAATCATTTAGCCACTCGGCTTTATAAAAATCTGAGACTGAATCGAAGTTGATATAGTCTTCAGGCGCAGCTTGAATCCGTGATGCCATTTCATCAAATTGCTTTAATTGATGTTGAACGAAATCAATCAGCATAGCAATCAATCCAAGTGCGCTATAAAATATCTTTATACACCCTTAAAATGCGTGATTGCCTGTTTCTTTTTCACTTGTTCCCACTGCCACCAGCCAAAAGCAGCCAGACCGACAAAAGCGGCATACAAACCTGCAGTCAGAAATAAATCTTTATAAATAAACATGCCCACATAAATGATATCGACAAAAACCCACAAGATCCAAGTCGCAATATGTTTACGGCTCGTCCAATAGGTGGCCAGTAAACTGAAAGCCGCCAATTGTGAATCCAGCATCGGCACGGCCGCATCGGTAAAATGTTTTAAAGTTAAACCGAAAATCAAACCGCCCACTGCTGCAAGTAGCATCTGGAAAATCACGATTTTACTGGCAATCGGTTCAATCCGGATTTCATGATCTTGCTGTTTGCCCTTCAGCCAGTGATAGAAACCATAAAAGTTCACCCCCATAAAAAAGAACTGCAAGATGGTTTCTCCATACAGCTTAAATTCATAAAATAAATAAGCATATAAAACAAAGGCTGCGAAGTTAAACCACCAACACCACATATTTCGTTTAATGGTCAATGTCACCCCAATAAGACTGATAATGACCGCAACAATTTCTAAAGGTGACATAGCAATAAACAGGTAGGTAAACAGTGCTGCTATTATGGAAAAAATAGCGCTGAACGCAAGATAAATTATATCAATTCAGTCCCTCAATCTGACGGATGCCACAACTTTTTAGAACTATGATCTGTCACTTCAATACAAATTAAAAAGTAGCCTGCCCAGATTTGACAGTTTTCTAACGCTCGTTTAGAAGTATAAAAATTAATTACGCCAGGAGAGTAAAAATGTCACAACAACAAGGAAAAGTCAGCCGGGAAATCCGTGGGTCGCTGTTGTTGATTGGACTCGACCGGGCGACAAAAAGAAATGCCTTTGATAGCCATCTGATTCATGACTTATCACTGGCCTTAACCGAATATGAAGACCATCCAGAATTACGCTGTGCTGTGATCTTCGCTCATGGCGATCACTTTACTGCAGGCCTGGATCTGGTTGAGTTACAACCCAAATTGAGCAGTGGCATATTTAGCTACGATGAACATCAGATCAATCCATGGGGAACCAGCGGACGTCAGCGAAAAAAGCCGGTCATTGTTGCGGTACAGGGCTTTTGCTATACCGCAGGTATCGAGTTGATGCTGAATGCCGATATCGTAATTGCACAGGACAATAGCCAGTTTGCACAAATGGAAGTTCAGCGCGGTATTTTACCTTTTGGTGGTGCAACGGTGCGTTTTGTACAGGCGGCGGGCTGGTCTAAAGCCATGCGCTACTTACTCACTGGAGATACCTTCGATGCACAAACGGCACTCGACTTAAACCTGATCAATGAAATCACCCGTGAAGCACCACTTAACCGAGCGATTGAACTGGCGGAGCGTATTGCACAAGCCGCGCCACTCGCGGTACAGGCCACGCTTGCCTCTGCCAAAGAAGCCGCTGAACATGGGGCAGAAACCGCATTTTCCAATTTACAACAACACCTCAGCCCACTGTTAAATACTCAAGATGTACAGGAGGGTGTCATGGCAATGCTGCAACGGCGTGCACCCGAATTTAAAGGTCAATGATTTAAAAACCAATAACTTAAAAACTAATAATTTAAAATTAGTCATCTAAAAGTGAAGCGTCTAAATCCAGTAAAAACTGGTATTTTTAACCCTGTATTTTGAAAAGAGTGATGAACGCGCGCACTGTTTTTAAGACATGTAGTCAAATTTTGTTAAGTCGGGATTCTTTCGATTAAAGCAGTGTATTAATCGAACAATATTTTAATACATTCAAGCTATTTTCCGTATTCGGAAATGGCGTTCTATTCCCTATTTAAAATTCAATTTACAGAAAATGAAGCTAAAATTTTAGCCAAGAATTGCTAGCCGATTTTGAAGGAGTGATTTTAATGGATCACCTGAATGAAGACCTGCTCTATCCTGATCAGGTGAAGTAACGCATTCTAAGACAACTGCATACTGCCAGAGATATATAGCATTTTATCCTTTAGCTAAAAATATGTGGTACTCAAGTGCATCATTTTGATCAAGCATGACTATGCAAATCTTTCATTTCAAATTTATGCTCTTCCCCGAAACGGTCGACATGGGTATAAAACACCCCGTAACGTCCTACATAATATTCCAAAGACTGATCATAGAAGGTCCAGTAAATAGACCATTCACCTAAATCCAGCTTTCGAATCTGGGTCTGGGTTTTGGCTGGCATTTTTCTTAATACATCTTCTTGAACCACAATCGCCTGACTCAAATTTCGTTCAGTCAATTCGCGCTCAAAAAATATTTGGCACACCCCATCAAATAATTGCTGTTCATATTCCTCTACTTCATCGATACGTGCTTCATAGTTTGACAATGGCTTGGTGGATATAGCGGCAGTTTTATCCATATCGGCTAACTGCTTGATTTTGAATTGCTGATAATGTTGATTAATATAAAATTTTAAAAATATTTTCCAAAGCCCAATGCACCCCAAGAAAAGACACAACCACACAAGTATTTTTATCATAGCGTCACTCTCACGAGTAAATAGTTGTTATTTTTATATTTATAAAACAATTTGAATAAAATTCATACAATTTTTAAAATATTATGTGTTTAAAGTTAAAGTCTATTTTGAGTTTTATTCAGTCTTTTTAGTTTTCAGCGCTAAGCTCGAAGGGCTTGATACTGGTCCCGACCGGCACCTTTAGCGGCATAAAGCTGAACATCGGCAGCCTTCATCAGTTCATGAATATCAGCATAGGGATGATTTCGATCCATCCACGCCACTCCCATACTTAAGGTCACATATTGTTTTTGGTCGGGTCTATTTACATGTTCCAGTTGTGCCTGTCTGACTGCATTTAGCACCTGCTGCAATACCTTTAACACCACTTCACTGGGAACATTATGCAGAATGACTGCAAACTCTTCCCCGCCATAGCGGGCCACATAAGCTGAAGGTGGCAAGGCCTGTTGTATAATCTTGACTAAGTCTTGCAAAATCACGTCACCTTTCAAGTGACCGTAGTAATCATTATAATTTTTAAAATAATCTACATCTAACATGGCAAATGCCAAAGTACTATTGCTGTGATTTTTTGTCAGGGTAAATAAACGCTGAATTTCATCATTTAATGCACGGCGGTTAAATGCCCCGGTCAGTGCATCCACTTGAATCTGGTGTTCTAACTGTTCATTTAACTGATGTAATTGCGAAGTACGCTCTTGTACTTTTTGATCTAAGGAACTATTTAATTCGAGTAAATTATTATTAAGCTGCTCAACATGATGAATATGCTGTGCATAATTTTTGGACTGTTGGAACATAATCAGCAAAGCATAAAAGCTGGTTGATATAAAGGACAGGTTAAATGAATCAATGAAATTAAGTGTCAGTAAAAAGTCATGCAGAAAAGTGCTACATAATAAAATCACCGCCCAAAAATTAATGGTCGAATATTGTTCTTTCAATTTCACGGTTAAATAAAAACCATAGGCAAAATTAAACAACACCACGGGGCTAAATAAAAAACTATAAAATGCTAAACGCTCAAAAACTTCTGGTTGAGTAAATAGGGTAAGAATAATATCAACAACAAATATCGACATTGAAATAAAATAAACAATTGGGTGCAAATAACGCCAATTGAGCAAAAACATATAGGTCAGAAAAAAAGCGATGGCAAAATAGGTAAACAGATATTCTAAGCGCAGCCCCCAAATCCAGCTTAAATTTGTAAATGTGGTATAGGCATAAGGTGCAGAAAATAAATTATGCAAAGCAAGGAACACGATAAAAATACCAAAGACAAATACCCTGATACTGCTCCGATCCACTTTTCCCTGAAAAACTGAAAACATCAGGGTAAATATACCAACCCCCAATACTGCGCCACATATTAAGCCAATGCTCATCATTAGCTGCTGAAACTGGCGAGTAACGGTGGTACCGATGCCAATCCGCATCGAATTTTCTAAACCGCCATGCAAATGATTAAAATTGGAAGCTTGAATGCTCAGGGTAAAATATTCTTGTTTTGAGACAAAATAAGCGATTTTAGGTGCATTTTCTGTTCGGTGACTGTTTTTATCTTTTCCCACTTCGCCTAAACGCAAGATGAAGTCGCCATTCAAATACATACGGTAAGCACCATATTGATTGGGAAGAAAAATGGCAATACGGCGTCCAATATATTGTTTTGGTAGTTTAAAATGCCCAATAAATGTGCCGTAGTTTTTATTGGTGCCGGTAAGTTGTTTAAAGGAAATGGGTAAAGTCACCGTTTCAGATTTTAAAACTGAACTGGGTTTGATAATGAATTGTTGAGAATAATACTGCCATGATCCTTTTAAGGGAGCAGTGCGGTTTTCAGTAAACTCAACTTGATTCAGGCCTTCTAGTTGTAAATAATAAGCCTCAGAGGCTAGCTCATATTGTGCCCATGCGTGTTTTTGCCACATGAATATACCTATACATGCGATCAGGAAAATCTTTAAAAAATATATTAAATTATGGATCTTATCCAAAAAGTGAATCACTCTTAAATTATGTTTACCTCTTTCTTAATGTAGCGATAAAAAAATAAAACTCAAATAATTTTTCATGTATTTGCAAGATCTATCCCTGTATCTTGCAGAATATTTTTTGAACAGAGATTAATGAATTTTAATCACGTGTTTTGACGTCAAATAATTCAATTTCAAAAATAAGGTTTGAGTTGGCAGGAATGATTTTGCCCATTTTCCGTTCACCATAAGCCAAATGTGCAGGAACCAACAATTTACGTTTACCGCCCACTTTCATGCCCATAATGCCCTGATCCCAGCCCTTGATCACTCGACCAGTCCCAATCACGGTTTCAAAGTAATTGCCACGGTCAATAGAGGAATCAAACTTGGTTCCATCTTCCAGCCAGCCTGTGTAATGTGTGGTAATCAGCGCACCTTTAACGGCTTCCTTACCTTCGCCTACTTTTAAATCAATAATTTCAAGTTCGTTGATCATGGTTATTTACCTGAGAGGAGCATAAAATTCAAAGCTCAGTATAAACCGGATTGCTCTGTTTTTTTAAGTCTGGGCCATTGATGGGTTAAAAGCTGAGTTCCTGAATATTCTTATCATTGAGTAAATACTGGGTTAATTCTTGATGATTCTTAGCCGATCCCATCAGGATCCAGCTTCCCAAAATCTGTTGATCAATTTTTTTTTGTGAGGAATACACCACTTTTAGCTTGTAACGCTTAAATAGCATTTCGTAGTGATTGGAATCATTTTCATCAAATGGACAGACGATTTCATAATTGCGTTCCTGATTCAGAGATTCGATGCCGCGCTGTACATACATCAGTAAAACCAGCACCGCCAAGACAATAAAAGTGGCCCAAATACTTAAGAGCTCATAGCCAGCACCAACTGCCATGCCGAGTGCAGCTGTCATCCAGATGGTAGTCGCAGTGGTAATTCCAGAAATGCGGTTATCATCTTTCAGGATAACGCCGGCCCCCAGAAAACCCAGCCCTGTCAGGACATTGGCGGCCAGCCGGTCAGGGTTGGCTACGCCTATTTTCAGGGAAATAATGGTAAATAAACACGAACTCAGACTGACCATAATCATGGTACGCAGTCCGGCAGATTTGCTATGATACTCACGCTCTGCACCAATAATCGCGCCGATCACGACAGCCAGCAATAAATCATAAAGTTCATGGTACATTGCCTATCCTTGTATATTTTTCATACTCCAGATATACGCAATTTTTGCAGCAGGATACAAGCCTAAACTTGCATCTCGTTTATATTTACTGTAACTGTTCCCATTCAACCACAACTTGCGCATGATCACCAATCAAGGTCCATTCACCGTCCATGACGTTTAACTGTAACTGCATGGTGCGTTCGCATAATTGTGGCAGTGCAGCTGTGGTTGCTGTAGACAGCTTCCACACTTCCACATTTTTTAAGGTTTTTAATTTGCTGTTGCGCTTGTACCACTCATCTACCGATGAACCATAAGTGACTACTGCGACCTGTTTGCAGCGCGCGCTGGCTTTTTTAACTTTATCTTCATCTGGACTACCCACTTCAATCCATTTGACCAATTGACCAGTTAAGTCTTTTTCCCACAAAGCCGGTTCATCGGTTTCAAATAAATCTTTGGTAAATTCTAAAGCTTCATCAGCAAAACGCGCATAGGCCAAAATGCGTACCATCAAACGCTCAATCGTTTCAGATGGATGTTGCGCCATGGTCAGTTGATAATCAGCATATTGATGATCATCCATATTGGCAATATTCAAATCAGCCTTATAAATCGTTGCTTTAAGCGCCATAAAAGAGTCCTCAAATTTGGCGCCTAGCATACTTGATTTAAAGCCTTTAGAACAGTTTGGCTAAGTTCTTGCATAACGGATACTTAATTCTATTCACCATTAGCTTTTATAGTGCAAAAGCTAAAACAAACCTCTTTGCTGCAAGTGGTATTGGTCATAATTCTGTATATTGGACTTGGTTTGATATTTCATATACCCACCTGATCGGCAACTGTATGGCGGCAATAGTGATTGCACATGGGGAAAAAACATTGACCATGTGCAGGCAAAGCACATACTAAACCCGCCCCCTCCGCAAACGACGCTTCAATCGTTGATTCACCAATATAAAAAAGCCCCCATATGAGGGCTTTGCTTTATGTTCTTTATGTTCTTTATGTTCTTTATGTTCTTTATGTTCTTTATGAGCAGCTGAATCACCTGACCAAACATTTCAGCGTTTGATTATTCTTTTTTAGAATACTCCTGATCTATGCGGCAGTTCATCAGTGCTGTTTCAAAAACTAGCCAGTCTCGCTGATCTTGCACAATGATTTCAATGCGGTTATCAATGCCCTCTTCTGAAGACTGATAGTTAAATTGCTGCGGATTAAAATTAAAGGTTTTCCAACCCTGATTGGTATTAAAAATTCCTTTAATCCGCAGCCAATTCTTTTGTTCACAAAGCACATCCAGTAAAGGATAAAAATCGAATTGCCAGCGTTTGGGTAATTTCCAGCCCGCCACACTATAGCCTTGCGTGGTCTCGACATAGTGATAAGGCAACTGTTTAATTTCAGGCTGACTTTGTCCTGACGGAAATGTTTTTTGAATTTTCAGTAAGGGTTGAATCTTGCGTTCGGTGCCTATATAAGGCTGATCAATTTGTTGAAGGGAAATTTGTTCTTTCCCACTCATCAGCCAGCTTTGTTGATAGGCTTGATATTCAATTTTTAATGCGGCTAAAGCCTGGTCATCAGCAAAATCCATCGTATCTGCATGAGAAACCACAATCATCTGCGCAGCTTTTAACTGGTCGGCATACAGATTTTGCTTGCTCCATTCAGCATCATGTAAACGTGAACCATCCACCACGGTCACCAAAGCACGCATGGCAATACTCTGTTGCCAATGCGGTTCGGTCAGTTGTTCCAGTAATTGCGCGGGATGTCCCAAACCGGTCGGTTCGATAAATAAGCGGTCCGGTTTGGTTTCAGACAATAATCGCGACAAGGCAATTTGCATCGGTAATTGACTGCTACAGCACAGACAGCCGCCTAATAGCTCTTTGACTTGATAGCCCTGGGTTTGCGGTAACATCTGCTGATCTACCCCGATTTGCCCAAACTCGTTCATCAACACTGCCCAAACTTCATTTTCAGGTTTTTGACTGAGCAAATGCTTGAGCAAGGTAGTTTTTCCAGCGCCTAAAAATCCGGAAATGATATGCGTAGGGACAGCTTGCGTGGGAGAAATCAGTTTCAAAACTTACTCGCTATTCATTTGGTAGAAATCAATCAATGCAGTGGTGAGCACAATCCACTTCAAAAATCTGCATATTGCTCCACTTTAATTTCTTCCTTGAGCTATGGCAACGTATTCACATTATTTAAAAAGACCTACACAACGCTTTTATTAAAATTTATTGAGTTAACTCAATTAAATATAAAATTTAAACTCAGTATCAACCATTTATTTTTACTTTATTAAAAGGCCAAATTGAGGAAATACAGCGCCTCATTTGAAAGATTTATTTACATTTAATCTCAAGGCATAAAGGTTTGAGAATGATGATTCAGGCAGGTTCTGTTTATGCTTAGTAAACAATAAACCTTTAAAAAAGCTGATATAGAAATATTCATATACATTTTTTCTTCAGTTTTTAGACCACTTCTTACAGTAAATAAACAGTGAGCGCTTGGTTGTATTTTTCAGGTTAACGGTTCTGTTTCACTTTGTTGCTTGGGTTGCTCCCCCGCCCCAGGCTCTTTAGCATGAGCGCTGTCCATATTTATGTGATGATGAATATGGATCGAATAACTTTTTAAAGAATAAAGGATGCCAAAATGAAATTAACTCAAATATTACTTGCTTCTACTTTTACCCTTGCTGCTGCAACTAGCTTTGCTGCAACTGAAAAACAAACCAAAGAAGAAAAAGTAGTTGTTTCAACTCAGGAACAGCCAGCGAGCAGCGCTGATAGCTCTGCAGATCAAGCAACGACGAATCAACCGGCTTCAGACAAAACTACTGAAGAAAAAACCACCAAAACAACCAAGTCCACCCAATCGACCAAGTGAAATAAATTTTTCTAATAACACGGTAAAACCCAATGCTGAATCATTCACTCCACCTGAGCTCAGCACAGGAATGATTTAGAAATTAAATTAGCAATGAAAGCTGAACTATTTAAATAGTTCAGCTTTTTTCACTTTAACAAAGATGAGTTTGAATGATAGAAAAAAATGATCATTGATTTAAAAAACCGTATAGTTAGACATCTGTATATTTATTATTTTTCAATATCTTAAAATACTCACATCATTTAAGCTGTTTTCTTTTCATTCAACATATCTACTATGGCATAGCTTGTTTAGACCCTCAATTTCACCGTTAATACCCTTAGATGTGAATTGATTGAATGGACATTCGCTATGAGCAACAAAACAAATTACACCACTGAAGTGGCAATCTTGGGTGCAGGCCCTGTTGGTTTAACGATTGCGAACTATTTAAGCAAACAAGGTGTTCAGGTCACTATTATCGAGCAGCTGGATAGTTTGATTGACTACCCGCGCGCCATTGGTATTGATGATGAATCTTTGCGTACCATTCAATCACTTGGTTTGGTCGATCAAGTCTTGCCGCATACGACGCCCAACCATGCAATGCGTTTCTTGACCCCTAAAGGCCGCTGTTTCGCAGACATTCAGCCACTTACCCGTGAATTTGGTTTCTCACGTCGTAATGCATTTATTCAACCTCAGGTCGACAATGTTTTGCTGCAAGGTTTAAAACAATACCAAAAAACTGAAGTGCTTTTTTCACGTCAGCTGAATGAGTTTAGCCAGGATGCAAATGGCGTAACGCTTAAGATTCAAGATAAAAACCAGAAACAAGAAACGGTTCAGGCAAAATATCTAATTGCCTGTGACGGCGGCAACTCAATTGTACGTCGTACTTTAAACATTGCTTTTGATGGTAAAACTGCACCGAATCAATGGATCGTGATTGATATTGAAAATGATCCATTAGCCACACCACACATTTACTTATGCTGTGACCCGGTACGTCCATATGTATCTGCGGCACTTCCGCATGGCATTCGTCGTTTCGAATTCATGGTCATGCCGGGTGAAACTCAGGAAGAGTTAAGCAAACCGGAAAATATCGCAAAATTGCTGTCTAAAGTTTTACCGAATGCTGAAAATATTGATGTGATTCGTCAGCGTGTCTATACGCATAATGCACGTATTGCCGATAAATTCCGGGTCGACCGGATTTTACTGGCTGGTGACGCAGCGCACATCATGCCGGTATGGCAAGGTCAGGGTTATAACAGCGGTATGCGTGATGCCTTCAACCTGGCGTGGAAAGTTGCGCTGGTGGTACAAGGTAAAGCGACTGCAGATTTGTTGGACTCTTACCAAATTGAACGTAAAGACCATGCCAAGGCGATGATTGATCTTTCTGTAATGGCAGGTCATGTGCTTGCGCCACCGAAGAAATGGCAAGGTTTTGTCCGTGACGGTATTGCCTACGCATTGAATTACATCAAGCCGATTAAACAGTATTTGCTGGAAATGCGTTTCAAACCGATGCCGAAGTATAATGATGGTGCATTACTTGCAGATGGTAAAAAAGAATCGCCAGTCGGTAAGATGTTTATCCAGCCGCATGTGAAACTTGAGTCTGGCGAGAAAATTTTACTCGATGATGTGATTGGCAACGACTTTGCGATTATTGCCTGGGGTGTGGATCCACAATGGGGACTCTCAGATGCCACCATGCAAGTCTGGAAAAATTTAGGCGTTAAATTTATTCAGATCATTCCTGAAGTTCAATTTGGCAATCAAAACCGTAAGAAATTTGATGGCGTGATTACCCTTGGCGATATTGGTACCGACATCCGTACCTGGTTTGGTAAAACCTCGGATTCGGTGGTCATTCTACGCCCTGACCGTTTTGTGGCCGCGCTTGCGATTCCACAAACATTGGACCACATCAGCCAACAGCTGTTTAAAAAGCTCCATGTAAAATAATAAACAATCTGAACCCTATTCAGAGGTCTGACCACGCGAAAGCGTGGTCTTTTTTATTCTGCCTTTTTTCCCTGTTCAAATAACATTAAGATTAAGAATTAAGAATTAAGCATTTATTTTTTGAAACCACGGCACATCTTTCATCGAATCCCGGCTTCCAATGAGCTGAATAAACGGCTTAAATTCATCTAAATACGGTAAAATTTTAAAAGAAATTGCAAATACCAACCAATAAGCCAAATACAAATCTGCTGCTGAAATTTTCTCACCCAGTAAGTACGGATTTGCTTGTTGCATGCCATTTTTTAGAAATGCCAATACGCTCTCTTCATGACCAAAAGTCAAGCTGCGTTTTCTTTGTTCAATTTGCTCATCCGATACTCCAAGCCCTTTTAAATCCATATATTCAGTCAAAGGACCATGACAAAAAAACAGCCATTTCAAATATGCGCCACGCTTGGGATCATCCAGTGCCGGAGCCAAACCTTTTTCCATATATTTATCGGCCAGATAGGTAAATATGGCCGCAACTTCAGAAATCACGATACCTTTATCGACCAAACACGGTACTTTTCCCATCGGATTAACCTTTAAATATTCGGCTTGATGCATTTTTTCATAAAGAATATGAATCTGTTCAATCTGGTCTTCAATCTCCAGCTCTTTTAATAATGGAAATAAAGTCATGCCACGAGACTGGGCATTGTTATACAGCTTCATCATTTTTTTTCGACCTATCTTGTTCTTTTAGATTTTAAGTATAAATCTTTTAGATGCGGTATTGATGGTTGTTATGTGAGGCATGAATTGACCACGATGCTTTTACTGAATGAAAAGCATCGTGTAAAAAAGATAATTTTTAAAAGAAGCCCATATAAAATTGTTCTTTCAAGATTTTTAAAATCAGTTCAATCACTTCATTTTTCTGACCTTTACGGTAACTGACGTGCAGGTCAATCATCGGTAAAGGTTCAAGGGTATTTTTGACCACAATTTTATCGCCCAACAATGGAATGACATAAGCAGGCACCAAACTCCAGCCCACGCCCATCCCAACCAAATTGACATTCAATAAAATATTGGTCGATTGCTGTACCACATTGACATTCAATTTGGCTTGCTTAAAAAAGTCGGTAATAATTTTATACAGCTGAGGTGATGCAATTTCATCACTGATAATAAAATCCTGGTTATTAAAACTTTTGATACTGACATGACGCTGCTCGGCAATCGGGGAATCTTTTGGAACAATTAAAGCCAGAGGCTCGCTAAAAATCTGTACATGCTCAAGTTCACTCGACTCATCAATATAACGGGTAAATGCGATATCAATATCGCCTTTCTTTAAAGCCTTGAATTGATCAGCATCGGTCATACTGTGAAAGTTAATTTTAATTTCTGGGAAATGTACCCGGATATTCGGCATGATATAGGGGAAAATTTTCATTTCAGCCACAGGCACAAAACCGATATTCAGCTGGTCTTTGTTCAAATTGGAAATCTGGCGTGCATCCTGAATCGCTTTTTCAGCATGTTCCAAACTGAGCAGTGCCTCTTTTAAAAATGCTTTGCCTTCTTCTGTCAGTTCAACTTTTCGATTCGACCGAACCAGTAATTGCACCCCCACTTCCTGTTCAAGGTCTTTAATCTGCTGGCTTAAAGATGGCTGTACCGTGCACATACGTAGTGCAGCTTTAGTAAAATTCAGCTCTTCTGCCACTGCAACAAAATAGCGTAAATGACGTAATTCCACGGCCGTACCTCTTTATTTTGGTTGTTTAAGTGATGCTGAAACTGTGTATTTATAGACACATAACGTCGCTACAGTAATCACAGCACAGAATAGATAAGTCATTTGATAACCATAATAGGCAATGATCAGACCCAGAATCACTGAACCAATAGCCATGCCTAAATCGAATAAGGTGAAGAAGGTCGAGATGGCATGTCCCATTCGCTGCTTGGGCACAGACTGAATCGCCACAGTTTGAAAGCATGGAAATAATGAGCCGTAGCCGATTCCAATAAATATAGCAGATAGCCAAAGAATCCATTGGTTTGAGACAAAGCTCACCACCACCAAGCCTAAAGCAAAGAAAATAAATGAAGGATAAATGACCGCACTGGCCCCTTTACGGTCATAAATTTTCCCTACCCAAGGCCGTACCACAATCATGGAAATGGCAAAGACAATAAAAAATAAACTGGTATAGGCCAGTAAATCTTTCGATTCACTATAAGCGGTAATGAAGCTCATAATGCTGGAATAGGCAAATGCCGTCAGTAATGCCACAAAGCCAATCGGAACTGCACGCATTTCAATAATGTCATGCAACCCCAACCGTTGTTCTTCTACTTTTTCTGTTAATTTACCGAGTTTATTTTCTTGTATCGGAACCATCAAACAGAAAATAAAGCCCAAACAAATCACGGCAGTCAATATTGCAAACAAGCTGATAAAGTCTGTAAATTGCAGCACGGTTAAGGCAATCAAGGGGCCAAATACCACTGCAAGGTTGGTCGACATGACGAAATAACCCATACCCTCACCCTTGCGATCATCCGGAATAAAATCATTGGCAATCGGTACAGTGACCGTGGTTAATATGCTAAACCAGATCCCGTGCATAAAACGAATCACCAATAAAGCCCACATGCTGTCGGCAAATAAATAACTAAAAGCAAACAGGACAAATAAAAATTCGGATCCGCGAAAGGATATTTTTTTACCTAATTTTTCGACAATGAGTCCAGAAAATGGGCGAACTGCAATTGAAGAGATCAGAAATAATGTCAGTGCCAAACCGGCTTCTTTAACCGTTCCACCTAAATTTTTCATGATATAGATGGGTAAAATAGTCAGGAGCGCATAATAATAAGTAAATAAAAACAGGTTATTGAACAGACACAAAATGAAAGAGCGATTCCATAAGCGCTCGGTGTTCGGGGTAGTCATAATGATCAACTTAAGGGTAGCTATGGCTACTTTTGAACAAGAACAGGTTGCATGAGTAGATGTACCAAACTTTGAATATAGGTTTCATCGGGCATACGATTGAAGAAAATAATTTGATAATGGATCGGCCCATAAAGTGCATCCAGCATCAGCTCAAAAGGATAGTCAGTAATAATTTCATGCCGTTCAATTGCGATTTGAATCAGCTTACGGGTTTGCTCACGGCGCGGTAATAAATACTGTTTAAAAAATTCACCTGCAGCTTCACGATGCTCAGCCATCACCACCAGCAAGGCTCGGCCCACCGGATGATTCAACGCATGTGCTAACTTTAAAAGTTGCTGATTGAGATTTAGTTCCAGACTTTGCTCAAAATCCAGTTCAAATACAGAAGCGGTTTTCGCTTTGAAAGCATCAAAGACCAAATCAGATTTATGCTTCCACCAGCGGTAAATCGTCGATTTCCCGACCCCTGCCCGCGCCGCAATATCTTCTACAGTTAAATGGCTGTAATCATCTTCTTCTAAAGCAGCAGTCACCGCTTTCAAAATACATTGCTTGCGGCGTGAAGTTTTCTCAACTTCTACTTCAGTCATGGCACCACCAAAAACGAAACGATACGTATCGTTTTATATTATGCCGATTTGATGCTGCTGTATAGACCAGAACCCATTTTCATAGCAAAAAAAAGACCGCCTCAAAGCGGTCTTTTTTTATTCAATACCTGATTAGCATTGCGAGGTTTTTTTATAAATACTGCATGATGGATGATGACTTTCTTGCAAACGTGCCACTTTGCGGTGTTCAGCCGCTTCAAAACGGCAGCGTTTCCAGTCATTGTCCAAATTTAACGCGGGGATTTGTTGTGGCTTACCATTTTCATCCACAGCAACCATGGTGAAATAGCAGCTATTGGTATGGCGAATCGTACGCTTTTGAATATTCTGCGCCTCTACACGAATCCCGATCTCCATAGAGGTACGTCCGACATGGTTCACGCTGGCAAGGAAAGTTACCAGTTCACCGACATGAATCGGCTCTTTAAAATTGACTTTATCCACCGATAAAGTCACCACGTAACTACCCGAATAACGGCTGGCACATGCGTATGCGACCTGATCCAACAATTTTAAAATTGTTCCACCGTGAACATTACCTGAAAAGTTTGCCATATCTGGAGTCATTAAAACCGACATGGTTAATTCAGACTGGTCATCTAATGCTGGAGCAATTTGATCTAATGGGGACATCGCGTTCTCTAGACTCTTTGATAGACAATAGTATTAAGTCATTATTATATCGTTTTTCTACGAAATAGAATGTCCAAATCGGCAATAAAGTCATCATTATTATTTATAGTGATTTAAGTATCATTCAAGAAAATATATATCAGTCCATTTAACACGCTGTATCTGCTATCTTTTTAATTTATTGCGGTTTTTATAGAATAATTACTCAAAAAACATGATTACAAAAAATACACTCGCATTCATTTAAAAATATTCCATTTTTAAATAATAAGGTAGTTATGCGAATTAAGACTCAATGCAAATCCATTTGCAGATATTCTTTTTTGAGTATTTACTTTCTTAAGAATCAACTGCTCAAAAATAAAAACAGCCTCATACACGTTAAATAGGACGAAATTAAATAGGATTAAATTAAATATGACTAAGAAACGATTTCACGTAGCATCTCTTTAGAAATATTGCCGTAACTGAGCACATTCTGCTGATCGAGCTGTGTTTCAATACTAAATGTACCGTCCGCATTTTCTGCAACGACAGTAAAAACCAGATGTTCCATAGTGGCCATTTTGACTTTATGCCCGACGCTAATTTTTTCTCTATTCATACTGTTGTTATTCATTTAACCATCCTTACAGAAATATGTTTTCATATCGACTTTAGTGCAATTAAGTTTATTGATTTTTCAACTACTGGTAAACTTAAATCATTGAACAAAAAAGCATTAATACAAAAATAATATAGGATAAAACTTTTAGCCACTTAATTAATTTTATCCAGAAATATCAATTAATTAATTTATCTTTATAATAGAATTCAGCTTAATTCGCTTATTTATCCATCAAAACCAAAATCTATGTGACACTATTGAAAATAGGAACAAAACTTCATTAAACAAAAAATTATGTCTTGTTCTTCACTCATTTCTTCATTGTTACTATTGTTCGTTGTTACTCATTCAATTTTTTATAACTTCAATTAATCCTGCGCACTCAACTGAATTTTGTTTACTGGTGAATAGTGCTTTTGATTAAATACTGTTGAAATGGCATTTAATTGATTTTTTGCTGCTTTTGCGCCCGCCCGTATGGTCATTTCGCGGCCTTTGACATCAAAAATATGTGCTTTTTCTCTTAAATCAGGCTGAATCACAACATCGGCATGTTTCAGTTCTTCTCTGGCTAAATGGTTCTGCATGATATTAATATTCTGGTTAAACAGGCCCCAAACATTGCTGGTTTCGGTATGCACCGGTTGAGCCAGAATATCGACTGCGATCACAATATCTGCGCCCAAATCACGCGCGACATTGACAGGAACCGGACTGACCAGGCCACCATCCACATATTCATCTTCACCAATTTTAGTGGGCACAAACATACTTGGAATAGACACAGAGGCACGCACTGCTTGCCCGGTGTTGCCATAATTAAAGACTACTTTTTTGCCTTCTTTTAATTCTGTCGCCACCACATACATTGGGGTTTTAAGCAATTCCAAAGGTATATTATTCACTTGCTGGTTAACGTAGTTTTCGACTTTTTTACCGTCAAAAAAACCTTTCATATCCAGTTTTACATCACGGACATCATTGGCTTTCATATTTAAAGCAATATCACGCAATTCATTCGCGGTTTTACCGCTGGCATAAATTGAACCCACAATACTACCGGCACTGGTACCGACAATAAAATCAGGATGAATGCCTTGTTGTTCCAATACCTGAATCACACCAATATGCGCATAGCCACGCGCACCACCACTCCCAAGAACCAAAGCGACAATCGGACGATTTTCCTGTTTTTTTAATTTTTTAAAGTCAATGCGGTCGGCATGTACTTGCGCATCTACACTTGGAGATTCAGATAAGCCAGTAGAGCCTACAGTAAGCTTGGAATGAGGAATACTTTGGCATCCCACTACACTTATTACAGCTAAAGCAATAAACCCGAATTTGATATTTATCATGAACTACCCAAAGATGAATAAGCTTATCTTTTAAAAGTTGTACAGTTTAAGAACTATATGTTTTTCACACTGTAGTATTTCGTTAAACTGCCATCGAAAAATATTAGCCTTTAAAAGATTGAACTGAGTGAATTTGCCAATGCCATCTCTTCATTATCGCACTATTTTTCTAAATTTTTTAAAATTAGGTTGTCTGGCATTTGGTGGTCCCGCCGCACATTTGGTCTTTTTTCATCAAACCTTTGTAAAACAATTAAATTGGTTAGATGACCAGCAATATGCCCAATTGGTCGCATTGGCACAAATTCTACCTGGACCGACCAGCAGCCAAGTCGGATTAGCCATTGGCTATATGAAAAAAGGCTATTGGGGTGCGCTACTTGCCTGGCTGGGTTTCACTTTACCTTCTGCATTACTGATGACCATGGTAGCCCTATTAGGCGAACAATTTTTCCCACTGCTTTCTTCAGCGTTTTTTCATAGTATTCAATTGATTGTTTTAGCTGTAGTGACATGGGCTTTCTGGCAAATGCTGCACAGCTTTTGTACCCAAATTTGGCAATACATTTTAATGCTCTGTTCCACCCTGTTTATTTGTACTGTTTCCCTGCCCATGAATCAAATTATTGTGATTTTTATTGCGGCATTGCTGGGCATATTCTTCGCACAAAAAAATGCACTTACAAAAGAAAATAAAGCGGAAAATTCTTCTTTAACAGATGCTATTTCTTCTACAAAAAGATCAAAAGCTTATCTTTGGTTCATAGTTTTTATTCTGCCTTTTTTTATCTTTCCAGTTCTGAACTGGCTTCATAGCGGTGTGTTTACTCAAATTTTTGAAAGCTTTTATCGCACCGCTTCGCTGGTGTTTGGCGGGGGGCATATTATGCTGCCTTTTTTACATCAGGATTTTGTTGCTACAGGTTTAATTTCAGCAGAAAAATTCGATTTAGGTTATGCCTTTGCCCAACTGATGCCAGGGCCTTTATTTAGTTTTGCCAGCTATATTGGGGCGTTAATGCCTTTAACCGCATTTCCTGTACTTAATGCAGCCATTGCAACTTTGGCTATATTCATTCCTTCCTTTCTACTAGTTTTTGGAAGCTTGCCTTACTGGTCATGGCTGATGAACCGAGCCTATATACGTCATGCTGTTGTGGGGATCAATGCAGCTGTAGTCGGTCTTCTACTGTCTATGGTCATACAAATGGCACAGCCTTATATTGTACAACTGACTGATCTTTTATTTGTTGCAGTGATCATTGCACTACTCAAAACTAGATTACCCATTTGGTTAAGCCTAATTGGCAGCTTCTTGGGCCATCAACTTGTGCTGAGCTTTTTATAAAATTCAGGAATAAAAAAGCCCCAGTTTCCTAAGGCTTTTTAGACATATATTCAGACTTATACAAAAAACTTAAGAATCAGCTGAATGACGGTCGCATTAATTAAATCGACAAAGAATGCCCCACATAATGGAACAATCAAGAATGCCTTATGCGAAGGACCATACATATTGGTAATGGCCTGCATATTGGCTACGGCAGTGGGCGTTGCGCCCATACCAAAACCACAGTGCCCTGCAGAAAGTACCGCAGCATCATAGTTTTTACCCATAACGCGGAAAGTCACAAATGCCGCATAAAGTGCCATGGTTAAGGTTTGCGCACCCAGAATGACCACCAATGGGCCAGCCAAATCTGACAATTGCCATAACTTCAAAGAAAGTAAGGCCATAGCCAGATAAAGCGATAACGAGGCATTTCCGAACACATCAATTGCACGGTCGAAAATTTCAACTTTAAATACCCCTTCCAGGACATTTCGCAGAATTACACCACCAGCCAAAGTCCATACAAAGGTCGGAAGCTCAAACCAGCTGCCTTTACTATAGCCGGTCATAAATTCAGCAAAGGCCAAACATGCGGCGAACATGCCCAAAGTGGTAATCGCATTATCAGCGGTAATTAAACGCACCTGATGCGGATATTCAAATTGAGTAAATTCAGTTGAATCGGTATCGGCATTAAGTGTTGAATCCCGGGCTGCAATTTGCTGATTAGTACGCGGCTGAGCAAGTTGATGACGGTTAATCAACATTTTGGCCAAAGGACCGCCAATGATGCCACCAATGATCAAACCAAAAGTTGCGCTGGCCATACCCAAGGCTAAAGCACCCTGAATACCGTGTTCAACTTCTAGAATTTCACCCCAGGCACCCGCTGTACCATGCCCACCCGTCAGGGTAATTGAACCCGCAATCAAGCCAATTAAGGGATCAATTCCCAATAAAGTCGCTAAGCTAATCCCGACAAAATCTTGCACGACAATAAATGAAGCCACACAAACCAGGAAAACCACCAGCCCCATGCCACCCTCTCTTAACTTGGCAAAGTTTGCACTTAAACCAATAGAGGCAAAGAAAATCAGCATAAAGCTGGTCTGTAATTCAGTACTTGTGGAGATACTGAGACCCCAAATATTGTGCACAAATAGTGAAACAATCGCAGCGACCAAGCCGCCCGCCACGGGTTCGGGAATATTGTAGCGCCTTAAAAAATCAATTTTATTGACAAGAAACCGTCCTAATAAAAGAACGATTACCGCTGCAATGAGCGTATAAAAGGCATTAAAAGTAAATTCCATCATCATTGTCCATAAAATGGTTGGATTCTTTTTGTTCTATAGCCTTTTTATTTTCTTGAAACAAAAAAGCTCAAGAACCATTTGATAAAAATCAAATGAAATAAAAGCTGTACAACAAAAAGGAATAAAGAAAATTCATTTTTGATGAAACTACGGACAAGGAGATCATTCTTTCATATAGATGAAAAATATCAAAAAAGACGATGCAAGTTATTATATTCTTGGAATTCAATAAAAGAACATTTCCTTAAATCCCTACTAACCCGCTTACTCATGAGAGATCGTCTCAATTAAAGCTTCTAGTCCATATCATGCTGATTTCTGCAGGATATGCAGAAATAAAACAATTCATTTTTAGCAATGATAATGCTATCACGCCAGGCAATGTTCAAAAAAGCGTATATTATCCAGATTTGGTGATTAATGTCTCTATTTATTTACAATTTTGCCTATGACTAAAAATCAGGTTTTTCACAGTTTAATTTTTTAAATAAATAGCTTTCATAAATAATAATTCATATTGTCAAACTAGAAATAAAAAAGAGACGAATAAATCGCCTCTTTTTTTCAAATTTCTAGTTTTTTAATTAGAAATTATATTTTGCCATTAAGCCGACACGGTTATCTTTATATGAATCACCTGCAAATGTTTCACGCTTACCGTTAACATATTCAACACCTAGGTCAATCGGTGCAGCGGGTGAATAGATAAAGTTAATCCAAGCTTGTTGAACTTCTTCATTAGCTGCACGATAAAGTTTTGCATAATCAGTACCATCATCGGCAAACTGTGCGCCATACGCTAAAGTTGAACGTAATTTAGGCGAGAATTTATATGTCGCACCGACTTGAACCGCATTAAATTCATTCTGCTCTATATCGCCATTAACTGGGTTTAAATAGAAAGCAGAGTTGCTACCATATAAGTAATTGCTGTTACCCACAACATGTGAAACATCAGCTGAAACTTTTAATGGCTCAGATACTTGATAATTTACCCCAGCTGCCAAACCCCAACCCATTTTATCATCATCACTCGTTTCAGATTTATAGTGCTCAAGTAACGCACGACCTGAAACGGCGCCTTTTCCATCAGCAAAACTTTGCGTTAATTTAGCTGTTAATACAGGCAAGTTATATTTAACACCAGAACTTACATCTTCATCAGTTGTCTTTGTACCAGTGACAGCACCTGTAGTATCTCGAATTTCCGTAACAGTGCGTTTAAAAGCTGTTGCAGAACTATTACCCTCTTCAGCAGAGAAGAACAATTGCGTTGCAGGAGAGAGTTTTAGACCATAACGTACTTGTGGAATACGCGCTGTACCACCACCGATGTTGGTACCAAAATCAATCATTTCTGGTGCATGATTCGACAGGAAGTTAGATGTGGTTTGACCGAACAACCAGTCGTTATAGGTTAAATAAGCATGACGAATACGCAAGGCTTCATTGGTGCCAGCAAAGTCAACCTCAACTTTACCGCCGACTTTAGCATCACCTACTGGTGTATTAAAATCCAAGCCTAAACGGGTCGTTTTACCCGTTGCACGTAATTTATCTTGTGTTTTACCATCGCTAGTATGAACTGAGTTAAAGTCGTTATCTGCACCTTCAATAATGTAGTTCGCATCACCACGAACGAAACCATATAGGTTTACACTTGAACCTGCTTTAGTTTTAAGGCCTGTGAATGCTGATTCAGGTTTAGCTGCTGGTGCTGCTGCAAGTTGTACAGGCTGCGCTTTAACTTGTTCAATTTGAGTTTGCTGCTGTTGTTGAACTTGATGTTGCTGTTGAATTAAAGATTTTAATGTTTCAACTTCTTGACGTAGTTCTTGAATTTGTTGTTGCTCAGTTTTACCTGCGTGCGCTGTGCTTACCATTACAGCTGTAACTGCCAATGCTAAACTTTTAGCCATAAATTTACCGTTGAGTAAGCGACTCATTCTTATCTCCAATTTAAATATTTCGCATCCGTGCATAACTGACCCTTAAAAACTCAACAAATCAATGAAAAAGTCATGATTCAAAATTTTAAAAAGCTTCAAAAATCATTGCATTTTCTGCTTATCAGTACAGTGAAAAAAGCTTAACGTATTATGAAAGTACAACATATGTAAACCATATGTAGCCAACAATCTATCAAGTTCTTCGCTTGATTAAAATCGGTTTTCTTGAACAATGATTAAAAAACCATCTTATTTTTAATTTTTTTTTGAAAATAATGAATACATTCTTTAGCTTAGCGAAAATTCACACAAAGTCTTATGCATAAATATTAGACTAATGTATATAGTAATAAGCGCTAAAAAACTCATTTCAAAAGGAATTTTTATGAATTTGCAACAGGTTCATCATGTTGATGATGCGATTACTTCACGCCATTCCGTACGTGCTTTTTTAAATAAGGCAGTTGAGCCGCAGATCATTAAAGACATTTTAACTGTGGCAAGTCGGGCACCCTCCGGAACCAATACACAACCCTGGAAAGTGTATGTGGTGACGGGAAAAAAACGTGATGAAATGGTTGAACGGGTATGTAGAGCACAAATCGAACTGGCGAATAAGCCAGAACTGGCCAGCCAATATCAAGAAACTTTTGCCTATTATCCAGAAACCTGGATTTCACCTTTTATCGAGCGTCGCCGTGAAAATGGCTGGGGTTTATATGGTTTATTAAATATTCAAAAAGGTGACAAAGAAAAAATGGCGCGTCAGCAACTGCGTAATTTCCAGTTATTCGATGCGCCTGTTGCTCTCTATTTTACCGTGAATAAGGCCATGGGGATTGGCGCTAAAATGGATATTGCCATGATGATTCAAAATGTCATGGTCGCCGCTAAAGCCCGTGGTCTGG
Organism: Acinetobacter terrestris; assembly: GCF_004331155.1. Taxonomy (GTDB): domain Bacteria; phylum Pseudomonadota; class Gammaproteobacteria; order Pseudomonadales; family Moraxellaceae; genus Acinetobacter; species Acinetobacter terrestris. The sequence continues at coordinate 55,213 of NZ_SJNZ01000015.1, forward strand.
ATACCTGCCCTCAAGCCGCCTGGAATCATTTTCACCGCATTGTACTGGATGTACTGAATGCTCCTGAAGATGAAGAACTGGTGTGTGCCATTGCATTAGGTTATGCCGATCCCAACGATATCATCAATACTTTTATCACTCCGCGTCTAGCCGTTGAAGAATTTACCGTGTTCCTGGATGAATGAATGAATAGATTTATTCAATCTAAAAACAACAAAGAGACCTGAATACAGGTCTCTTTTTCTTTCTATTTTTACTTTAGTTTTTCAAGATTAACTGTGCTGTCGCTCATGAGGTGCAGGCGGATTTAATTGCTTGATCGCAAGCAGAGTCACAGCTACAAACGCGAGCATCACCAGAGCCATGTTCAAAAGTGCATTCCAAATCAGAAAATTCAGGATCACGCCACCCAATAAACCACAGGCAAACTGCATGCTGCCCATAATGGCACTGGCGGTTCCTGCGCGCGAACCTTGTTCCGACATTGCCAAAGCCATGGCATTGGGTCCAGTAAAGCCAATTCCTGCCACCGCCAGAAACATGCCTGAAAGCACCATCCAAAGTGGGATCTGGCCCATTAAACCGGCAATAAATAAAATAGCTGCGCCGATTAGCTGAATTGTGCCGCCTATCTTTAAACGGCCAAGTACTGAAAATTGATGCGCCAGTTTTTTATTTAGCGTAGAGAACAACATAATACCAAAGGCATTGATACCGAAGGCATAAGCGAATTGCTGCTGATTCAAGCCATAATCGTCCATCAATACCGAAGCCGATGAACTGATATAGCAGAACAGCACGCCACCAGAAAAACAGCCGGCCAGCATTGGCCATCTAAAACTACGATCGGTAAAAATTACAGCATACAAACTGCCTACCTGATTTATATTCAATTTTAAACGGCGTTCAGGCGCCAGGCTTTCTTTAAAGAAAAAGTGTACGCATAACAAGCAAATCACGCCCATCAGGGTTAAAAAAACAAACACCGCATGCCAAGTAAAGAACCTCAACACCATTGCACCCAGGCTTGGCGCAATAATCGGTGCAATTCCCATCACAATCATCATACTGGCAAAGGCCTGTGCGGAAGCTTGCATATCTAGACGGTCACGAATGGCAGCTCGGGCAATAACGACGCCAACACAGCCGCCAACCGCCTGTAAAATACGTGCTGCAATCAAGCTCCATTCACTGGTAGCAAAAACACAGAGCATACTTGCCACGATATAGAGCAGCAAACCAAAATAGAGTGGCTTCTTACGGCCAATCCGATCGCTCAACGGACCATAAATCAGTTGTCCCAATGCCAAACCTAAAAAGTATGCAGGTAAAGTATTGGCCACCATTTGTGTACTTACCCCAAAGTCACTGGCCATTTGTGGCAATGCCGGCAAGTACATATCGATGGAAAGTGGACCCAATGAAGTCAGTAAGGCCAGCAGCATGATCCATGCCGTAGAATATTGTTGAGTAGACTGTTGTTCAGACATATCGATATTTAATTTTTAAATGACTGCTTTGAAGACAAGCTTACACTGTACATAGTATTATTTCCCAGAATTGAGAGTGAAAAATCACATAATTCAACACCACAATGCACAGATCACCTTGCGGTAGGAACCAACTTTGAAATCTTGGCTGACGCGGCTTAAACAAGCGACGTATAACACCACCTTTATGTATAACCTGCGCATGATTATTGCATTTGCAGGTACGGCTTTTGTGCCCTATTTTATGGGTTATCAAATTGCGACTATACCTTTAACACTCGGCGTTGTGGCCGCAGGTTTAAGTGATATTGATGACCGATTCTCGGTCCGTATCATGAACCTGATTTATACCTATATCGGTTTCTTTATTACAGCCTGCTCTGTTTATTTCTTGTTTCCTTATCCGATTTTATTTGCCTTGGGCTTGATTGTTTCCTGTATTGGCTGGATTCTGCTCGGCTCCTTGGGACGTCGTTATGCCACCATTTCCTATGGCTGTCTGGTGATTTCAGTTTACTCGATGCTGGGAGTTGAACTGTTTGACAACTGGTATAGCCAACCCCTGCTGCTGGTTGCAGGTGCCGCATGGTATGGCCTGATTTCAACCATCAGTTTCTTGTTATTTCCAGTTCGCCAGGTTCAAGACAAATTGTCGCAGTGTTATTCATCCTTGGGCGATTTTCTGTTTGCAAAATCCAACCTGTTTGATGTCGACATGACCCCAAGCAGTTATCAGCAAAGCATGATTGAACTGTCTTTGGAAAATGGTAAGCTGGTCGGCATTTTCAATGAAATGAAAACGGCACTGTTGACCCGTTTAAAGGGTGACCGTGGGCAAAAAGATACCCGTCGCAGCCTACAATATTATTTTGTTGCGCAAGATATTCATGAACGCGCCGATTCAGCGCATATTGACTATCAAAAACTGGTTAAAATTTTTGAACATAGTGATATTTTATTTCGCTTCCAGCGCATTTTATTTATTCAGGCCAAAGCCTGTAAAGATTTAAGTTACAGTATTTTGCACCGTGAAACCTATCAGCATAACAAGCGCTTTAAGCCTGCTTTTGCCAATTTAAAACTCTCTTTAGAAAAGTTACGCGCTGAACAGCAATATGACCAAGTCTGGATCAATGCCCTGTTCTCGCTGTATCAAAATTTAAAGTCAATTGATGCGCAACTACGCAACGTCGAAACAGAACGTCATATCAAATTTGATAAAGCCAAACATATTGAACACCAGCTAAAAGATGATGACTTAAAAGGCTGGGATGATATGGTAATTCGTATCAAACAGCATTTAACCCCGGAATCTGTACTGTTTAGGCATGCGATCCGGGTCTCGATTGTCTTGCTGATTGGCTATATTTTTGTTCAAGTGACCAATATTGAATACGGTTACTGGATTTTACTGACCGCTCTTTTTGTCAGCCAGCCCAACTTTAATGCCACCAAACGCCGTTTACGTCTGCGTATTGTCGGCACTTTGGTCGGTATTATTCTGGGTTATGCCATTTTGTACTTTATTCCGTCGATTGAAGGACAATTATTATTATTGGTATTAAGTGGCGTACTGTTCTTTGAATTGCGCAGTAAACAATATGCACAAGCCACCGCCTTTATTACCATTCTTGCACTAATCAACTTTAATCTGGATGGCATGGGCTTTGAAGCAGCATTACCCCGCATGATTGATACGGTCATTGGCTGTGCCTTGGCATGGTTTGGGGTCAGTTTTATTTTCCCAGACTGGAAATTCCGTCGCCTGTCACGCACCATCAATCGCTCTCTTACTGCTCAATGTGAATACCTAGCAGAAGTTATTGAACACTATAAACAAGGTCGTAATCACGGTTTGAAATATCGTGTGGTGCGTCGTGCCGCACATAATAATGATGCCGAAGTTGCATCACTCATTTCAACTTTAGCCACAGAGCCGGATTTCGATCCGACCCAAAAAGCCCTGGCCTTTGAATTCTTATGTTTGAATCACACCCTGCTCAGCTATATTGCTGCGCTTGGTGCACATCGTGAAAAAATACAGGATCAAGAAGTGTTAAAGCTTTTGGATTTGGCTTTAGAAGATATTCAAGGTTCTTTATTGAAAGATGAAGTTCCCGATCTGACCGCACAAAATATGCTGAACACGATTCGTCAACGCTTAAGCCAAAATAATGAAGATGACCAGAAACCGCTGATTGTTTTGCAGCAACTCTCTTTGATGTTAAGTATTCTGAATCAACTCAGCCGCTTAAAGCAAAGTTTGAGCCATGACCATGATGAGAAAGCCACCGAATTGGCCTCATTATAATTCGAATGATTTTGGAACAATATACTCACTGAATTGGTATAAATAATGCTAAACTTTTTACAGTTCTAAATTTGTTAATTCATTATGACCGCGAAAAATTTATACGCTTATACCCTACAGCCTGTGAACTATGAAATTTCAGAGGCTGAACAACGTCAAGCTCAACTTGCTATTTGGCGTAGCACCAACAAAATTGGCACTAAAACATGGGCGATTATGGCTGCCGTGGCTGTCCTGTCTATTGTTGGTATTATCCTGTTAAAGAACTATTCGACTATTTTTTGCTGGGTGGCATTGGTCTGCGTCGTGGCGTACTTCCTCATCCGTAAATTCGGTCTGGAATGGTACGTGAAACGTAAAATGAATGAATTCCCTGTACAGGAAATTAAGGGTATTCGTTTAGGCGTTCAGCCACACGGCCTGATCATGCGTCAAAAAATGGGTGCGCAAGAAGGTGTCGGTGCAATTGGCTGGAAAGATATTTATGAATGGTATAACACACCTGACTTCATGTTGATTAATTTCAAAGTGAAAGGTCAGCAAGGTGCGTATATTCTGCCAAAACGTATGGATTCAAAGAATTTTCCATTCAACACCATTCGTAAGCATTTAACTGAAACAGTGGGCGAAGCGAAAAAAGTCTAAAGCCCTGCTGTAATGAAAAAGATTTGAATAAAAAACCTCCAAAGCATTGGGGGTTTTTTATTATAAAAACAAACACAAATGAGAATGAGAATAAATATTACCTGCAAAATCCTTATTATCTGCCAGAAGTTCAGTTATAATTCGCGCCAATACTGTTCACCTCCCGCATCTTTTTTCAGCTATGTTAAAAAAAATCTTTTTTCAGATCCACTGGTTCCTCGGGATTACTGCTGGGTTAATCCTTTCGATTATGGGGGTTACCGGTGCCATTTATTCATATGAACAACCGATTCAAAAATGGCTGAATCCAGATAGTTATACCGTACAAGCTGAAAATAGGGACAAGTTAAGCCCTGCAGAACTTTATCAGCATTTCCAAATTGCTAAGCCAGAGATGAAAATTAATAGCATCACTGTTGCCAAAGACCCCACTGCCTCTTCTAGCATGAATATTGTCAAAGAAGGCGCGCGTAAGGGCTATAACATGATGCTTAACCCCTACACGGCCGAAGTTTTACCTGAAATCAAAGGTCGGGAATTCTTCCAGTTTGTCCAACAGTTGCATCGCAACCTAACCGTTGGGCCGGTCGGTAAACAGATTACGGGCGCATGTACCCTCATGCTGCTGATCTTCATATTCAGTGGTTTATACCTGCGTTGGCCTAAAAAGCACTCTTTCAAGCAATGGTTAATGATTAAACCGCAACTGAAAGGCCGTAATTTCTTGTGGGACTTGCATGCGGTTGTAGGTACTTGGGTGGTTATTTTCTTCCTGATTATCGCATGTACCGGCTTAACCTGGTCTTATGGCTGGTGGCGTAGCGGGCTGTATACCGTGATGGGCGTCGAACAACAAAAAGAATCAAAAGGTGAAGCTCGCAGCGCTGGAGAAGGTCGCGCTGAACGTGGCGAAAATGGTCCACGCGGTGAAGGACGTAGTGGCGAGCGTGGTGGCGCTGAACAGGCACAATCCAGTAACAAAGATCGAGAAGGTTCTAAACAGGGTTCTCGTGGCGAAGGTGGCGATAAACCAGGTCTAAGCCCTGAGCAAATCAATCTTGCTTTAAGCCAAACCTGGACTGGATTTAATGCACAGGTCGGCCGTGATTATTCTAGCCTGACCCTCAACTTGCCGAAAAAAGCCAATGGCGAAATTGAACTGTCTTTTGTGGATGCTGTTCCACAACATGAACGTGCGCGCAATAAAGCCACATTTGACTATAAAACTTCATCTATTAAAGATATGGAAATTTATGAAGATAAAAAGTTAAATGAAAAAATCATGAGCAGTATGCTGCCTGTTCACCGGGGTAGCTTCTTTGGTCCCGTGTATCAATTCATGGCAATGCTCGCTGCACTTTCAATGCCATTGTTCTTTGTTACGGGCTGGATGCTGTATCTTAAACGCCGTAAACAAAAGAAACTTACTCAAGCAGCACGTAATAGCTTAACTGCTGTCAGTATTGATCCAGATGCAAAACCTTGGCTGATTGCTTATGCCACCCAAACCGGTATTTCTGAACAACTGGCTTGGCGTACGGCGACCAGCTTGCAAGAGGCTCATCAGCCTGTAAGCGTGAAAGCTGTACAGCATGTAAGCCTGGATGATCTAAAAAATACGGAACAAGTCCTGTTTGTCGCCAGTACTTATGGCACAGGTGAAGCGCCGGATTTAGCTTCAAATTTTGCCAAGAAAATACTTTCAAGCCAAACTGATTTAAGCCATCTACACTATGCTGTTTTGGCCTTGGGTTCTCGCGAATATCCAGACACTTTCTGTAGTTTTGGTCATGAAATTGATGCCTGGTTAAAGCAAAATGGCGCACAGCAATTTTTTGCCACCATTGAGGTGGATAATGCCAATCATCAGCAGATTCAGGCATGGAACAGTGCTTTAGCCAAAGTGACTAAACTTGAATTACAGGCCATGAATATCGAAAAAACCTTCGATAGCTGGACACTCACACAACGTGATTTGCTCAATCCGAACAGCTTGGGTGCACCTGCATTTAATATCGAATTAAAGCCAAGCCATGAAGTGATTTGGCAAGCCGGAGATATTGCAGAAATTCAACCGGGCAATAGTGCTGAACGTATTGCAGCCTTTCTGCAAAAGCATCAAATCCAGCCGAAGACGCAAGTAGATTCGTTACAACTCAGCATTGAACAGGCGTTATGGGATAAAGATTTAACCGTAGATGTTGAACCTTTTGCCAACATGGAACATTTACTGGAACAGCTGAATCCCCTGCCTTCGCGTGAATATTCAATTGCGAGTATTCCATCGCAACAAGTGCTGCGCCTAGTGGTGCGTCAACAATCGGATGCTCAAGCACAATTAGGCTTAGGTTCGGGCTGGCTGACTCAACATGCAGCATTAAACAGTGAAATTGCGCTGCGCATTCGTACCAATGAATCTTTCCATCTGATTGATGACAATCGCCCGGTGATTTGCATTGGTAACGGTACGGGTCTTGCGGGCTTAATGAGCTTGTTACATGCACGTACCCGTCAGGATTACACTCAAAACTGGCTGATCTTTGGGGAGCGTCAACGTGAACATGACTTCTTCTATCAAAGCACGATTGAAGCTTGGCAAACCACAGGCATGCTGCAACGCCTTGATTTAGCCTTCTCACGTGATCAAGAAGAAAAAGTCTATGTGCACCATAAACTACGCGAGCAAGCCCAGCAACTTAAAGCCTGGGTGGATCATGGTGCGGTAATTTATGTTTGCGGTAGCATCAACGGCATGGCCAGTGATGTTGATCAAGCCCTGATTGATATTCTAAGTGAAGCAGCAGTCGATCAGCTTCGTCAAGAAGGCCGTTACCGTCGTGATGTTTACTAGATATTTAAAATACTGAATATTAAAGCCAATAAAAAACCGAGCCTTAGCGCTCGGTTTTTTTTATGTTTAAAGTATCTAATTTGTTTAAACTAACCGCATCCTTTACCCAGAGTCAGCTTAATGTCCGAGTATCTAACACGCAGCTTCAGTTTTATCATAGGCAGCTTATTGGCACTCGATGGCTTATGGTTACTTTCACTCGATAAAATCCATTTGGGAATCATTCTTCCTGTTATTATCGGTATCGGATTCATCCTGTATTCCATCTTTTATAATTTTATTCAATTGGTTATCAATAAAAATAAATTACGACTGACTTTATGGCGTTGTGCTTGGGCAGCATTCTTTTTGTGGCTTGGCACATTGCTGATCTTTTTCGCTTATCTGCAATATACCATTCAGCAAAACACCGAAGCACAACCGGCAGCTGCAATTATTGTACTGGGCAGCGGTATAGAAAATGGACAACCTTCACCCACTTTAAAACAACGCCTAGATGTCGCTGCCACATATGCTAAGCAATACCCTCAAACCATTATGCTGATGACCGGAGGTTTAGGCTTTAAAGAGCAGATGACTGAAGCAGAAGTGATGTCTGAATACCTTCAAAAACACCATCGGATTGATCCATCTCGCATTTTATTAGAAAATCAAAGTACCAGTACTGAACAAAACCTGCGCAATGTGCAGCCTTTGCTTAAAGCACATCACATGACCCTAAGTGAGCCTATTGTCATTGCGACCAGTGATTTTCATCTTTTGCGCGCCAAAACCATAGCCAAACATCAGGGCTATCAACAGATCCTGACTATAAGCGCACCAACGCCCTTGTATATTCGCTACAACTCTTGGTTAAGAGAATACTTTGCTTTTATCAGCGGGTGGTTACTCAACGAGTATTAAATCGGATCAGCAAATTTTAATCTTATGAATAACAAGTATTAATTCAAGCGAATGCTACGTGGCATAGGGAGTTTGGTGTCTTTAAATAACTCGGGTTTTTGCAAATAGATCTGATAGAGATAATTTTTCATGTCCAATAATAATTTTTCAGGAGCAACCAGGACATTTTGTCCCTCAGGGGTTAAATCCATCGACACACAGGTATTTTCTTGACGTAAAAAAGGAATAACTTTTTCAATAAAATCTTTGAGTGAAATATCCTGAATTTGATAATGTTCCCAATTGTCTTTAATCAGCAACTTTGCCAGGCTTTTATGCTGCCAAACGGCGAAAGCGCGCTGACCTGTAGGCGTTGCACATAACGCCCAGCCGTCATCATATAAAGCGCTAACAGAACCTTGAGCAACGATTGTTTCGATGAATTGTTTATAAATGTCGTGGGCATTGTAGCTGTTATTTTGATTTTTGGACGCAGCTTTGCGTTGGTATGGATTTCTCATCGTTTTTCAATATTTAAAATTATTATAGTCTTGAGATTCTATGAAAAAAACAGGATTTGAGCAAGGAGAATATATGGTGGGCGCTGACGGGATCGAACCGCCGACATTCTGCTTGTAAGGCAGACGCTCTACCAACTGAGCTAAGCGCCCTGAAGATAAAAATTCAAGAATTGAATTTTTGATGCAAGACAAACGCAGTGCGTAGTCTATGCTAAATATAACCAATTTTCATTTCAGGGAATGAAAATGGCGCAGCGGACGGGACTCGAACCCGCGACCCTCGGCGTGACAGGCCGATATTCTAACCAACTGAACTACCGCTGCACGGCAAACTTATAAATAAGTTTTATATCTAAAGATTCACATCTCAAGATATGGTGGGCGCTGACGGGATCGAACCGCCGACATTCTGCTTGTAAGGCAGACGCTCTACCAACTGAGCTAAGCGCCCTTAAAGGATCTTACATTTTCGATTTTAAGGATGGCGCAGCGGACGGGACTCGAACCCGCGACCCCCGGCGTGACAGGCCGGTATTCTAACCAACTGAACTACCGCTGCATCGCAAAAAATCTGGTGGGCGCTGACGGGATCGAACCGCCGACATTCTGCTTGTAAGGCAGACGCTCTACCAACTGAGCTAAGCGCCCTCAAGAGGTCTATCATGTAAATGGCGCAGCGGACGGGACTCGAACCCGCGACCCCCGGCGTGACAGGCCGGTATTCTAACCAACTGAACTACCGCTGCATCTACACAATGTCGCTATTGTGGTACAAACAACTTGTTATCTGAATTAAGTGGCGCAGCGGACGGGACTCGAACCCGCGACCCCCGGCGTGACAGGCCGGTATTCTAACCAACTGAACTACCGCTGCACTTAAGTCATTTAACGTAAAGGCTTGGTGGGCGCTGACGGGATCGAACCGCCGACATTCTGCTTGTAAGGCAGACGCTCTACCAACTGAGCTAAGCGCCCTTTACGACTTCATCGTTTGTGTGGTGCATTATAGAGAATCTATGCAGCCTGTCAAACGCTTTTCTGCCTGTTTTGTTTTTTTTACGTTTGAGTGATTAAAAAATAGGTTAATCGCTATAAAAACAAACAATTTCTGTCATTTATTTAGAATTTTCTGCAAAAATTTATAATTTCAGAGGCTGCTTTTGACTCAAAATTGCTCATGTTTTTTGAACAACTGGGAAATAACACTATTTTTTAGCCAAGCTCGATAGATGAATTTTCACTTTTCATCTATTAAGATGTTGTTTTAGAGAACTGTGCCTGTTTTATGACCCGTTGAATTTAAACTGTGCTCCGATATAAAAACCAAGGCTTGTTCTGGAATAAGCTCGAACAGTTCAACCACATCATCATTGCGCATGCGAATACAGCCATGTGACATTGGAATACCCATCGGTTCGCTATCGGGAGTGCCATGTATATAGATATAACGCTTAAATGTGTCGCAGCCCTCACCCTGATTAAAATTGTCTTCCAGACCGCTTAACCAGAGGATACGTGAGAGAATCCAGTCCCGTTCAGGGAATTGTGCCGCTAATGCTTGATTATAGACTTCGCCAGTTTCCTGTCTTGCCTTGAAAACTGCATTTTTAGCTGCGCTGTGACCAAATTTGAGCGCGACTTTATGCCAGCCTCTCGGGGTCTTGCCTGAATTTTCTTGCTCACCAATGCCATTCTTACCCGAAGAAATCACATAAAACTTATTATGCTTGGGCAAAGTTAAGCTTTGTTCAGCCAAATCAATCCAGACGTCTGCTTGTTCTAAGGTATATGACATGAAGGGTATTACTCTGCTTCTTTGATCGGTTCAGCCGAAGGTTCAGGACGTAACCACAGCCAAGTTAACACTGACAGCATGGTCAAGTCGGTAAATACTTTGACCAGCAACGGCGCATTGGTGAACAGCATAATGATAGCGCTAATCAGCATCATGATACTGGCGAACCATTTCGCTTTACGCGGTACAGTGCCGTTTTCACGCCATGATCGCAAGGTCGCGCCATATTTGGGATGATTGAGCAACCAGGCATCCATTTGCGGCCAACCTTTTGAGGCGGCCCAGGCGGCTAAAATAAGAAATACTGTTGTTGGCATACCCGGTAAAAGTGCTCCGATAAAGCCCAGGATGACAAAAATCACCACCAAACTCCGCCAAAACAACATCTTCATAGCACTGCCCTACACGACTAATTGCGGTAGTATAAAGTGTTTTTGGGTATTATCCGTTGTAATTCTGCACTTTTTAATTTATCGCTGGGTGTTTCTATGTTTGCTTTAAATCAAGGGTCTGAGCTTGATGAACCTTGGCTTCAATTTAAAAATTTACTGGTTCGGCAACTGGCCTTTTGTGTAGCCAGCCCGAATATTTTAGCCGCTATTCCAGCAGAACTGGTACTGAAGCATTCTTTTCAATTACATGGCAACGAAACCTGGGCAAGGCATTTTCAAAATTATCATTCAAGACTGCTTTATTTAGATCAGCATCCGCAAGAACTGGAAAGCTTTTTACAACAGCTGAAAAGTACCCGTTTAGGTCTACGTTTTGAAATGTTTATCTGGTTTTGGTTGCTCGATCAAAACTATCATTCTTATAAATTACTCGGTCACAGCATTCAAAAAATCGCGGGACCCAAAACGTTGGGTGAACTGGATTTTTTATTACTCAATACCGAAACCAATAAAATTGAACACTGGGAAGTGGCTTTAAAATACTATTTAGCTGAACGGGATTTTTCTTTAGCCTATTGGTATGGCTTAAACCGTAGCGATACCTTGCTTCGAAAATTAAATCACTTTAGCCAAAAACAATTTCAGTTTGAAGATGCACTGGAATATAAGATTGAAAGTCGTTTTGCAGTATTGAAAGGTCAACTCTATCTTCCTGTTGCACATCCCCAGCAAGTCATTCCGGCTTGGGTCAATCTCAAGCGGCGTTTAGGCTGTTGGGGGAGTCAGATACCAGATAAAACGGCTGCATATTATCGTCTGGATCGGCAAGAATGGATCTGCCCGGCATCGCATCTAAGTAGTGAAACGGCGCATTGGTGGACCAATGGTTTATATCTGCAAAAAGATCAAAACAATTTCTATATGTACAGACATGCACCGCTGCTTTCTCAGCATCTTAATCACTAACTTTATGAGAAAAGTCTATCTTTATAACAATTGATTACTTTTCTACCGTCAAAAACTCATATTTTTTATATCATCAATTATTTAACCTAAACTCACATCAAAATAATGAATTACCTGGAGATGATGATGAAAAAAATTCTAGCGACTTCCCTTATTATGGCATTTGTATTAACTGGTTGTAATACCTTTAAAGGCATGGGTAAAGACGTATCCAAAGCCGGAGATGCCGTAACCAATACTGCTGAAAAAACTTCTGACGAAATCCGCAAAAACTAATTCGTTTTTAGTGCATATGAAACCCTATCCTAGATAGGGTTTTTTTATGGCAATTTTATCGCAGTCGTTCACATTCAAGGGCATATTCACCTATTATAGTGCTGACAAATTTATCGACTGATGAAAATCGCATGACCTCTTCCGCTACCCTTGATTTAAGCCTGCAACTGTTACGTCAGCCTTCTGTAACACCAATCGATCATAACTGCCAGAACATTATGGCGGATCGTTTAGAAAAAATTGGCTTCAACATTGAACCGATGCGTTTCGAAGATGTCGATAATTTATGGGCACGTAAAGGCACTGAAGCGCCGGTTTTGTGTTTTGCCGGTCATACCGATGTGGTTCCAACAGGCAGTTTAAACGACTGGAACTCCGACCCGTTTGTACCGGAAATTCGTGATGGCAAGCTCTACGGTCGTGGCAGTGCAGACATGAAGACTGCACTTGCAGCCATGGTGGTCGCATCTGAACGCTTCGTCGCAAAACATCCCAATCATAAAGGCTCAATTGCATTCCTGATTACCTCTGACGAAGAAGGTCCATCGGTTAACGGCACCGTAAAAGTCGTAGAAGCTTTAGAAGCACGTAATGAAAAGATGACATGGTGTCTAGTCGGTGAGCCATCAAGCACCAACAAACTGGGCGATATTGTAAAAAATGGCCGTCGTGGTTCGTTAAATGCCAATTTAACCGTTAAAGGCAAACAGGGACATGTGGCTTACCCTCACCTTGCAATTAATCCCATTCATACAGCCTCTAAAGCATTGGCTGAGCTGTGCGATACCGTTTGGGACAATGGCAATGAATACTTTCCTGCAACGTCTTTCCAAATTTCAAATATCAATGCCGGTACTGGTGCAACCAACGTTGTTCCGGGCACAATGAACTTGCTGTTTAACTTCCGCTATTCAACTGAAGTGACAGCAGAACAACTCAAGGCACGTACCTTAGAAATTCTGGACCGTCACGGCGTGGACTATGATATTTCATGGACGCTTTCAGGCTTACCGTTCCTGACTCCAGTCGGTGAACTGGTCAATGCTGCAAAAAATGCGATTCGCAATGTAACCGGGATTGAAACTGAATTATCGACCAGTGGCGGTACTTCAGATGGTCGTTTTATTGCCCCGACTGGTGCACAGGTCCTTGAGCTAGGGGTTTTAAATGCCAGCATTCATCAAATTGACGAGCATGTAAATGTGGCAGATCTAGAGCCGCTTGCTGAAATTTATGAACAGATTTTAGAAGGCTTATTGGCCAACTAAGACTCCTATCCATAAAAAAAGGAACTTTTTAAAGTTCCTTTTTTTTATGACTCATGCACTAGCGATCGCTTAAATTACAATCCTAAAGAAGATTGAATTTGCGCCAGATTAGGAATATGAAAAACTTGATCTGCCATACGTACATACTGGAATACAGCCGGATCATTTAAAGCTTGCTCTTCATCGACCACTTCAGAAATACGTAAACGAATGGTTTTTGGCATCTCATTACACATCAGGGCAAAACGCTGGCTTATGTCATCGCCTTCAATCACCAAAGCCACGCCTTCTTTCTGTTGCGGATTATTCACCGCATAGACAGGTAGCTTGAGTTCATGCCACTCCACAAATGGAACCTGCGTAGTACTGTCCAGTGCAGACAAGACGATATTTTGCGGCAACAACATCGCCTCTTTGCCATGACAATCGATAATATACGCATCGATAAACCCGGTCGACACGGTAATAAGGTGATGCAACTCCTGTTGTGTCATTTGATTCACAGCAGAGTTTGAAACGCTATTTTGGCTCATTTATTTACCCCTGGCTGGTCTCTAACAGGTTTTCAACATTGCTTAACAATTCTGCTTCCTGGAACGGTTTACCCATATAGTGGCTGACACCCAGGCTGAATGCACGTTCACGATGTTTCTCACCGGTTCTTGAAGTAATCATGATAATTGGTAAATCTCGATGCACTTCATGATGACGAACCAGGTTGGTCACTTCAAACCCGTCCATACGCGGCATTTCAATATCCAGCAGCATCAAGTCCGGTTTGACATTTTCAAGTTGTTCCATCGCATCGACGCCATCTTTAGCCGTCATGATGTCATAACCCTGTCGCTCAAGTAAACGTGATGTCACCTTACGTACAGTAACCGAGTCATCCACAATCATAATTAAACGACGTGCATTGTTATGACGGGACAGATCACGCTGATCTGACAGATGTTTAATGCGCTGCGTAGTTTGAATTTGTCGAGCAATGTTTTGACCATCCAGAATCAGACAGACTTGACCATCCCCTAATATGGTTGCTCCGGCAACAACCCCAACGCTCGAGAATTGCTGACCAATCGGTTTCACCACAATTTGCGCACGCGAACCAATCAACTGGTCAACGAGTAACGCAATGGTTTGACCACTATTACCTTTAATCAACAGCACCGGTAAAGAATGAGCAATATTGCTTAAACGCGGTAAGGGCTGGTTTGAAACAAACTCGGATAAATAACGCAGTTTATAATTGGTGTTGTCAATTTTAAACAAGTCATCTTTACTGTTGAAATACTCTTCCAAAGTAGACGGTGCAATTCGGACAATACGCTCAATTTGTGCCAATGAAATCGCAAATTGCTGATCACCTGCTTTCACCATCAAGGCATCACTTACCGCTACCGTGGTTGGTACGCGAATGGTAAAGTTTGTGCCCTTGCCCAGTTCCGAATCTACAGAGACATGACCACCCAGTGCTTTAATTTCACTTTGCACCACATCCAGACCTACACCACGACCGGAAATCTGGGTAATTTCTTTGGCCGTACTGAATCCGGGATGGAAAATCAGTTGCAGGATTTCCTGTTTATCAAGGAATTGATCCGTCTTGATTAAACCCAGGTTTAATGCCTTTTCCTTGATTTTGGATTCATCAATCCCTTTACCATCATCACTGAACGAGACCAGTACATCTGTACCTTGACTGCTGATATTTAAGACAATTCGTCCTACTTCAGGCTTCTGTACTTCGCGTCGTAATTCAGTATCTTCCAGACCATGGTCAATTGCGTTACGAAGCATATGTTCAAATGGCGTCACCAGACGTTCAAGAATGGTACGGTCCAATTCACCTTCAGTGTTTTGAACAATCAACTCTGCTGGACGGTTCAAGGTAGACGAGGTTTGACGCACGATACGCTGTAAACGCGGCAACAGGCGATCAAATGGTACCAGACGCGTACGCATCAAGCTTTCCTGAATCTCGGCCTGAATACGCGATTGTTGTAACAGTAAGCCTTCTGTATCACGAATCTTTTCGGACAAAGTCGTTTTAAAGTCCACCAGGTCAGATGCAGATTCCGCCAAAGATTTTGATAACTGGTTCAAAGATGAATATTGGTCCATCTCTAAGGGGTCAAAATCGGCATAACGTGAATTTTCAGAACCATGTTTTGCGATAATTTGTGACTCTAGCTCACCTTCCATTCGACGTAACTGGTCAGCTAAACGCTTCATTGCCAATTCCATCTCGTTCAAGGTATTACCGAGCTGGCCCAAGTCCATTTCAATCCGCGAACGGTTAATTGAATTTTCACCAGACAAATCGATCATCTTCTCTACCAAATCGGCAGAAATACGGATCATTTCATTGCTGTTGTCTTGTTGCGAACTTAAATCCCACTCACCCAGCATGGCAGGCGGTTCAGTACCATCACCTTGCACAAATTCAAAGGTTTTCGGTGTAGACAATAGATCGGATTGAGTCACGCGATTTGGTAATTGAGCGGTGACATCAACAAACCCAATCGACTCTAAACTTAATTTCAGACTGTCAAAATTGCTGTAATCACGTTTGAAGATGGCCTGTTTTAGCCATGCAAATGTTGTCTGTAATAACAGGTCGTAAACATTCGAGTTAAAATGATGGACTGCGAACTGCTCGAAAGTGGTTTCCAGTTGATACGAAATGGCAGCCACAGGTTCATTTTCAATCATACGCGCACCACCTTTCAGACTGTGGGCGGCACGTTGTAATTGAAGCAATAAGCTACGGTCGCTTCGTTGATCAAACCATTGTTTCAATAAATGATGAGTAGATTCTAAAATCTCTTCCGCTTCTTCCAAGAAGGTTTCTTCGGCAATTAAGCGAATACTGTCCTCAGGATCTTCAACAGATTCAACTTTTTGTGAAACAGCTTCTGATTCTGTTTCAGTCTCTGGAGCAAATGTCTCACTTGCTGGTGCGGCTAATTCATGGACGTCACTTTCCGTTGAAATATCTTCAACTGCAACATTCTCAACTGCAACGGTTTCAACCACAGCCGCACTTGCAAACTTGCCTTGCGCAATCTCTTGGATATGATGCAAAATCTCAATCGATTCAGCACCAGAATAGTCAATATTATCTTCACGAATGATTTGAATTCGATCGGATACGTCATCCTGAACTAGACGAATAATACTAATCAGCTGTGGCGTAACCGTGATTTGTTGACGAATCACGCGCTCATAAATCGACTCTAATTCATGTGAAATCAAGCCGATATGCGTCGCCTGAATCATATTTGCACCCCCTTTCAAGGTATGCAAATAACGCATTAAATTATTCAGTGCAGTGGTATTGGCTGGGTCTTTCGTCCAAGTATTCAAATCTTGGTCAATACCGCCCAATAATTCTTCAGCTTCTTCCAGGAAAATATCGAGTAAATCCGCATCGAAATCACTGTTTGCATCCGCTGCATGCATTTGGGCACGATCCGAGCGCATTCTTTGTGAAATCTGTGCCAGATCAACTGTCGTAGACGCTGTAGGTGTTGTTGTCACTGGCAATTCTTCAATGACAGATTCAGAACCTTTTTCAGCATCATCAAACTGTTCAAGGTCTTGCTGAACAAAGGCAGAAAGATCACTTAATATTTTCTGAACGTCATCAGTTAATATGACACGTTGCCCTGCGGCCAAGGTATCAAATAAATGAATAAATTCCTGGTGTGCCTGTGCAAACAGCTCATAGGCATAATCAATATTGAGCAATTCCGGCTTTAATACCAGTGCTTCATAACTTGATTTCAATTCACTGGTAAATTGGTGGATGCCCGCTGCAGCACGGTTATCGGTATGATCCAATAACTGTTGCGCCTGTTCACTTAAAGCCTGGATATATTCCGGATATTCAACTTTGGCGCGTTTTTCAAATTCGAATTCAGTGTCTAGTAACAAATCAATATTTAATGCGATCAGCTTGGAAACCAGACCTTGAGGATTAACATCTTCATCTATTTCAGCTGAAGTAAAGCCATAGTTATTCCAGGCATTATTAAAGGTTTCATAAATCGCATCAAGTTTCTGCATTTCACCTTGTCTAAGGGTATGCAAATAATCGCGCACAAATTCGGCATACTGAATCAGCAAAGCCGTTTGCTTAGAAGTTGAAACAATTTCTTCTTGTAATAAGGTTTTAAATAAATTTTCTGCCTTGGTACTGGCTTCAAAAATCTGCTCGATATGAGCCATTGATGAACTGCCACGCAAGGTATGTAAAGCACGAATCAGCGCATTATAATCTTGTTTATTTTCATGATCATTCTGCAAGAACTGATCAATCGTTGCCAAATGCTCTTCAGCTTCTTCAATAAAGATGGCAACCGTTTCTTCGATATCATTATGAGCTTCATTAGCTTCTGTGTCTATTTCTGTTTCAATAGCTACTGCTGTGACTGGTTGAGTGAATACTTCATCATTCAGCTCTAAACCAGTAATGCCATCTTCAGCCGTTAAAGTTGTAGAAAGCGCCAGTAATTCTTCCAGAGCAGATTCTAAACTTAATTTTTGCTGTATTTGCTGACCCAGTAAAACCAGTGGACGCAAATCAATATCAGCCAGCTGAACGGTTTTAAAAATTGGATATAATTTATATTGATAAATTTTGAATACGGTTTGAGCGAAGCGTTGAACCGTTGCATCTAATGGTATTGCACCAGAAATAACACGATTCAAGGTGTCTTCAACAGCCCAAGCCACTTCACCGGCAGATTTCGCCCCTACCATGCGTCCAGAGCCTTTAAGCGTATGAAAATGACGGCGAATGGTGGTCAAAATTTCCTGGTCGTTGGGATTTTCAAACCAAGTTGTAAATAAAGTATTTAATTCAACGAAGATTTCCTCGATTTCTTCAACAAAAATTTCTAGAATTTCTGCATCTTGATCAAGATAACTATCTTCAGGAAGCGTAGTCGTTTCAACTAAATTTTTTAATATTTCTTTCATAGCTTAGGCTTCTTACGTTTATCTGCCACCAAGAAGGGCGCTCAAACTTAATTGTCACCATCACGCGAGACCTAACTTTGAGCTTAAGTTCATCTTGTCGATGCTTTATCTGTGATTTATTGATGCACCTTACCCGAAAGTAAGGCACATCACCGCAAAGCTTTCCTACTACCTTAATCAGGTAGTTTAAAGTCAGTTACAGATTCACGTAACGATTCGGCCATATTTGCCAATTCAGATACTGAACGTGCGGTATCAAAGGTTGCTGTTGTGGTTTGCGAGGTAATTTCCTGTACAACATTCATCGTGGTTGCAATATGACCTGCAGACGCAGACTGCAGTTTTGCAGCATCCGAAATGTTGGCAATCAATTTCGCCAAGTTAGTCGATACGTTTTGAATTTCATCCAGTGCCACACCCGCATCTTTAGACAAGTTCGCACCACGTACAACCTCGGACGTTGTTTGTTCCATCGAGATTACCGCTTCGTTGGTATCCGTCTGAATGGTTTTTACCAAGCCTTCAATCTGTTTGGTTGCAGATGCCGAACGTTCCGCAAGACGCTGTACCTCATCGGCTACCACGGCGAAACCACGACCTGCTTCACCTGCCATCGATGCCTGAATGGCTGCGTTTAATGCCAGGATGTTGGTTTGGTCGGCAATATCGTTAATCAAGGCAACGATGTTACCAATTTCCTGAGAAGATTCACCCAGACGCTTAATACGTTTCGAGGTTTCCTGAATCTGCTCACGAATCATGTCCATCCCTTCAATTGAACGGTGTACGACATCTGCACCATTGGCAGCAATTTGTACTGAACGCTCCGCAACGACTGCAGATTCCGTTGCATTTGAAGATACCTGGTCAATCGACACGGCCATTTCATTAATTGCGGCAGATGCACCGGCAATTTCCTGTGCCTGATGTTCAGAGGCTTCAGCTAACTGGTTGGTAATGCCCTGCGTATTGGCAGTATATTGTGCAACTTCTTGAGAAGTTTCGGTAATACGCGATACCAGGTCACGTAACTGGTCAATCGCAAAGTTAATCGAGTCGGCAATTGCACCGGTAAAATCTTCTGATACCGTTGCGTATGAACGAAGGTCACCGTCTGCTAAATCCGCGATCTCGTCCAGTAAACGTAAAATCGCATTCTGGTTACGGTCATACTCTTCTTGCAGGCTTGATACACGTTGTTTGTCTGACAGACCACGTAAACCCAGTAATTTAAATACACATACCAAGAAACCCGTTAAAAGTAAAATTAACAGTAAGGCTGGAATTGCAGTTGCTAAGCCTGAACCACTAGAGAGTTTATTCAGGCTGGCTAACAATTCGTCTGATTGTGCAAAAATTGAAGATGATGCCTGACGTACTTTTACAATTTGCGTTGAGTTTTTAAGAATGGTCGCAGATGCTGATTTCAATACATCATCATATTCCGCTTTAATACCTTCTAATGACTCGCGTAAAGCCGGATCAGAAAGACGTTCTACACCCAGTTCACTACTACCATTCAACTGTGCTTCAAGATAAGAACCAAATGTTTCCGTATCGGCACTAAAGTCGTCTGCTGACTCACGAGAGTTATCACTACCCGTTAACACCGAGCTGATCGAACGTAAAATACGTTCTGCAATGAATACCTGGTTTTTCGCAATGACCACCTGATTACTCGGCATATCCTGACGTGCCATTTGGTCAACCATCAAGTTATATTCGGCCTGAATCCCAGGAATGGTTTCACTAATGGCAATATTGGTATCATAAAGCTGGTTAATGATTTTCTGTTGAGAAGAAATTAAATCAATACCATCTGATACTGTGTTCCATTGCTTTTCAACTTCATCCAGTGCGGCAGTATGCGCATGAATATCTTTTACTGTTTCTAGGTTTTCTGCAAAACCTTTTTGAGATTCAATTAACTTATCAATAGATTCTTTGGTACCTGATGCCGTTGCTTCAGTTGCCTGACGGGAAATTGTCTGTGACAAAAGACGTAAATCACCCAAACTGCGGGTTAATTCGTTATTACGCGGCACACTATAGAACAAGTACAATAAAACCAGAATTGCGAAAACTAAACAGCCAAACGCACCATAGATAAATGGTTTGGACTTCTCACTGTCACCAAATACACGTGATAATTGATCAGTTTGTGATTGAATCTTTGCCAATAAAGCATTACCAACCTTGCGGTTGCTGCCTTCACTTGTATTTTTCTTTTTAAGTTTAAAGCCCATCCAGCTTCTCCCCGACTTTCGCCATCATTCTTCAGCGCGCGACTATTAGTTTATAAATTTTATAGATGCATTCATGTATTTTGGGTTTTGCAATAAACGACTAAATAAGAAAACATGCCAGTGTTGATTATGTTGATTAAAATATCCCTGACAATATTCTTGTAAATGGTTGTCTAATTCACTGTGTTTAGAAAAGAAACTTTTCTTGTTAAAGTGTTGAATCCCCAAAACTTGATCTACAACCAAACCGACATAATGGTCATTATGACTAATACACAATACTTTTTGAGTCGGTGAAAACTGACTTCGATGCCCAGAAATATATTGAGCCAAATCAGCCACTGAAAGTAACCGTCCCCGAATATTTGCCAAGCCCATTACCCAAGATTGAGTATTCGGAACTGGCGTATATTTAGGTGGATAAATCACTTCAGATACTTCACCTAAAGGGGCAACAAAATATTGCCCCATCATCTCAAAAGCAATGCCTGACCATCGGTTTACTTCATTTTCAGTGGTAACGTAGTTTTTGTTGCCACGTTTAGCCAGCCGAAGTAATTCGATAAATCCATTAGCTGCCATAGAGCTTATCCTGCATTGAGGTGTTGTTTAATCACATCAATTAATTGTTTTTCGTCTACAGGTTTTGTTAAATAATCACTTGCCCCTTGACGTTTCCCCCAAACTCGGTCAGTTGCTTGATCTTTGGTACTGACAATCACAATTGGAATGTGTTTTGTCGTCGCACCACGTGCAATTTGACGTGTTGCTTGGAAACCATTTACCCCAGGCATTACCACATCCATTAACACAAGATCCGGTAACTCTGCTTGTGCCATTGTGACACCATCAGCACCATTCGCCGCTTCAATGACATCGAAGCCATGTTTCGTTAAAATCTCTTTAAAACGAAATGTTTCTGTTGGTGAATCATCAACAATAAGGATACGTGACATGCTTGTCCCCAAAAAATAAATTTATGCTGTTACGTGATTACGGATTGCGTTTAACAATTCATCTTTACTAAAAGGTTTAGTTAAATATTCATCTGAACCGACGACACGGCCTTTAGCCTGATCAAATAAGCCATCTTTGCTTGACAGCATAATGACCGGGATATTTTGATAATTCTGAGAATTTTTAATCAGTGCGCAGGTTTGATAACCATCCAGACGCGGCATCATAATATCGACGAACACGATATCCGGATTTGCTTCAGCAATTTTTGCCAATGCCTCAAAACCATCTACTGCGGTTACGACTTCACACCCTTCACGCTGGAGTAATGTCTCTGCTGTACGACGAATGGTTTTTGAATCATCAATCACCATGACTTTTAGATTTTGGAATTTATCGTCCATTTAATGACCCTTCCCATTTTTAGAATGTACAAACAATTTGAGCAGAAAGTTTGATTACAAGTTACGAACATTTTTAACATATCTTTACTTGCGTTTTCAATGAGCATTTTCTGCACGAAGACTCGTTTTCTTATATTTTCAATAACAGCTTCACACTTTCCTTCGACCAATGATTTTTTTTTAACGACAGAGATGTTTTTTATTCATGATTTTAAGTCTAATATAGCATTTTTATTACTTAAAAATAAGTAATTTAGTCAACTTTAAATCGGGGGTTACAATGCAAAGTCAGTTTAAACAAAAACTCGCTTTCATTGCGCAAAAAAAAATGACTAGAAAATTCATATTTCTTTTTTTGATGTTTTTTCAATCAACCGTTATTTTTGCCGAAACTCCGCCTAAAGCCACATGGTATCGTTACTATGACAGCAAAGGCATTGCCAATATCAGTAGCAATGTAACGCCGAATCACATTCGCCATGGCTATGAAGCCCTGGACCAAAACATGCAGGTGATTCAGCGTAACCGTGCCTACAACACTGAAGCTGATATAAAAAAAGCACCCTTACGTGCCGCACTAGCCAGACAGAATGCAGCTGACTTAAAACTTAAAACGGCGTATACCAACAGTCAGGTGGCTGCAAGCAAACGCGATAACGCCTTGATGCACATTAAAAAACAAATCGCCTTTCAACAAGACCAGCTTAAACAGCTGCAAAATGATCGGATCTATTTTAAACGTCAGCAAATTGAACATTTACGTAAAGCGGAAAACATTCCGGCTACTTTAAAAAACAGCCTCGACAACAACCAAAAAAATATTGAGCTAAAAAAAGAAAATATTCAATCGTTACAAATGCACTATCGAAATACACAGCTAGAATACGACAGAATCATCGCTCGTTTAAAAGCTCTTGAATAAATTGCATTTGTTATGACATGGGCTTAATTTATGCAGTAATAAATAAAAGGATTAGTGTGCATGCTATTTGGACAGCGAATAAAAATAACGAAATTAAGCCAGCACAAGCAATATTTAACCTGTAGTACCCTCTGTTTGAGTCTACTGCTTGGTGCTTGTCAAAAAGATGAAATCGAAGCGCCGGCTGAAACTACAAAAAAAATTGAATTAATCCAACAAGATCTGGTTTTAGTCAAGAATGGCGTTTCTGTCGCCAAAACCGCATTTACCGGTACACTTCGTGCAGTGAACCAAAGCAGCATACAGGCCCAAGTGACCGCGACTGCAACGGCTGTCAATGCGCAAGTGGGACAAGCTGTTTCAAAAGGTCAGGTTTTAGTTCGCTTAAACAATCAGGATAATGCTGCACGTCTTGCGCAAGCTCAGGCCAATCTTAGCTCGACTCAGGCACAAGCCACCTTGGCTAAAAACATGATGCAGCGAAAAAGTCGCCTGCTGAGTCAGGGTTTTATTTCTAAAGTCGAATATGAACAGGCAGCGGTTGATTATCAGGCGCAACTTGAAAATGTGCGCGCACAACAGGCCAACGTCAATATTGCTCAAAAAGCAAATCGTGATGGAACTATTTTAAGTCCTATCTCAGGTGTCATCACCAAACGTGAGGTTGAATCCGGGCAAACAGTTGCTGCGGGTCAAACCCTATTTGAAATCGTCGATCCTGATCATTTAGAAATCCAGGCCAAATTGCCGAGTGATATGCAGGCCGCATTAAAAGTTGGTCAAAGAATTGAATATAGCATTCAGGGTAATCCAGCCCAACTTACCGCGGTATTAACCCGGATCTCCCCGATTGCCGATCCTGCGAGCCGTCAAATTGAATTCTTTGCCAGACCGAATGAAACTATTAACTCACTCAGCATTGGTTCTTTTGTCGAAGGCAGCATTCTTTCATCTACCCAAATTAACGGCCAGTTGATTCCACTGGATGTCATCCAGAATCTGAAAGAAAAACCTTATGTGTGGGTCATTCGCCAGAAAAAAATCGAAAAAATAAATCTGGTGATTTTAGAACAGCGTTATCGTGACAATTTAGCCGTGGTTCAAGGACTGCAACCCGGTGACCTGATCAGCCGGATTAAATTTAATGACCAAGACCTTCATCAAGAAGTCATAATCACTCAAAAATAAAAATAAGCACAGGATTGTTCTTATGTGGTTTACCCGAATTAGTGTCAAATATCCTGTTTTCACCATCATGATGATGTTGTGTTTACTGGTGTTGGGGTTAGCGTCTTGGCAACGGATGAGCGTGGAAGAGTTTCCGGATGTCGATTTTCCATTTGTAGTGGTTTATACCAGCTATCCCGGTGCATCTCCGGAAATGATTGAATCTGAAGTCACCAAGAAAATGGAAGAAAGGATCAACACCATTTCTGGCTTGAAACAGGTGATTTCACAATCGAGTGAAGGACTGTCGACTATTATTGTCGAGTTTAATCTGGATGTTTCCTCCACTGTTGCAGCACAGGATATTCGCGATAAAATTTCCACTGTCACGGCCGATTTTCGTGATGAAATTCAGGATCCAGTGGTCGAGCGTTATGATCCAACAGCCAATGCGGTGATGTCGATTGTTTTTGAATCAGACACCATGCCGTTACGCGACTTAAGTTCCTATTTAGATCAGCGCATTGTTCCGCAATTGCAAACCGTGACTGGCGTGGGAGCAGTCAATTTACTGGGTGATGCACAACGTCAAATCCGGATTGAAATTGAACCGCAAAAACTGCAAAGTTTCGGCATTGGCATAGATCAGGTCATCAACACCTTAAAAGGTGAAAATATTGAAGTTCCGGGCGGAACTTTGAAACAGCCGACATCAGAGCTGGTGGTTGAAATCAAATCTAAGGTAATTCATCCGCAATCCTTTGGTGATTTAATTATTGCCAATAAAAATGGTGCACCCATTTTCTTAAAGCAAGTCGCGAAAATTGAAGACGGCCAAGCCGACTTAGAATCCAGTGCCTATTTAAATGGTAAAACAGCGGTCGCGATTGATATTCTGCGTAGCTCTGATTCCAATGTGATTGAAGTGGTGGATGCCACTTATAAGGCCATGGAGAAAATTGAAAAACAATTACCTCAGGGCACTGTTGCCAAAGTCGTGGTAGATAGCTCTAAAAGTATTCGCGGCAGTATTAAAGATGTAGCACGTACCATTATTGAGGGGGCTGTTTTAGCCGTTCTGATCGTATTGTTGTTTTTAGGTTCATTCCGCTCTACTGCAATTACCGGCTTAACCCTTCCCATTGCCCTACTCGGAACGCTGACCTTTATCTGGGCATTTGGCTTTACGATCAATATGATGACGCTGCTGGCGCTCTCCCTCAGTATCGGGCTGTTAATTGATGATGCGATTGTGGTGCGGGAAAATATTGTCCGGCATAGTGATATGGGCAAAGACCATGTGACTGCAGCCTTGGATGGCACCAAAGAAATTGGGCTTGCGGTTCTAGCCACAACGTTGACGATTGTTGCAGTATTCTTGCCCGTTGCTTTTATGGGCGGAATTATTGGTAAATTCTTCTATCAATTTGGGGTAACGGTCAGTGCTGCCGTGCTGATTTCCATGTTTGTCAGCTTTACCCTTGACCCGATGCTTTCTGCTCATTGGGCTGAAAAACACGATCCAAATAAACAACCGGGCAAAATCAAACGCTTTTTTAACTGGATCTCCAACAAACTCGATAATTTAAGTCACTATTACGAAAAACTGTTAAAACTGGCGCTACGTTTCCGAATTCTAACCCTGCTGATTGCAGTTGCATCACTTTTTGGTGCATTGGGACTCTCCAAGCTGGTGGGAACAGAATTTGTTCCTGTTCCGGATAAAAGTGAAATTCGGATTAAGTTTGAAACACCGGTGGATGCATCACTCGAATATTCACAAGCCAAGTTATTGCAAGTTGAGCATATTATTCGCCAACATCCTGACGTGCTCAGCACGTATAGCATTATCAATGGCGTGACCGACCGTGGTAAAAACCATGTCAGTATCCGGGTCAGTGTAACTCCTCGATTAGAACGTAATAAGAGTCTGACACAGCTCAACAACGAATTTCGTCAACGTTTACAAAGCGTCGCCGGTATTACTATTACCTCCGTTGCTTCTGCCGATGAGACGGTCTCTGGTGGTCAAAAACCGGTGCTTATTTCTATTAAGGGCCCTGAACTGGATGAGCTACAAAAAATCTCGGATCGCTTTCTTGCAGAAATTTCCAAAGTAAATGGCATTGTCGATCTGGAAAGCTCACTGAAAGAACCGAAGCCGACCTTAGCCGTGGATATTAACCGCTTGCTTGCCAGTGATTTGGGTCTTTCCGTCAATCAAATTGCCAATGTCATTCGCCCATTGATTGCAGGTGATGATGTAACGACCTGGCAAGATGAAAAAGGAGAAACCTATGATGTCAATCTTCGCTTGACTGAAAATAAACGCAGCCTACCGAGTGATATCGAAAATCTTTACTTAAGTTCCCAAAAAACCGATGCATCCGGTCAGCCCATTTTAGTACCGCTAGCAACTGTCGCATCATTTAAAGAAGGCTTGGGTGCATCACAGATTAACCGTCGTGATTTAGCACGTGAAGTATTGGTAGAAGCCAATACTGCAGGTCGTCCTGCGGGTGATATTGGGCAGGATCTTAAAAAAATTCAGGATAATTTTGATTTGCCACCGGGTTATAGTTTCGTGACCCAGGGCGCGAATAAAGATATGGCTGAGTCTGCAGGTTATGCCCTGACTGCAATTACCCTTTCCATTGTGTTTATCTATATTGTGCTCGGATCACAATTTAATAGCTTTATTCATCCCGCAGCCATTATGGCTTCCCTGCCCCTCTCACTGATTGGGGTCTTTCTGGCCTTGTTCCTGTTTAATTCAACCATGAACCTGTTTTCCATCATTGGCATCATCATGCTGATGGGACTGGTGACTAAAAATGCCATCCTGCTGATCGACTTCATCAAGAAAGCCATGGACCGAGGTGAAGACCGTTTTGATGCCATTATTGCTGCAGGTAAAACCCGACTCCGTCCGATCCTCATGACCACTAGTGCCATGGTCATGGGCATGATTCCACTCGCATTAGGTTTAGGTGAAGGTGGTGAACAAAGTGCACCTATGGCACATGCCGTGATTGGCGGTGTGATCACGTCTACCCTGTTGACCTTAGTGGTCGTACCAGTGATCTTTACCTACCTGGATGACTTAAAGAATTTTATGACGCGCCAAATACGAAAAATCATGTCATAATTTATAACATCACAATGAGGTGACATTCAGAAATGTTCACCTCATTTTTTATTGTATAATCTTGGCTTTCAAGGCTTAATTTTTAGGACAGCTTCCATGCGCGCGAGTCGCTTTTTATTTGCTACGTTAAGAGAAACCCCGAACGATGCTGAAGTTATTTCACATCAGCTGATGTTACGTGCGGGTATGATTCGTAAATTGGCTTCGGGTTTATATACTTGGTTGCCGATGGGTGTACGTGTGCTAAATAAAGTGGAAGCAATCATTCATGAAGAAATGAATCGTGCTGGCTCACTTGAAGTATTAATGCCTGTGACTCAACCTTCAAGCCTATGGGAAGAATCAGGTCGCTTTGTACAATATGGTCCTGAACTGCTACGTTTTAAAGATCGTCATAACAATGATTTTGTGCTGGGGCCTACCCACGAAGAAGTAATTACTGATCTTGCGCGTAATGAATTAAAAAGTTACAAGCAACTTCCAGCAAATTTCTATCAAGTACAAACCAAATTCCGTGACGAAATTCGTCCACGTTTCGGTGTGATGCGTTCACGTGAATTCATCATGAAAGATGCTTACTCTTTCCATATCGATCAAGACTCGCTACAACAGACTTACGACACAATGTACGATGCGTATTGCCGTATCTTCAGTCGTCTAGGTTTGGATTTCCGTCCAGTACAAGCGGATACCGGTTCAATTGGCGGTTCAGGTTCGCATGAATTCCACGTATTGGCTTCAAGTGGTGAAGACGATATCGCTTTCTCAACTGAATCTGACTACGCAGCCAACGTTGAAATGGCAGAAGCTGTGCTTGTTGGCGAACGTGCTGCACCGACACAAGAATTAAAATTGGTGGATACTCCAAATCAAAAAACCATTGCTGATGTTTCAGCATTCTTGAACACTGCTACAAAAGACTCAGTCAAGGCACTCCTTGTTCAAGGTGTAGCACAAGAAGATGGTTCAGTAGCGGTGGTTGCTTTGTTCCTTCGCGGCGACCATGAACTGAACGAAATCAAAGCTGAGAAACATGAGGCAATTGCTGCGCCTCTCACTTTTGCAACTGAAGAGCAAATTGCTGCGCTCGGCTTAACCACAGGTTTCATTGGACCACAAGGTTTGGTTGAAAAAGGCTTAACCGTCATTGTAGACCGTACAGCGTCTGTATTATCTGATTTCGTTGCCGGTGCTAACCAAGCGGATAAACATGCAACTGGCGTCAACTGGGAACGTGATGCACAGTACACGGAAGTATATGACCTCCGTAATGTAGTTGAAGGTGATGTTTCACCAGACGGCAAAGGTACGCTACAAATTAAACGTGGCATTGAAGTGGGTCATATCTTCCAGCTCGGTAAAAAATACTCTGAAGCCTTAGGTTGTAAAGTGTTGGGTAAAGATGGCAAGCCAACGGTGGTAACAATGGGTTGTTATGGTATTGGGGTGACTCGTGTAGTGGCATCTGCCATTGAACAGAACTTTGATGATAAAGGCATTATTTGGCCCTTGGCGATTGCCCCTTTTGAAGTCGCCATTGTTCCTATGAATGCGCACAAATCACCACGCACCCTTGAGGCTGCTGAAACCCTATATGCAGAGCTTCAAGCTGCCGGTTATGACGTGATTTTGGATGACCGTGATGAACGTCCAGGGGTTAAATTCTCTGACCTTGAACTTAACGGTATTCCACACCGTATTGTGATTGGTGAAAAAGGTTTGGACGCAGGCACTTTTGAATACAAAGGCCGTGCTGATGCTGAATCTGTAAATATTTCTAAAGTAGAGTTACTTGCGAAAATCGCAAAATAATTTTGATTTGAGATAAAAAAATCCCGCTTAGGCGGGATTTTTTTATTTTTAGAATTAACAGAATTTATGTCCGCCAAAGCAGTTAGTTGGAACCTTTTGATTTTGCAAAATTTTATCCGTTAAGGTTAAGGCTGCAGGCGTTCCACCGTTATAACTGGTAAAACCACCCACATTAATATTCAATTTTTTTTCAACCGGTTGACTAACAAGTGAACCTATAGCTTCAAAAAAACTTACATTAATTAAATTTTCTGGTTTTAACAAGAAGTCTGTAATTGCAGTAGCAACCTGAGGCAAGACATGTGAAATATCAACTTCATCCTGTGTTTTTAAATAGCCCAATTGAATCGGATCTTTAAATGACATCCACCAACCTGGGCGCGCAATATCGGCTGCATCTGTACCCTGCCATTTTACGTTCTGATTCTGTAAAGACAAATATCCACCGGTACCGTTCAGTGGAATATTATGAATCATGCTTAAAGCCTGCTCAAAGGTAATATCCATATTGAGATTATCTAAACTAGAACCAGGTAACATTTTAAAAAATGCATGATTACCAATTGAATCACCGATTAGACCTGGAAACTCAACATAGAGCTGATCTGTAGAAAAGTCAGGCACAGTAATTACAGTATCCGGTAAATTTTTTCCGGATTCTGCTGCCGCCAAGGGAATGGTAGGAATACTTGAGCGAATACCCGAAACTGTTGCTGATTTTAGCCGTGAACCGGTGACAATGGTTTCAGGCATCGTAAAGTTAACCAGCATGGATGGCACAGTGATTCCCGTATGTCCTTCGGTGACTTGACCATCAGTGAAAGGCTTACTTGTGAAAGTTCGAATCGGCTTACTGACAAGCATATTTACTTCAATCTTACCTTGGATTTTCTCTGCATCTGTCGTACCAAATTTAGTAGCTTTAGTGCGTGCCTCACCTTGAGTCTGTGCCATTTTCATATAGCCGGTAAAGCTTTGAATACCATCACTTGGATTTTGTCCGTTTTCAGTCCCTAAAGTCAGTAGTCCCATAATATTTTGTGCACCTAGACGGAAGCCGGCAACTTCACGTGTCGCAGCAGTATTGCCTTTAATTGCAAACTCGATAAATGGGTTGGTAATTGATGCACTGGTTGCTGCACGCCCTTCACCACCGAATGTAGGACTGCCGTTGCTATCGCTAGTCGTATTTAATCCACTTAAAGATAGGTTTGAAATATCAATATCACAACCGACTTTATAACTGTTATTGGTTCCGCCACAGCCTAACTGCAAGGTTTTAATATTGACGTTCAACTCCATTAATGCAGCAATACTTAATTTATGGAAATTTAAGCCTTGTGAAGCATCTGAGCTATTTTCTAAATTTAATAATGCTTGTCCATCAACTTTCGATAATTCATTGTCATCTAATGGCATCATCGCACAGGTATAATTTGTGAGATTAAATGCGGCAAAAATTAAACCACTTAATAATTTCTTTTTCATTTTTATATCTTCCTGATCTTAACGTGGTGTGATGCCCAAAGTGCTGCGAATTGTTCCACCAGTCAGTGCGATTGATGCGATATTCTGTATATTGCCATTGGTCGACATGGCAAAATCGGTTCTAAATGGTGTTGCGATATTATTGCCAGCATTTAACTTAACTTGGTTATCAAAGGTTATGGTATCTGCACTCACACGAACTTTCGCTTTCATTGCAAGATCCCCCTCAAAACGGTTAAAATGAATCCCTGAAGTCTTTAATTTACCATCTACATCAATATCTTCATTGGTAAGACTAAAATAACTACCTAGGTTTGCGACGTCAGCGACCTCAGCTGTGCTTAATGGTCTAAATTTAAATTTTGCATCGAAGGCTAAGAAATTACTATCTGGGTTCTCAATTGTTGGGTCTATGCCTGGAATAATTAACAACTCTCCACTGCCATCAAGCTTAAAAGCGATATTAGTGATTACATCGTCACGCTTCGAAAAATTATCATGTGGCACATAGGTGCCACACTTAGCGTAAGCACCTGATGTACAGTTATATTTTGATCCAGGTAATTGACCAATCGCAAGTTCCGCTTTTGCAGCAATCAATAGCTTATCGGCACGAATATAAATCCCTTCATTCTCATAACCAATGACACCTTCTGATTGAAAAAAGGCATCTATATTTCGAAAACCAGCATAATAATTGACGGCTTCGCCATGAACCCCATTTTGACCATCAATTAAGATAATTGACGTGGTACTTGGTAAACCTGTTTTTGAATCTATGCCATAGCCTTCTGTAGATGCCATAACATTGTAAGCAATTCCGCTCTTGTTGGTTGTCCCATAGGTTCCAGCAGACAGTGCGACATTGGCATTCAGGTTATAAATGGGAATACCAATCCCCCACGTCCCTCCACTACCATTCAATTTTTGCAACGAATTGTCTGAAATAATGCGCGCTTTTGCTGCAATGGATTGGAAATCCATGCCACGAATAGCAATTAAAACAGCGTCTTTAGGAATAGCTGCGTTAGTTAACGTTTGTTTCAGTATTGGACTGGTGACAGCAAGCGTTTTTTGAATATTTTCATTAACAATGAAATCAAGAGTTTTCGTTGTTATCGTATTAATATAAATGTCACCAAAGTCGATATACGCATTTTTTTTGTGTAAGGTGCCATCTGCGGCCCGAGTGGTCAGCTGTCTTAAATTTGAAAACTCAATCGCATGACTACCTTTACCCGTATGCCCAATTTCAAGCGTTGTTGCTGACATCGTTGCAGGAAGATTAGTATCAGATGCATTAGTGAAGTCCGCCGCTAAACTTAAATGCAAACCTCCGGAGCCAACAAGCCCAAGGTCATTGCCTGCACCATTATAGCCTGATGCTGTTTTAGTCTCTTTCGTTAATACGCCATTAACCTTGTTATTGACTTCAAAATTAGCAACCTTTGTTTGGTTACCATTTACAGCCAATTTAGCATTCGTCACTGCACCGGAAGCACCTAAGCGCATAATATTTTTACGTTCATTGCTCGGAGTATTATAACGTAAATCGATATTTACACCTGGATTCGTCGCATCAGTACGTCCAGCGGCAACATCTGTAGTATCCGTAACGCGTTTTAGATCAACATAGTGATTTTGATTTTCATTATATGTACTTAACACAAGCCCCTCGTCTTGGTCGATATACATATAGCCGTCACCAGCAAAATTGAAATTAAAATCATTCAAAATAAGGCTATTAAGGCCTAATTTATGGCTAATGGTGGCATTTTGTAATTGAAAATCTATGCTCGCTTTCTCATACTTATTAAACAAGCCACCCGTCGTTTGCAAAACAAAATTCAGTGGCGTAGAAGTGCTAATCCCAAGCTTACCTAAGCTTTGATTAGATTTAACCCCTGGAGTACGTAAACTATCCGTTGCTTGCTGACATGGATTGCTTGTACATGTATTTTTAACTAACATTAAATCGGCAGTGGCTGTAAAAGGAGAAACACTAGCCGCTAGACGAATACCTGCACCCGTAGATGTTGCACCAACATCGAATTCAAGTTGACTTAGAATTGGCTTATTCTCTACCCCATCAAACTGCGCGTTATGTAATCCTAAGCCCATTTGTACATTTGCTGCTGGATTTGGATCGTACCAATTTGCTTGCTCAATTTTGACACGTGATACTTCATGCGTGATCACAATGCCATCTTGACCGGTCATATTACTCAGTGATTGCTCATCAATTTGCTCTAGTGCGTATCCATGTTGAGCAAGACATATACATACCGTCAGCATATTTAGCTTCATTGTCGTTTTTATCATATTCTTATCCTTATTATGCACTGATGGCTTTAGCAGCGAATGTTCACACCACCAGAACAGTTATAGCTAAATATTTTTAAATTACCCGACATATGTAAGTTGCCATGCATATTTAGTCCCATGAAGCCTTTCTCTGTATTCCTGTCAAATGTTGGGACATTCGTTTCCACATCATTAATAGTGCCATCAGCTTGAATAGTCTTGGCTGTATAGGTGCTATAAGTAGATGTATTGGCATAACCTTCATTGGCTCCGGAGCCTGTACCCGTTTCAATTGCTAAAGTATTAAAACCTAGGTTACGTATTTTTAATGGTTTATTATCATAGAATGTAATTTGCATCGCAGTCTGGGCTGTATTACTGTTGTTGCCGACTGTCACCGCATCAATAGAAAATTGATCAATCTGTAAGGTACCTTGAATACCTTTGAACACCAACCATCTTTTATTCCCTAAAGCATCTACATGGTTGTTCGGTGCGATAGCTAAACGACAAAATTGCTTGTTTGCGCCACATGCATTTGGATCGAGTGAATAATAAACTTCAGTTGCATTACCATTGCCATCTAGGACAGAAATCGCATTTTTCGTCATATCTGTGGCATATAGATGATTTAATGATAACGTCCAACTTAGGTCAGCACCACCTTGACCCACGGCATCTGTAAGCTCTTGTGGACTCATGGTTTCAAGACCTGCATGTACAGTGAAGGCAGCACTCAACAGTGCAAAAAGTGTAATTTTTTTTAGCATTGCTGCACTCCCTTAAAGACCGGTTGTTTTAATTTTAAGATGTTGAATCAAAACGCCATCAATGACAGCAGATCCAAAGTTTTTAATATCACCATTGGCATTTTTAAACATAATACCAGTTGAATTTGTATCCGTTTTAGCACGTAACAAATTTGTTCCTGCAACACGTTCAGTACTGCCAATGGCTATACTACTGTGGGTTGCTGTACGTCCTTGATAAAGTGCAGAAGCATCAGTAGATACATTTTTGATCGCCTCACCACATTGATACACATTACAGGTTGAGCCTTTTAAAACCGTTGTGCCTAATCCGCTGCCATAGTTTTGATAAATTTTATTATAAATTTCAGGCACATTTGGAATACGCGTTACTTCCAAAATAATATTATTACCATCTGAGGCAACAATAAAGGGCTGATCCATGGTGCCCAAGACCAAGTTAATGTTTGGACTATAGATATACATCCCTTCCAATTCATGGAAAGTCGGGGCAACAGATGAATTCAGTGCTGGCGTAGAACCCACCCCATCTAATTGATCCGTCTTGGCAGCAGTGCTAATACGAATTCCTTTACTGTCTAGATTGGTAGAAGCCGTGGTTAAATTTTCCGGCGTATCATTGGTATTGATACGAATAACACTTGCTAAACCCAAAGTTTGACTATAGTCCTTCGTCGGAGAAGTAAAAGTTTGAAACAGGCGGAATTGAGAGCCATTGAGACTTAAACCATTGGCAACAAATTGTAGGCGTAAACGCTCTGAAACTAACAAATCTTCCGGCACATTAGGTGCCCCTGTCTTTGGATCAACATAATTAGATGATGTAAAACTGCGTGCAAAAATATCCGTCCAGAAACCCAGTTTAATATTATTGTCTGCTTCATTGGCTGCCACAGTAGCCAATGGTGCCTCCAGAGCAATATATCCAAGGTCTTTTTCTGTAGCACTGAATTGTCTTACTTTTTCCGTACCTGCGCGGAATAGCCATGGGTTAACCGTCGAACCCCAATTAAAACCCTGATTACTGTAACGCGTATTTAATGAACCATCACTCTTGGATAAAGCTAAACCATAAATAAACACATCTGCTTTGGTTCTTTTATTACTGATTTGTGCCGCTGTTAATGAAACAGCCGAAGCATTTCCAGCTTTAATCCCTTCAGCAATTGGATCTTTCTGAGACAACTGAGCTTGCCTAATTGCCTCGGCAGTGATCCATGTTCTAGTATCGGTGGCAACTTTAGCTGTTGCATCAGTAATAACGGGTTTTTCAGCTTTGATCTTTTCTATTGTTCGACGTTCAGCTTCTGCAGCACCACGCCAAATAATAGAGTTATAGTAAGCTTGATACTCATTAAAAGGTTTACTTCTGTCCCAATATCTATCTATTTCTGCTTTTTCATAAATTGCATATTTGCTTGAATAAAATTCATTATATTTAGAAGTATATAAAACTGGATCGTTATTTACGCTATTTTGAATCGTTGTATACGTTGTTGCATTTGTAGTGACTGTATTTTGATAGGTACTATTGTAGGCTGCAGAATAGTTTTTTTCGAACCCTGTATCATATAGTTGTTGGTAGTTTTCGCCCGTCGGAATAATACGGATAAAACCAGTATCCGCCTGACCTGGGTTTTCAATGTTTCTTGCATAACTGGAACCGGCAGAGATATCTTTAGGTGCCTGGAACACCATTTTAAAATCATCGAGTACGAGTGCGACACCTTCACCAGTCGTTTCAGAAAGGTGATCATCTGATAAAGATTCAAGCGCATTAACTGACGGACTAAGTAAAACTGCGATTAAACTCGCCAAACAAGATTTTTTAAATCTTGTATTATTCCAACTCTGAGTCATCACGACCTTCCTTTTTATCAGATGCTCCGCATCATTATTTTTTAGTTCATCCTAAGCTTGGTATATCTCTTTTATTTATTTGTCATTACAACAATGTTCTTACCAAGCTTGTACAACTTTTTATTATGCTGAATATTGATTCAATTGCAAAAAAAACTGGGCGAATGAACCCAGTTTCCGATGAATGAATCTCATAAAAAACAAGCGGACCAAAATGATCCGCTTATTCAATTATTTATACTGTTTATGCTTTCGGCAAAGTCACGCCCGTTTGACCTTGGTATTTACCACCGCGGTCTTTATATGATGTTTCACATACTTCATCTGATTCAAAGAACAACATTTGTGCCACACCTTCACCTGCATAAATACGGGCAGGCAAGTTGGTTGTATTTGAAAATTCCAAAGTCACGTGACCTTCCCACTCAGGTTCAAGCGGAGTCACATTCACAATAATACCGCAGCGTGCATAAGTCGATTTACCCAAACATATCGTCAATACATTACGTGGAATACGGAAATATTCTACTGTACGTGCTAAGGCAAATGAGTTTGGCGGAATAATACAGACATCCGATTCAATATCGATAAAGCTTTTATCATCAAAGTTTTTGGGATCGACAATTACTGAATGGACATTGGTAAATACTTTAAATTCACGTGCACAACGAACGTCATAACCATAGCTTGAAACCCCATAAGAAATGAGTTTTTCACCTGTTTCATCATAACGCACTTGGTTTTCTGCATACGGTTCAATCATGCCGTGATTTTCGCTCATTTCACGAATCCAACGATCAGACTTAATTGCCATTATTTCTATACCCAAAAATAGTTAAATCAATTATTGCGCTGTACTTTAACTGAAATTGGCTGCAATGGAAATGATGATCAGGTGATGATGTCATTTTTTACCAAATGCGATTTTCATCATCTCAGCTTAAAGACTTAAAAGAGCAGAATAGCCCAGTGGAATAGAAAAACTGACCAAAACCAAAGAAGCAGTTTTTTGCAAGTTCGATTGATTCAGCCAACGTACTTTATTCGAGGCCAAGACAGAACCAATAAAAGTCCAAAACAAAGCAATTGGCACGATTAAAATGAGGAACATGCCAATATGAGCCAAGTAATTATTCAGTGTTAACCACGCTGAACTTGGAAAAATGGCAGAAGCAAAAAGTAATGCCTTAGGATTCAATAAGGTAGCACAAAACAATTCACGTGCACGAATGGTCGGCAGATGATAACTGGCTTCGATATCTGCCGTTTTCCAGAGCTTAATTGCGAGAAAAATAATATACAGCGCGCTTAATAACTTCAAAAATATCGGGAGAATAGGAAATTGATTTGAAACTGTACCAATAATAAGTCCCCAAATGCTAATTGAAACTAAATAACCAATTGATTCTGCTGGAATAAGTCGTAATGATTTGCGCACGCCTACCTGTATACCAGAAGAAGCAAGCAATGTATTTGTTGGGCCAGGTGTCAATAAAATAGTGATCACTAAACCGATGAACAGCCATGAAATCATATGCGACCTCTCTATAGAGTGCGCGAAGAGTAATTGAGTTCATTGTACTTAGCAATTACGGAATTTTACATCTTTTTCAAAATCGCCAAAGTTACTAAAAAATATTTAATTTTTAAATACTTATCAAATTAATCAAACTATAACTATAGAGTCATTTGTTATAAAAAATTTCAACAATCCTGTTATTTAACATTCATTATTACATTCAGACATGCTTGAACTGTCACTTAGTGATCAATTCAGGCACAATACCTTATTACTTAAGCATTCTACTTTTATGGCAAAACGGTTCTTTCAATCATGGCTTCCTTCTCCTCATAAAGTTGCAGAGATGAAACTGATGAAGATTTTTGGTCAACGTACCCTAAATCCTGTGCTGTGGTATGTGAACAGAAAGTCGATTTCAAAAGCCATTTTTATTGGCACGTTTTGGGGCATGTTGCCTTTGCCTTTTCACAGCATTTTGATTGTTTTGACAGTATTACTTTTTGAAGTCAATTTACCGGTGAGTTTATGTCTCGCCTGGCTGACCAATCCTTTCACGCTTGTTCCCATTTTATATATTGGCTTTTGGTTAGGTGCGAAGGTGTTTCAGGTGAATATGATTGATCAGGATATGATACTGGGTGTTCTGCATCAGATCAGTCACTGGATTACCCATTTTGGAAATGGACATATCGATTTGAGTTTGGCGAAAATTCTATTATCCGGTTTACTGCTGGAAGCTTTAATTTTGGCCGTTATATTATTTGCAGTTACA
Source organism: Acinetobacter terrestris (assembly GCF_004331155.1). Classification (GTDB taxonomy): domain Bacteria; phylum Pseudomonadota; class Gammaproteobacteria; order Pseudomonadales; family Moraxellaceae; genus Acinetobacter; species Acinetobacter terrestris. The sequence continues at coordinate 92,968 of NZ_SJNZ01000015.1, forward strand.
CGGTTATTTTGGCGCTGGAATATCATTCAACATTATAAGCGTCGTCGTGCTACCGAATAATCATCAACCCTTTAAATATAAGAATGTCATTAGATGCATTATTGCAACTACCTTGAACTATAAAATATGCTTTATGATATTTTTCCTGATGAAGCCAACTTGTTTTTGCTCTGCGATTAATTATCTTCCACAATGCAGTTTTGATATTTTTACGAAGCATGATTGAAGTATCAAACCTGCTTCTAAAAAGCTTTATCTTATTATCCTATACCTCAAAAAATATAATCCCACTCAATCAAAAAAGCCCCACTAAAGCGGGGCTTTTAAAATAGGATTATTCAATCAGCGATTAGAAAATTCTATTTTGTGGCTTCTCTACTTTTGGTAATTGGTCTGCAATTTTTTGAGCAATAGCCATATAGCTTTCAGCGGCATCATCACCTACAAGTACAGAAGGTTTGCCTGCATCGGCATTTTCACGAATTTGAACATTTAAAGGTAAACGCCCCAATAAGGGAATATTGTACTGTTCAGATAACTTGTCGCCACCACCGGTACCGAAAATCTGCTCTTCATAACCACAATTCGAACAAATATGCGTCGACATATTTTCCACGACGCCCATGACAGGAATGTGAACTTTATTAAACAGTTCAATTCCTTTTGTTGCATCTAAAAGGGCTACATTTTGTGGAGTAGTCACAATAACAGCACCCGTCACAGGAATACGCTGCGCAAGTGTCAATTGAATATCGCCTGTCCCTGGTGGCATATCAATCATCAAAACATCCAGGTCTGGCCACAAGGTTTGGTTGAACAACTGCATCAATGCACCAGTTGCTTTTGGACCTCGCCAAGCCACAGGGGTATTGTTATCCCCGGTTAAATGTCCAATCGATAGCACCGCCATACCATAGGCATCGATTGGAACAAAATTTTCTGCTTCAATCATCGGGGTACGACCTGCATTACCCAACATGGTCGGAATACTTGGACCATAAATATCAGCATCCAAAACACCGACTTTTAAACCTAATTTTTGCAATGCCAATGCGAGGTTTACAGTGGTGGTCGATTTACCCACACCACCTTTACCCGATGAAACCAAGATCACATTTTTAATGCGTGGATGTTTAGGTACATCTCTTTGTTGCGGTGCCGGTTTTTGGATGGGTGGATTGTTTGGATCTTCTTCAGATTTGGTTTCAGCTTGGGCTGTTTTACCAGAAGCATCTACCACAGGCGGAAGTTTTTGGGCTTGAGGCGTAGCATTTTCACCTTGAGGTTTGCTTGAACAGCTATGTCCTTCTTTACCATGATCATGATTAGAGCAGCTTTCACCTTGTGCATGTTTTTGCTGAATCACATGCATATTAAGTTCTTGGATACCACATTTTTCCAAAGCATCAGCCAGATCATCATGGATTTTTTGTAAATGATCCGCTTCCTCAGGATAAGTATTAATGGTTATTTGTAATACTCGCCCTTCAACATTCACTTGGGTAATTCGGTCTTTCAGTGCATTGTTTGAATTAGGCAATATATAGCCTTGTAGCACATTCTGGATTTCTTCCTCCTTCACCTCCTGCGAGGGTGAAAAAACAGATTTAAGCGAAGAAAGCCACGACATAAGTTTACTCCAAGTACGAACATACAGCTGAATATCATAGTTTAGCTTTAAATGAGGCGAAGGTTAAGTAAAGTTCTAGCTTGCTTTATGAATGTTGCCAAAAATCCGACCTAATTAGTAGGTTTTAGTGCTTAACTGTTTATTTTAAAGATGATATTGCATTATTATTAAACCATCTAAAATTATACTTTTTATTAAATCATCCACTAGCACGAGTAAAGAAGATAGATTCGAAACAGTTCAAAAAATTTACTTATTGGCTTATCTATCTAAATAACGATTATTTTTCATCACAATTATGATGCAGACAGATGTTTATTTTGTTCTTTATATTAGGGCGTGTCCTCATTTGGCTTTGCACCAAATAAACAAACAAGCCAAGAACAACATGGACTTATAATTACGAGCCAACTTTTCAAAACGAGTGGCAATACCACGAAAATGCTTTAATCGGGCAAAGGCATTTTCAACAAGATGCCTTAGACGATAGAGGTAGTGATCAAAGTCTATATTTGGTTTTTTGCTGTTTGATTTTCTTGGAATAATAGGAGTCATCCTATGATTACGAGCGACTTCACGAATATGCTCTGAATCATAACCTTTAT
>NZ_SJNZ01000016.1 GCF_004331155.1 Acinetobacter terrestris
AAATTTCTGTCCAACATGGTGTACTTTAGCAAGTTGCTCAAAATCCTGTCGCACGACGGGTTTAATAAGCTGATGAAATACGGTATTCTGATGTGACAAAACCTGAATCCTGGTCGTTAAAGTGTTTGTTTGCACTCATATTTTAACGATTTGGACTCAGGTTTTTTATTTAAATCAAACTATGGGACAGCAGTGCTATCCATAGTCCTTTTTATGAAAATTTATCAACACGTTTTCAGAGTGGCTTGCATTTAGATGCGCTTTTTTTTGATTGCTTATTTATTATTTCAAAATGATTTTTCTCTATCTTTAAAAATTTATGGCTATGAATAGCGTAGCTTGATATCAGACAGGTATTTGCAGATTTAATTTAAAAACAAAAAATTAAGATCATTGTTTTTATGGTGACTTAAATTGTTATGAATTATTTAGGCAAAAAAAAGCCCGCTTTAATGCTGCGGGCTTTTTCGTATTTGGCTCTCCAACCTGGGCTCGAACCAGGGACCTGCGGATTAACAGTCCGTCGCTCTACCGACTGAGCTATTGGAGAATCTGCCTGCGATTATAAGGAGATTTTGTAGAGGGTCAAGCTAAAAGTGTCATGATTCCTTAATTTTTGTGCTGTATGCTTTTTATTTAGACAAATAAATCAAAAACATTAAAAAAACTTGCACAGCCAAAATCGGCTTGTTAGATTGAATGCATAACAGAGCGTTTGAATGAAAGTTCAAACAGTGTGGATTTAAAACCAACTTGCCAGCACTAAAATGGCTAAACAGGAGAAAGCGAATGCATACGCTGACGATTGCCGAAATCTTTTCAAATTTATCTTTTTATCAAGACAACTACCTTTCTATTATCCAAGATCCCGAGCGCTATCAGACTGCGGTTGAAGATGCTTATATCCAGGTGTGGCCTGTCGGCACTCAAGCCTTATATCTGGGTGACTTATTACAGCTTTGGTTTAGCGACAAATGGTTAATTAATTCACCTTGTCAATTGCTGCTAGATCGTTATTCCAATGGCCGTAAACAACCTTTGCAACGTGATCATGATCTGTATTTATACCAGTTGAATGGCAGTGCCTTGTCTGGACGCAATAATTCCAAAGTGTGGTCGGTATCGGAGCAGAAGAAACTTGCTATATCGCTTGATAGCGTATTTAAATATTTATGTATTTATAGAGGAACGTCACGTCCGGAAGTGTCTTTCCCAGAGTTAACAAAATCACTTAAGTCTGCTGTTTAATGATGATCAGATGCGAAGAGCTCAAGGCCACTTAAGGCGTGGTTTAAGCTCTATTCAGCTTTAGCATTATTATTAAATGCCATCATTATTTAAATGCCATCATTATTTAAATTGCATCTTCCGTATTAATGAATAATCATACACGTTGCAGTGGCATGTGCATAAAGTTTGCCGTCTTAATCCCATAATTGAGCTTCGGCAATGCCCAAATTTTTACTGATATTAATGGTTTTGGCTACGGCTTTAAGTTCAGTATTTAAGGGAATCGGACGGCACATTTTGACATTTAGATCGATGGTTGTATAACTTAGACCGGTCTCTAGCATGGGAAATACAGCACAGCCATTCACTGAATCCAAAAACGTCGCAGCAAAGCCACCATATACCCTCCCCATAGGGTTCAGATGACGTTCATTCGCTTTGACCAAGAATGTTATATGCCCAAGTTCAACTTCAATTGCTGACATGGGAATGGTTGCCGCCATAGAAGGCATGGCAGGTTGTCATTACACATCTCTTGCATAATCTGCAATCCTGAAAGATGGTTAATATTCATTGCCTGTCTTTGTTGTTTTAAGTTTTAAAGTGGAATTTAAATTCTAGATGGATGGGTAGATATTGAATCATCAATTAAAAATTGTATGATCGCATTATGCAGAGCCTTTTGCTTAAGCTTAAAGCAGAACTATTAAAATAATAAAACCAATCAGGAGTGCTGATGAAAGCAAGATGTTTATGCGGTGCAACTCAATTTGAAGTAAAACTCAGGAACCATGAAGTTGCTGCCTGCCATTGTTTGATGTGCCGCTGCCAAACCGCTGGACCCTTAATGTCTGTAGACGTAGAGAATATAAATTTTATCGACCAGCAGCATTTATCCGTTTTTAGCTCATCAGAATGGGGAGAGCGAGGCTTTTGTCATGCGTGTGGCACATTCATTTTCTGGCGCAGTAAAGGTCATTCATTTGCCAATATTAATGTATTTACTTTGGAGCAACCGCCAGAGGATCTGAATTTCAATTTAGAGATTTATGTGGATCATCGGCCGGCATTTTATTCATTCAATAATCAAACCAAAAAAATGACCGGAGCTGAGGTTGTCGCCCTATTTAATAGCAATCAATAAAAAATATAAATTTAAGCACTGATAAGGAGATTGGCTAAAAATATGAAAGAGATCGTTTAAGCTGATGATGAGAATATTTGATTAACCCATTGAATGAAAGAATTTGATAAGTACAAAAAAACCCGCGATTAACGCGGGTTTTTTCTTAAAGACTGAAGAAAGTCTTTAAATTATTTTGCAGCTTTTTCAGCTTCGATAGAAGCAATCGCAGCGTCAACGCCTTCGATTGAATCAGCAGCTTTTTTGATACGAGCTAATGCATCTACAAGCACTTCGTCAGCAGTTGCATAAGAAATACGCATGAAGCCGCCAAGACCGAATGCATCGCCAGGAACAACCGCAACACCAGTTTCTTCCAATAACCATGCAGAGAATTCTGTGCAAGATTTAAGACCTTTTGCACGAATCAATGGTTTGATGTTTGCATAGGCATAGAATGCGCCATCAGCAGGAAGGCAAGAAATACCGTTGATTGCATTTAAGCCATCCATCACTAAGTCGTGACGACGTTTAAATGCCTCAATCATAGGCTCAAGCACGTCTTGAGGACCATTCAACGCAGCTTCAGCAGCAACTTGTGAAATAGAAGTTGGGTTTGAAGTTGATTGAGACTGGATTTTTTTCATTGCGCCAATAAGTTTAGCAGGACCCGCTGCATAGCCAATACGCCAGCCAGTCATTGCATACGCTTTAGATACACCGTTCAGCACGATTACGCGGTCATAAAGGTCTGGAGCAACAGTTGCGATGTTGTAGAACTCGTCATCCCAACGGATTGGTTCGTACATGTCATCTGAAGCAACCATAACTTCTGGGTATTTACGAAGAACTGCAGCCAAAGCTTCTAATTCAGCTTTAGTGTAGATCATACCGGTAGGGTTAGATGGGCTGTTCAGCACCACTAAACGGGTTTTGTCAGTGATTGCAGCTTCTAGTTGAGCAGGAGTGATTTTGAAACGTTGTTCTTCACCACATTTAACTACAACTGGAACACCTTCAGCGATGATCACCATGTCAGGGTAGCTGACCCAGTATGGCGCAGGGATGATCACTTCATCACCTTTGTTTAACAAGGCAAGTGCCAAGTTAAAGAATGACTGTTTACCACCGCAAGAAACCAAAATCTGGTTTGCTGCATAGTCAAGGTTATTATCGCGTTTGAATTTCGCGATAATCGCTTTTTTAAGACCTGGAGTACCGTCAACAGCGGTATATTTGGTAAAACCGTTGTTAATCGCAGTAATTGCTGCATCTTTGATGTGTTGCGGGGTATCAAAATCTGGTTCACCTGCACCCAAACCAATTACGTTTTTACCAGCAGCTTTAAGTTCAGCAGCTTTATTGGTAACAGCAAGTGTAGGGGACGGTTTGATGGCATTGACACGATCAGAGAGACGTACGTCCACGGCAGTATTCCTTCTTATAGGGATTAAAAAATAAAAAAGCACACTATCTTAGCCTAAAAAACAGGAGAAAGGGGTGCAAGAAATATACGATATGTAAAAAATATATTTTTATGAATAATTGTTTGAATGGTTTTGGCTTTAATAGAGACAATTTTATGTTTTTATAAGAATAAAAAATAACTTAAAAAATTGAATATTTAGAAAGAACTTTAATCTGCATAAAAAGACTGGATGAAATAAAAAAGTTTAAACATAAAAATGGCTACATTGAAGTAGCCATTTTTACGATGCAATTTAAATAGAATAATTACATGAAACGAGATAAGTCTTCTTCAGGACGCGCAGTGAGTACTTCAACCCCTGTTTTGGTTACTAAAAGAGTGTGTTCATATTGTGCAGATAACTTATGATCTTTAGTTACTACAGTCCATTTGTCACCTAATAATTTAGTTTGCCAAACACCAGCGTTCACCATCGGTTCGATGGTGAAAGTCATCCCTTCTTCCAGCACCATGCCGGTATTTGGTTGACCGTAATGAAGGACTTGAGGTTCGTCATGGAACACAGTGCCAATACCATGACCGCAATATTCACGCACCACACTGAAACGCTCAGATTCAACATATTTCTGAATGGCATTACCAATGTCACCAATGGTTGAACCGGGTTTAACCGTTGCTATACCACGGTACATGGCTTCTTGCGCTACTTTACATAGACGGTTAGCCAAAATGGAGGTTTCACCACCGACGATGTACATCATGTTGGTATCGCCGTGGTAACCGTCTTTAATGACAGTCACATCAATATTTAAAATATCGCCTTTCTTTAACACTTTAGCGTCAGATGGAATGCCGTGGCACACCACATGGTTCACAGATGTACAAATCACATGCTGGAATGCAGGACGGCCAGGCGCTGCACCGTAACCTAAACATGCTGGAATGGCATCCTGTTTGTTGACAATATAGTCATGACAAATCGTATCAAGCTCAAGGGTCGTCACACCCGGAACAATATGCGGTTTGATCATATCCAGAATTTCAGCTGCTAGTCGTCCCGCTACACGCATTTTTTCAATTTCGTCAGGGGTTTTAATGAGTCGACGTGGAGCTTCGTAAGTACTGTTCATGATCTCTAAAAACTTTTGGAAATTTGTATGTGACTATGGTATAAATAGCCGCCCATTTTATCAAATGCTTTTTCGTGAATAAATTTCACGGGCTTTGTGCGATGGGGCAAAAAATCCGCACATATATCGACACATTTCTCTGGGTGCTCTGCAAAGAGTGGAGAATGCGGATATATGGAGGCCTAACCCAAACTTTAAGGTATAGAAAATGGCAGATTACAACGTAAGCATGCGCGACCTTCTTCAAGCTGGCGCGCACTTTGGTCACCAAACTCGTTTCTGGAATCCAAAGATGCGTGAATACATCTTTGGTGCGCGTAACAAAATTCACATCATCAACCTTGAACACACTGTTCCTGCGTTAAATGATGCTTTGAACTTTGTTAACAATCTTGCTAGCAAAAAGAACAAAGTATTGTTCGTTGGTACTAAACGTGCTGCATCTAACATCATCCGTGAACAAGCGCAACGCGCTGGTCAACCATATGTTGATCACCGTTGGTTAGGTGGTATGTTGACGAACTGGAAAACTCTTCGTCAATCAATCAACCGTTTAAAAGACCTTCAAACTCAATCTCAAGACGGTACTTTCCTTAAGCTTACTAAACGTGAAGCTTTAGAGCGTACTCGTGAGATGGAAAAACTTGAACGTGCTTTAGGCGGCGTTAAAAACATGGGTGGTTTACCTGACGCATTATTCGTAATTGACGTTGACCACGAATCAATCGCGATTAAAGAAGCTAAAAACCTTGGTATTCCTGTAATCGGTATCGTTGATACAAACTCTAACCCAGACAACGTAGACTACGTTATCCCGGGTAATGACGATGCAATCCGTGCTGTTACACTTTATGCTTCTGCTATGGCTGATGCGATTCTTGCTGGTAAAGAATACGCTCAATCACAAGCAAACGCTCAAGCGAAAGCTGAAGAAGTTAAAGAAGCTCCAGAGGCTTAATGCGTTTTGACGCAAGGTTGTCATTTTTGCGACATGTAATGGTGGCAAATTAAGCGTCAAGAAAGCAGAACGGCCCAGAGAACACTTTGGGCCGTTTTTGTTGAACAGATTCATTTTTCTACCGTATTTAGGAGAACAACATGACTGCAGTTACTGCGAGCATGGTAAAAGAATTACGTGACCGTACTGGTCTTGCAATGATGGAATGCAAAAAAGCATTAACAGAATCGAATGGTGATGTTGAATTAGCGATTGATAACCTTCGTAAATCAGGTCAAGCAAAAGCTGCTAAAAAAGCAGGTAATATTGCTGCTGATGGCGCGATCACGATTGCTCAAGAAGGCAACAAAGCGCTTCTTTTAGAAGTAAACTGCCAAACTGACTTCGTTGCTAAAGACGAAAACTTTGCTGGTTTTTCTGCTAAAGTTGCTGCTGCTGCGCTTGCTGCAAACGAAACTGATGCTGCTAAAATTGCTGAATTGAAACTTGAAGATGACCAAACTGTTGAAGAAGCGCGTATTGCTCTTGTTCAAAAAATCGGTGAAAACATCCAAGTTCGTCGTGCGAAAATTGTTGAAGGCGAAAACCTTGCAGTTTACAAACACGGTTTAAAAATCGGTGTTGTTGTGTCTTACACAGGTGATGCTGCGACTGGTAAAGGTATTGCAATGCACGTTGCTGCGTTCAACCCAGTTGCTGTAAATGCTGAAGGCGTATCTGCTGATCTTATCGCTAAAGAAAAAGAAATTGCTGAAGCGAAAGCATTAGAATCTGGTAAACCAGCGAACATCGTTGAAAAAATGGTTACTGGTTCAGTTGAAAAATACTTGAACGAAGTTGTTCTAGAGCGTCAAATGTACGTAATCGACAACGACAAGAAAGTTGCTGACGTTCTTAAATCAACTGGTACTACAGTTGCTCAATTCGTTCGCTTCGAAGTAGGTGAAGGTATTGAGAAAAAAGCAGAAATGAGCTTCGCTGAAGAAGTTGCTGCTGCTCAAGCTGCTGCAAAATAATATTAGCTTAATTTTTTAAGTTAAATTGTTTCGAAAAAAGCCCCGTTTGGGGCTTTTTTTATAAAGATGATTTATGTGAAGACAATTAAATTTTGAGGAACAATAAAATGGCAAATAAAACCAATCTGGGGATTGGTGCAGTTATTATTGTCTTAATAGCCGCCTATTTCGGAATTGATTTACAAGAACAACAGAATTCTTCAAATCAGCCATTCGGCAATTTAAAACCACAAACTGAAATTTTAGCGAAAACAGAACATCAAAAAGAGCCTATAGAATCAAAATCAGTAATTTCATCTACTCAAAATGATGATGAAAAAATTCAGCGGGCATTTCAGCAACAAAAAAGTGATATTCAGGTCCAATCAAGTGGGCGAGTGAAAGCAATTTTACGTGACGATAATAATGGTTCACGTCATCAAAAATTTATTCTGGAATTGGGGCATGGGCAAACAGTATTGGTCGCTCACAATATTGACTTAAGCCCGCGTCTGGATGGCTTGGAAAAGGGTGAAATTGTCCAATTTTATGGTGAATATGAATACAGTGATCAGGGTGGTGTAATTCACTGGACGCATCATGATCCACAAAAAAGTCATGCTGACGGCTGGTTGAAGTATAAAGGAAGAACCTATCAATAAAAGTTCTTCGAAAGGCTAAAATGATAATGGTGTCTAAATTGCTGTCATTTGCGATTTTTGACGTTTTTTCCATTTAGGTATCAATTTACCTAGATAGGCATTCATACACCATACAGGGCCAATGAGAAGGAATTGGAGGTCTTTAAGGAAAGAAGGCTTTTTTCCTTCGATTTTATGCCCATAAAACTGTCCGATCCAAGCCAAAATAAAAATTGCGATATAGAATCCAACACCCACCGGCAAGATAAAAATAAGCCATGCCATTACAGCGAGCAGAGCAGCCATTGCCACCGCAAGTACCAGATCAAGACGCGCATAAAAGACAAAAGTTAAGACCAGGATCAGGGCCGTGAGTAATGCGCTGAAATGAGCAAGAATTCCAATGATTGAAAAAAGAATGGCAGGCACACACACCCAATGAATGGCTTTGTTGGTTTTGTCTTGATGACTCTCACTATATTCATCTAACCATTCGCTTATTGTTTTCATCATCCACTCCAGCTGGATTTAAGTTGCATAGACTTATTTTTGTTTAAATAAAATATAAACCAGAACGAGGAGGGGGTCAAAATTCAATTATCGCAATTTGTAAGCAGCTTTTTAAGTGAACTAAAAAAGCGTTATAGCGTATAGGTGTTTTATAGTGAGAGATGGCTTATGCAACAAAAGCAGGGGGTAGGTGAATTAAGCCTGCTTTTTGATAGATATTAAAAAAGCCACATTACGTGGCTTTTAAGTCAAATGTATTAGGAGGCGAGCATCATCTTAAGAATTTGGACCATCCACACGTTCGATATTTACTTTCGCAGTACCTGCGTTAGTAATACCCAACTGTTTCGCAGCGCCATAAGACAAGTCTAGAACTCGGTTGCCATGGAATGGACCGCGATCATTCACTTTTACCACAACACTTTTACCATTGGTTTTATTGGTTACACGAATATAGCAGTTCAATGGCAGGCTACGGTGAGCTGCAGTAAGACCATTCATATCGAATGTTTCACCACTTGCTGTTTTACGACCATGAAACTGGCGACCATACCAAGATGCTGCACCTGTCTGGCTAAATTTGCGAACTGTATTTGATGCAACAGTGTTTAGCTTTTCAATCACTGAAGGCTCGTCTTCAGGGATTTCAATTTTTGCTGCAATAGTTTGACGACGGATTTTATCGCCAGAACGCTCAGTGATTGAAAGACTATTTAAATTTGAGAAGTGTGAATTGAACTTTTGAGCGTCTTTATTGAGCACACGTGTGGCCAAGCGAGAGTTGTCATGATCAGTATTGAATGATGACTGAACCAATTCCGCTTGAGACTGACTCAGGGCAAAAGCGGTCGTTAAAGCTAAAATATATTTAACCGATGAATGCATTATTAAACTCCTAAAGACCGTTGACTTAATTTCATTTAAAAGCTTGAAATATAAGTAATCAAGTCTGTTAATTCTCTTTTGCAACTACATTTGACGAGATGGATAATATTCATGCCATGCTAAAGCTGTCTACTCTTTAACTGAAATTATTACAAAAAGGACAGAAATAGAACGTTTTTCGGTTAAAAAATAATCAATATTGTAACATCATATTTAAAATGCCTATTTTGTGCGCCATTTTGCACAAAAAAAGCTTGACTTTAGTTATTTTTGGTAAAAGCCAGTCTTAACGACTGGCGATTTCAGTGCCTAATTGCCATACAGCGGTGGCATACATACGGCTCTTGTTGTATGTCGTAATCACTTGAAAATTTGGGTAAGTAATATAGTAAATTGGTGCATAGCTGTCTTGAAGCTGAATAATATTTACCATATCCAGGTCATCAATTTTTACAATCGGATTTGTTGGTGTAACACCTTGATTCTTTAAGACTCCATACGGAGTAGGTTGTTCCAGGTTTTTGGCGATAATCGATTCCGGATTGTTTCCGGTATAGCGTGCTGAGAAGCCAATCGGTTGATTACGTTGCCAGCCATATTGAGCCAGATAATTGGCAATCGAACCAATCGCATCTACCGCTGAATTTCTGAGGTCAATATGCCCATCGGCATCATAGTCAACGCCGAGCTTGGTAATGTTACTTGGCATAAATTGCGGGTAGCCGATTGCACCGGCATAAGAACCTGTCACTGAATTGGTCGGAACGCCATCTTTATATGACCATGCAATCAGTGCAGAGAGTTCATCTTGAAAATATTGTGCACGGCGTTCGTAACCAAAACCTAAAGTGGCCAATGCATCACGAGTAACAAAATTGCCTTTATTTGCACCGAAACCTGTTTCTACACCTAAAATGCCTAAAATCACCGATTGAGGCACGCCAAACTGTTGTTCAGCACGGTTTAACGTATCGGCATACTGATTTTTAAAACGTACCCCGCGCTGAATGGTGCTTTCAGCCATAAAGTTGGTTTTATATTGATACCAAGGCTTACTTTCACCCGGGCGATTCATAATATTAATAATATTCGGCAGATTTTTTGAGCCATTCATCGCCCAATCGACTTGCTCGCCACTTAAGCCATAAGTCTGCATGGTTTTTTGTTTAAAGCTGTTATAAGCAGGCTGATTGTAAAAATCATTGGCCTGACAAAAACTGGTGATAGAAAGTGCACCGAGAAGTAAAGGAAGACGTTTAATTTTGTTATAAAAGTTGATACTTAACATATTACTCAAAGTTCCAAAAACATAATCAGTGTGTGTAAATTGACATCACGACGCTAAAAGCACGCATTACAAATATAAGGGTTGAAAATCCATCTCATGAAAGGTAACGGAATTTTTCAAGTGGTTAAGATAGCATTGACTGAGGCTGCATCAACCCGTACATATACAAAAAAAGACAAAGATCGTGAGGCCATGCCTAAGGTAGCGTAATTGAAACTTGTCCTTTGGGCTGTACTTTGCTGTTTTAAGTGCAAGGATAAAAACAAAAGATACGCTTAATTAGCCGATCAAGCCTGCTCTTTTACCTCGTTTGCAATGATACGGCCTATCAAAGCATCAGGTAAGGAATTTAGCAGCAATTTAGCTTTCTTAAGCGGTATTTGATTAAATAACCATCTGAATATATTCCCCGGTGGAACAGGTGTTTATTGCGGGCAAATCATCCGATATTGAGCTGTGACGCAAAATAATGTTTGCTTCTTGGTTTTTGTAGCGAATCTACAAAAAATTCCATAAGGAAGCGAAAGATAGCGCGGACTTATTGCATTTTATTTTTATTTAAAAATTCGAATATGACGCTACTAAACGCAAATTTATCCATAGAAGCTTTATCTTTATTATCATTGCGATAAAAAGATGAAGTGGATAAAAAATTCTGCGCTGAACAAAACAGTGTAGAGAGTAGAATTGGGCTGAATTTAAATTTCCTCATCACTTTATATGGAAATAATTTACAGGTAAATGTAGCGGTGGGAAAGATAGAAACATTCTGTTTCTGAAATCATCGTATACACAGCGCATCTGTAAAATTTGCGCAAGATAGATACCCATAAAAACGCTATTTATTCTATTCATTGTTTGATAGCACGATTTTTCCATAAAAAAACCCGGCGATTGCCAGGTTTTCGATTTTTTTAAATGCTTAAGGGTGAAATTTAAGCATGAAATAAGGTGTCGTGATATTCCGCCAGTGCCAGAAGCTCAGCTTTATTCAAATTTGGAATGATTTTATCCACCGCAATATGCACGGCTTTAATCACTGCAGCAGAGCCTATATCGGCAGCTTTGCGCTTGATCATGCCTAAATCCAGGGTCTTGTTAAAGTCACTCATAAAATGACGCACAGTCGCTTCAGCAAATTGCTTATACGATTCAGTGAGCGCTGCTTTACTGACTTCATTGCCGGCTTTAATTTCCGCATAGCTATGTTTAAGATTGGTCACCAAACTGGCATCTAAAAGTTCGCCTACACGGAAGTTGCCTTCCGCATCTTTAAATAAGCTTTTTTCAGAAAATTCAATTGATTGCTTGACCACATCATTTGAAGATTTACCCATCAATTGTTTCAATAAAACAGCAACGGTTGACTTGATATAACCCGCAAGTTTTTCAGCCGTATCACGTTTATCACTGGCCGGAAAACGACGCACAAGTTCAGTCAAAATACTGTCAATGATTTCTTCATTAATCAGCAATGCTGTTTTGTCGCGTAGAGGGTAAAGCGGTTCACTCGAATTTTTCTTTTCCTGAGCGGTTTGAATACTTGTTAATAATTCTGCAGACGGAATAAACCCAAAAAATGGCATGTTAAAAAACCTCAATGTTCTTCATTTTATTGTCGCGCCAAACGAATGGGGCGAGGCATCCATGTCGCATCCGATACACGGCAAGGGTTGATGTCTAATCCACCACGACGTGTATAAGTTGCATAAACCATCAGTTTTTCTGGCGCAAGGTTCTGCCAGATGTCGGCAAACATCTGTTCCACGCATTGTTCGTGGAAGCCATTATGCTGACGGTAAGAAATAATATAAGCTAAAATGCTGCGATAACAAGGTTTTTTACCCCGATATCGAATAAAAACTGTGCCCCAGTCGGGCTGGCCAGTGACTGGGCAGTTACTGCGTAATAAATGTGAATACAGCTGAATTTCAACTTCGTCACTATTTTCTGGATCTAATTTTAATAAAGTTGCATCTGGGTGGTTCTCTAAGCGTTCAGGGCTTAGATCATCAATACAGATACCTTCAGGTTTGGAAATCTCCAGATCATCAGCCTGAAATAAAGTCAGGCTGATTGGTGCACCTGCCGCTAAGGATAAATCTTTTTCAACCGTGGCAATAAAAGCGTCTTTTGAATCGAATTTGCTAAAGTTCATACTATTAAAGTAGAGCTTGAGTGATTTGGACTCAATCAGGTTAGGTGAAGATGCCGGTAGGGTAATGCGGCCAATTGCGACCTGTGGAATGCCCGCTGCATTTAACCAGGAAATTTCAAAAACATGCCACCAGTCTTTACCTTGCTGAATGCCTTCAACATGGGCATATTTTTCACGTGCTTGGGCACGCGCAATTGGAAACAGAATATCGGGTTGATATTCTGTTGGATAATTGGTGTCTTTACCTAAGAGAGAATGTTCTACACTCATTATTCACGCATTCCTGAACCACGAGAAAGTAAATAGTAAGCTATGCCATAAAGCGCAACGCAACATAAGCTAATGACGCTCAATGAAACGGAAACATTGACATCACTATGACCTAAAATGCCGAAACGGAAGGCATTAACCATATATACGATCGGATTAATTAAAGAGAGATTTTGCCAGAACGGACTTAAAGCACTAATGGCATAGAATACACCACCTAAATAGGTGAGTGGAGTCAGCACAAAGGTTGGAATAATTGAAATATCGTCAAAAGATTTCGCATAAACCGCATTAATTAACCCACCGAGTGAAAATAATAATGAGGTAATTAAAACGGTATATATAGTCACGAACCAGTTGGTGATATATAAGTCAGTAAAGAACAGGCTCATGGCTGTCACAATAATACCGACCAAGACGCCACGACACACACCACCAATCACATAGCCCCAAAGAATCATATGCAGTGGCACAGGACTCATAATTAGTTCTTCAATGCTTTTTTGGAATTTTGCGCTAAAGAAACTGGATGATACGTTGGCATAACTATTGGTAATCACCGCCATCATAATCAGGCCGGGTACAATAAACTGCATATAGCTAAAACCGCCCATTTGACCAATGCGTGAACCGACTAAATTACCAAAAATCACAAAGTACAAACTCATGGTGATGGCAGGCGGTAACAGGGTTTGTGGCCAAATGCGCATAAAACGACGCACTTCTTTATGAACTAAGGTATAGAGCGCAACACTTAATTGATTGAAGTTCATTGCGCAGCTCCTTCAAGATTTTTTTCGACCATTTTCACAAACAGTTCTTCTAAGCGATTCGATTTATTACGCATACTGCGGACTTGAATGCCTTGGGCTTCCATAAGCTGGAACAGTTCATTCACAGTATGTGCTTTGTCCATGGTGACTTCTAAAGTGACAGGATCGATTAAATTAAAACGCACCCCAATAATTTCAATATTAATGGGTTGAATCGGTTCAACCAAATCAAAAATAAAGGATTCTTCACTCAGCTGATTCAAGAAAGATTTCATGCTGGTATCTTCTTTAATCACACCACGGTCGATAATGGCGATCCGACGACACAGCATTTCAGCTTCTTCTAAATAGTGCGTGGTTAGAATAATAGATGTGCCATTTTCATTCATTTCGGTGAGAAAATCCCACATTGAACGGCGCAATTCAATGTCTACACCCGCAGTCGGTTCATCCAGAATAAGCAGTTTTGGTTGATGCATCATGGCACGGGCAATCATGAGACGGCGTTTCATCCCGCCAGAAAGCATACGTCCTTGAATGGCACGTTTATCCCAAAGACCAAGTTTTTCTAAGTATTGCTCAGCCCGTTGTTCCGCAATTTTTTTTGGAATGCCGTAATAACCGGCTTGAGTCACTAAAATATCAAAGGTTTTTTCAAATTGACCAAAGTTAAATTCTTGCGGTACAACGCCTAAACATTGCTTGGCTTCAGAAGGATGAGTGTCCAAATTATGGCCAAAAATCTCAACCGTACCTGCGGTTTTTTTGGTGAGTGAGCTAATGATACTGATGGTGGTTGATTTACCTGCGCCATTGGGTCCGAGGAGTGCATAAAACTCACCTTCAGGTACAGTTAAATCGATACCTTTCAGTGCCTGAAAACCATTTCGGTAAGTTTTAGATACGTCTCGCAAGGTCAATGCATCAGTCATGAAGTTCTCACATGGTGAATAATATGAGTATTGTGAGTGATCTTCGCTAATAAACCAAGTAAATAAGGAGGAATTCTATGTTGCATTTATGGAACATTGTTTAAAGTCTGAGCACAAAAAATGACGACTTCTATATAGTTGCTTTACCTTATGGTTTTTTTTGTTATGATGTGCACGCGCGCTCATAGCTCAACTGGATAGAGTACAGGTCTCCGAAGCCTGTGGCGTGGGTTCGAGTCCCGCTGAGCGCACCAAATTCAATAATCATAAGTTCTCATATCTTCTCAAAAGTATTGATATATAATAGTTTCTAGAAAAATAGATTCTCATCGTTTCTCACCTTTTACCGCAAAGATAACGGTATTTTATGCGGTATATACCAAAAACCTAATTTAAATGTATCGTAAAGAAGCCAAAATCGTCGTAAATCTTACCGACTCAAAGATTAGATCAGCTATTTCAAAGCATGAAAGCACCAGATAAAGCTATAAAGTTCTCAGAAGGTGGTCGGTTTATACTTATTAATAGATAAAAAAGGTGGCACTTATTTACGCTACGATTATGTACGTCCAATTATAAAAAAGATCAACGATTGGTATTGGTGCTTATCCAACTATTAATTTGGCAGATGCACGCCGTGTGCTTGAAGAATTTAAAGAATTAATTGCTCAAAATATTGACTCTGCAATTGAACACAAAGTCTAAGAAGAAAAGCGCGCTTTACTTACTGAATAACTTTTGAACTATTAGCGCATAAATTTAAGAAAACTGAATCTGTTGCTGCTTCGACTGCAAAATCTAATGACTATATACCAGTATCTATTTAATGCCTTCGGTAACAAGCTAATCAATAAAATTACATTGCGTCAGACTCGTCAAAAATGCTGTGCCATTTTACTTGATTCAACTGAAGAATGATCTATAGATTAATCCATGCAATGATCTACTCAAATTTGGAATTATCAATTGTATTTTTTTTATACAATTATTTTAGAGTGTTAACGAGTCTTGCCAGAAAAATTGTATCAGCTTATAGTAAAACTACAGTAGGTCGTACATGACGCTACAAAGTAGTTGGACGGATCAATGACAGCTCGTTGAGTTTGCAACCTTAGGGTTGAACAAGAAATCAGCACTAGCCTTCCAACATAAAAGCCCGCAGCAATGCGGGCTTTCTTATTTTTATATCAAAAATATTTTTATGATTGAAATTTTAACCAGTTTAAGTGTGTAGTAGGGAAGAGATACTGTTTCGAGTGACTTTTAACTTTTTTGTCTACGTGATTTAAAGTAAATCTCCGATATCTGGATATAAAAAATTACATTGCCAAAAAATCTAACATTTGCAAGTCCTCTCTATGAAAAAACATATGCTATAAAAAGAGTCATTAAATCAAATAAAAAGGGAAATCCTATGAATGAAATGATTGAGGTGAAGGTAAAAGACCAGTTTAGCAAAATACATGAAGTGTATGCATCACTTCGAGCTATTCCTGAAAATGCTGATTCGAATAAACTATCAATATTTCAAAGAATTGAACATATTGTTATAAATGGTGAAATTATTCTGCCGAGTATTGAATTGCTTTTTGAGAGTTGCAATTCGGACAGCATTTATCGCATTGTCGAGTAATGCCAATATGGTTAAATATATAGTTTATTCAAATCGTAAGTCCCTAAAATAAAAAACTCACCTAACAGGGTGGGTTTTTTAATACGTTTCAGTTTAAATGGGTGGTTTCTATTTGTTTAAGTGCTATTAATACATAACGATATAAATAAAAAAAAGCCCACCGAAGTGAGCCAAGGGCTAAAACTTATAATAAATTTACTTCGACATCATATTTATCAAATTCTTGAATAATGCTTTGAATGACTTTAATTCCAATTTCATCATTACAGCTAAATTGTTCATCCTTACCGTGTGCGCTGTCATAACATTCGATCTGTTGGATCAGCCAGCGATTCTCGACCTCTGTGTTATGAATAATGACTCGCACAGGTTGCAGGTTGTCACTCACTTGGCGGGGCAATACACTGGTAATGGCAAGTTGGATGTTGGTCAATTCATCTGTAGCACTTAGAAATGTCAGCACCCAATTGCCAACTTTTTTTAAGTACATGGGATTGTCAGCTGAATGAAATTCTAAATAATGTAGAGACGTCATAATGAATTCCCCTGAAATACTTACTATATGAAGTTTTTAGAAAATATTCGCCATTAAGCAAAGGTCGTATTTCGAGGTTTTTTCAGATTAGAAACTTATATAATTTGATTGTATTGATCTAAATCCTATTGTTTTTTTTAAATAAAAAATAAATTCCCTAGTTTAGCTAAGACCTGAAATGAATCATAAAACAGAAAAATCCTCTTAAATTTTATGAGGCATTGAGCTTTTGTAGAGAAAAATTAATTTGCTTTAAACACTGATTCAAGTCATGAGAGGAAATACGACTTTCTTGTAATTCTGTAATCCATTGCATCTGACACAGTTTTAAATTGCGTAAATCCTGAGTTTGCAAAATACGGTTAATTAGTTGTTTTGCCATTAAGCCACAGTTTTGTTGTAGGCGCTGTGCCATTAATTGTTTTACCTCTTCGAAGCTTAATGCGTCTAAGCGCACTTCTATTTCATTTTGTGGTGCTGTCAGTTGAGAAATAGGTTCAACGATGCTTGAAAGAGAGGGAGATAAAACAGTTGTGCTAATCGGTTCAGCAAACTTCTCTGCAAGTGTTGTTGGGGTTTGAGTCGGGAGGCTGGTTTCAATTTCACTCTTCATTTCAGCTGAAGAAACTGTGGTTTGAGTTTGCTCAATAGCAGAATAGGTAATTAAACCCATATCGAGCAATTGTTGGAGCAATTCTGCAGATGCGATACGACGTTTAAACTGTTCATTAAGAAGATTAAAATCTTCTGTTCCAATGAGCAGTAACAGTCGGCGTTGCCGGGCATTCAAATCCATTGAACGTTGTTTTAAACTTTCAAGGCCTAATTGCGTTTTGTGATATTGAGACATGCCTTAATTTACGCTCCAAAATAAATTAAGGCAGATTATATTCAGTCATAATGACAATAATATGTAAAAAATATTACAAATCAAAAGATTATAAGGTCACGATCTTTGCATTTTCGATTGCCTTACGTAAGTAAGGGTCTAGGTCTTCTTGACGAAGCAGCCATTGCATATAATCTGCGGGTAAATCCGCAATGGTAGTACCACGGTGTTTACCAAAATTAATGCTACGTGGAATACGCGCATCTTCAGATGCTTGATAAAGTTCTTCAATGGTTTTAATTTTTAGATGATGGATTTCATGCATCAAAATATTCGCCGTTAAAATAATATCCATATCGGCACGGTGTGCTTTTTTAATCATATCGCGGGCTTTTGCGCTGCCTTTGGTAATCATATAAATGAGCGCGGAAATATTATGTGCTTCAGCATCGGGCCAAACTAAACGTGCAAGAGCAAGGGTACAAATGGCTTTAATGTTTTTGCAATCTACGCCACATTTTTCAAGTGCACGAATATCGTAATCAATATTGTGACCAATAATATAAATGGTTTCATTTGGAAGGGTGAAAGTCTTATAGTGAGGCTGGTCGACTAATTCAGACTCTAAAATATGATGTACCGCCATCGCCGCATAAGAAATGGGTTCATCTACACGATAAAGCTGGTCAAAAATTTGGGTCTTATCGAGGGTCAGTTTGCCTTCATTAATTTCAACAGGGGCATACGCAATCTCAATCGGCTGTCCATTTAGTGTATGGGTTTCTGTATCGAGAATAATTGCTTGCATGACCTGGTCCATAACTGTAGCGGAAGTTTGAACAAATTTAACACTTTCAAATGTACTGACACAAACCGAAAACAGTGACTTTTAGCGATTCTTTCTTATTTCTGCCCAGAGATGATGTTTAAATCGTCTTGTTTTAATTTCTCGCTCGAAATGTCTGTTTAAGCAACCGTAAAAATACACTTTGATTTCGGCTTAATTCATTGAGTTTATGAACGCGGGCACTATAAATTTGATAATAATTTTAAATAAAGTTTGATGAATATTCTGTTAGCAATTAATAAAATTAAAAACGATGTGAACTTAGTTAATGAGTTTTATTTTTTAATGCTTGTTCAAATTAACTAAACAGAATTTAAGAATAATAAGATGAATAGTTGTATATTCCACCCAATCAAAAGTGTTGAATTTTTGTAAACATGACTGAATTATAATTTTATAAATCAATAACTTAAACTATATAAATAATTATTCAATTTTATTGTGCTTATTTGGTCGGAAATTCTCTTGTTCAAAATCAAGAATAAAGGTAATAGTTCTTATCTACATGATATTTGAATCATCACAACAAAAAAATGTATAGGGAAATGCAAACATGAAAAAAACATTGCTTACGGTGTTAATGAGTAGTTCTGTCCTATTTTTAACTGCATGTGGAAGTGACGATAACGATTCGGTCTTCAATGGCCCAAATAATGGAATTCCGGTCAATAATATCCAAGATCCTGTAGTGAAGGTGACAGCCTATACTGGAGATGGTATGCCGGAAGTAGCTGCAGATAGCCAGCTGATGACATATAAAATGCTAGGAGTGGATAATAAAGAAGTTATGGCAACAGCTTTAGTATTTGTTCCAACAACTGTACAACCTGCAAATGGTTGGCCGATTGTGGCTTGGGCACATGGAACTACAGGGGTAGCAGATAAATGTGCACCAAGTCAGCAAGGCCTAAAGGGCACTCAATACCTTCTACAAAAATTGCTTGCAGCAGGCTATGTGGTCGTGGCCCCGGATTATGAAGGTTTGGGTTCACCAGGCAATCACCCGTTCCTACATTTAAAAAGTGAAGCGTATTCGATTACTGATGCAGTCGTGGCAACACGTGAGTACCTAAATCGGCAAGGTAAAAAAGCTGCTCCACAATGGGTAACGATTGGCCATTCTCAAGGCGGGCACGCTGCTTTGGGTGCAGCACAGTATGCTTCAAGAGCAAAGCTTGATTATAAGGGAACGATTGCTATTGCACCGGCATCAAACCTTGCAGCAATATTGCAGGGAGGTGAAAATGCGGTGAAAGATCAGCCTACAAATATACAAATACCTGTTTTAGCGTCTTTAGATACATATACTTCTTTGATTGTTGCTGGAATGCAAGAGCATAAGATTTCGGTCAGTTATGCTGATGTCTTTAAAGCAGATACTGCAAAAATTGCACCTATTGCAGAAATAGAATGTTCAGATCTGGTGGGGGCAGCTTTGGGTAAAGGCATGACGGATTATGTTTCATTACCTGAGCATTTGGGTTCCTTGAATGGTTATGGGCGAAATCAGGATAACTTTATGTTGATCCCGGTGATTCAAAACTTCTTAGCCAAAGATTCACAGCCAGGTACAGTAAAACTAAGTCAGCCAGTTATTATTTATCAAGGTGGAAATGACCCGACAGTGCCTCAAGCAGCAACTGATCTGCTGAAAGCAAATGCAGAAGCTAAAGGAACGAAAATTCAATATATAACCAATGCAGACTGGGACCATGGTACGGTGTATACATCTAACTTTGACAGTTTTGTAGCCAATGTTAAAACTCTGTTTGCACAATAGTCCTTAACTTTTTGATGAGTTTCTGTTTAGAAAGCAGCCGAGATTTGACCTTGGCTATATAAAGGATAAGGAATGTTGAATCTTTAATGCCAATTCAATAACTTGATTTGACTTAAATAGCTCATGTTTCATATTTACATGAGCTATTTTTATTTAAAACTGAGCAAAGTTCATTCTCGATATTTATAAACTTCATGCTACAATACGCGCCAATCTTAGCACGGCTTAAAAGCCCTAATTTATAGGACCTCGCTAATGTTTGCCAATATCTCGATTTCTGAATTTGACCCAGAATTAGCTAAAGCAATTGATGCTGAAGGTGAGCGCCAAGAAGTGCACATCGAGCTAATCGCTTCTGAAAACTATTGCTCTCCAGCAGTTATGGAAGCTCAGGGTTCAAAACTCACTAACAAATATGCGGAAGGCTACCCTGGTAAACGCTATTATGGCGGTTGCGAATATGTAGACATCATCGAACAATTGGCGATTGACCGTGCTAAAGAACTCTTTGGTGCTGACTATGCTAACGTTCAGCCACATGCTGGTTCACAAGCAAACTCTGCTGTTTACCTAGCGCTTCTTAACCCGGGCGATACAGTTTTGGGTATGAGCTTGGCTCACGGTGGTCACTTGACTCACGGGGCTAAAGTTAGCTTCTCTGGTAAAACATATAACGCGGTTCAGTACGGCTTAAATGTTGAAACTGGCGAGATCGATTACGAAGAAGTTGAACGTTTGGCTGTAGAACACAAGCCACGCATGATCGTTGCTGGTTTCTCTGCATATAGCCAAATTGTAGATTGGCAACGTTTCCGTGAAATCGCGGACAAAGTTGGCGCTTACCTGTTTGTAGATATGGCTCACGTTGCAGGTCTTGTTGCTGCGGGTGTTTACCCAAGCCCAGTACAAATTGCTGACGTTACAACAACAACTACGCATAAAACACTTCGTGGCCCACGTTCAGGTTTAATCCTGGCTAAAGCAAACGAAGAGATTGAGAAAAAACTTCAATCTGCAGTATTCCCAGGTAACCAAGGCGGTCCACTGGTTCATGCTATTGCAGCTAAAGCAATCTGCTTTAAAGAAGCGATGGCGCCTGAATACAAAGAATATCAAAAACAAGTTGTGGTAAATGCTAAAGCAATGGCTGAAGTATTAATCGCACGTGGTTATGACGTTGTTTCTGGTGGTACTGAAAACCACTTGTTCCTATTGTCTTTAATTAAACAAGACATTACAGGTAAAGAAGCGGATGCCTGGTTAGGTGCTGCTCACATTACTGTGAACAAAAACTCTGTACCAAACGATCCACGCTCTCCGTTTGTGACTTCTGGTATCCGTATTGGTACTCCAGCAGTAACAACACGTGGTTTTGGTGAAGCTGAAGTACGTGAACTTGCTGGCTGGATCGCTGACATCCTGGATGCCAAAGGCGACGAAGCGGTAATTGCGAAGGTTAAAGAAAAAGTTGCAACTGTCTGTGCTAAATTTCCTGTTTACGCAAAATAAGTGAACAACTTGAGAAGCCCCCTCAAGGGGGCTTTTTTTATATATGATCAAAAGTCATATTTTTCAAATATCATATTTCTGCTATAACAGAATAATACTCCATAAAAGATATAACTCATTTTGCTATTGCTGTAATGACATCTTTCTTTCAAAGGAATCAGGTAAATGGCTAAACCAACAATTATTATTTCACAACAAGATCTTCAGCGTTTAGAAACCATGCTTGATCATCAATCTAAACTGAGCCCAACCATGCAACATCTTGAAGATGAGCTTGCGCGTGCTGATGTTGTTGCTCCCCAAGACGTCCCTGAAAATGTAGTGACCATGAATGCGCGTGTGCGTATTGTTATTGCGCCAGCTCGCGAATCTACGGATATTACCCTGGTTTATCCACATGATTTTCGCGGTGAAAAAGGACAAGTCAATGTACTTGCACCGGTAGGCGCAGCAATTTTGGGCTTGGCAGAAGGGCAGGAAATTGAATGGCCACAGCCTGATGGTCATTTAATGAAAGTGAAGATTGAAAAAGTGTTGTATCAGCCAGAACGTGCCGGCGATTATCTATAGTCTTTAAATGATAAAAATGCTGCGTATATGAGACGCAGCATTTTTATTGAACTTTACTGAACAACAAATATTGTTTAAACGAATAGTCTTGAAGCCATAAAAAAGGCAAAGTAAAAACTTTGCCTTTTTTTGATCTGTACCGATCTTAGTGGTGGTGACCACCAGCGCCGTGTACATGACCGTGTTCTAATTCTTCAGCAGAAGCTTCACGAATTTCAATGATTTCAACTTCAAAAGTTAAATCTTGACCAGCAAGCGGGAAGTTTGCATCAACAACAATGTTGTCGCCTTCAACAGCTTTAACAGTCACGATTTGAACGCCGTCATCAGTTTGAGCTTGGAACTGCATGCCCGCTTGGATGTTATCTACACCTTGGAACATTTGAGCAGGAACTTCTTGTACTAGTTCTGGGTTGTATTCGCCATAACCTTCAGCAGCAGGAACGTTTACTGTGAATTTTTCACCAACAGTTTTGCCTTCCAAAGCATTTTCTAAACCAGGGATGATGTTACCTGCACCGTGCAAATATGCAAGTGGTTCACCTTGTGATTGGTCGAGAGTTTCGCCTTCTGCGTTAGTCAACGTGTAGTGGAAAGAAACCACGAGGTCATTTGCAATAGCAGTCATGTTATTGATCCATTCAATTTTTAAAGGAGACATCATAAAGTGAAAAGCAGATTTTGTAGATGATATTTATCAAAAAATTGCATTTTCTACGTTTTTAATGACATTTGGTTAATAATAGGGACGCTTTTTAAAATTTCAATGCAATTTTATCTTTGGACCTGTTTTTCTTGTGACAAAATCCTTAGCGGTCAAAAGGCCGGCATGGGGGTAGCCATGAATAGCGGCTTGATGCAGTCGATATAAAGAGATATACATCGATTTCGCAATAAAACCTTGCACATTGACTTGTCCGAGTAATTCGCCGACGGCTTTATTGTGGCTTAATGACACCAGTGAGCCTTTGTCGGAAAATTTGAACATTGGCTGTGGTTTGCCTTGAATCCGGGCTTTCATGGCATCCACCAGAAAACTGGCTTGCTGGCTAGCCACTTGAGCGCGCGGGCCGAGTACAGCTTCGTCAGCAGCGGGCTGGCAATGGGCACAGTCGCCAAAAGCAAAAACGTTCGGATCGGATAGGGTTTGCAGTGTTGCATACACTTTGAGGCGCTGAATATTGTCTTTTTCAAAGCCGGTTAATTGTTCTAGCACCGCAGGCGCTTTAATTCCTGCCGCCCAGACTTTCAGTTCTGCCTCAATTGATGTTCCATCAGCAAAATAGACTTTGTCCTGATCGACTTTTGCAACCCGATGTTTGGTCAGTACCTTAATTCCAAATTGCTCTAATTGATGGCTGGTATGTTTGGCGATCGTCTCGGAAAGCGCTGGCAAGACACGGTCGGCAGCTTCAATCACGGTAATATTGACATTTTTCGGGTCAATTTTATTTAAGCCATATTTAAAGAATGTCTGTTTGGCTTGATACAGCTCAGCTGCAAGTTCGATCCCGGTTGCGCCTGCACCAATAATCGCGATATTCAAGGCACGCGTAGTTTCATGGTTTTGTGCTTCTAAATATAAATGCAGTAAATCTTGCTGAAACACATCGGCCTGTTTTCGGCTGTCGAGGAAATGACAGTGCTGTTTCACGCCTTCGGTATTAAAGTCATTCGATGTCGAACCCACGGCAATAATCAGCGTGTCATAATCCAGACGAATATTTTTTTGAATCTGATCGGGTCTAGATAACTGCGCTGCTTCAAGCGTGATTTGTTTGGCTGTCTGATCAATTTCAGTAAAGTTGCCTAAGACAAACTCATAATGATGTTTGGAGGCATGGGCGAAATAATTGGTTTCTTCAGTATGTGGATTAAGTGTACCCGCAGCAATTTCATGTAAAAGCGGTTTCCAGATATGGGTGAGTTTCTGGTCAACCAAGGTGATTTTTGCTTTATTGCTTTTACCTAAGGTATTGCCCAGTTGGGTGGCCAGTTCCAAACCGCCTGCGCCACCACCCACAATTACAATTTTATGTAGATTACTCATTTTTGACCTATTTGTTATTTTAAAGACGAAAAAAAGAAGATGGCATCAATATGCCATCTTCAATTCATTGCTTTTGTTTAGATTGTTATACAGCTTACATAAAATAAAGAAATGTCACGCAATTAGCCTAGAGGATAAGTTTTAACTTCGACTTCATCACTGGAAAAAAAAGTGAAAAGCTGTTTAAACCAAATCGCAATTTTCTGGAAGAAATTGGCTTCTTCAATTTGCACGTCATTTTCAATGTCAATGGTTCGAATCAGCTGGTTATTTTGATAAACCTGCACGGTCGCCAGCTGCATGACTTTAGCTAATGGGGCAGTCAGGAATTTTTCTTTGATTTCGACATTTAGGTGGGTTTTGGTTTCTTGTAATGGGTTAATCACCTGAATGGTTCCATTGCCTGTATTCAGCATAATGCGCTGGTTCACGGTGTCATAGGTTTGCAGATCAATCGCATAAGGCTGGTCATATAAAGAAGTCGTCACAATCTGCGGTTTGCTGGTTTCCAGTTTGAACATTTTTAACGTCGATTTAATCACCGGTAATTCAGCAATCAGCTGCTTGTCTTTAATCGCAACTTCATTGCGGGTATAGGTATAAGCCATGTTCAGCAGGGTGTGGGCAACTTCAGCACGTTTTAAAGCATTTTTTGTGCCCATGACCACCACAATCAGACGGCGTTCCGGCAGTGCCGGATTACCGGTAGAGCGGTGCGCTGTGAGTGCCAGGTTATAGCCGGCAGCTTTGGTAAAGCCAGTTTTTAAACCATCCACACTTGGGTCAAATTTAAGCGCCAGATTGGTTGCACGGTGAAAACGCTGGTTATAACTGAAACTTGGCATCACTGAATAATGCAAGTATTCAGGGGTCTGTAATGCAAGTGCCTGACCCAGAAGAGCCATGTCATGTGCTGAGGAAAAATGATCTGGCATGGTAATACCAGGCGCATTAGCAAAATGTGTATCATTCATTTCCAAGGCTTTTGCCTCTTTATTCATGCGTTCAACGAAAGCTGGAACATTACCTGAAATACGTTCAGCTAAAGTCACGGCCGCATCATTGGCTGACATTACGATCAAACCTGCCAGAAGCTGATCAACGGAAATCTGTTCACCTTCTTTTAAGTACATCTGTGATTCATCCCACTGCACCATTTTTACCACGGGGGTTGCAGTAATGATTTCATCCTTTTTTAAACGACCCGCTTCAATTTCTTTGAGTGCTATATAAGCCACCATCATTTTGGTCATGGATGCGGGTGCACGTTGCACGTGGCTATTGTGCTCGGCAATGACTTGTCCGGATTGGGTATCCAGAATGGTCCAGGCCGGCGCTTCAACGCTTTCCGGAACAAGGTTCAGTAATGCGGCATTGACTATCGTGGAGCACAATAAACTAAGAGATGCGAGGAGGTAGATGACAGCTTTCAATGATGTTCCTTTATTTGCCAATCCATTGACTTTAAAAACGCAAAAAATATTGGGCATGCTATGCCTTTTTTTTAACTATGGCTAGTCGGAATTGTAGACAATTGCGACAGTTCGCATTGCTTTACAAAAAAATGCTAAGCTAATTGCCAAGATACCTTTTTTATTTTGTATTGCCCATTATGTTGCATTATCAAATCGAATTTGACGATTATCGTCAGCATTTAGTTCACGTGACAGTTCGCTTTTTAGCAGACCCTACCCAAGTGTTATCACTACCGACCTGGATTCCGGGAAGTTATTTGATTCGCGAATTTTCAAAACATATTGAAGCGGTCAAAGCCTATGATGAAGATGGCCGCATTCTACAGATTCAAAAATTTGAAAAGAATAAATGGCGTTTATTTAATACCGATCATGAACTGATTACGGTTGAATATGATGTTTATGCCTATGACCTGTCTGTTCGCGGTGCATATGTGGATCAAACCCGTTTATACGTGAATCCAGCCTGTACCTGTCTGGGACTGGAAGGTCAGGAAGATAAAGCCATCGAGGTTGAAGTGTTCTTACCGCCAGAATTGAAACATTTTCAGTTGGCTACAGGTTTGGAACATAAAAGCCTGGTGAAAGGTCGTCATACTTTAAAAGCCAAAAACTATGCACAGCTGATTGATTCGCCATTTGAACTGGCAGAGCAAACCCGTTTTAGTTTTGAAGCCAATGGTATTCCTCATGAGTTTGTGGTTTCGGGCAAACATGCCATGAATGCACAACGTATGCAGCAGGACATTGAAAAAATCTGCAGCACAGAAATTTCAATGTTTGGTTCAGCGCCATTTGAAAACTATACCTTTATGACCATGGCAACCGGCAATAGTTATGGTGGTTTGGAACATCCAAATAGCACCAGCCTGATTACGCCACGTGATGACCTGCCAAAAGCGGATGAGCCAGAAGAACCATCGAAAGACTATCAGCGTTTCTTGGGTTTATGCAGTCATGAATATTTCCACTCTTGGCTGGTGAAATTTATTCGTCCTGAAAACTTTGTCAATTACGATTTGAACAGGGAAGGCTATACCTCACTGCTTTGGATCTTTGAAGGCTTTACTTCTTATTACGATGACCTGATTTTGCTGCGTAGCGGTGTGATCAATCAGGAATCGTATATTGCTTTATTAAAAGCACAGATTGACCGTTACCTGCAAAACCCGGGGCATGCGATTCAAACCGTGGCGGAATCAAGTTTTGATGCATGGGTGAAATTCTACCGTCAGGATGAGAACTCGAATAATGCAGGTACAAGCTATTACAACAAAGGTTGTCTGGTGGCGTTGTGTCTGGATTTAGGATTGCGTCTTAAAGGTTCAAGCCTCGATGCGTTAATGCGTAAGCTGTATGAAAATGCACAAAACGGCATTCAGGTGAATGAACGCACCGTTTTTGATTTGTGTCAGGAATTGACGGGTCAAAGCTGGCTTGAGCAAATTAATCATTTGATTAACACCACAGACGAATTGCCACTGGATCAGTTGTTCCCTGAATTTGGTCTAAGTTTTGAATTGAAAAATGAAAAAGCTTTGCCATTCGGGCTAAAAGTTGCAGATAAACCTGAAGGTGTGGTGATTCAGCAGGTTCGTCGTGACAGTGCAGCAGCGAAAGCCGGTCTTTCTGCCAATGATGTGATTATTGCCATTGATGGCTTAAAGGCGTCTGAAAAACTTCTTGAGAAATATTCAAAACAAGAAGGTACTTTCACTGTGTATGCATTCCGCCGTGATGAGTTCATTCAGTTTGAAGTTCAAGGCGGGGCAATTGATTTGACTACTGTTGAATTGAAAGTTGAAGATCAGGCAAAAGCAGAGAAGTGGTTGAAGGCTTAATTTGCTAGTTTTATTAAAGTTATGTAAAACCGATGCTTAGGCGTCGGTTTTTTATTAGAAAATATGAATCAGAAAAGTTTAAATTGGGGAATAGGAATTACAGTCGTTTGGTTGGCTGTGATTGTTGCCTTTTGGATTTTTGGAGGGTTGGAATCACCATCATCGTTAAATGAATTGGGTGATTTTCTGGCAGGAATATTTGCACCTGTGGCTTTCTTTTGGTTGATCTTGGGTTATGTCCAACAAGGGAAGCAGAATAATTTAAATAGTGAAGCTATAAAATTTCAAATGGAAGCAATGAACAATGCTATAAAACCTATATTACAAATTCTTCAAACTAAATACTTGTCGAAAAACGAATATACCAAAGAGCTTTCAACACCAAAGATAGAATTGATACCTGCTGCACATATCCATTTTGTATTAAAAAATATAGGGTGGAAAGCTGTAAATATAAGATTCGTGGATAAAGATGATCAGGCAGAGATATACAGATGCAATACTTCAATTTTGGATACAGATAAAGAAATTGAGTTGAAATTTGAACTAAAGGAACACGAATTCAGAAGTCTTCAATATAGTGGAGATGTCTGTATACCTTTAAAATTAATCTTTACGAATGTATATGGGGTTAAATATATTCATTATCATGATTTTAATCTTTCTAAACGTGCAATGGATAGTGTGAGTGTTGATGTCATGTCTTTTTTAAACTAAAGCTCACTTATGCAGGCTTTATTTTTAGAACGAATAATTAACCCCCGACCACGTCCCCGATGCGCTTTAGTATTTGGACGTGTCGTGCCATTTACTTTTGATTGAGTTGGTTAGGTTTGGGTAAGCAATACATTTTTAATGTTAATCAATTTAACTCCTCCCATTTCTCACCTTACCGAGCTTTAAGGACAACATTTATATCTTGAATTCTCCCACAATGTCCCGCTGGCGATTATCGCTCGAAAATCCTTAAAGTTTAGTAAAACTTAAGTGAGGAGTGTCTAGCTCCTAATGATAACTTTTTCGACTTATTCGGACAAAATTTGTATCGTATTCCTTTATGAATGATTTATTTGCATGATACCCAACATGTTTTAAGTAATTGGGTTGTAAAACAGTAAATCGAACAGTTTAAATTTTAATCACCAAGACAAAGTGTAAAATAATTAAGTATTTGATAAGTATAATTTATATCTTGTTTTGGTTCTAAATTGTCGAACATGCAATTAGGTGTGCAAATGTAGTCGCAAAGACTGGCTAAGGCTGCTCATATTCGAAAAAAGTCGAAATTTCAAGTAGAATAGAAACATTGGTGAACAACACCGATATATACGAATTTTCAGCCAAGAAGCAATATGAAAAGATATTGTTGTTTAGCTGAGGTGTAATGAGCACCGATACTTTCGATGTTTTATTTAAGCAAACCGGTTCGCAGAGCTGGGCCAAAAGCTCGGTTCTCAAAACTCAATCCAACGCAAGGGGCTATATATGGCTGGTGGAAAGTCAACTATCATTTACACTCTGACTGACGAGGCGCCATTGTTGGCGACTTATTCGCTGCTGCCGATCATTGAGACCTTTACTAAGCCGGCCGGCATCGAGATTGTCAAAAGTGACATCTCTGTAGCCGTTCGCGTGCTCGCAGAATTTTCAGACTGCCTAAATGAAGAGCAGAAAGTTCCCGATATCCTCGCGGAGCTAGGTCATCTTACACAAGATCCAGATACCAACATTATCAAACTTCCAAATATCAGTGCCTCTGTTGGTCAGCTAACAGCGTGTATTAAAGAACTTCAGTCGAAAGGCTATGCAATCCCGGATTATCCGGAAAACCCAACCACTGAAGAAGAAAAGTCAATCAAGGTTCGTTATGGCAAGTGCTTAGGCTCTGCTGTAAACCCAGTATTACGTGAAGGTAACTCTGACCGTCGTGCGCCTGCTGCAGTGAAAAACTACGTTAAGAAGCACCCGCATTCAATGAGCGAGTGGAAACAGTGGTCACAAACTCACGTTTCGCACATGAATGAAGGTGACTTCTACCACGGCGAAAAGTCAATGACACTTGACCGCGCGCGTGACGTGAAGATGGAATTGATCACAAAAAGTGGCGAAACCATTGTTCTTAAACCAAAAGTAGCATTGAAAGATGGCGAAATCATCGACTCAATGTTCATGAGCAAAAAAGCACTTTGCGACTTCTACGAGAAAGAACTTGAAGACTGTCGTGAAGCAGGCATTTTGTTCTCTTTACACGTTAAAGCAACCATGATGAAAGTTTCACACCCGATCGTATTCGGTCACTGTGTGAAAATTTATTATAAAGACGCATTTGAGAAGCATGGCAAGTTATTTGATGAGTTAGGTGTCAACATCAATAACGGTATGGCGAGTCTTTACGAGAAACTGGAAACTTTACCAACGTCTGTACGTGAAGAAATCATTGCTGATTTACATGCATGTCAAGAACACCGTCCAGCGCTTGCGATGGTTGATTCTGCAAAAGGCATCACTAACTTCCATTCACCAAACGACGTGATTGTAGATGCTTCTATGCCTGCAATGATTCGTGGTGGCGGTAAAATGTGGGGTGCTGACGGCAAACCTTACGACTGTAAAGCTGTAATGCCTGAATCGACTTTCGCACGTATCTACCAAGAAATGATTAATTTCTGTAAGTGGAATGGCAACTTCGATCCAAAAACGATGGGTACTGTACCTAACGTTGGCTTGATGGCGCAAAAAGCGGAAGAATACGGTTCACACGATAAAACTTTCGAAATTCCTGAAGCGGGTATTGCCAACATCACTGATCTTGAAACGGGTGAAGTGTTGATGTCGCAAAACGTTGAGCAAGGTGATATCTGGCGTATGTGTCAGGTGAAAGACGCTCCAATCCGTGACTGGGTGAAACTTGCGGTAACTCGCGCGCGTAACTCTGGCATGCCTGCGATCTTCTGGCTTGACCCGTACCGTCCACACGAAAACGAATTGATCAAGAAAGTTGAAAAATACTTGAAAGATCACGACACGACTGGTCTTGATATCCAGATCATGTCACAAGTCCGTGCAATGCGTTACACACTTGAACGTGTTGCTCGTGGCCTAGATACCATCTCTGTAACAGGTAACATCCTACGTGACTACCTGACTGACTTGTTCCCAATCATGGAATTGGGTACTTCAGCGAAAATGCTTTCGATCGTGCCGTTAATGGCGGGTGGTGGCATGTACGAAACAGGTGCAGGCGGTTCTGCTCCTAAACACGTACAGCAGTTGGTTGAAGAAAACCACTTACGTTGGGATTCACTGGGTGAGTTCATGGCGCTTGCTATTTCTCTAGAAGAAATGGGCATCAAAGAAGACAATGCTGCTGCGAAGTTATTGGCTAAGACATTAGACCAAGCGACTGGCAAATTGCTCGACAATGACAAGTCACCATCACGTCGTACTGGCGAGATTGATAACCGTGGCAGCCACTTCTACTTAGCGAAATACTGGGCTGAAGCATTGGCTCAGCAAGACGAAAATGCTGAGCTTAAAGCGAAGTTCGCTCCGCTTGCTAAAGCATTGGCTGAAAACGAAGACAAGATCGTTGCTGAACTTGCTTCCGTTCAAGGTAAAGCTGCTGATATCGGTGGTTATTACGCCCTTGATCAAGAGAAAGTAAATGCTGTGATGCGTCCAAGTGCGACGTTGAATACAGTGCTTGCTGCTGTTTAAGCTTAATTTAATGCAAAGCCGGCGACTTAGCCGGTAATGCAAAGAAAAGCCGGTGCATATGCACCGGCTTTTTTTCGTCCCTAACGTCTAGGACACGAACATTCCTTTTAATAAGCAAACCTTTAAATCAGGAACTTATTTAAACTAAATCTTAACGACCGTTACTACGTCCACGACTACGCGGTGCTTTAGTATTCGGGCGTGTCGTACCATTGGTTTTACGACGTGGCTTATCCGCATCATCCATTTGCCAAATACGCGTTGTACCACCGCTAGCTCTTTTCTTGCCTTTGAATGGCGCTTCGCCTTTTTCTTCACGTGCTTTATCTTTAGCCACAGAAAAATGCTGTTTCTTGGTCGGAGTCTTTTTCGCAAAAGAACGACCTTCATACGGCTTCTCTGCAGGAACGTCTTTAAAGTCTGGGTAAAGTAAAGGTTCGATCTCGACTTGCTCACCAGGCTGTAAGCCAAGTTTTACAATACTAATGGTACCAATTTGAGTACGAATCAAACGTAAGGTTGGAAAACCGACTGCAGAAGTCATACGGCGAACCTGACGGTTACGACCTTCACAAATTTGAATTTCTACCCATGAAGTTGGAACACTAGCACGGAAACGTACAGGTGGGGTACGTTCCCATAACCAATCTGGCTCATCAATTTTTTTTGCTTGAGCCGGCAGGGTGATGCCATCTTTAAGCTCAACGCCTTTACGAAGTTGCTCTAAAGCTTCTTCGGTAATGTCACCATCGACCTGTACCACATAAGTTTTAAACTTTTTGCTGGCAGGGTTGGTAATGAACTGGTTCAAACCACCATGATCGGTTAAAAACATCAAGCCTTCTGAGTCTAGATCAAGACGACCTGCGATACGAAGATCAGGGTCTTGAGTAAAATCAGCCATGGTTTGATGTTTCTCATCGGCACGGAACTGGGAGAGAACGTCATAAGGTTTATTAAGAATAACTATTTTCACTGTAACCTACTAAAAAGACTAAATATATTCTGTTGTGGTTTTCAAGTTACCCGTTTAGTTACCCGCTTTGGGAGGTGTGGGGTAAAAAGTGGTAAAGAAAAGCCCACTATGTGTGGGCTATCATATCAGATTATGTTTTGTGTTCTTCAACTTTATTCTTGACCTCTGATGAATACTGGAGACCATTTTTTCCGAAAGTTGAATAGCCTGCTTAGTATTTCCAGAGATCCTTATGCTATAGAATTTTTCTTTTACCATTGCTAGTCACTGCATAAACGCTTTCGCTAGAATTTTATGATCAATTCCCACTTAGGAAATCTCCTTTAAATTTTGGCAATCAGATGCGACTTCACTCCCGGCACAGGTTGCTCATTGTGGCTTCTGAAATCCAAAAGACTGCGATAAATAACATTCGTGCATTCAAGAATGAAGCTTTAATTTTGTATATAGTGATTTACATATCGTACAAAAAATAATCAAAAGTGGTTTGGAAAGCTACAAATTTGAATGATAGTTTAATATTCATATATTTATTTTAATAATGTGAGGTGAGTAATGAAAATGTTGGCCTTATTGAGTGCAGGTATAGTAGCGAGCTATTGTTATAAAACCGTGAAGACTCACCAGCAGAATTCGTTAAAATCTAATTTTGATGAAATTATAAAACAATCTTTACTCAGAGATTTCATGGCTTAAGCAAAATTAAATTTAATCGAACTGTTATATAAATTATTTAATTAAGGAACTTGCTTATTAATTTGCAATAGATCTTGTTAAGTGTTTAAAATTTGGACAAGTTGTTAAAAAATATAACTTAATTGGAACATTTGGAAACAGAGCAGTTGTATAAAACCTACTTATTTAAGAGGTTCTCAATGATATCTTTCTTTTATTCCAATAACTTGAAAACAAAAATTAGAAAATTGTGAATTAAAAAGCCTACTTAAGTTGAGAGAGTTAAGTAGGCTTTTTATTAATTTTAAAATTGAATTTTAATATAATATTTTCCACCTAAATCTATCCAACTTCCTAGATGTTTTTTACTTAAATTTTTAGAACCTAAGTCACCTGTAGTGGGTACATCTAAATAAATACCAGTATCTGGACTGTTTTTACTGCTTGCCAATTTATTCTAAAGTGCGAGTTACATAAATGATCATTCTTAACTATTGAATAACGCGGTCAAGTGTTTAACCATAATACTTTCTTGGTTAAATAAGTGATGGATCGCGATGATAGATGATGAAAAGCCCTTGGATTTCGATGATGATGAAGAGCCTCTAGATCTTGAGGATGAAGAATTTATCGATGATAAGAAAGAGGATGAGATGTACAACACGATTACCAAAGACGGTTCAAGTGTTGATCCTGCTGATGATGAGGGACATCCTAATCGCCCTGAAGAGGGCGAACTCATCGAAGATGAAGAGTAAATCAATGGTGTAGAACATAAGCCCAATTCAATATTGGGCTTTTTATTGTCTGTGAAATGGAGGTAATAAAAATCTTATATAGCAGCAGTTTTAGGCTTACCACCGTAGAGATTAACAACAAAAAATGCCCATATAAATGCGTTGTACCGTATAAGGCTTATAGCATTGAAATTCCTGTATCTTCGGATAATAGTATTGAGGTGATAATAGTATTGAGGTTTTGGATTGCTTCAGTATTAACCTGACTGGACTGTGGTAGAAAATGATCCAGCAATTTTGACTGATGGCGGCTAGATTTATATCAACATCGCTAAAATCTACCTTGCTTTATCTACATTATTTTGAAGATCGCCGTTTTACATCCAATGCGAATAGATTGAAAAAGATTAGAAATGATTAGAATTATGGTCATATACAGTTATAGTTTATGTTGAGTAGATAAAGGTAGATTGCTAAAGAATTAAAACTTAAGAATAATTAAAAATGATGATTTTTATAGAAAAGGATGACTTTGAGAATGATCAATACTGGAGCGTTAAGTTTCATTTTGTGCAGAAATGGCATTATTTTCCCTATAAATCTCGGAACCATGTAAATTCGATTAAAGTAATCTGTGTGAAGATAAGTTGAAAGTATTGCATATTGGCAATTATTTTATAGATTCGCCAGAGAGAATAACAATAGGGAGAACAAGTACAATGGGTTATCAGAAGATCATAGTACCTGTGGATGGTAGCAAAATTACCGTAAAGGC
The DNA here is from genome assembly GCF_004331155.1 of Acinetobacter terrestris. Lineage (GTDB taxonomy): Bacteria > Pseudomonadota > Gammaproteobacteria > Pseudomonadales > Moraxellaceae > Acinetobacter > Acinetobacter terrestris. The sequence continues at coordinate 34,272 of NZ_SJNZ01000016.1, forward strand.
AGACTTGTCACTGAACGTTCCTAACAATCCCATCATTCCCTTCATTGAAGGCGATGGTATTGGTGTGGATATTACACCGGCAATGAAAGCAGTGGTTGATGCTGCAGTTCTAAAAGCTTACGGTGGCAAACGCTCAATCGAATGGATGGAAGTTTATTGCGGCGAAAAAGCGGAAAAAATCTATGGTACTTACATGCCGGAAGAAACATTTGAAGCACTGCGTGAATTTGTTGTTTCTATTAAAGGTCCATTAACAACACCAGTTGGCGGTGGAATCCGTTCTCTCAATGTCGCTTTACGTCAAGAATTGGACCTGTATGTCTGTGTTCGTCCAGTGCGCTGGTTCGAAGGTGTGCCTTCTCCAGTTCAACATCCTGAACTGACTGATATGGTGATCTTCCGTGAAAACTCTGAAGATATCTATGCCGGAATCGAGTGGAAAGCGGATTCACCCGAAGCTAAAAAAGTCATCAAATTTCTAAAAGAAGAAATGGGTGTGACTAAAATCCGTTTCGAAGAAAACTGCGGGATTGGGATTAAGCCGGTATCGAAAGAAGGCACGCAACGTCTGGTTCGTAAGGCAATTCAATTCGCGATTGACAACCACAAGCCTAGCGTGACTCTCGTGCACAAAGGCAACATCATGAAGTATACCGAAGGTGCGTTCAAGGAATGGGGCTATGAAGTCGCGCTTGAACGTTTTGGTGGTGAGCTGCTTGATGGTGGCCCATGGGTACGCATCAAGAATCCTAAAAATGGCAAAGACATTATCATTAAAGATGTGATTGCTGATGCGTTCTTGCAACAAATCCTGATGCGTCCTTCCGAATATTCAGTCATCGCGACGCTGAACCTGAACGGTGACTACATTTCTGATGCACTTGCAGCTGAAGTGGGTGGTATTGGGATTGCTCCGGGTGCAAACATCGGTGGTGCAATCCAGATGTACGAAGCCACTCACGGAACTGCACCTAAATATGCAGGCCAAGACAAAGTAAACCCGGGTTCAATTATCCTGTCTGCTGAAATGATGCTTCGTGACATGGGCTGGACTGAAGCGGCCGACTTGATTATCAAAGGGGTGTCTGGTGCGATTGCGGCAAAAACGGTTACCTATGACTTCGAGCGTTTAATGCCTGACGCAACTTTGTTACGTTGTTCGGAATTTGGTCAAGCAGTTATTGAAAATATGGAATAAGTCTGGAACTTAAACCTTGTATTAGAAAATCCTGTCACTCGTTTCGTAATGCCAGTCAGTTAAGAAGTTGGCTGGCATTTTCTATTTTGAAGTCATCATGTTTTTGATACGCGGAACATCATTCGCAACTATTTGAGGCATGAGGTGCATTGCACCGCAAGATTAAAAGTTACTGTTTCTGCGCTGAATTTCCTACTCGGTGGTAGTGGACGAGTTTTGCGATGAAAAGACTTTAAATAAATTATTTAAAGTCTTTGTAAGATGCTTTTCTTGCGAAGCTTCGCTTCTCATTTGGCCAAACAAAGAACTGTCGAACTCAAAATATTTGATTTTTAAAAAATAAGACTCTGCTGTGAATAATCCAAAAGCTAAGAAGTTTATGGTCAACCCCCTTAACTGATCAGCATTAGCCACTCTTTGCAGGTTTTTTATATTTACAGAAATCATATTTCATTCAATAGAACTAAAAATTTAAGATGAAATGGATTAAATTATTTTAATTTTTGAAATTAATGCATCAGCATCAAAAAATGTTCACAAAGATTTTCTGCTTCAGTTTAATGATTGCATTTATGCTGCTTTCAGGTTGTCAGCCGCCGCCATCTGGTGAAGCAGTAGGCATGCGTTATCCCATTTTATATATGCAATTACAAAAAATGGAGTTACCTGCACAACTTGCAATGCCGGTTGAAAATATTAAACCTCGCCAGATTAATGACACCTGGGGGGCCGCGCGTAGCGAAGGGCGTCAGCATGAAGGGATTGATATTTTTGCCAAGCGAGGAACACCGGTACTCAGTGCCACACAAGGAATTGTCTCTCGGGTTGGCACGAATAATTTAGGCGGGAAAGTTGTTTGGGTGACAGGCCCAAATTTAAGCCGGCATTATTATGCACATTTAGATGATTATGCTGAGCAGATTCAAGAAGGCGACTGGATTGAAGTCGGTGAGGTCATTGGTTATGTGGGAAATACCGGCAATGCTAAAAATACCCCGCCACATTTGCACTATGGCATCTATTTAAATGGGCAAGGGGCAATCAATCCTTATCCATATTTAGTGCCATCTTCTTGAAAAGTGATCGCTTAATTGATCTGTTCAATGGTTTTGTATTGACCTGAACGGGTATGCCAAACCAATTGTAACGTTCCCAATAATAAAACCAGAGCGGCCAGAGTAAACTGTTGCTGGTAGGTCACCCCGAAATGTTGCAGTGTGCTAAAACTTAAGCCACCAATCAACTGTACCGAGGCAAAACACAGCGTGGCAATACTCCAGAGTTTTTTATAAGCCAGGCCATAGAGCTGTAAAATAGTATAAGACGTTAAAAAAACCACGGCCGGATTGAGCATTCCTGTAAGGAAAGAGGAAGTAAAAGTCAGAAAAGGGCTTAGCTTTAAAACTGCAATAAAAATGGCCAGAATATAGAGGCTGTAAAGCATTTTCAGTGCACTGAAATTTCCAAATCTTTTAACCAGTAGATAAGCTGAAAAAGCCCCAAGCGCACTGCCTAAGCCATAGAGTATCCAGTTAAGATTAATCCAAAATAGATTTAGGCCCAGCTCATGGCCGAGATAGTCAATCCAGAATAATGAATGGGGAATATAGGCAAATGCGCTGCAAGCGTACACAATCAGCAAACTATAAAACAGGTTATTAAGTGTTACTTTGGTTGGACTTTGGGCCGATTGTGCAGACAAATGATGCTTAAATTGTTGCAGTAAAATACTTAAGCAAATACAAATAATAAGCGCGAATCCACATAAAATCAGCCAGGCTGTCTGTATCGAAATCCGGTCTAGATAAGGCAAGAAAAGCGTAGCCAATAAAACCCCAAGCCCAATACCGCTAAACCCAATAAAATTGATTTTAAAACGGTCCTGAATGTCGCAGCATTGTGCAACCACGCTAGGTGACAAGATCATCAATAATCCGCCACTTATTCCCGAAATCACACGCCAGAAAATGTACCAAACCTGAGGGAAATCTGCAAAAGCACAGCACATTAAACTGAACATACCTGCGATGGCGGCAATCTGAATGTATAGGGTCATAATTTTAGTTTGCGGGAGTTTCATGGCCCAAAATGCACCCATCAGATAGCCGAGTAAATTGGCACTGCCCAAAAGACTGGCAAAACCCACTGACCAGTCAAATGCTTCACGTGTACTGGGCAACAGCGCAGTATATGAAAAACGCAAAATGCCAATTCCCAAGCACATGCTTAAGCATAAAAAAATACTGAGCTTGATATTATTTGAGGACATCCATATTCCTGCAGTTATTTATTGTTGATTCAACACCATAAAACATAAGTGCCGAACAATAAATAGGATCAGAAGGAATAAGCATTTTAAAAATAGGCAGATAGGAATTATTAAGCAACATTAAGCCTACTTTTATAGAACTGTGTTACATGCACTACTTTATTTGGAAAATTGAATTTTTTCATTAAAGGCATACAATGCCGCTAATTAATTGTATTTCTCACCACTATGAATCTCCCATATCGCGCTGATATTGATGGCTTAAGAGCTATTGCTGTCTTGTTGGTGATTTTTAACCATATCGGATTATCTTTCTTTTCTGGAGGATATATTGGTGTTGATGTCTTTTTTGTAATTTCAGGTTATTTAATTACCCTCATTTTAACCCATGAGATCCAATCCAAACGATTTTCTATCGCACGCTTTTACAAGAAACGTGTGGTACGTCTAGCACCTGCTTATTTTACCGTGCTCAGTGTCGTCAGTATCATTGCATGGCAAGTCATGCTACCGGGTGAGTTGACCCAATATTTTGACAGCGTCATGTATGCCACCTTGCTCATGGCGAATATCTATATGCGCAATGAAGTGGGAGATTACTTTAGCCAAAGTGCTGAAGGTATACCATTATTGCATCTATGGTCGCTGGGGGTAGAAGAACAATTCTATATTTTCTGGCCTTTATTGTTATTGCTGTTTGTTGGAAAGGTGTCACGTAAATATACTTGGGCTGTAATCACCACATTAATTGTCATTTTACTGTTTTATGCCCAGCACAAGTTGACGCAAAATGCAGAGAAGGCTTATTACAGTATGCCGGTACGTGCTTTTGAGTTGCTGATTGGTGCGTTGATTGGCTTTCTGCCACAGCTCAAACTGCCGAAAAAACTGCTACAAAGCCTGGTTTGGGTCAGTTTAATTATCTTGTTTGCGACAGCCGTGTATTTTGACAAACAGACGCCGTTTCCTGGCGCAATGGCGCTTATACCGTGTCTGGCGACAGCACTGATTATTTATCTGGGCCAATGTTCACCGTCAAGCAATGTTTTACTGAGCAATCGTTTAAGTACTTGGATTGGAAGAATTTCTTATCCCTTATATTTATGGCACTGGCCGATTATCGTGTTATTCGGCATTTATATGCAGCCATTAAATGCTGAAAATCAGGTGGTGATTGTACTATTGTCCATCATGCTGGCATTTTTAACCTATCAACTGATTGAAAAACCGAGCAAACGTTTTGTGATGGCAGCGAATTACAAAGTGATTATTATCGGTTTTCTGGTGCCAGCCATAATTTTTATTGCCATTGCCCAGACCATCAATATAAATAAAGGTTTTCCGGACAGATTCCCGCAGTCTGTTTATATCAAGCAACAGGCGCTTAATTCATATGCGCATGTGATCCGAAATAAATGTATGGATATTGCGGACCCGAAAGCTTTACCAGACCCAGATGATTGTGTATTGGGTGATGCTAAACCCAACATCGATTTTTTATTGATCGGTGATTCTCATGCCAACGCTTATACCGCGATGCTGGATGTATGGGCTAAAGATGCGAATTTACGCGGCTATGACAGCACGCAAAGTTCAACGTTCTATTTACCGGGCGTACAGCGCTCCGAGTCTAATTTTAATCGCTGGGAAGAACTGAGTAAATTTCAATTACGCAATGATGCGATTACTGCTCATCTTGCCAAAACCCATTATCCAGTGATTATCTTGGCGGGTTCATATGTGCCGTATTTTGGTCATGAGGTGAAACTAGAAGATGGTATTCATCATTCAAATGAGGAGATATTCAGGACTGGTTTTATGAAAGCCCTGGAAATTGCCTATCAGTCCAGTGATCAAGTCATTTTACTCAATGATGTGCCGCGACTGGATCAAGAGAAAGTGCCAGCAGATTGTAATCTGCGTAATGAAATTCTAAATACGCATGCTCAATGTACTGTTTCTCGAAAAAATTATGAGCAACAGTTGCAACAATTTAATCGAATTGTGGCAGACGCAAAACTGAAATATCCTGACTTGAAAATTATTGACCCAACGAAAGCCATTTGTAATCAGCAGGTGTGTAAAATTATGATCAACAATGTGCCTTTATATCGCAATAAAGACAGCAATCATATTAATGATCAGGGTTCTAGGCAATTAGGCATTGAATATTTAAAACAGTATGGCAATCCGCTTAAAGATTAACAAAGGCTAACAGAAGGCATAAAAAAACCGCGTTATAAAACGCGGTTTTTTTGAAACTATGACTTAGCGCATTTTTGCCAGGAAGCGACCTAAACGGGTAATCGCTTCACGTAATTCATTTTCAGCTGGCAAGAATACCACTCGGAAATGATCTGGAGTTGGCCAGTTAAATCCCGTACCTTGAACCAGCAATACTTTTTCAGCACGCAACAAGTCGAGCATAAATTTTTCGTCATCCTGAATTGGATATACTTCTGGATCTAATTTAGGAAAACAGTACATCGCACCTTCAGGTTTTACACAAGATACACCTGGAATTTCGTTCAACATTTCCCAAGCGATATTGCGTTGTTCATATAAACGACCACCCGGACGAATCAGGTCATTAATCGACTGATAACCACCTAACGCGGTTTGAATCGCATATTGCGCTTGATGGTTGGCACATAGACGCATTGATGCCAACATGTCTAAACCTTCAATGTAGTCCATTGCGCGTGATTTATCACCGGTAATGGCCATCCAGCCTGAACGGTAACCCGCAATACGGTAGGCTTTAGACAAGCCATTGAATGAAACGCATAAATGGTCACCCGCTAATGCAGCGACAGAAACGTGCTCGATCCCATCGTAAATAATTTTGTCGTAAATTTCGTCAGCAAATAAAATCAGGTCATATTTTTTCGCTAAAGCAACAATTTGTTCAAGCACATGACGTGGATAAACCGAACCAGTTGGGTTGTTTGGATTGATAATCACGATACCACGGGTATTTGGCGTGATTTTGCTTTCCATATCCGCAATGTCTGGATACCAGTAGTTTTCTTCATCACATTTATAGTGAATCGCTGTACCACCAGACAAGTTTACCGCAGCTGTCCATAATGGATAATCTGGCATTGGAACCAGCATTTCATCGCCATCATCCAGCAAGCCTTGCATTGCCATGACAATCAGTTCAGACACGCCATTACCGATATACACATCATTGACCTGCATATTCAAAATGCCTTTTTGCTGGTAATACTGACAAATCGCTTTACGCGCAGGGAAAATCCCTTTCGAGTCTGTATAACCCACAGCATTGGGTAAGTTTAAAGCCACATCATTAATAATTTCTTGTGGCGCTTCAAAGCCGAATGAGGCGGGATTACCGATATTAAGTTTAATAATTTTGTGACCGGCTTCTTCCATTTCGTTGGCCGCTCGTAACACAGGTCCGCGAATGTCGTAGCATACATGCTCGAGTTTAGACGATTTTTTAATTTCGCGAGGGGTTTGGAAAGTGTTCGGCATTTTAATGTTCTCGGAAGGAGTGGAGGTCACTTTTGCATAACGATATAAATAACTTTTAAATGTCTCAGTTGTTACTAAATCAAGATTGTATTCATCCCGAAGTAAAGCAACAATTTTTTCGTGCGTAAATCCTGCCTGTTGATACTGTTTAATCACAGGAAGCAAATTTTTAAAAATAACGCTCTTTTTTTGCGACATTTTTTAATCCTGAGCAAGCTTATGACAAAGAGTAACACTAAATTTGCTCACAAAAAAGCATTTCTTAAGTAAGTTGCTCACTCTGTTTTTTAAAATTTGCTTACTTTTTGCTTTTTGTGGGGATTATAGGTCTTTTGTAAAATGTTAATGAAAGACTAGAAATTTAAATATGAATGACGTAAATATAAGATTATTTTATTTTAAATAGCAAGAAAGAAGGTGCGTAGCCATGGGAAAACTCAATAAAACAGACCGAGAATGGCAAAGAGAGTTATCACCAAATGAATTTCGCATTACGCGACAAAAGGGGACAGAACCAGCATTTACAGGAAAATACTGGAACACAAAACAAGATGGTACTTATGTCTGTCGTTGTTGTGGCGAGCCGTTATTTAGCTCAGAGACAAAATATGATAGTGGTTGTGGTTGGCCAAGCTTCTATAAAGCCTTAAATAATTCTGCAATTGAAGAACATCAGGATACAACGCATGGTATGGTAAGAACTGAAATTGTTTGTCATCATTGTGACGCACATTTAGGCCATATTTTTGAAGATGGTCCACAGCCAACAGGATTGCGCTATTGCGTAAATTCGGCTTCATTAGAATTAAAAACACAAGAAAAAAATGACGAGGAAACCTATCCATGACCAACATTTATCAGTTTGAGGCTGAGTTGTTAGATGGAAAAAATAAATCATTTGCTGATTATGAAGGCAAAGTTTTATTGATTGTAAATACTGCCAGTAAATGCGGTTTTACCCCCCAGTTTGCAGGTCTTGAAAAATTGTATGAGAAATACAAAGATCAAGGCTTGGAGGTTTTGGGATTTCCCTGTAATCAGTTTGGCGGACAAGATCCTGGATCCAATGATCAAATCGGGGCTTACTGCCAAAAAAATTATGGCGTAACCTTTCCGATGTTTTCAAAGGTTGATGTTAAGGGTCCAGAAGCGCACATTTTATTCCGTTATTTGACCAATAACAGCAAAGGAATTCTAGGTAATGGGATCAAATGGAATTTCACCAAATTCCTGATTGGTAAAGATGGCAAAGTGGTAAACCGTTTTGCACCCACCACCAAACCTGAAGACCTGGAAAGTGAAGTGCAAGCTGCTTTAGCCAAGTAATTTTTTTGAGCTGGAAAAATATATAGGGCGATCCATGGATCGCCCTTAATTCATTTATATTGTGTAGTCAAATGTCAAAAAAGCGATTTTCCCCCAGTTTAACTGCGCTAGTATTGGCTTGTGAGCCAAGCCCAGTATTTGCAAATGATTAAAAAATTGATGCATTGTTGCAAAGCTTAACTACGCCACAAAAAAACTATGTGCCCTCAGCATTGGATTATAAGATTGATCCAAAACTGCTGAATAAAAGTTATGAGGTTAACTGGTTAATTCCGCCAAAATTTAATTTCACGGCAACAGAATTAAAGGCTGCTCAATCACCGGTAAAAGTGAAAATGACCGTGATAGCCAGTAGCGGGATAATTGCCAAAGTTGAAATATTAAAAAGTACAGGCTCAAAAGGATTAGATGCTAAAGTGATTGATGCAGTAATGCGGGCAAAACTTGAATCTATCCCAATGGTTGACCGGAATATCACTTACACTTTAATTCATGAGCTTGAAATAAATAAACCACTGTGAAAACAGTGGATTATTGTGAATCAGATTATTACTTAATAGATTAGAGAATGGCTTTCAGACGCTGAATTGCTTCTTCACACTGCGCAATATCTGCCACCAAGGCTAAACGTACATGGTTTTTACCCGGATTGCCTTGTTCGGTATCACGCGACAGGTAACGTCCAGGAAGCACTTTAATATGCGCTTTTTCCATCAGAATTTTGGCAAATGCTTCGTCATTGTCGACTTTCAACCAGTAATAAAAACCTGCATCCGGTTTTTTGAGTGGCAATAACTGACCCAGCTCTTTTTGGAACAGATCAAACTTGGCACGATAAAGTTTACGGTTATCTTCCACATGTGCTTCATCGTCCCAAGCGGCAATTGATGCCAGCTGATGTTGCACCGGCATCGCTGCACCGTGGTAAGTACGATATTGCAAATAGGGCTTAAGTAAGGCTGCATCGCCAGCGACAAAGCCTGAACGCATACCCGGCAAGTTTGAGCGCTTAGAAAGTGAATGGAACACAACACAATTTTTATAGTCATCGCGTCCAATTTCAGCACAGACTTCTAGTAAGCCCACGGGTGCTTCATCAAACCAGAGTTCTGAATAACATTCATCCGACGCAATGACAAAGTCGTATTTGTCTGAAAGTTCAATCAATTTCTTGAACTGTTGTTTAGACAATACTGCACCAGTTGGATTGCCTGGTGTGCAGACAAAGAGTAATGCTGTTTTTTTCCAGACTTCAGCAGGAACGGCATCAAAATCACCGAGGTAATTATTTTCTTCAGTACAGTTAATGAAATACGGTTTTGCACCGGCAAGCAAAGTTGCACCTTCATAAATTTGATAAAACGGATTTGGCATCACCACATACGGCGCATCTTCACGGTTCACCAAAGCCTGAACAAAAGAGAAGATCGCTTCACGTGTTCCTGAAACCGGAAGAACATTGCTTTCAGCACTCATACTGTTCAGCTTGAAACGACGTGTCAGCCAGTTGGCAATGCTTTGGCGCAGTTCAGGTAAACCTTTGCTATTTGGATAAGTCGATAAATGCTTGAAGTTGTCAATAATTGCCTGTTTTACAAACTCTGGCGCAGGATGCTTCGGTTCACCAATCGATAATGGAATGAGTGGTAAATCTGCAGGTTGAATATCCTGAAAAAGTTTATTTAACTTTTCAAAAGGATAGGGGTGCAATAATGACAAACTTGAGTTCATGAAATCGATACCGCTTAATTTAAGTTAATGTTGGCCAGAGACTTGATTCGAGGCTTCATCGAGTGCTGATTTTAATTGCACAGCAAAAGTTGCAGCTTCTGAATCGGACATTGGAATGCCATCTTTTTTAGTGACAAAGAAAATGTCTTCTGCGCGTTCCCCCAGCGTTGCAATTCTAGCAGAGAGAATATCCAAACCTTGCATCATAAATAAACCGCCTATTTTGGCCAGTAAACCCGGATGGTCAAGTGTTGCTATTTCAACCATGTTTTGCTGTAGCGCGGCATTCAGGGTGATGTCGACGGTATTTTCAATATCGAAATGGCGTAACTGGCGTGGAATACGACGTTGCATTAAACCTGGATATTTATCTGATTGACTGAGGGCTTTGACCAAAGCTTCAATTACGGTTTCTTCGCGTTCAGGGTCGGTCAGCAAGGTACCGAAACGGTCAAGCACGACATAGGTATCCAGACTAAATGCAGTAGATGCAGTAATAATTCGCGCATCTTGAACATCCAGATTCATCCGGTCAAATACAGCAACGGTGGTGGCAAATAAATTGGGCTGATCTTGAGTGTAAATAAAGATCTGCACTGCATCCTGGGCAAATTGACGATGGGCACGCATTAACACCAAAGGTTCAGTATTGTTGCCATGCTGCAAGATGGCACGGGTATGCCAGGCAATTTCATCGGCTGATTCTTTAATGAAATATTCATCGCCCAGTTCCTGCCAAATGGTTTCGACATCATAGAGAGAGAAGTCATTGACCAGCAGTTCACTGGCAGCAAATTTGGTGTCTTCAATCAGCATTTGATAATCGACAGGGCGCCCAAGACCGGTACGAATCACATCACGGGCATGGGTATACAGCTGGCGCATGAGCGATGAACGCCATGTATTCCAGAGCTTCGGATTGGTCGCGTTAATATCCGCAACGGTTAGTGTGTACAGATAATCCAGATGTTCCATATCACCCAGTTTTTCAGCGAAGGCTTGAACCACGTCTGGATCGGAAATATCTTTTTTCTGCGCAGTCATGGACATGAGCAAATGACTTTGAATCAGCCATGCAACCAGATTACATTCACGCTCGGTAAAGCCATGTTTGCGACAGAACTTGATCGCATCTTCTGCACCCAATTCACTGTGATCGCCGCCACGACCTTTGGCAATGTCATGGAATAAAGCGGCCAAATAGACAATATCGCGACGTGCCAGACGCTGGAACACTGAACTGACCACAGGGAAATCTTTGGCAAATTCGGGTTCTTTAAAGCGGTTTAAATTGCGCAGTAACAATAAGGTATGCGCATCTACAGTATAAATATGGAACAGGTCATATTGCATCAGACCCATAATCTGGCCAAATGCAGGAATATAATTACCCAGAACACTATATCGTTTCATCGCAACGAGCGTCTCATAAAGACGATGCGGTGAGCGAATGATGGCCATAAACAGGGCTTGATGTTCAGGATTATCCCGATAGCTTTGATCAATGCGTTTTGCAGCGAGGATCAGAAGACGCAAGGTACGTGCGCGAATACCCTCAATTTCTGGACGATTGGCCAGTAAATAGAAGATTTCTAGAATTGCGCTTGGGCGTTCCGAGAAAATTTTGTGATGCTGTACTGCAAGTTTGCCATCCACCAGCTTGAAGTTTGCGTTAATTTCTTCAATTTTACGCTCATAGTTGGGTAAACGTGGCGTAATGACCGATTCATTAAAATAAGCCAGCAGCATTTCATTCAGTGTGGACACTTGCTGCGCGCTACGATAATAACGCTTCATGAATTGTTCGATTGGGTAGTTTTGTGAATGATGTTCTTCACGGGTGTAGCCGAACAGGGCTGCAATATCACGTTGATAATCGAACAATAAACGGTTTTCATCGCGTTTGGTTAAGCGGTGTAAATGATGGCGAATTTCCCACAAGAAACTTTCTGCTTCTTCTAAAACACCGAGTTCAAAATCTGAAATAAAACCTAAATGTACCAGATCATAAATACGGTTGACCCGGAAATGGCGTTTTGCAATCCAGCCAATTTGGTTGATGTCGCGAATACCGCCCGGGGCATTTTTAATATCCGGTTCGAGATTGCTTTCAGTATTGTTATGCTGAGCATGGCGTCGTGCCTGCTCATCCATTTTGGCATCAAAAAAGGTTTTATCTGTCCAGGTTTGTGACACGATCCGACGCGGCCATTTGGCCAAATGTGGATTGCCAATAATCAGGCGTGACTCAATCAGGGCGGTGGCAACGGTTAAATCACTGGTGGCCTGTTCTACACATTGGGAAATGGTGCGTACACTAATGCCCGGTTTGAAATTACCCACGTCCCATAATGATGAGATAAAGGTTGAAATCAGTTTTTCCTGATCGGGGGTGATTTCATCTTCCGATAAAATCATGATGTCGACATCGGAATAGGGCAACATTTCCCGACGACCATAACCGCCCACAGCAAATAAGCCTAAATCGGTCTGATCCAGTTCGGCATGTTTCCAGAGAAACTGTAAGGCTTCATCAATCAAATTGGATCGGGCCGAAATGACTTCACGAATCGACTGTCCATTTTCAAAACCTTCCTGAAGCTGCTTTTCAACATCGGTGCGCCATTGATTGATCGCTTGAATGTCATGGTTACTTTTAACGTAATTCAACAGTGGAGAGGTATTGATCATGAACAGGGGTCCGTAAATAAGGTGACAGGTTTAGTTTTGCTGAACACTGACTTGAGTCGCCGTGTGTAGTGCGAGTTCACGTGCCTGATCGGTTGTTTCAGCACGTGCCGTTGCAACACCCATGCGACGACGTTTAAAACCTTCGGGTTTACCAAAAAGGCGTAAATCTGTATCCGGATTAGATAAAGCAAGATTTAAGCCAGAAAACGAAAGATTGCGATCATCCACGCCTGCATAAATAACTGCACTAGCTGCAACGCTATGGCGTGTGGTATTCACAGGCAGGCCTAAAATGGCACGTGCGTGCAGTTCAAATTCACTCTGGAATTGCGAGGCAAGTGTCACAAGCCCCGTGTCATGCGGACGTGGTGATACTTCACTAAACCATACTTTATCGCCTTTGACAAACAGTTCGACCCCGAAAATACCGCAACCGCCCAAGGCTGCCGTTACTTTATGCGCGATCCGTTTAGATTCATCCAATGCTGCAGCAGTCATGGCTTGAGGCTGCCAGCTTTCTACATAATCGCCCGCATCTTGACGGTGTCCGATCGGGTCGCAGTATTGGGTTTCGATTTCACCCGTTTCAGCATTTTTAGCACGGACAGTAAGCAGGGTAATTTCAAAGTCAAAATCAATTTGCGATTCCACGATCACTTTGCCTTGATTTACACGACCGCCAGTTTGCGCATATTCCCAAGCGGCATCGACTTCATCAAAGCTTTTAACGCGAGACTGGCCTTTACCTGAAGAGGACATCACCGGTTTAACAAAATTTGGATAGCCAATGTCATCGCAAGCAGCGCGGAAAGACTCAATCGAGTCAGCAAAACGATAAGCAGAAGTTGGCAGACCCAGTTCTTCAGCAGCCAAACGGCGGATCCCTTCACGGTTCATGGTCAGGTTAACCGCTTTGGCTGAAGGAATAACGGTGGCAATCTTTTGTTCTTCGATATCGACCAAAACCTGAGTCGCAATCGCTTCAATTTCAGGAATAATTAAATTGGGTTTAACTTGTTCGATCAGTTGTTTGAGTTCTTCGGCATCTGCCATATTTAAAGTATAAGAATAATGGGCAACTTGCATGGCAGGTGCGTGATCATAACGGTCTGCAGCGTGAACTTCCACACCCAGACGTTGTAGCGAAATCACCACTTCTTTACCCAACTCTCCTGAGCCTAAGAGCAAAATTTTAAATGCAGAAGCTTGAAGGGGAGTACCAATAGTCACGCTCATGTAAATCATCCATGCTTGATTTTATGGGCTTTTAGCATAGCAGAACTGACTGGGGGATTAAGCCTGGATTCACATAAAATAATGATATTGTCCAACAATTTTATTTATAAAGTTTATAGAGATTTACATCTTAAATCAGGCAGATTGCTTGAACCGATCTGGAACAGGGTTTAAATGATAAATACGGTTTTGCGGGTTCAGTTTTTCCATTTCTAAAATTTGATGCTGACTTAAATCCAGCCAGCTTAGGAGTTTCATTGTTTTATAGCGTTGCCAGCAGAGATATGGAACGGCAAAAGGAAGGATGAAGCCAAGGGTGAATAATCCAAGCCCCATCAGACAAAGCATTAAGGCATCCTGCAGCACCTTGCCCAACTGGAAATGACCGACAGAAAATGCCGCAAGGGAAAAGAATAGAAAAGCAGTGCAAACAGAAAGCCAAACAATTGAAGTGCATTCGGCAATACACGATGTTTAAAACTCCAGTAGCCAAATATCAGATTCTGCGGATGCAAGTGCACGACCTGTTGGGTCTGATTCAGCATGGCAATAATCTGATTTTTGCCATTATTTTCAAAATAAATGGCCCGGACTAAATCTGCTGGTTCAGCATGTACTTCGATAAAATGACCAACAAAGTTTTGAGCATTAATGAAGCATTCAAAATAACAGGCAGGAAAGCTGTATCGGGAATATGGTGATGGTTCATCCCGCCGTTGATGAATAAAGATTTTCCCTTCAATAAGCTGTTTGGATTCAAACATGCAAAATGATCCTTATTTTTGTTTTTATATTCAATATAAAAGGCTTATACACTCAAATTAGCATAAGCCTTTGTTCATCTTAAGATGAATTTTTAATTTTTTAAAAGTGAAAGGGCAGATAGGTATAAATTAAGCCATAAGTCACGGCCGCGGTTAAAGTCGCAGGTACAATCTGCTTAAACTTAAAATACAGCCCGGCTAAGGTTAAAAAACCGATCAGCATGGCAAAGCTTTTATTCGGCGTTTCCATCAGCGGTGGAAGGGTGGCAACCACCAGCATGGAACTAATGGCGGCAATACCAATACTGCCTAAGGCAATTTTAATCCAGACCGAACCACGCTTTTGCGAGTTTTGCTGATGTTTTTGAATGACATAAAAAGGACCAAACCGTGATGCAAAATTGGCAATCCCAACGATGATGCCCACCAGAATAATTTCAAGATTCATGCGTTTCTCCAAATTCATCATCGTGTTGTTTTAAAACATAGTGCTTAAATAAGACCGCCAAAATACCGGATAAAATTCCAATGAAAATCGCTGCCGACAAATTAATGAAATAGCAGGCGATGGCTGAAACAATTAAACAGACAGCGACGATTAAAGTATGTTTCTTTTCAAAAGCTGCAAGCAGGAAACTTAAGAACAGGGCAGGAAGCAGAAAATCCAGTGCGGCTTGTAGGAATTGCGGTAAGTGACTGACCTGATCTGCAAATAATCCACCCAAGAACGAACCTAAAGCCCAAGACATCCAGCTGAATAAGCTCACGCCTAGCATCCAGGACTCTGACCATTCCTGTCGACGCTGCGAGAGTTTAATCATCCCGGAAGCAAAGACTTCATCGGTCAGACCCCACGCCCAAAATGCTGTCTTTTTTAAGTTTAATTTATCTTGAATCAGGTTTTGCAGCGCGGGGCCGTAGAGTAGATGACGAATGTCTAAAGCAATCACGGTAAGCGCTGTCATCCAGATGGATGTACCGCTGCCGAGTAAAGCCACCACTAAAAACTGGCTGGCGCCGGCATACATGGAACAGGATAAAAACAGGGCTTCCCAAGGGGTAAAGCCAAATTGTGTCGCGGAGACACCGAAAGCAAAAGAAACCGGAAGATAAGTAAAAATAATGGCTTGACTATCTTTAGCGCCTTGCCAAAAACCAGCAGCTTGTACTGGAGGAATTTTGTGCTCAGACACGACACACCTAAGAAAAGTTAGACAAAGGGGAGAAAATGATGATTGAGTATTCTACCCGAATTCACTAGCATAGTGCCGAAATGTTTGTATAGGCAGCGGATATGTTTGCGTCCAAATCACGTGCAATAGGGATGATTTCTGTACTGTGCAGTATTTTTGCATTGCAGGCTTGTGGTCAATCATCTGAAGAACCCGAGCAGAAAGTTGAAATTAAGGCTGCACCAAAGCTCAGCAATGATGCAACCACGTATGCCCATGAAGCCTGGAAATTTATCAATCAGGTCGATGGCTTGGTGTATGCAAAACAGTTGAATGTGCTTGAAGAACAGGTGCGTAAACCTGCCCGCAAGTTAAGTACCGATTGGCGTATTAATGTCAAAATGACCGACTCCGTGACTGAAGGAAAATATGCATTGTGCCGTAAAGCATTGACCAGTCTGGAAATATGGGCGCGTGAAAGCATCGATCAATCCAGTTCGGCGGCACAAAAGCAAGCAGATTACGAACGAGATAAACAACAGTGCAAGGGTGCGATAGATAATCCTGAACTGGGAAATACTGACCCGAAAAAGAAAGGGGTTTAAGTCAGATGAAACGAGGCAAATGCCTCGTTTTTTTTCATGCAATTTTTTTAAAGCTTATTTTTTACTTATAGTTAAAAAGAATTAATAAGAGAATAAAACGATAACTTGATAAATACATATTATTATCGCTAAATGATAATACGTGTATAATAAATTGCATTGATGTTATTATTATTTTGATAAAAATCTAAATAACTTCCATGTAGTAAATAAATAGAGGAAGAAAAGATGTTTAATAAAGTGTTTTTATCAATAAGTGTGGTTTTGACTCTAACTGTTTGTCAAAGCGTTCCAGCCGCGCTTGCTTCACATGCTGCAGATCAGGTTCAAGTGATTCATTCATCTTCTTCAAATATCCAGCAAGAAGTTGCACCTTGTACCAATGGTTTTGATGCCGTGAATGTATGTGAGTTACTTTCATAAGCGGTAAATATGAATGAGCAGACCAGTACATTCACTTTTTATGCGTATGTCATGCTTAGCTATAGATGAGTGAAATACTGCAACGGTATTGCATCTCAATGATTCAGATATTGTTAATATCTAATATTTTTTGTTCAAAGCTCTGGAAATGCATGCGCGATTCGATGCAATTTAGCCAGATCCAAAATTTCGATTTTCCGAAAAGAAAGCCGCAAAATATTCTGCTTCTCTAAAGCCTGCAGTTCCTGGTTCACGGTTTGTCTGGAACAGGTCAGCATTTGCGCCAATTGTTCTTGGGACAAATGAATGGTGTTGGTTTCAATCATTAAATGACTGCCATAGCCATTTAAGATAAACATTAAGCGTTGTGCTAAACGCTGGGTCATGTTTTGGGTCTGAATCGAAATGAGTTCTAAAAAAGCAAAACGTAACTTTTGACTGGTCAATTGCGCAATGTGATACCAAAAAACCGGATGTGCTGCGAGCAGTTTGTGAATGGCGAGACTTGGAATATGCAAGATCAGACTTTTTTGAATGGCGATGGCATCGTGCGAGCGAGGTTGGGCATCGACCAGTGAGATTTCGCCAAACCACATAATCGGTTCCACAATTGCCGCTACGGATTCTTTGCCTTCAATATCAATATAGCCTAAGCGAACAGCGCCTTCTAAAACGGCATAGATGCCATTAAATGTATCTCCTGAATGGAAGATAGCTTGTTCCTTGGCAAAATGCTGTTGCACCGCATGGCTCACAATAAATTCCTTAAACACTGAAGGCAATTGTGAAAACCATGCGTTCTGTTCTAAATGAGCAATATAAACGGAGGATAGCACTTCAATTCCTTTTTGATCTGAGTTGTCATTTAGCCGACAACTTTGCCTTTGGTTTTTTTATATAGTCGAAGCATGAGTGTAACAAGGAAGAACAACATGACCAAATTAGAACAGCTGCTCAGCCAGTATGCAGCGTATCACCTAGATCATAAAAACATTTTGACGCATTTTGTGGGCATTCCTTTGATTGTCTTTGCCATTGTTTGTTTAACCGCAAGAGCAGGTGTGATGCTGTCAGGAATGGAGTTGACCTTAGCGTCGGTAATCCTGATTGCAAGTGGCATATATTACCTGAGTTTAGACCGCATTTTGGGTCTGATCATGCTAGTCATCTATGCGATCGCTTATCCATTCGCTTACAAGATTGCACAGCTCGATACCAGTCTTTGGCTAAGCTTAAGTATTGGCATCTTTGTCGTAGGATGGGCATTTCAGTTTGTGGGGCATTTTTATGAAAAGAAAAAACCGGCATTTATGGACGATATTATTGGCTTAGCCATCGGCCCATTATTTGTTTTGGCGGAAATGGTATTCATGCTCGGTTTTCGTAAAGGCCTAGAGCAACGTATACTAGACCACGCTCATTTGTTACGCGCTAAAATGGATAACAAGCAGATCTCAGCCTTAAACTAGTTGAATTAGTGTATAGCCATAAAAAAAGCCCCGAATGAGTCGGGGCTTTTTTCGTTTTAACGATTAAACATTAAAACGGAAGTGTAAAACGTCACCGTCTTGAACGATGTAAGTTTTACCTTCTAAACGCCATTTACCGGCTTCTTTCGCGCCAGCTTCGCCGTTGTATTGTACGAAGTCATCATAAGCGATACATTCAGCGCGGATGAAGCCTTTTTCAAAGTCAGTATGAATTACGCCAGCAGCTTGAGGAGCGGTTGCCCCCACTTTAACCGTCCAAGCACGAACTTCCTGTACACCTGCAGTGAAGTAAGTTTGTAAGCCAAGTAGTGAATAACCTGCACGAATGACCGCATTCAGACCAGGTTCTTCCATGTCCATTGCTTCAAGGAATTCAGCGCGGTCTTCATCTTCAAGCAATGAAATTTCAGCTTCAATCTGGTTGCACAGTGGAACCACAATCGCATTTTCAGCAGCAGCAAGTTCACGAACAGCATCCAAATGGGGATTGTTTTCGAAACCATCTTCAGCAACATTGGCAATGTACATGGTTGGTTTTAAAGTCATTAAACCAAAACCACGAACCAGTTTACGCTCATCATCATCAAGGTCAGCTGCGCGAGCCGGTTTGCCTTCATCCAATAATGGCTGGATTTTTTCTAAAATCGCTTTGGTTGCAATCGCTTCTTTATCGCCACTTTTTGCAGATTTTGCTAAACGCGTGATGGCTTTTGCAACTGCTTCAAGGTCAGCAAGTGCAAGTTCAGTGTTGATGGTTGCGATGTCATCCAGCGGATCAATCTTACCATTCACGTGAATTACGTTTTCATCTTCAAAACAGCGAACCACGTGTGCAATCGCATCGGTTTCACGGATATTGGCAAGGAACTGGTTACCCAAGCCTTCACCTTTAGATGCACCCGCAACCAAACCGGCGATATCCACAAATTCCATTGCAGTTGGAACCACACGTTGCGGTTTAACGATTTCCGCAAGTTTGTCCATGCGCAGGTCAGGCACAGGTACGATACCGGTGTTTGGTTCAATGGTACAGAAGGGGAAGTTTTCTGCAGCAATCGCAGCTTTAGTCAATGCATTGAAAAGTGTAGATTTACCAACGTTCGGCAAGCCGACAATACCGCAATTAAAACCCATGAAATGACTCACAAAGTATTATTTAAAAATTGTGGCTGATTTTACATGAAAGCCACCACAAAGTCAGGTCATGGCTTTCATGTTTATTGAAAACAACTGAAATGTATATTGTTTAAATTTTACGTTTATCCAGCTGGTTGGCAAGGGTGTCGCCCGTTGCCTGAATCAGCATGACCAAAACAATCAGCACCACAATAACCGCAAGCATGATTTGCATATCAAAACGCTGATAACCATAGCGGTAGGCAATATCGCCCAAACCGCCTGCACCAATGGCACCGGCAATCGCGGAGGAGTTAATCATGGTGACTAAGGTTACGGTAAATCCGGCCACAATACCGGGCAGTGCTTCGGGCAGAAGTACATGCCAGACAATCTGCTTGCGGTTACAGCCCATGGCTTGTGCAGCTTCAATCAAGCCTTGATCAACTTCGCGTAAACTGACTTCGGCGATACGTGCAAAGAAAGGTGTCGCGGCAAGGGTCAGTGGAACCACTGCTGCCCATACGCCATAACTGGTGCCAACGATGAGACGAGTCAGTGGAATCAGCGCGACCATTAAAATCAGGAAGGGGATTGACCGGGTAATATTTACGATCCATCCCAGCGACTGGTTAATGCTTTTCGAGGGATAAATGCCATGCTCCGAGGTATTGACCAAAATCACGGCCATCGGCAAACCAATCAGCAAGGCAAAAAATGCGGAAACACCGACCATCAATAAGGTATCGATGGTACCGGTAATCAACAGATCAATGAGTTGGTCGTGCATAGCCCAATACCTCTACATGTGCAATTTGGTTTTTTAAATGTTGCGTGAGTTGCTGCAGATCAATCTCTAGATCAGCTACACCCACAATTAACGTGCCGACCAAATGATTTTGAATGGTATCAATATGACTTTGATACAAATGCACCGAATGCCCAAAGCGATTTAAAATCTGCGCAAGGTCAGGTGAATGCCTGGCTTCACTGGCATATTTCAGTTTTAAAATAGTATGTGAAACTGTGTTGTCCTTTTCAGGATAAAGCGCAAATGGCAAATCCAGTTGTTCAAGATTGAGTAACTCCTGGGTAATGGCTTTTTCTGGATTGGAAAATACCGACCAGACTTGCCCTGACTCCACAATCTCACCTTTTTCAATCACCACCACCTGATCGCAGATTTCACGGATCACCTGCATTTCATGGGTAATCAGCACAATGGTAATGCCCAGTTTCTGATTGATTTCTTTGAGCAGGGAAAGCACCACCGAGGTACTTTCAGGATCGAGTGCAGAAGTCGCTTCATCGCAGAGCAGAATTTCAGGATGGCTGACCAAAGCACGGGCAATCCCGACGCGCTGCTTTTGTCCACCAGAAAGCTGTGACGGATAATGCTCTGCCTTATCGCTCAGACCAACCAGTTGCAGTACTTCATTGACGCGTTGTTCAATGTCCGCCTTATTAAAGTTTGAAATTTTTAACGGCAGGGCAACGTTTTCCCAAACGGTTTTTGCCGACATTAAATTGAAATGCTGGAAAATCATGCCAATTTTTTGGCGCAACTGAATTAAATCCTGGTGATTTAATGTGGCTATTTCCTGTTGATGGATATGAATGCTGCCTTCATTGGCCTGTTCCAATCCATTTAAGGTACGTAGCAGTGAAGATTTGCCCGCGCCACTTTTACCAATAATGCCCAGAATCTTGCCTTGGGGAATATCCAGATTAATATTCTTTAAGGCATGTACCTGTTTGTCCTGTACATCATAAAATTTATTCAGGTGCCGGATTTGAATATGCGGCACTGAAAAATCGATTTGTGAACCAAAACTCACCATGGTTATTCTCCTTATTTCCAGCCTTCAAACCACATGCCTTGCCCAAAATCTTCATTCAAAATTTCACGAACTTTGACAGAGTTTTGGAATGCTTTTACAAAGGTAGCCAGCTTTTGGTCTTCATCTGAGTAGTCTTTACGCGTCACAAATAAAATGGCGTATTTTTTATCTACCGGGTCAATCATCAGGGCTGAATTGGGGTCAGCAACTTTTGCCATTTTTAAATAATGCGGAAAGCCCATAATCAGGTCCGCTTCGTTATAGGCATGTGCTGTTTGTGGACCTTCAACTTCAATCAGCTTGAGTTGTTTCGGATTGCTGGTGATGTCCTGCAGGGTGGTTAATTCATTATTGACATCTTTTACCGAGAGCAAACCTGCACGGGCTAAGAGCGTCAAGCCACGCGACAAGTTCACCGGATCATTCGGCACCACCACTTTGGCCTGATTGGGAATTTGATTCAGCGACTGATATTTTTTTGAATATAAACCGACATGACTGCCCGAACCTTTGCCAAAGGCATGCAGGTTATAACCCGTTTCACGCACGGCATTGGCCAAGAACACACTCTGCTGAAAAAAGTTGGCATCAATATCACCGTTTTGAACCGCAACATTCGGTGCTTGCCAGTCTGAAAACTCGATCAGTTCGACATTAATGCCTTGGGCTTTGACTTCGTCAGCCACACTTTTTAAAAGTTCGGCATAGGGTGGGCTAATGCCAATTTTCAGTGTGTCACTGTGTGTGTTGCTGTTGATCCAGCGATAGCCTGCAAGTCCGGCCACCAGCGCAATCACCACTGCCGTGATGACCCAAAGTTTGGTATTGTTTTTAACTGTATTTGACATGATCTTATTTCCAGCCTGGGAACCAGAGTTTGGCACCAAAGTCTTGGTCCAAAGCCTGTTTCACTTTTGCCGAGTTTTGATAGATCTCCACAAATTTTTTCAGCTTGTCATTTTTATCTTGGTAATCATCACGCACTGCAAACAAAATGGCATAACGTGTGTCAGCGTTAGAGTCGAATAACAAGGCTTGTTCAGGATCAGCCGTTTTCGCTAAACGTAAGTAGTGCGGGTAGCCAAAAGCCAGATCGACATCATCAATGGCACGCGCCGTTTGTGGGCCTTCAACTTCGACAAACTGTAATTTTTTAGGATTGGTCTCAATGTCTTTCAGACTAGATAAATAATTCTCTGGATCTTTAAGAGTAATTAACTGTGCTTGTTGTAAAAGAAGCAGCGCACGTCCCTGATTCACAGGATCATTAGGAACGACCACTTTGGCATTGTCTTTTAACTCATCAAAACTTTTGATTTTCTTGGAGTACAAACCGACATGCGTTGCAGCACCTTTAGCGAATGCCTTAATCTTAAAGTCGGTTTCTTTTTTCGCGTTATCCAGGAAAGGCTGGTGCTGAAAAAAGTTGGCATCAATATCGCCATGGTTCAAGGTAATGTTAGGTGTATTCCAGTCGGAAAATTCTACCAGTTTTACATTCAAGCCTTGTTGTTTGGCCTCATCTGCTGCGACTTGTAAAGGTTTGGCAAATGATGGACTGATCCCAATCACCAGTTCATCAGAAGCTGATTTTTTTTGTTGATTCCAGACCACCAGCCCAATAATGACTGCGGCAATAATCACCCCAATAATGGTGAATTTGGTTTTAGCTGTTTGTGCCATGTTGCACCTCAAAATTTATGCGGATTGTTTTTGGTCTAAGTTGGAATTCGAAGTTGAGGCGGAGCTTTGACATCGAAATTTCTGAACAGGGTGTGAGGCAGACAGTTGGTCGCCTTGCTGAAAAAGTTTGTGTCTTAAACTGCCGTGTTCATATGCTATTTTATAACGGCCGCGTTGTTGTAATTCAGGAATCACCAGTCGAATAAAATCATGGTGCGATTCAGGTGCAACGGTACGGGTTAGATTGAAACCATCGATTCCTGTTTCATCCATTAGTTGAATCAGTTTTTCAGCAACAGTCGCACCACTGCCGACAATTAAGGGATAACGTCCACCGAGTACATGCTGTGCTTTTAAATCATTTTTAGTGATTTTTTGTTCCTTGAACTTATTGTTGACTGAAGCAATGCTATTGGTCTTTTGATAGGGAATGGCTTCATCATCGGCAAATTTAGACAGATCGATACCGACTGAACTCGAGAAGTGGGCGAGACCCGCTTCAGGACTGGCATAAGAGATGTATTCATCCAGTTTTTGTTGTGCCAAGTCATCGGTTTCAGCAGTCACTACGGTAATACCAACAAAGATTTTAATTGCTTCTGGATCGCGTCCTTGTTCGGTGGCCTGCTGACGAATTTGATCGACCTGCTTTTTAATTTTTTCAGGTTGATCGCCACCAATGAACATGCCTTCTGCATGCTGAGTCGCAAAAGCTAAACCACGAGGAGACGCACCTGCCTGGAATAAAACCGGGGTGCGTTGAATTGATGGTGAAACCTGAAATACACCCTGACTTTGGTAAAACTGACCTTGATGCTGAACCGGATGAACTTTAGCTGGATCGGTAAAAATACGATTCTGCTTATCTTTTAAGACCGCATCGTTTTCCCAAGAGCCTTCCCAGAATTTATAGCAAAGTTGTAAAAATTCTTCTGCTTGTTCATAACGCAGGTCGTGGTCTTTCAAGCCTTTTTCACCAATCAGACGTTGTGCACTGTCTAAGTAACCAGTGACAATATTCCAGCCAATACGTCCATTGGTGAGATGATCCAGACTGGCAAAGCGACGTGCAAATTGGTAGGGTGATTCATAACTTAAATTAACCGTGATCCCAAAACCTAAATTTTGGGTTACCGCAGCCATGGCTGAAACCAAGGTTGTCGGATCATGGCTTGGTAATTGAATCGACTCTTTTAAAGTGAGGTCAATGTCATTTTGATAAACATCATAAACACCAGTAATGTCGGCAATAAATAAACCATCAAACAGACCTTGTTCTAATGTTTGAGCCAAGTCTGTCCAATAACTGAGTTCATTAAAACGGTGTGATTCATCACGAGGATGCGTCCATAAACCATGATTGATATGACCGACACAGTTCATGTCGAAAGCATTGAGCAGGATTTTCTTCGCTGCATTTGGCGTTGAGGTCGTTGTCATTACAATGTCCCTCGACGTGGTGGCAATACACCGTTTAATACATGATTGGCAATGAAATAATATTTCCAGCGTGAAGCGTCGTGTAGGGTATGTACACGGGCATTGCGCCAGAAACGGTCTAGTCCATCTTCACGTTGGCTGCCACGGCTACCGGCAAGTTCAATCAGTTTTGAGGATGCTTTCAACGCTGTTTCAGTACTGTGAGCACGCACCTTTGCGACATTGATTGAAGCTTTAGCGATATTTTCAACGGTAGGTTGTGGCTTAGCAGCATCAATAGAACGCGCTGCCTGTTTCAGTAACACTTCCGATGCACGGACATCGGTAACGATGCGGCCCAATTCAAACAGGGTGAGCGGATCAGCTGTGGCTTTGTCGACACCTGAATCGATCCATGGACGTGCTTGACGCACGCGAATCAGAGTTTCTTCAAATGCAGCACGTGCAATACCGGTTTCAATCGCGGCATGCATAATTTGTGCAAAGGGTCCTGAAATCGTCGGCTGTGAATACGCAGTATCAAATGGAATAACATCTTCAGCTTCAACGAAAACATTATTAAATTTAACGGTGCCACTACCTGTGGTGCGCTGTCCAAAACCAGACCAGTCATCTACTAATTCCAGACCTTCACTTTCACGAGGAATAAAAGCCAGAAATTCACGGCCATGTTCGTCTTTCACCAAGGTTGGGATGCGATGTGAAAATAAGCTGCCGGTGCAATAAAACTTTTCACCATTGACCAAGAAACCGTGTTCAGTGGAGCTAATTGCGGTTTGCTTTTGTGCAGCATTCTTGGTTTTAAATTCTGCTAACGCATTACCAAAACGTGCACCTTTTAAAACTTCGGCATAGAGTTTTTGCTTTTGTTGTTCTGTGCCTGTATTACGTAAAATTTCCAGGCCATAAAAATGATTTTGTGGAATTTGTCCGATCGAACCATCGACACCACTCATGAGCGCAATGACTTGAGCCACGGTATAGCTGGATACTTCTGCGCCACCATATTGCTTAGGCACAGTCATCGCCCATAAGCCGGATTGGCTGTACGCCTCAATTTCTTCAAAGGGCAGAAGACGTTCAGCATCACGTTGCACAGCATGATGTTTAAACTGGTCTGCTAAAGCACGTGCAATTTCCAGCGCTTCAGCATCCGACTGAATAATATGTGCATGCGCCAGTTGTTGTGCCTGAGACTGGCTAAGTTCTTGATATGAAGTCATGTTTTTATTCCTTAAATCCAGGCGTGACGGGCAGGAAGTTTATGATTGAGGTAATAGTCACCTAAAGCATGCAATTTCCAACGTACCGGGTCATGTAAGGTATGCACACGGGCATTGCGCCAATGTTGATCTAGATTATGTTGACTTAAACTTGAACGGCTGCCGCCGAGTTCGAGGAGTTTTTCCGAAATGTGCAAGGCAGCATCATTGGCATAGATTTTTGCTTCAGCGACTAAAATTGACGCTTTTGCTGCTTGTTCCTCGGTTACGGCATTAAGTTGATCGAGTTCGTCTAAATATTCCGCTGCTTCATCCAGTAACAATATGGCAGCATCGAGTAATACATTCGACTTGCCGACTTCTTGCAGGGTGTAATGTTCAAGGCTGGCTTTTTCGACATTGGCATCCACAATCGGACGGGCTTTTTGTACCGCACTGAGCGTGTCGGAAAATGCCGCTTCTGCAATGCCGACATCAATAGCCACTTGCATCAGCTGTGAGAAAGCACCCCGATAGTTTGGTGCATTGCCGAGTAAGCGTTCATCAAAAATTAAAAATGGATCGACTTCAACATAATTGAGTTTAACTGTGCCGCTTGAGGTGGTGCGCTGACCAAAACCATTCCAGTTATCTACCACTTCAACGCCAGTCGCTTGATGATCGACCACCACCAGAACCACATGACCTTCAGGGTGAATGGCCTTGATTGCGAGCCAGTGTGCAAAACTGCTGCCTGTAGAATAAAACTTTTCGCCATCTAGAAAATAATGACCATCTTCAATGGTTAAAAGCGTATTTAATGTTTTGGTATCTTTTGTGTTGCGTTCTGGACCGCCATTGGCCAAGCGTTTGCCTTGTAAAATTTCATTAAAAATAAACGTTTTTTGCTGTTCCGTACCCATAATGTTAATCATGTTGAGCAGGGCAATCTGGTTTTGTGGAATTTGACCCACGCTGGAATCGGCTTTATTGATAATGCGGAAAACATGCGCCAAAGTTTTATTGGAGACAAATGCACCGCCAAAATTTTGTGGAATGCGAATTCCGCCTAAGCCTTTTTGACTGAATAAATCAATTTCAGCAAAGGGTAATTGACGTTTTTGATCACGTTCATTACGGCCTTCCAAAGCAAAATCTGCAACCTGGTATGCTGCATTAATTGCATCTTGGCCATTTTTAACCACATGAACATTGTCAGAAATTAGATGAGACATAACGACACCTTAAATAGATATCGAAACGCTACAAGTAATCGAATTCAAAATTAAGCAATTGCTTTTGCAAAGCTTATGAAAAATGATCTTTAGGATAAAAAGTGCTAGTTTTTGAAACAAAATGAATATGTTAAGTGTTTAAAAATCAACATGATTTGGTTTTGTTTGTGTTTTATTTTGACTTTAATTTAGGGGTTTATCTGCTTTAAAGATAATCAAGACAAAAATATGTATAAAAATAAACAATCTGGCAATGGGTAATGTCCTTACGCTTTTGAATACAAAGTCCATTGTATTTATAGGGCAGGGTGACTAAAGTATCCGACTAAGGTCGTTGGTTATTTTTATAACCTGAACTAAAAAATAACTGCGGAGATGTTATGCGAACTTTATACCAGTTTCCTTTATCTCATTTTTGTGAGAAAGCTCGCTGGTTGCTCGATCATAAAGAGTTGGAGTATGTGGCTCATAATCTGATCCCGGGTGTGCATCGTGCATTTGCACAATTAAAAACCGGACAAAACCGTTTACCGATTTTACGTGACCAAGACCGCTGGATTGCCGATTCAACTGAAATTGCATTGTATCTAGATGAAGTTTATCCAGAACATTCTTTGCTACGGGCTGATTTACAACAGCGCGAGCTGGCTTTAGGAATTAATCAGCAAGCCACAGAATTGGGGATGCATGTGCGTCGCTGGGGCTTGGCGCATACATTATCCCAAAGTGAAGAATCACTCGATATTTTGATTGGTGAAAAAGGCTATTTACGTCAATTTGAAAAATATTCAAAACCGGTTATCAAAGCATTGCTTTCAAAAGGCTACCAACTGAATGCTGATAAAGTGGCTGAGTCTAAACAACGAATGGATGCTTTAATTGAGCTTCTGAACCAGCGCCTGATTGAAAATCATGGTCGCTATTTTGTTGGTGAGCGTTTAGGTCTGGCTGATATTGCTGTCTGTTCGATGCTCGCTCCACTTCTGGAAATTCCCGGTACACCGTGGGAAAAAGAGCATGGCGAAGTGTGGTCTGAAGAATTTAAAAAATATAAAGAGACTTTAACTGAATTGCCGATTGGGCAATATGTGCTGCGTGTCTATAAAACTGAACGCAATGCCCGCGTGGACTGGCGTGGTGTTTAAACCGGATTTATAAAAATACGCGCTCTATAGCGCGTATTTTTTTGCTCGTTAAATGACTTATCCAAAAGACTTAACCAAATACAATCGGCTGTTCAAGTTCCAAACTTGGTGTTGCTGGCGGTAGAGATGCTGCATCATAACTTGGCAGCGTACTGTTACCCAGAATTGGTTGAGTTGAGTCGTTGATACCTGGCGCAATATTGCCTAAATCAATGTTGCCTAAACTACTGTTGCCTTGGAATAAATCAGCAACGCTGAGTAAAGTTGTCGGGGCATCGCCAGTCAATTGACCCGCATCTTCAGTGAGACCATCAAAATCAACACTGTTTGAAGCAGATGAAATACCTTCGATAATACCACCGAGATCCAGACTGCTGTCATTATTGAGATTACCCAATAATCCACTCAAGTCTATACCATTCAAGCTACCTTCACTCAGACTACCAAGCAAGTCTGTGAGGGCTGCAACGTCGATGTTGCTTGAACCGCCGATTAATCCACCGACCAGTTGAGCAATCTGAGCGATGTCGATATCACCATTGCCGCCAATCAAGTTGCTAACCAGACCAGCAATTGCGCCAATGTCGATGTTGCTTGAACCGCCGATTAATCCGCCGACCAGTTGTGCGATCTGAGCGATATCAATATCGCCATTACCACCAATCAGGTTACCAACCAGACCCGCAATTGCGCCAATGTCGATATTACTCGAGCCACCAATTAAGCCACCGACCAGTTGAGCAATCTGAGCGATATCAATCTCGCCATTACCACCAATCAGGTTACCGACCAGACCGGCAATCGCGCCAATGTCGATGTTGCTTGAACCGCCGATTAATCCGCCGACCAGCTGTGCAATCTGGGCGATATCAATCTCGCCATTGCCGCCAATCAGGTTACCGACCAGACCGGCAATTGCGCCAATGTCAATGTTGCTTGAGCCACCAATTAATCCGCCGACCAGTTGAGCAATTTGTGCGATATCGATATCACCATTACCGCCAATCAGGTTACCGACCAGACCGGCAATCGCGCCAATGTCGATATTGCTTGAACCGCCGATTAAGCCACCAACCAGTTGAGCAATTTGTGCGATATCAATCTCGCCATTGCCACCAATCAGGTTACCGACCAGACCGGCAATCGCGCCAATATCGATATTGCTTGAACCGCCGATTAAGCCACCGACCAGCTGTGCGATTTTAGCAATATCAATATTACCGGTATTGCCGCCGATCAAGCCACCGACCAGTTGAGAAATGGCTCCAATATCAAGCTTGCTATTATTACTACTTAGCAGCCCATCCAATAAATTGGTAATTTGAGCAATGCTGAAACTACCGCCATTTGATTGAGTCAAACTGCTGATCAGGTTTTGAATATTTAGACTAGACGCATTTGAACCAGAAAACTGACTTAATAATGTGCTGAGATTTGTTGTACTTAGATTACTTCCAGAGAGGAGGTTATTTAATAATGAGCTAACTGAAGGTTGAGTAGTCGATCCCGTCAGATTGCTAATAATATTGCTGATGGTGCCTGATGTACTTCCACCGAATAAGCCACCTAATAGGCTTTTAGTTTGCGTTTCGGCAGTTAAGACAGGACTCAACTTGGTTTTTATCAAGCTTAAAAGTAGAGAAGCCATGACCATTCCTTGTGTAATATATATTTTTTTTAAATGCGCTATTTTTATTTTGCTAGAGCGCTATTCTTTTAATCTATTTCTATACACATGTAAAAGATAGGCGGTCATGGTATGCGGATACTCTAACGGATCAGTCTGATTGTAAAGTTCGTCCTAAATTTAAATGATTTAAAAATAAAGATTTAATCAATATTACCACTGGTCATTTTTTACAATTAAATGACCAGTGGTAATCTAACGCAGAATGAATCAAAACTTTCTTTATGAGTTTTCTAATCTTTTGGAAAATATTTTCAAAATATTAAAATTTTGTGAAAATAAATAATTATTGTATAACAGAGAGGGCGCAATATTTTGCGCATCTATTGATTATTGAGAAAGAGCATAAAAATGGAATTGGATCGTTTTGATAAACAAATCCTGGAAATTTTAAATCAGGAAGACGTGAATTTAAATGAACTTTCAGAACGGATTAATCTTTCAGTGAGTTCTGTGCATCGGCGGATCAAGCATCTGATTGAAGCCAAGATCATGACCCATTTAAAGCGTGATATTAACTATGCCAAGTTGGGTTTTAGTCTGCATGTCTTATTACAAGTGTCTTTAAACAAACATGATACCGATACTTTTGCCAAATTTTTAGAAGAATTAGAAAATATTCCGGAAGTGATTAATGCCTTTTTAGTGACCGGTCAATCTGCCGATTTTATTGTCGAAGTGGTCGCAAAAGATATGGAAAATTATAGTGAAATTCTTTTAAAACGTATTGGTAAAATTGAGCATGTCGTAGCACTGCATTCGAGCTTTGTGATTAAAGAATATAACGTGTTGAACTGTAGTGGCTTACTTAACCGGGTGTAACAGATTTTATTTAGTCTATAATTTTAACAATTGAGCCTCTCATTCATTTCGTGTTTTGAAGATAAAAAACGCACCATGCGGTGCGTTTTTTGTAACAGATGTAAAACGGGTGAATGCAATTAAGCATCCAACTGTTCTAAAACTTCATCTGAAAATTCTACGTTGGTATAAACGTTTTGAACATCATCTAGATCTTCAAACATATCAATCATTTTCAAAATCATTTTGGCTTGATCAATATCTGTGATTTCTGCTTTAGTGGATGGACTCATCACAACTTCAGCGTTGTCAGACTTAAGACCGGCAGCAGATAAAGCATCCTGTACATCACCGAATGATTCAGGCGTGGTAATGACTAAAATTTCATCTTCACTCACTTCAATATCTTCAGCGCCTGCTTCTAAAGCCACGTCCATGATTTTATCTTCTAAAGAAACATCTTCAAAAGTAATTTCACCACGTTTGGTAAACAGGTAAGCCACTGAACCTGCGGTACCTAAGTTACCATTGGTTTTAGAGAAGCAATGACGAACGTCAGGTACGGTACGGTTTAAATTGTCAGTCATTGTTTCGACCAGAACAGCTACGCCACCAACACCATAACCTTCATAAGTGACTTCTTTTAACTCGTCATTATCATCACCACCCGCACCACGTTGAATAGCACGGTTGATCACATCACGTGTCATATTTACAGACAGTGCTTTTTCGACAACAGCACGTAGACGCGGGTTACTTCCCACATCTGGGCCGCCGAGTTTTGCAGCAGTTGTTAATTCACGAATATATTTGGTAAAAACTTTACCACGGCTCGCATCTTGTTTTGCTTTGCGATGCTTAATGTTGGCCCACTTGGAATGACCCGCCATGCGAAATATGCTCCTTGTAGATTGGCTTTATGCCTAATCGAATATGTTAAATTCTACCATAAGCCCTTTTTTCTTAGAAAGGGCTGGCTTTTGAGTTTTTATACAAATATCACTTAGTTTTTAGGTTCTGGTATCACAATATCCAAACCTACCTTATCTTTATAGAGCTGTTTAAGCAAAGCCAGGTCATGATTGATTTCAGTTGGATATATTTTGCCTAGAATGCCGCCTTGCTTAGTATTGGAATTGGCATACATTAAAACAATAGGAACACCCGCTGCTTTGGCGATATGCCAAAAGCCGGTACGAATCGGTCTTCTGGTTTCACCTGTTTTTGCACGGGTGGCTTCAGGTGCAATCACCAGATTGAATTTTTCATTTTGCTGAAAATGCTCAACCATTAATGACACGATATCTTTATTGGATTTACGATCGACTGCAATCCCGCCAATGGCCTCTAATAATGGTTTCATCGGCCCCTTAAATAATTCTTTTTTAATCAGGGTATGAATTTTCATATCAAAAATTTGGAACAGGGCAAGCGAGAGAACTGCATCCATCATTGAGGTGTGTTCAAAGCCAACAATGACTTGTTTATTCTCAAGTACATCGGGTTCAACATGATAAGTCCATCCCGCAAGTTTAAATGCAGATTCACCAAGAAATTTTTTTAACATAGGAGGAAATTAGACAATTCGAAAGTCAGCTAATTTCTGCTTGTTCGTATTTATAGTCAAGAGGCTATGTGTTTAAAGTGTACAAATAAATATTTTGTATATAGTTTTGGGAAATGGTCGCATTAATTGTTTTTATATATAAATAGGTGTTAATAAGTATATAAAATGTATCATTCAATATAAATTAAGACTTAATAATGACTAAAAACAGCTATTCAGATCAAAAAATACCTATTAGACTTTTGTCGAAGATAAAAGCTTCTGAACAAATTGTTCAACTTCGCTTCTGTTTAATGAGGATTGAAAAGAATGATGTATTTTTCGACTTTTCTATTGGCGTTTGGGTTGTTTATGCTGGTTGTTGTATGGTCTTTAATCGAAATTCGCTTGGAATCTCGTAAAAAACGCAATTTTGGTTCTGAAGTGAGCTGAAAATTAAATTTTTCAAAGAATTAATTGCTCGATTCAATTTTTAAATCTCTATTTAAAAATAAGGGTTGAATGATTAATTAAGACCTTATAAGTATAATTAAGTCATCATTTTATCATGTTGTATTGTTCAGCATTCAAGCTTCTTATGTGATAGTGAATGTGGTTTTATTGAATGAATGTATTTCTAAAATAGAAAAAAATCTACTTTTAATTTTAGCGATAAATTAAGAATTTATGAAAAAAACAAGCGATAAAATAAGTGATAAAAACAATTGTTGTGTTAGTGTGCAACTGCAAGCAAAAATGCTTGTTTTTTGAAAAAATCTTCGTTAGTATTGCCTCGCTTGAACTTGTTGATATATAACAAATTCAGCTTATCAGGGCCTATAGCTCAGTTGGTTAGAGCAGCGGACTCATAATCCGTTGGTCGACAGTTCAAGTCTGTCTGGGCCCACCAAATTATATATTCATATGCACTCATATGAATCTCAAACCCTTAATTCTAAAGGAATTAGGGGTTTTTTATTGCTTTTTTAACTTCATTATGGAAATACCTCCTGTATATCCTCAATCATAAATATAACGATTGATACATGTTCTAAAGCTCAGTTTATGTATCTCAATGTAGAAATGATTAAGAGCCAATCAAAAGCTTTATCTAAGTTATTCTTGTTTTAAGCATTTTTTATAAATCGTCTGTAAAGACAGACAAAAGTTATCAATCTAAGCAAATCACTCTATAATATCGCTCATCATTACAAGTGTCGGACGTTCAGTGTGGTCACCAAACGGATGATGCGAGTTACTCTTTTTTTAAGTCAATTCTTTCCGTGATTCGGCTTATGTTTCAATTTAGAATCTTATGGGTCCGCAGTGGCTCATAAGAATATTTAGGTGCCAACATGGAAATTAAGGTCAATTATCTCGACAACCTTCGACAAGAAGCCAAGTTCGATGATTTTACGGTAATTGCCGACCAACCAATTCGTTATAAAGGTGATGGTTCAGCACCAGGCCCATTCGATTATTTTCTTGCATCTTCTGCTTTATGTGCTGCCTACTTTGTCAAGGTATATTGTGCAGCGCGTGATATTCCGACTGATAATATTCGTCTGTCGCAAAACAACATCGTAGATCCAGAAAACCGCTATAAACAAATTTTTAAAATTCAGGTGGAATTACCTGCGGACATTTCAGAAAAAGACCGCCAGGGTATTTTGCGTTCAATCGACCGTTGTACCGTAAAAAAAGTGATTCAAACCGGTCCTGAATTTATCATTGAAGAAGTGGAAAGCATTGATGCTGATGCGCAAGCTTTATTGATGCCAAGTTTAGCGTCAGAAAGCAGTACCTTTATTCCCGGTAAAGATCTGCCATTAGAAGAAACCATTGCCAATATGTCAGGCATTTTGGCTGGTCTTGGCATGAAGATTGAAATTGCTTCATGGCGTAACATTGTGCCGAATGTGTGGTCTTTACATGTTCGTGATGCACAATCACCAATGTGCTTTACCAACGGGAAGGGTTCAACCAAAGAAAGTGCGTTAGCTTCGGCAC
This sequence comes from Acinetobacter terrestris, assembly GCF_004331155.1. Lineage (GTDB taxonomy): Bacteria > Pseudomonadota > Gammaproteobacteria > Pseudomonadales > Moraxellaceae > Acinetobacter > Acinetobacter terrestris. Next base: position 68,384 of record NZ_SJNZ01000016.1, read on the forward strand.
TCGGTGAATTCATTGAACGTCTCAACTGTAACTTCTTCTACAACGATCAGTTTTGGGGTCAAGACATTGCCAATGCTGAATTTGTACATTATCCAGATGAAAAATGGTTTAAGCCGGGTCCACAAGATGAATTGCCAAAAGAAATTTTGGATGAATATACTTTAGAGATTTACAATCCTGAAGGTGAACTGCTCGGTACGCATTTGTATGACACCAACTCGGGCAATACCGAGCGTGGAATCTGTTCATTGCCATTCGTGCGTCAGTCCGATGATGAAGTGGTTTATTTCCCCTCGAACCTGATTGAAAACTTGTACTTAAGTAACGGTATGAGTGCCGGGAATACCTTGGCCGAAGCGCAAGTACAATGTTTGTCTGAAATTTTTGAACGTGCGGTGAAACGTGAAATTTTAGAAGGCGAGATAGCCCTTCCAGATGTGCCAGAAGATGTATTGGCGAAATATCCAGGCATTGTGGCAGGCATTAAAGGTTTGGAAGAGCAAGGCTTCCCGGTCTTGGTCAAAGATGCCTCTTTGGGTGGTAAATATCCAGTGATGTGCGTGACCTTGATGAATCCCCGTACTGGTGGAGTCTTTGCTTCTTTTGGGGCACATCCAAAACTGGAAGTGGCTTTAGAGCGCAGCCTGACTGAACTATTACAAGGCCGTAGTTTTGAAGGTCTGAATGATCTACCAAAACCCACCTTTAGCAGCAATGCAGTCACTGAACCGAATAACTTCGTAGAGCACTTTATCGATTCAAGCGGTCTGGTGTCTTGGCGTTTCTTTAGCTCAAAAGCTGAGTATGAATTTGTTGAATGGGATTTCACCTCTGAAGGTGAAAATGCCAATGCGGAAGAAGCGGCAACCATGTTTTCTATTCTCGAAGAGATGGGCAAAGAAGTCTATATGGCGGTGTATCAGCATTTAGGTGCAACAGCTTGCCGGATCTTGGTGCCGGGTTATTCGGAAATTTATCTGGTTGAAGACCTTATCTGGGACAATACCAATAAAGCGCTTCAGTTCCGAGAAGATATCTTAAATATCCATCGTTTGGATGATCAACAACTTGAAGCTTTGGTTGAGCGTCTAGAAGAATGTGAGTCCGACGATTACACCGATATCGTGACCTTGATTGGTATTGAATTTGATGATAATACCGTTTGGGGACAGCTGACTATTCTGGAACTGAAGCTCCTCATTTATATTGCCTTACAGCAATTTGAAGAAGCGAAAGACTTGGTTGAACAGTTCCTGCAATACAACACCAATACGGTTGAACGCGGTTTATTCTACCAATGCTTAAATGTCGTTCTTGAAGTTGAACTCGATGATGACATGGATTTGGATGATTATGAAACCAATTTCCGTCGTATGTTTGGTGATGAACGTATGGATGCCGTGATTGGTTCTATGGATGGCAGTATCCGCTTCCATGGTTTAACTGAAACCAGTATGAAACTGGAAGGCTTAGACCGTCATTTACGTTTAATCGACAGCTATAAAAAGCTCCATGCAGCACGCCAGAAGTTTGTAGCTGTAGCAAAATAGAAATGATGCAGGCGGGAGCAATCATCAATATAAAGGGATTGCTCCTATACTATTGATCTAAAATGAAATGTATTCAAGAAGTTCCATTCTATTTTCTATTCTAAGCGTCTGCATATCCGCAATAAGCCGAATGACTCAAATCATCCGGCTTATTTTTTGGTATTTGCCAACATAATATTTTAAATACAACAGGCGAATGAACGCTTCTCTTCTTTGTATATCTACCCAATATTGAGTTTCATCAACCTTTTTATTTATAAGGATTTTAATGATTTTATTTAACTTGGGATCAAGAATAAGTCATTACTTAAGTGTGTATTAATTCAGGCTTTATTTTGTAATAACTTCAAAAATTATTGCAAAGTTATTTGAATTTTCAAAAAAATGTGGTAATAAAGAGCTGTGATGTTTTTTTAATCACATTGTAGTTTCAGGAAGAAATGTATTTAAAAAAAATGACTTTTAAAAACAATCAAAAAGGGAGTTTAGAAAATGCTTCAATTGCTTATGAAATTATTTTGTTTACATGTCTATGAATATGAGCACATGGAAGAAATTGGGGAACATTATAAGGAATGCAGAAAGTGTGGAGATAAGCCGCTTTAATTGAATTCTATGTATAACAAAGAAGTGGGCTTTATGCTCACTTCTTTGTTTTCAGCGCAAAATTAGTAATAATTGCTCAGTAAAACTTTTTACTTAGGCAAGGCTAAGGCCAATGAACAAAGACTTTAAAGCAAAAACTTACATTGTGGATGAGCATCTGCAAGATACATTAAGCTGGTTGTGTCATCATCAAGACAGTTTTGACTCATTCACCTATGATGCCATTACTCAAGAATTGGCGGTGCAGCATGCCAATGGTATGGACATCATTCGGGTGGGAGATTATCTGAATGCGAGTTATGGCATTTTAATTACTGCACATAACTTTGTAGGATAGTTTGGCAGATTAATGTGGCAAAGTAATGTTGCAGAATAATTTGGCAGATTAATGTTGCAGAAAAAATTGTCAGAATAATATGGCAGAATCCTTTTCCGCAGAAAAAAGCCCATTCAGGGCTTTTTATCAATGATCAGAATAAACCATTTAACCTGTCATGGCATCTACTGATAATTCTTTAATACTTGGTTTGGCTTTTTCTGCAACCAAGCCTAATTTATCAAATAACTGTTTGTCTTTACCTTCACCCGCATTCGGGGTGGTCAACAGCTTTTCACCCGAGAACAATGAGTTTGCACCCGCCATGAAGGCCAAAGCCTGATCAGCATCAGATAGAGACTCGCGACCTGCAGAAAGACGAATATAACTCTTTGGCATAATAATACGTGCCACGGCAATGGTACGAATCCATTCGGTTATATCAAGTTTTTCTACATCTGCAAGCGGCGTACCTTCAATCGGGACGAGCATGTTGATGGGCACAGATTCTGGGTGAATCGGCAAGGTTGCGAGTTCGTACAAAAGACCAATCCGATCTTTACTGTTTTCACCTAAGCCCACAATCCCGCCACTACAGACTTTCATGCCCGCTTGACGGACATGGTCCAAGGTATTTAAGCGATCATCATAAGAGCGTGTGGTAATCACATTGGGATAATATTCACGAGAGGTATCGAGGTTATGATTGTAATAGTCTAAACCCGCTTCACTCAGGCGTTCAGCTTGTGATTGATTGAGCATCCCTAAAGTCATGCAGGTTTCTAAGCCAAGTGCTTTCACTTCACTGACCATTTCTAAGACATAAGGCATATCGCGTTCATGTGGATTACGCCAAGCTGCACCCATACAAAAACGTGAAGAACCTGAAGCCAGCGCTTCCTTGGCTTCTTGAATCACTTTATCGACCGCTATACGTTTTTCAGCTTCTAGTTTTGAGTCATAACGTGCTGACTGTGAGCAATACTTGCAATCTTCAGGGCATTTACCTGTTTTAATTGAAAGCAATGTGCTGACTTGGATGGTATTTGGATCAAAGTGTTCTCGATGAATGCGCTGTGCTTCAAAAACTAAATCTAAAAAAGGCTGATTATATAAAGCCTGAATTTCTTCACGTGTCCAGTCATTACGTACATTCATTGGTGAAAATCCATAATCATCATTATTTATTATTTTTTATCATACCCAATTTATGTGAAATCGAAAGGCATAAAAAGCCAAATTTGATGGTATCTATCGATTAATTTAAAATAAATTTGATAATTATAAGATTGTATATTTAGTTACAAAATAACTTGAATTGCTGTAAATATAGTTGCAAAGTTTTTTGTGGTATTTTTCATTTTGTACTGAACTGGACGCTAATTTTTTTATAAGAATAAAACTTTGCGCATATCTAGAAAAGTGAAATGTAGGAAAATATCTTACAATAAGTTAAGCCCCTGATTAGATTTAGTCACTTGTTCCTGAATTGCCCAATCGATATGGACTTGCACAATCTCATCATGTAACTCACGTGTTTGCTTTAAAGTTTCAATAACTTCATCAGAAAATGGTGCATTTCCTAAACCAATCGCAATATTTCGCATAAAACTTTGATAACCGGTACGACGTATTGGACTGCCTTCAGTGTTGGCTAAAAAGGTTGGTTCATCCCAGTGCCATAAATCCAGTAAATTGATCTGATCTAAACCATGTCGGGGATTAAAATCGTCAATCGTGGCTTTCTTGGCAAAACTATTCCATGGACAAATCAACTGACAATCGTCACAGCCAAATACACGATTACCAATGCCACGACGTAATTCTTCAGCAATGATGCCTTTATATTCAATAGTTAAATAAGCAATACATTTACGCGCATCCAACATATAAGGTTCAACAATAGCCTGAGTTGGACAAATATCGATACAGGCTGTGCAAGAACCGCAATGCTGGGTTGCAGGCGAATCAAAGGGTAAATCCAGCGAAGTGAAAAGTTCACCTAAAACAAAAAAGGAACCTGATTTTTTATGAATCAATAAGGTGTGTTTACCGGTCCAGCCCATACCTGCACTTTCTGCTAGAGATTTTTCAAATACCGGCGCAGAGTCAGCAAAAGGACGGGATTCAAAATCTCCAACCTTTTCACGAATGATGCTGGCTAAAGTTTTTAAGCGGCCGCGCATGGTTTTATGGTAATCGCGACCACGGGCATAGCGTGCAATAATGGCGGCATTAGGCTCATCTGGGACATAACGCGGTTTAGGGGTTTCTACCAAATAATTCATTCGTACGCAAATAATGCTTTTGGTGCCGGGAACCAGTAGAGTTGGATCAGCACGTTTTTCTAAATTTTCTTCCAGAAACTTCATATCACCATGATAGCCACGCTTTAAATATTCTTGAAAACGTGGCAATTCTGCTTGAGCATCCGGTTTTGCGATGACACAATCGCTAAAACCTAATGCCAAAGCTTGAGCTTTAATCCACGCTTTTAGCGCTTCAGGATCAGTTTGATCTAAAGGTATTTTCTGTGACGCTGTGGATGTTGCCATAATTTAATAAGAAGGGAAGAACAATGCGTCAGCCAGTTTATCATAGCCCAGTTTATTTGAGCCAAAGTATTCAAGCATGGGAGCAACGCTGGTTTGCCAAGCAAAACGGTTCTTATGCCTTGATGCAGCAAGTCGCGTGGATGATTGCGCAGCGGCTGGTCCCCATTTTTAAGCAACATCAAATAAAAACAATCGCGCTGTGTTGCGGGCAAGGTAATAATGCAGGTGATGGATATTTAACGGCTAAATATTTAAAACAAGCCGGTTTTAAAGTCGAGATTTATGCCGCTGAATTAGGACCTTCAGCAGATTTACATCATGCGTATCAAGAAGCGGTCGCTGCAGAAATAAAAATCCATTCAGGTTTTGAGTTTCAAAAACAATATGACTGCTATATCGATGCCTTATTTGGTATTGGCTTAAATCGTGAACTCAGTCCGGATTGGCAACAGATTATTCAAAGTATTAATGCACAATCTGCTTTAAAAATTGCCATTGATGTTCCGAGCGGCTTGCAGTCCAATAGCGGTCAGCCATTACCATGTGCGATCAAAGCGGATTACACCTATTCAGTTTTAGGCTTAAAAGCGGGGTTATTTACTGGACAAGGCAAAGAGTTTGCAGGGCAAGTAGATGTCATTTCCCTGATTCCTGCAGATGAAGATTTAAATCCAGTCGCGCAACTTTCAGCACCCTCTATTTCACTTCCACAACGTGAAGCTTTTGGGCATAAGGGCAGTTATGGTCATGTACTGGTTGTGGGCGGACATGCGGATATGGGCGGTGCGGTGATGATGGCGGCAGAATCTGCCTTTAGTGCAGGAGCCGGAAAAGTCACGATTGTCTGTCATGAAAAACATCACATGGCAATTTTGGCACGTTCACCGAATATTATGCTGCGTGATATCAATGCCTTGAGCGAAATTGAGACTCAACAATTATTAGCGCATGTGGATGCGGTCAGTTTTGGTATGGGACTCGGGCGAGATAGCTGGTCAGAACAGCAATATTTTAAATGGTTTCCGAAGGTCAACACGGCTGAACATTTACATGTGGTGCTGGATGCCGATGCTTTATGGTTCCTAGCGGAGCATCCTGAAGTATTAAAAGCAGATTCTTATGCAACACCGCATCCGGGTGAAGCGGCAAAGCTTTTAAATTGTTCGGTGAAACAGATTGAACATGACCGCATTGCAGCGATTCATCAACTTCAGGAAAAGTATGCCGGACAATGGGTGCTTAAAGGTGCAGGCAGTTTAATTTTAGAAGATCAGCTGTGGATTTGCACGAAAGGCAATGCAGGGATGGGAACCGGTGGTATGGGCGATGTGCTGGCAGGCATGGTCGCCAGTTTAAAGGCGCAATTTTCCGGAAAAATTCATCTGCATGAAATTGTCACTTTACATGCTTTGGCCGGGGACTGGTTGGCGATTAAAGGAATGCGTGGTCTGCAGGCACATCATATGAATGCAGCGGTTTATCATGTGGTCAATCGGAGTCATGATGAATAAGGCGATTAAGTTAACCATTCATGGCAAAGTGCAAGGTGTCGGCTATCGCCGCTGGTTTGAACAGCAAGCTTTAGCATTGGAAATCAAAGGCTATGTAAAGAATCTGGACAGCGGTGAAGTTGAAGCCGTTATTGTGGGTACAGAAAATCAGCTCCGTGCAATCGTCGAGCGGAGTTATATTGGTCCATCACGTGCCGAGGTTTCAAAGATCATTCAAAGCGAATTTGAGCACGCACAGGATTCTGTCACATTTCAAATGTTGCGATAAATAGAACATTGATAAAAATATAAGAAGGGAAGGATGGATAAATATCTGGTCGTCGCAATTGTGATCATAATTTGTATTGTGATGGTGATTTACACACAACGGGGCGGGAATTCTAGTCGCTCAAGTAATGCGTCATTTAAAGACATTGTGCAAAAAGAATTCACGAAATATACAGTCGTTGAAAGGAATCAAACCATTATGATTTGCGAAATGAACTCTCGCAATCAACCTGAGGAACTGGTTTTGATCCGGATTGATCCCGATCAGAAAAAGAATATAAGAAACTTTGGCCGGAGAGTCACTTTTACTTATCCCAAGCAACCCTCGATGGGTGAAATGCGTAAAGATTTCGCGCCGTATTTATAAAATTCAGTTTAGCGTCTTCTGCTGGTACGGCTACGACCGCGTGCCATACCGCCTAAGGCATTGAGTACCGCCATTTTACTCATGCTGCCTGAAGCATGCGCATGGCAAATTGCGGCGGCTAAAGCATCGGCAGCATCTTGTTGCGGTTTAATGCTTAAATTTAAAATGCGCATCACCATCATCTGAACTTGTTCTTTATCTGCCGCACCATAACCCACCACGGACTGTTTAATCTGTCGTGCGGTATATTCAGCGACTTGTAAATCTAAATTCACCAACGCGGCTATGGCAGCGCCGCGCGCTTGACCAAGCTTGAGTGCAGAGTCAGGATTCACTGCCATAAAGACCTGTTCGACTGCGGCTTCGGTCGGACCATGAAATTTAACAATACGTTCTACACCTGCAAAAATTCGTTTTAAGCGTTCAGGCATTTCCGGGGTTTCGGTACGAATGGTTCCTGCATCTACAAAAGTCAATTTTTGCCCATCTTTTTCGATAATACCGTAGCCTGTCATGCGTGAACCCGGATCGATACCAATAATTAATGACATATAAAGACTTTAAAAATAGAATAATGCCCATATTGTTACATAAGCGTATCAAAAAAGCTTGATCGAGATTAAGCGCTTGAATATTGCACCCTATTTATTTTATTGAGATTTGATTAATTTTTATGAAATTATTTCTTATTGTTTTGGCTGGCTTAATCCTCGAAGTTTTTGTCTGGATTGGCGTGGGTGACCTCGTCGGCAGTATGTGGTATGTATTTTTCTGGTTTGTTGCAGCCTTTTTTATCGGGATCAACCTGATTCGTAAGTACTCGGCAGGTCTAATGCCTCAGATGCAGCAAATGCGCATGGGACAAATGAGTGGCGATCCTGCATTAACCGGAAATCTGCCAAAAATTCTGGCAGGCTTGTTCCTGCTTATCCCGGGCTTAATCACCGATGTCCTGGCTGTGCTGATTTTGATTCCAGCGGTTCAAAATGTATTTAAAAATGCCATGATGAAAACCATGGCAAAACGCCAGCAAATCATGATGGATAAAATGATGGGTGGCATGAATGGCATGGGCGGCGGTGCGCAGGGTCAAAACCCATTTGCGGATATGATGCGTCAAATGCAGGATATGCAACAGCAGCAAGGTGGTGCACCGCGTCATGACGCTAGCATTATTGATGGTGAAGCACGCGAAGTAACGCCAGATGCGAAAAAAATTGAAATGAAAGATGTGAATAAATAAGTTTATTAATCCATATTTTTAAAAGTTAATTTAAAAGCCGAATCCTGATGATTCGGCTTTTTTATGGTTTTAATATTTGTATGATGGGCAAGTCGTTAAAGCATGCAAAAAATTAAACAAACGATATAATACATTTTTTAAAAATCTTCCCTCCTTCTATGTCATTGCTTTTGACCATTTGTGCACTGCATTTTGTTGCACAGCTTAGCCCCGGGCCGGACGTTTTACTAATTGCTAAAAGTTCAGCCTCGACTTCAAGGGCAAATACCTTAAAAATTATTTTGGGTATTTCAGTCGGTATTGTAGTCTGGGTGGTACTGACCCTGCTTGGCTTTACTGTGCTGATGCAGCAATTTCCATGGATACAACAGGTTTTAATGTTGCTGGGTGGCGTGTTTCTGGCGCGCATGGGTTGGGCCATGTTGAATGGCGGTTTAAAAACCCTGAAGCAAGAAACCAATCTGGATGAGACTCAACAACTCGCTGCAGCTGAATCTAAAAATCACTTTTTATTGGGATTATTGACCAATTTATCCAATCCTAAGACCCTGATTTATTTTAGCAGTGTATTTTCTTTGGCCTTAAGTTCATCCGCATCCGCGCATTTAAAAACTCAGCTTGCAGTGATTATTCCAATCCAGACCTTTCTGGTTTTTGCATTGTTCATGCTAATTATGTCGATGCCAAAAATCAAAGCTGCCTATCAGCGTTCAGGAAGTTATATCGATATTATTTCGGGAGGATTATTCCTGATTTTTGCCATCTGGTTAGGGCTTGATGCATTCGCGATGTTTTAGTCTTTTTTAATGGACTCATCAGTGATCTGTGTGGAGGGGGGAGTAGCAGTGCTGACTTCCTCATTTTTTTCGCCTTGAGAATAGCGATTGGGTTTTAAGGTCGCTTCAGTATTTTCTGAACCTTTATAGCTGCGGCTACGGTTGGCACGTTCGCGTAAACCCCCTTTTTTAATCAGTTGAACCATCATACACTCCAGATTATTACCTGCCATTTTACCTAAAAAGGTCAGCGGTATACAGTTCTGGTAATTTTCATCTTCAAAACTAGTTTTATTGGATTGTGTTACAAATGATGTATTTTAAATTGAATCAAATAATTAATTTTTTATATAAATGAATAACTTATAAAAAGACTTGGAGAAACGCTTCTTTTGGGTATATTTTAGTTATTGATAACTAGACTTGTATCTTAATAAATAGTCACATAAGATTTTATCGATATTACCCTCCATCAAATAATAGGATGGAAATATAAAAACAAGAATGTGCGTAATGTAGGAGCATAGCTATGCTATATCAATATCATTGTGCGTGTTGTGATCAGGTTGTTGAGTCAACCCATCATAAAGAATGTACAAATTGCGGTTCACATAATATTAAAAGTCCCTATGGTTTCTGGATTTTTTGCGTTTTGACCTGCCTTGCAGCAGTCATCATTTTTAAAATCGTGCATGTCTATTTACAGGATCATCAAGAAACGCCTGTACAAATTTCATTATTAGACGTGCTACAACAGGGAGGGAAACCAAAATAATGAGTTTTACCCAAAAAAAAGCCCACAAATGTGGGCTTTTTTATGAAAAAAATTACAGTCCGGCAGAGGCTTTAAGCGCTTCCACTTTATCGGTTTTTTCCCATGTAAATGCAGTGTCTGAACCTTGACGACCAAAGTGGCCATAAGCAGCAGTTTGCTTGTACATCGGTTGAATCAGGTCAAGCATACGGGTAATACCGTATGGACGTAAGTCAAAATGTTCACGTACCAATGCAATGATCAATTCTTCAGATACTTTTGCAGTATTGAAAGTATTGATTGAAATAGAAGTTGGCTCTGCAACACCAATTGCATAAGACACCTGAATTTCACATTTATCAGCCAGACCGGCAGCAACAATGTTTTTCGCTACATAACGGCCTGCATACGCAGCAGAACGGTCAACTTTAGATGGATCTTTACCAGAGAAAGCACCACCGCCATGACGCGCCATACCACCGTAAGTATCTACAATGATTTTACGGCCAGTTAATCCGCAGTCACCTACAGGACCACCAATCACAAACATCCCGGTTGGGTTGATGTGGAATTTGGTGTCTGCATGGAACATTTCAGCAGGAATCACTTTCTTCACGATTTCTTCAATCACAGCTTCTTTAAGATTTGCTTGTGAAATTTCAGGATCGTGTTGAGTAGAGAGTACCACCGCGTCTAAACGAACCGGCATGCCATTTTCATAGGCAAAAGTCACCTGACTTTTCGCATCTGGACGTAACCAAGGTAAACGGCCGTTACGGCGTAGTTCAGCCTGTTTTTCCATTAAGCGATGTGCATAAGAAATAGGGGCAGGCATTAAAACGTCAGTTTCACGGCTTGCATAACCAAACATCAGGCCTTGGTCGCCAGCACCTTGATCTTCAGGTTTTTGACGGTCCACACCTTGAGCAATTTCAGGAGATTGTTTACCAATCATGTTGATGACAGCACAGGTTGAACCATCAAAGCCCAAGTCAGAATGGTGATAACCAATTCCATTTACGGTTTGACGTACAATTGCTTCGAAGTCAACATTTGCAGTTGTTGTGATTTCACCGGCAAGTACTACCGCACCCGTTTTGACAAGCGTTTCACAAGCAACCCGTGCATATGGGTCTTCTGTTAAGATTGCATCCAAAATAGCGTCACTGATTTGGTCAGCCATTTTATCCGGATGACCTTCGCTTACAGATTCCGAGGTAAATACAGCGTACTCGCGCATAAGCCCTATCACAGTTAATTTTAAAGACCCGATATGTTACATCGAGTTAGACTTTTGGACTAGTTCTACACGACCAAAATGACTGAAATTATTTCAATTTCACGACTTTTTAATTGATATATGCATCTAAAAAACTGATAAGCGGAAGAAATTCGGCTTTAAAGTTGGAATTTCCGATATAAAAATTTTTATAGCGCATAGATTTAGTCAGTGAGTAAAAGCGTATTTGTTGGGGGATAAATATTATTGCTATGATTATTTATTAAATTTTTTATATTAAAATAATGATCATTATCAAACTATTAATTCAAATAAATTGTGTTGCATCATTGTTTTTAGATCAGTTCATCCATCGTATGTAAGCAATAAAAACAGTCACAAAATATCAATTTAAAATAATTATATTTTTCATTAAATATTTTCCAAGATGAATTTTATTCAACTTTTGTATCTACTGGGTGTTAATTGATCAATTTCATTTAGTAAAACTTTACTGACACCATCATGTGATGGAAATTCATCCATTAATAGGTCAATAAAAAAATGATTCCTTGGATAAGTGAAATGTTTGAATAATGTTCTGACTAAATAAATGAAGCTGACTTATCGTTAACCCGAATCGCGGATAAGAAATTGACTTGAAAAATAAGAAGACTAGAGCCATCAGTTGGGTTACCACACCAAACTCACAACTCTAGGGCGTGTCCTCATTTGGCTTTGCACCAAATAAACAAACAAGCCAAGAACAACATGGACTTATAATTACGAGCCAACTTTTCAAAACGAGTGGCAATACCACGAAAATGCTTTAATCGGGCAAAGGCATTTTCAACAAGATGCCTTAGACGATAGAGGTAGTGATCAAAGTCTATATTTGGTTTTTTGCTGTTTGATTTTCTTGGAATAATAGGAGTCATCCTATGATTACGAGCGACTTCACGAATATGCTCTGAATCATAA
>NZ_SJNZ01000017.1 GCF_004331155.1 Acinetobacter terrestris
CTGTCCAACATGGTGTACTTTAGCAAGTTGCTCAAAATCCTGTCGCACGACGGGTTTAATAAGCTGATGAAATACGGTATTCTGATGTGACAAAACCTGAATCCTGGTCGTTAAAGTGTTTGTTTGCACTCATATTTTAACGATTTGGACTCAGGTTTTTTATTTAAATCAAACTATGGGACAGCAGTGACCTACAGATTCCCTTTTTTAAATATATTTTTAAAGATTATATTTTTTCAGATCAGGATTTTACTTATGCGCAGATTTATACCGCGATAGTGCAGTCACAGCCACTGCCGAAATGACGACAGCAGGCAAACTCGCCATTAAAATACCGGTGGTTCCCAACCCTAATGCCAAGATTTTCCCTGTAAGTAATGGTCCAGTCATGGCACCCAAACGACCCAAAGAAATTGCACTACCCACACCAGTCACCTTACCCGTACCCGAATAGAAGATTGGCGAAATACCGTAAAGAATCGATTGACCACCTGTGGAGAATATCCCGCCCATCACACCGGCTAAAACCAACATTGGAATAGAAGTTGTGGTGAACAACAGACTCAAGGCAACAAATAAACCACTATAGATAATCACAGCCATCTGCCAGAGTTTTAAGCGATCAAGCAAGTAACCCAAAGCTAAAGTCCCAGTCACCGCGCCCACTTGGAATACCAGCATCACCATGAATGCTTGTTGTTTTTGCAGACCTTGTTCCATCAACAAGTTTGGCAACCAGCTAATCAAAATATAATTGATCATTAAGGTAAAGAAGAAACCCACCCAAAGTGGCAAGGTATTTTTATATTGCTGGTTTTTAAACAATACTTGTGCCATGCCTGGTACAACTTCTGTCGACACTTGCGCGACAGCGACAGGTTTAGGCTTATCTTTAAGAATAAACGCCATAAACGGAATAAGCGCTAACGGCGTTAAACCTCCTATCAGGAACAAGGTTTGCCATTGGATTTCAGGTAATAAAATCGCAAGACCGGCAACAAAAATTGCGCCAACGGGCAAACCGCAATACATTAGGCTATTTAACTTGCCGCGATTGGCTTCCGTCGCTTCATCACCTACCACTGAAATCATGGTCGGCATGGCTGCACCTAGGCCCAGTCCGGTAAAGAAACGTGCGGCATATAAAACTTCGACGCTTGGCGCAATTGCGGTCAGCGACATGAAAACACCAAAAATACCAATAGATAACATCAGGACTTTCTTTTGTCCCAAATAGTCAGCAATACGCCCACCAAAGAATGCTCCAAACAGCATTCCAAATACGCCTAAACTGAAGACATACCCCATCTGAACCTGATCTAAACCGAATGTCGCGGCAATTCCTTTCGCTGCTATACCCGGTGCTTGAAGATCGAAGCCTTCAAAAAATGCGACCCAAAAACACAAAAATATCGTTAAGATTTTTTGTAGTTTCCCTGTGTGTGTTTGTGCCATGATTGATCTCCATCAATAGTATACAAATCGTTTTTACAATGACGATTCATCTCACTATTCTCTGTGCAATCGTTCGATAGAAATACCACGACAATAGTCGGATTTGATGGCTCAAAAAGAATAAAAGTCCATTAAATTAGACTTAAAAGATTAAACAAATAGACTTTTCAAATCTTAATTTTAATTAATAATCATTATTTTCAAAGACTTATATTTACGGTAGTTATTTATGATGAAGCCATACTCAAAATTGATTCATAAAAATTAGGCAATAAAAAAACCCGCATGATGCGGGTTTTTTTCACTTTAAAACCTTACGCTGATTTTTTAGCTTGTGCTGCATTCTTACGAATCGTAATCATCACCAATTGAACTGCCGCAGGTGTCACACCCGGAATACGGCTGGCTTGCGCCAAAGTTTCAGGACGGATGTCTTTTAGTTTCAATGTGATTTCACGAGACAAACCAGAAACGATGTCATAGTCGAAGTCGCTTGGAATACGTGTTTCTTCCAGACGCTTCATTTGTGCAACATCTTCGTGCTGACGGCTAATATAACCCGCATATTTCACCGCAATTTCAATTTGCTCGCCCACAAATGGCGTTACTTCAGAATTGGTTAATTCCGCAATTTGAGCAAAACTGATATTTGGACGTTTCAGTAAATCAATCGCGCTACATTCTTTACTTAAATCTGCACCTGTCAACTCAACGAATTTTTTACCCATTGGATTGTTTGGTGCAGCCCATAAATGCTGTAGACGACCTGTTTCTTTCTCAACCGCTTCCATTTTCTCGCAGTAAGCTGCCCAACGCGTATCATCAACCAAGCCCATTTCACGGCCGATTGCAGTTAAACGTTGATCGGCATTGTCTTCACGCAGCATCAAACGATATTCGGCACGTGAAGTAAACATACGATACGGTTCTTTTGTACCCAGTGTAATCAAATCATCAACCAACACGCCCATATACGCTTCATCACGTTTTGGTGTCCATTGTTCTTGATCCCAGGCACGGCGTGCAGCATTTAAGCCTGCAAGCAAACCTTGCGCACCCGCTTCTTCATAACCAGTCGTGCCGTTAATTTGGCCGGCAAAGTACAGATTATTGATCGCTTTGGTTTCAAGCGAGAATTTCAACGCTTGTGGATTGAAATAATCATATTCAATGGCATAACCCGGACGCAAGATGTGTGCGTTTTCCATACCCCGGATTGAACGTACCAATTCAAACTGCACGTCAAATGGTAAAGAAGTTGAAATACCATTTGGATAAAGCTCATGCGTATCCAGACCTTCTGGCTCCAGGAATACCTGGTGAGAATTTTTATCGGCAAATTTATGAATTTTATCTTCAATCGATGGGCAGTAACGCGGCCCCACACCTTCAATTTTACCTGTATACATCGGTGAACGATCGAGTCCGCCACGAATGATTTCATGGGTACGTTCATTGGTATGCGTGATATAACAGTTCACCTGTTCCGGGTGCATAGATGCATCGCCCATGAATGACATGGTCGGAGACGGGAAATCACCTGGCTGTGGCGTCATTACCGAGAAATCCACTGAACGTGCATCAATACGTGGCGGTGTACCTGTTTTTAAGCGACCGACTGGTAAATTCAATTCACGTAAACGTGCAGCCAATGAAATTGATGGCGGATCACCCGCACGACCACCGCTAGATTTCTCAAGTCCGACATGGATGACACCACCCAGGAATGTACCTGTGGTCAATACAACAGTTTTCGCATCGAAGCGAATCCCCATTTGAGTCACTACACCTTTAACAGTATCGCCTTCAACAATCAGGTCATCAGCGGCTTGCTGGAAAATATCCAAGTTTGCTTGGTTTTCTAATGTTTCACGAATCGCAGCTTTATAGCGAATACGGTCAGCCTGCGCACGTGTTGCACGTACTGCTGCACCTTTACGTGAATTTAAAATACGGAATTGAATACCACCTTTATCGGCAGCAAGTGCCATTGCACCGCCTAAAGCATCAATTTCACGAACTAAATGTGATTTACCAATACCACCGATGGCAGGATTACAGCTCATCTGCCCTAAAGTCTCAATGTTATGAGTTAAGAGCAAAGTCTGGCGACCCATACGCGCTGCAGCAAGTGCTGCTTCGGTACCTGCGTGACCGCCACCGATAACAATGACATCGTAAACTTTAGGATAATGCATAATGGTTTGAGAGATAAAAAAGAATGACGCAGTATTATATCAAAACTGAGAAAGATAAGTGGATAAAATCAGCTGTTTTTGAGAATCAGTCCAGGATTGTTTACTCACTCACAAAAACATTGAAATGTAATCACGCTTTGCAGAGTTACTATAGAAATAAAACATTTAGTTTGAAAAGTTTACCTGATTGGTATTGTTTTATTGCGGCTATTTTTTAAGCTATAAGCTGGATACATTACGAACAAAGGTATAAAAGATGAATAAGAATTTCCTGCTCTCATCCATTCTATGTGGTGTATGTCTAGCACCATTTGCAGCCTCAGCAAATGATAAAGTCGAAAAAGTATATGATGCTCAAAGATACCAAAAGGTCTGTAAAGGCAAAACTCAAGGCGCTCAAGTCAGCTTTGCTTACCGAGGTATTATCTGGAATGGTACGTGTGAACCTCAATTCTTCCCTTCCTCCAAAAATGCGTCCATCACTGGAGATGAAGCAGAGTTAAGCACAGCTTGCAGTGGAGATACCAGTGCAACTACAGCATCCATCAATGGTACTGAAGTTAAAGGTAAATGTGCTTTAGGTTTTATGCCACCTCGACCTAGCTCTCAATCTTCAATGCAATCTCAGCCATCGATGCAGTCTCCGTCAATGCAATCCCAGCCAGCGATGCAGTCTCCGTCTATGCAATCACAGCCATCGATGCAGTCTCCATCAATGCAATCTCAGCCACCAATGCAGTCCCCAGCTGAAATGCAAACTCAACCACAAATGCAACCTTAAACTGGAACTTGATCTCAACAATGCATATAAAACACTAATTTTATTCAAATTTTCAACGGGTAAAAGGATTACTTTTACCCGTTTTTATATTGCTTATTTAAACAACTGGTTTAAACTCAAAACATATTAAGGATAAAAAATATAAAAAGGATATTCCATGGATTCGGGGCTATTTACTTTTTTTTTACCCATCGCGCTTGCCATCATGATGACAGGCTTAGGGCTAGAACTTACCATTAAAGATTTTCTGCGAGTACAACGCCACCCTAAAGTTATTTTTTTAGCCTTGTTTACCCAATTGATCGTTCTGGTTTTTATCGCATTTTTAATCTGTACCTTATTAAAACTCCCTCCACTGTTAGCTGTAGGCCTGATGCTGCTTGCTGCTTCACCCGGTGGGCCAACTGCAAATTTAATCAGCTATATCTTCAAAGGTGATGTGGCACTCAATCTCACGCTCACCGCGATAAACTCTCTGATTTGTACTTTCACCTTACCTTTTATCGTTAATCTGTCGATTCATTATTTTCTAGGCGATCATCCAAAAATTGGTATGCCGACTGAAAAAATCACCCAAGTATTTTTAATTGTTTTCATACCAGTTTGTTTGGGCGTGTTTATTCGTTCAATCGCACCTAACATCGCATTGAGACTAAATAGACCCATGCGATTATTCTCCGTACTGTTTTTATTCCTGATTTTCTTTTATGCCTTATATAGAGAATGTTTTAACATTGTTGAATATTTTGCTGATATTGGGCCTGCAACTGCACTTTTTTGTTTTATCAGTTTATCGGTTGGTTACCTGATTCCGCATCTGGCTGGGGTTTCTGACAAACAGGCACGTGCATGTACTTTTGAAATAGGCATCCACAACACCTCAGTTGCAATGACGATTGCACTGTCCGTGTTATCCAGTACCACGATTGCGCTACCTGCAGGCATTTATTCTATTTTCATGTATGTTTTTGCTTTTATATTTGGCTTTATTTTAACAAGACAGCCCCTTCCAATTAAAGATGCAAATTCAAAAGCATTCAGTGATTAATAAACCTCTGATTCATAGATACAATAGGCAATCTTAAATGATAGATCTGTAAGATGAATCAGGTCTAAGTAAAATATAAGTACAAATAGTAATTATGCCGCTTTATGCCTTAATTCCACTCAGCAAGATTAAAGCAATTCAGCTAATTAAAGTTGTACTGATCAACGGTCAGTTCTCGCTATTCCCTATCTCTGATTTATCGGCTATATATTCAATTTACAAAAAATTAGTACAAGACAACTTCGCCCAAATCAAAACAAAACCTAACCCAAAAAAGGAGATTTCGAATGGATTCAGAAATCATCACCATTTTATTACCTTTAGCACTTGCCATCATTATGATCGGTTTAGGGCTGGAGCTTACTCTCAAAGACTTTACCCGCGTAGCACAGCAACCCAAGGTGGTTTTCATTGCCCTGTTTTGTCAGTTGGTGGTTTTAGTCAGCATTGCCTTTATCATTTGCAAAGTCTTGGCGCTTCCGCCTCTGCTTGCTGTGGGCTTAATGCTACTAGCAGCCTCACCCGGAGGAAGCACAGCCAACTTATTTAGCTATCTTTTTAAAGGGGACATTGCGCTAAACATCACTTTGACCGCGATCAATTCAGTCATGGCGGCGTTTACCTTGCCTTTTATAGTCAACTTTTCCATTCAGTACTTTATGAATGATGGGCAACAAATTAGCTTGCAGTTCGGCAAAATATTGCAAGTCTTTGCTATTATCATTATTCCTGTAGGTATTGGTATGCTGATTCGACGCTATGCGCCACACTTCACTGCCAAACTAAACAAGCCGCTACGTATTTTTGCGGTGAGCTTTCTGGTGCTGATTATTATTGGTGCAGTTGTAAAAGAACGTCATCAAATTTTGGAATATTTAGCGCAAGTGGGCTTGGCAACTGTTTCATTCTGCCTGTGTAGTCTAATGATTGGTTATTTTGTACCGCGCTTGCTGGGCATTAATAGTGCTCAAGCACGGGCTTGCGCTTTTGAAATTGGCATTCATAACAGCACCCTTGCCATGACGATTGCGCTTACGATCATGGCAAGCTCCACCATTGCCATACCCGCTGCGGTGTATTCTATTTTCATGTATGTTTTTGCCGCTGTATTCGGCATGCTACTTAATAAATTTGCACCACAACCACATGCAGTAGTGAGTTAATTCATAGGGCCTAAATAAAAGGATAGTTGGTATACGTCCTTTTATTTTCAGGATAGTTTTTATCAATATATAGTTGTTTAAGCCTGAGTTCCGTTACAATGGCATTTTTAAAAACACAAATTTAGGTTATCTCCGTGAAGTGGTTACAAATTCATATTACCGTTGATCAAGCTCAAGTCGATTTTACTGAAACCCTCCTCAGTTCATTAGGCGCCGTTAGCGTAACTTTAGATGATGCTGAAAATCAGGACTTACTTGAACCACTTCCAGGTGAAACTCCACTTTGGAATAAAGTCATTGTGACCGGCATCTACGCACAAGAAGAAGGCGAAGAAATTGATGTTGATGCTTTAACAACATTTATTACAGCACAAATGCCTGAAGCGCCATTACGCCATGAATTTCTTGAAGACCAGGAATGGGAACGCACCTGGATGGATGCGTATGAACCGATTCAAATTGGTGAAAAATTCTGGATTGTTCCGGAATGGATGGAAGCACCAGATGCAGATGCTGTAAACATTAAGCTTGATCCAGGCCTGGCCTTCGGTACAGGTAACCATGCATCAACTTTCCTTTGCCTGCAATGGCTCGGTCAAACCGATGTTAAAGATAAAATTGTGATCGACTATGGTTGCGGTTCAGGCATTTTAGGCGTTGCTGCACTGTTATTAGGCGCCAAAAAAGTCTATGCCACCGATATTGACCCTCAAGCAGTTCTCGCGACTCAGCAAAATGCTGAATTGAATGGCGTACTCGGAAACTTATTTGTGGGTTTGCCTGATGAATTCAATGAAGAGTTTAAAGCGCAAAAGGCCGATGTCTTTGTCGCAAACATTCTTGCCGGCCCACTGATGGCACTTGCGCCTGAATTCGCAACTTTGGTCAAATCTGAGGGCGAGTTCGCACTTGCAGGTATATTAGAAGAGCAAGTAGCTGATGTTTCTAGTGTTTATTCTGAGTTTTTTGATATACTCCAAGTCGAAAAACGCGAAGAACATTGGTGCCGAATTTCAGGAAAACGCCAAAATATCCATTAAAATTTTGAATAGACTATGAGCGAAAAACAAACCTACTGTCCTAACTGTTTTACCAAGTATAAAGTCTCCGTGGCTCAACTGACAGTTGCTCGAGGCATGGTTTGTTGCGCGAAATGTTCGACCAATTTTAATGCGTTAACCCATCTTGTAGTAGAAAAAGAGCAATCTTCTTCTACTCCTTCGACTCCCCCTTCAAATCTTGACAATAAAAATTCTCAATCCAGCGAGATGACCGCTGAAACCTTTATGGCAGATCAGCAGCCAGAACAACATTTATTAAATATTTTTGATCGTAAAGTAGAAAACTCCAATATTGATTTAAAAACCTATCTCAATAATTTGAATTATTTTAGTACAGACCCGATTGGTACGTACCCGGCTCTGAACTGGTCTGAGAAATCAGAACAAGAGAAGAAAGAAAGAAGTGCCTTGAGTTATGTGTTATGGGGCGCTGTGAATTTATGTCTGGTGAGTTTGCTTATTTTTCAGTTTTTTTGGTTTAACCCGAAAATTTTAAACAATAGCCCGGTCTTTAGTGCTTTATTTAATAGCGCATGTCAGGCATTTAATTGTTCTGTTATGGAGCAAAATTACCATCTTATCTCCACTAATAAAGTGAAAGTAAAGCAAATTTCTAAGCAAAAAACTCAATTTACCGGTGAGCTGATTAACTATCATTCTAAAAGTTTAGCCCTGCCGATCATCAAGGTAAATCTAAAAGATAATGGAGAAATTATTTCTACTTATTCTTTCCGGTCTTCTGAATATCTGATTGACAGTCTTACAGGAATACAACGAATTCCACAAAACAGTCCTTTTAAATTCAAGTTTAGCCTTCCTGTAGAACGTAAAAGCTTTGATACCTACAGTTTGGAAATAATTCGCCCCTGATATTGAAAAAAACTATTAAAAAACACAAAAAAAAGTAAAAAAAGTGCAGTTTTCTTGCTCACTTTTTCTTAGACAATGCTATCATACGCGCCACGAAAGCTTTGTGCTGCAAACTCCTCACTATTTTCACAACAATTATAGTTTAGCTTATATGCGCTTTATCCTGATAATGCGTATTGAGTAGATTTTTTTGTTTTGATTTTGGTCTGTAACAAATATTAATCTATTGTTACGCTTAATTTTCGATCAAAAACGTCGAGTTGTGGCAAGCTAAATGTACAAGTTTTAGAACTTCCGTTTTAGGACCTAAAACGGAATTTAAATTTTAGACCACTTTTATATATCCCTTTACCCAAGTGATATTTGATTTTTCGGATTAATTCGCATGAATAGCAAATCTCCTATTTTTACTGCACAATCTGATGTCGCTCTTCGTATTCACGTAGATCGCGCAGTTCGCCATTATTTTGCACAATTGCAAGGCGAGCAACCTTCTCAGGTATATGACATGGTGCTGGCAGAAATGGAGAAACCTCTTCTATCTGTAGTTCTAGAATATACGCGTGGGAATCAGACACGCGCTGCCGAGATTCTCGGACTCAACCGTGGTACTTTACGTAAAAAGTTGAAAGCTCACGGTTTAATGAGTGAATAAATGATAAAATGCTCACGGTTACCGTGGGCATTTTTTTTATCTTATATTTTGCCTGCTGTTTTAATCTAGACCTTTAATATTGTTGACGAAAATCATGACTATTAAACGCGCTTTAATCTCTGTATCTGATAAATCAGGGATCGTTGAATTTGCTAAAAACCTCGTGGCTCTTGGGGTAGAAATTTTATCTACTGGCGGTACATATAAGTTGCTTAAAGACAACAATATCGCAGTAGTGGAAGTTTCAGAGCACACTGGGTTCCCAGAAATGATGGATGGTCGTGTTAAAACACTACATCCAAAAATTCATGGGGGTATCTTAGCTCGCCGTGGTCTAGACGAAGCTGTTATGCAAGAACACAACATCGATGCCATCGATCTAGTGGTTGTGAACCTTTATCCGTTTGCTGCAACTGTTGCTAAACCGAACTGTTCATTGGCTGATGCCATTGAAAACATCGACATCGGTGGCCCAACAATGGTTCGTGCCGCTGCAAAAAACCATGCGTCTGTGGGTATTGTGGTTAATGCTTCTGACTACGACACTGTAATTGCTGAAATGAAAGCAAACGGTGCGTTATCTCTTGAAACTCGTTTTGACTTGGCAGTGAAAGCGTTTGAACATACTGCACAATATGATGGCATGATCGCTTCTTACCTTGGCGCTCGCGTAGGCAAGATCGAGGGTCAAGCAGACAAATTTGCCCGCACTTTCAACACGCAATTAAACAAAGCACAAGACTTGCGTTACGGTGAAAACCCGCATCAATCTGCTGCGTTCTATGTAGAAAGTACTGCGACTGAAGCTTCTGTTTCAACTGCGAAACAGCTTCAAGGTAAAGAACTTTCTTATAACAACATCGCAGATACAGATGCAGCACTTGAATGTGTGAAATCTTTTGCGAAACCTGCTTGTGTGATTGTTAAACATGCAAACCCTTGTGGCGTTGCAGTTTCTTTAGACGGCATTAAAGCTGCGTACGATCTTGCTTATGCAACAGATCCTGAATCTGCATTTGGTGGCATTATTGCATTTAACCGCGAGTTAGACGTTGCAACTGCACAAGCCATTGTGGACCGTCAATTCGTTGAAGTGATTATTGCACCAAGCATTGCTGATGGCGTACTTGAAGTAACTGGCGCGAAGAAAAACGTACGCGTACTTGTATGTGGCGAACTTCCAGCAATTGATGCACGTCATTCGCAACTTGATTACAAACGTGTAAATGGCGGTTTATTGGTTCAAGACCAAGACTTGGGCATGATCACTAAAGACGATCTTAAAGTTGTGACCAAAGTTGCACCGACTGAAGCTGAAATCGACGACATGATTTTTGCCTGGAAAGTTGCGAAATATGTGAAATCAAATGCGATTGTTTATGCCAAAGGTCGTCAAACCATTGGTGTAGGCGCAGGCCAAATGAGCCGTGTTAACTCTGCTCGTATTGCAGCGATTAAAGCTGAACATGCGGGTCTAGTGGTTGAAGGTGCAGTTATGGCGTCTGATGCATTCTTCCCATTCCGTGATGGTATTGATAACGCTGCAAAAGCTGGCATCAAATGCATTATCCAACCGGGTGGTTCTATGCGTGATGAAGAAACGATTGCAGCGGCGGATGAAGCTGGTATCGCGATGGTCTTCACTGGCATGCGTCATTTCCGTCACTAAGTTGGCGAATTGATGATGACTTATTTACAGTCATACGTGCTATATAAAATAGATTCTTAAATCTTTCATAGAGTCCTCTTCCCCTTTGGGTTGAGGACTTTGTGTTATTTCGATTCATGGAGTATGAACCGATGAATATTTTAGTTTTGGGTAATGGTGGTCGTGAACACGCACTTGCATGGAAAATCGCGCAAGACGATAAAGTAGCGAAAGTCTTTGTTGCTCCGGGCAATGCCGGCACAGCAACAGAAAACAAATGCGAAAATGTTGCACTTAACATTTTAGATAATGCTGCGATTATTGCTTTTGCTCAAGAAAATGCAGTTGATTTAGTCCTTGTTGGTCCAGAAGCACCGCTTGTAAATGGTGTTGTGGATGCTTGCCGTGCGGCTGATGTCAAAGTTTGGGGCCCAACTCAATTTGCAGCACAGCTTGAAGGTTCTAAAGCTTTCGCAAAACATTTCTTGAAACGCCATAACATTCCAACTGCATTCTATGATGTGTTTACAGAAGTAGATGCAGCCAAAGCATTTGTTGAAAAAAATGGCGCGCCAATCGTGATCAAGGCTGATGGCCTTGCTGCGGGTAAAGGCGTTATTGTTGCCATGACCAATCAAGAAGCATTTGATGCGATTGATGACATGCTTGCAGGCAATAAATTTGGTGATGCCGGTTCTCGTGTAGTCATTGAAGAATTCCTTGCCGGTGAAGAAGCATCTTTCATTTGTATGATTGATGGCGACAACATCTTGCCAATGGCAACTTCACAAGATCACAAACGTATTTTTGAAGGCGACCAAGGTCCAAACACTGGCGGTATGGGTGCTTACTCTCCTGCTCCTGTTGTGACTTCAGATGTTTTTCAAAAAGCAATGAACGAAGTGATGCGCCCAACTGTTGAAGGTATGAAAGCAGATGGTCACGTGTATACAGGTTTCTTATACGCAGGCTTAATGATTGATGAACAGGGCCAGCCTAAAGTGATCGAGTTCAACTGCCGTTTTGGTGACCCTGAAACTCAGCCCATCATGATGCGTTTAAAATCATCTTTGGTTGATTTGGTTGAAGCTGGTATTGCCGGTAACTTGCCTGCTGAAGCAGAATGGGATGAGCGTAAAACTGTCGGGATCGTACTTGCGTCACGCGGCTACCCTGAAACCTCTAGCAAAGATGATGTGATTTCTGGTTTAGACACCGAAATGACAGATGCGAAAGTGTTCCATGCAGGTACTGCAACCAATGCCAATGGCGAAGTTGTGACTGCTGGCGGTCGTGTTCTATGTGTAACTGCACTCGGCAACACCATTGGTGAAGCGCAAGCAAAAGCATTAGAGCTTTGTGAAAAAGTGACTTTTGACGGCGTTCAATATCGTAAAGATATTGGTTACCGTGCCATTGCACGTGAAAATGCTTAATTTTAATTAAGTAAAAAGAACCCGCCTAGTGCGGGTTTTTATATTTTCTTATAATAAATATAAAAATGATATTTCACTTAAAAAATTATCAAACATAAAAAAAACCTGCTTTAAGCAATTGTTTTTAATTAAGTAAAAATATATTTTGCATAAAGTGTATTATGTTAACTTTAGGAAAACTTAAACGAAATTACCAAAAATTATGAAAAAAAAATCAGCTTTTTTATATTATTTAGATGTTACAGCACCATTTTATTATTTTTATCTTGTTCCCACTGCAATCGCATTAGCCATAGTCAGTTTTGATTTCTCATTTCAGGGCTTATTCCCGGCCACAATTGACTCTTCGATTTCAAGCCAACATAAGTTTCTAAATGACTATTTTGCAATATGTAATTTTTTCGTGATTGGGCTTATTGTTATTAATTATTTAAGACACCCACTACCCGCCACATATGTAAGACAAATACGTCAGCATTATGCAACATTAAATAAGAACCAGCAGTCTATTAATGGCTGGCTTGGCATTGTATTTTTCTGTTTTACTTTAGGCCTGATGAACCTGACTTGGTTTATTATTAATGATGAGCCTCTCCCACCATATAAAGAATGGCGCAAAGGCGATACTCTTACCTACTTAAACAGTTTCGCACATCCTTATATTTCTGCTATTGCTTTTAGTTTGCAATATGCCCTCATTGTATTCTTTACATTAATATTTATGAACATATTTGATAATCGTAAATATAGATAAAATTTATATACTTAGCTCCATTTAACATAATAGTACTTATACGAAATTCTTTTAATTTAAGCATTAAATTTCAGATACTTAAATAAAAGAAAAACTAAAAAAACACTAAAAAACCGATTTGGAAACAAGACGATTTTTTTATGCTCGGTTCTGGAATCTTTTGCCAATCTATTTGTATAAAAAACGCTTTTATCTACTAAAATCTAGTTAAACATGATTTCTTAAAATTATATCCTTACCCTTTCACTACCTATATAGCTAGAATGTATTAATCTTTACTTAACTTCACTGCATATATCTATTTTTCAGCTTTAGACTTTAAAAAAAGTTATAAAGAGTTATATAAAAAGACACTTTATAGATTGTTAATATAATTTTAAACAATATATTGTTTTTATTATTAAAATTTCAAATATCTTATTGTTACTATTCACTTAATAAGATAATTGTTAATTTTTTATTCACTATATTGCATATAGATTTATTGCTATGATGAGATAAATTTTGATTGAGTAGAAATCCAATCTCATTAATGAATACAATGATTTAAAAACTTTTTATAACTGCTTTTTAAATCACTATTCAACAGATTGCTCATTGCATCAGCATAATTTGTAAATTTTATAGTGCTGCAGATCTATCAAGCAAACGTATGGATATGATGACTGTAATCATGCCTTCGTTCTATACTGATTTCGATTTGACTTAATCTCTCTAATAAATGATTCGTAAATTTAAAGTCAAAATTAAATTTACTTGGGATGAATACATGAAAAAGCTCCTTGGACTTGTTTTAGGTTTAACCGTTGGCTTAGCTGGCTGCTCTAAACCTGAAGCACCTGCAACTGATGCAGCAAAAAGTGATACAGCAAAAGAACAAACTGTGGTAATGGCATCGACTGGTTCAGATGCAGACATCTGGCGTTATATTGCAACCTTGCCTGAAACTAAAGAAGCAGGTATCAATCTTGAAGTGAAAAACTTCACTGACTATGTTGCCATGAATACTGCTGTAGCCAACAAAGAAGTCGATATCAATGCATTCCAGTCTTATGCTTATTTAGTGGCGTTCAATGCTTCTAATAAAGACAAGATTGCACCTGTTTCGACGACTTATCTTGAGCCAATGGGTATTTACTCAAGCAAAGTAAAAAAAGTTGAAGAATTTGCCAACGGCGCAACTATTGCTATTCCAAACGATGCAGCCAATGAAGCACGTGCCCTTTTACTTCTTCAATCAGCTGGCTTATTAAAACTTAAAGCTAACTTTGACCCTGCAACTGGTACACCAAACGACATTACTGAAAACGCTAAAAAAATTGTGATCAAGCCAATTCAAATGGCGACCGCTGTTCGTGTTAAAGACGAAGTGGATGCGATTGTTTTAGGTAATACACTGGCGCTTGAAGGTGGTTTGAACGTACTGAAAGATTCGATCTACTATGAGCCTGTGGATCAAAGCACCAAGTTAAATGTAAACATTTTAGCAACTGCTGAATCTCGTAAAGATGATCCTTTACTACAAAAAGTCGGTGCCTTGTATCACACTGAAGCGGTGAACAAATATGTGCAAGAAAAATTTGCGGGTACTAAGGTTGATGTAAATAAACCAATTAGTTATTTAACTGAAACAAAATAGTAATATAATCATCCAAACCAAACAGGCAAAGTCATTTTGCCTGTTTTTTTATTTTCTGCTTAGTTTCTGACGATATGATTGAATTTAAAAACATTTCAAAGCACTATCAGCTCAAAGGTCAAACCATACGCGCCCTGGACCAAATTAATTTGGAAATTCCAGAAGGCAGTATTTTTGGCATTATTGGTTATAGTGGCGCAGGTAAAAGCACCTTAATCCGTTTGATTAATTTACTAGAACGACCAAATGAAGGTCAGGTAATTATTAATCAAAAAGATTTTACTGCTTTGGATGCACGCTCATTACGTCAAGAACGTGCAAATATCGGTATGATCTTTCAGCACTTCAACTTGTTGCAAACCAAAACTGTGGCGGCAAATATTGAAATGCCACTCAAGCTTTTAGGTGTAAGCAAGGCTGAACGTGAAAAACGCTTAAACGAATTACTTGAGTTTATTGACCTCAAACATAAAAAAGATGCTTTCCCCGATGAGCTTTCTGGCGGGCAGAAACAACGTGTCGGTATTGCCCGCGCGCTTGCCAATCATCCCAAGATTTTACTCTGTGATGAAGCGACTTCTGCGCTGGATCCGCAAACCACCAAATCTGTTTTAGCCTTACTCAAAAAAATCAATAAAGAACAGAACATCACCATTGTCATGGTGACCCATGAAATGGATGTGATTGAAACGGTTTGTGATTATGTCGCGGTGATGGAACAAGGCAAAGTCATTGAAACCGGTTCTACCCTTGAGATTTTCAGTCAGCCGCAACATCCGACCACGAAAAACTTTATTCAAACTGTGCTTCAGCAACAGTTGCCGGTCAACATATTAAAGAACCTCGAAAATCAGAATCACAACAGTATTTATTGCCTGCAGTTTTTAGGCAGGTCTGCTCAAGAAACTGTGGTACAGGCAGTAATTAAGAAATTTGATATCAGTTTAAATATCTTGTTTGCCAATATGACCGAAATTAATGGCACCGTAATTGGACAGATGTTTATCCAGTTGCTGGGTGATCCGGCAATTATTCAGCAGGCAATTGAATTTTTAGAACAAAATGGCGTAAAAGTTGAACATTCAGGAGATCAGGTATGAGAGATTTAATCGTACAATGGCTCACTGAACTCACCGCACCATTTTGGCAGAGTTCGCTGTCGATTGACCAGTTTGTCACTGCCTTACAAGAAACCTTTCACATGGTGTTCTTTGCCATGCTATTCGGCGGAATTTGGGGATTTATTCAGGGGATTATCTTATTAGTTACTCGTCCTGAGGGTATTCTTCCCAATCGTGCGGTTTATCATATTTTAAACCCGATTGTGAATGCCCTACGCTCGCTACCCTTCATCATTCTGCTGATTGCGGTTATTCCTTTAACCAAATTTTTAGTGGGTACGTCAATCGGGACTTGGGCAGCGATTGTTCCACTGACTATCTATATTGGCCCATATATGGGACGCCTGATTGAAACGTCATTATTAGAAGTGAATGAAGGTATCGTGGAATCTGCTCAGGCCATGGGTGCGACTCCATTACAGATTATTTTTAAGTTTATTTTGCCGGAATCACGCAGTTCACTAATTCTTAATTTAACCACGGCCACCATCAGTTTAATTGGGGCAACCGCAATGGCGGGTGCTGTCGGTGCGGGTGGTATTGGTGATTTGGCGATCTCCTATGGCTATCAACGCTTTGATACCAGCGTGGTCATTTTAACCGTGATTGTGCTGCTACTCTTGGTGCAAATTGTTCAGACTGTAGGTGAATGGCTGGCCAAATTAAGATAATTTAAGATAAATAATCATCCGGTCAAAGCTTTAAAACCCTCAGTTAGAATAATGCCAGTCAGTTAAGAAATTGACTGGCATTTTTTATTTCGAATTCATCATGTTATTTGAGACGAGGAAACGTCATTCGCAACTGCTTGAGACAAGAATATATTTAACAAGTTACTGTTTCTGCGACAGATTTGCTACTTGGTGGTAATGAACGAGCTTTGCGATGAAAGGACTTTAAATAAATTATTTAAAGTCTTTGTAAGATGCTTTTCTTGCGAAGCTTCGCTTCTCATTTGGCTAAACAAAAGAACTGACGAAATCTGAATACTTGGGTTAAAAAGATAAGACTCCGTTGTGAATAAGCTAAAAGCTAAGGAGTTCATGATTCACTCTCATAACTGATCAGCATTACTTACTTAGAGGGTTTTTATTTGGCAAAAATATTCTGGTTAAAAATAATTCAATTTCCGACTTTATCAATAAAAACATCAGTTCTAACCAATATTGCAATTAAAAATCTGCTTCGATTTTGATAAATATTAAGCCATTCCTGTATTCAGAGCATGCTAAAATAGCCGTCAGTTTTTGCAGGGACTCATTTATGCACTTTGTTCATCTTGGAATACATACAGAATTTTCAATTACGGAATCGATCGTACGTATACCTGATCTTATGAAAGCTGCAGAGAATGATGCAATGCCAGCTTTGGCATTAACAGATCTGTCCAATTTGCATGCCGCAGTTAAATTTTATAAAAAATGTCTGAATAACGGCATCAAACCGATTTTGGGCGGTGTCATTCGCCTGAATGATGCAGAACATAAAGCAACCCTGCTTTCCATGACCAATAAAGGCTGGCGCAGTCTCACTGAAATTGTTTCGCGTGGCTTTATTGAAGGTCAGCAGCTTGATATTCCTTGCGTAAAAAAAGAATGGGTGCTTGAACAGAATCAAGACATCATCGTGCTTTTAGGCATGCATAGTGATGTCGGCAAAATGCTCAATTCCTCCAACCCGCAAAAAGCTGAAGCCCTGCTAGAAGAATGGATTGAAAAATTTGGTAATCGTGTTTATCTGGCTCTGACCCGTACTGACCGCCCCGATGAAGAGAGCTTTATTGCAGGCGCAGTTAAGCTGGCCCAGAAATACAATATTGGTGTTGTGGCACATAATGATGTGCATTTTATTGCACCAACCGACTTCGAAGCACATGAAGCGCGCGTGTGTATTGCCGATGGTTATGTGCTTGGTGATAACCGTCGCCCACGTTCTTACACGCCTGAACAATATTTCAAAACTGCCGAGCAAATGACTGAACTGTTTTCAGACATTCCAACAGCGATTGAAAATACCTACCACATTGCCAAGCGCTGTAATGTCAGCTTGCGTTTAGGCTTCAATGACCTTCCCGACTTCCCCATTCCAGAAGGTCATACCATTGATACCTTCTTTGAGCATATTTCTCAGGAAGGCCTGGAAGAACGTTTAAATTTCCTTTATCCCGTTGAAAAACGTGATGAAGACTGGCCTGAAATTCGTAAAGTTTATGATGAACGTCTAGCCTACGAGATTGGTACCATCCTGAACATGGGATTCCCCGGCTACTTCCTGATCGTGATGGACTTCATTCAGTGGTCCAAAAATAATGGCGTACCGGTCGGTCCGGGACGTGGTTCAGGTGCAGGCTCACTGGTGGCGTATAGCCTGAAAATTACCGATCTCGATCCGCTACGTTATGACCTGCTGTTCGAACGTTTCTTGAACCCTGAACGTGTTTCGATGCCCGACTTTGACATCGACTTCTGTATTGCAGGTCGTGACCGGGTGATTGACTATGTGGCACGTCATTATGGCCGTGATGCGGTATCTCAGATTGCCACTTTCGGAACCATGGCCGCAAAAGGTGCCATCCGAGATGTCGCACGTGTTCTGGGTAAATCTTATGGACTTGCTGACCGGATCTCCAAGCTGATCCCGACCAAGCCATTAGGTGTAGACCTTCGCGGCGCCATCGACATGGAACCGCAGCTTAAAGATATCGTCACCAATCCATCCAATCCAGACAATGACGACGCTGCTGAAATCTGGGAAATGGCACTCAAGCTTGAAGGCATTACCCGGAATACCGGTAAACATGCCGGTGGTGTGGTGATTGCACCGGGTAAAATTACCGACTATTCAGCCGTGATGTGTGATGCGGATGGGACCAATCGCGTTGCACAATTCGATAAAGATGATGTTGAATCTGCCGGTTTGGTGAAGTTCGACTTCTTGGGTCTACGTAACCTGACCGTAATTGAAGATGCGATTCAAAATATTAATAAACGCATTGGGCCGGAAAAAACCGTTGATATTGCGCACATTCCGCTAGACGACGCCAAAGCCTATTCAATTTTCGCCGATGCCAATACCACAGCGGTATTCCAGTTTGAATCCGTCGGCATGAAAAAAATGCTGAAAGAGGCACGTCCAAGCAAATTTGAAGAAATTATCGCTTTCGTATCGTTGTACCGTCCGGGTCCTATGGATCTTATTCCTGACTTTATCCACCGTATGCATGGTGGTGAGTTTGAATATCTGCATCCATTATTGGAAGGCGTACTTGAGCCGACTTACGGAATCATGGTGTATCAGGAACAGGTAATGCAGGCCGCACAGTACTGTGCCGGCTATACCCTCGGTGGCGCGGACATGTTGCGTCGCGCCATGGGTAAAAAGAAACCTGAAGAAATGGTCAAGCAGCGTCAAATCTTTATTGAAGGTGCTGCAAAAAAAGACATTGATGAAGCGACAGCCAACCATATTTTTGACTATATGGAAAAGTTTGCAGGTTACGGTTTTAACAAATCGCATGCGGCAGCTTACGCCTTAATTGCCTACCAGACAGCATGGTTAAAAGCCTATTATCCATCTGAATTTATGGCAGCAGTACTCACCTCGGAAATGCAGAATACCGACAGCATTGTATTCTTGATTGATGACTGCCGGATTAATGGCTTAGAAGTATTTCCACCGTCCATTAACATGTCTTTTTACAAGTTTCATGCCAGCGATGAAAAAACTATTGTTTATGGTTTGGGTGCAATTAAAGGCGTAGGTGAAGCAGCCATGCAATCGGTGATTGACTCACGTTTGCAGGATGGCCCTTATAAAGATTTATTCGATTTTTGCCACCGTATTGATTTGAAAAAGATCAATAAACGAACTTTAGAAGCGCTCATCCGTTCCGGTGCTCTGGATTGCCTGGGCATTGATCGTGCCAGCATCATGGCGCAATTGCCAGAAGCGGTTCAGGCGGCTGACCAAGCACGCTCCAATCGCGAAACCGGAATTATGGATTTGTTTGGTGAAGTTGAAGAAGTTCAACGTAAACCGTCTAAACCGGTAAAACCGTGGTCAGATGAAGTTCGTTTAAAAGGCGAAAAAGACACCCTTGGCTTGTATCTCACCGGACATCCAATTGATGTTTATCGTCCAGAATTAAAGTCCTTTATTCCTGTACGGATTAATGAACTCACCCCAACACGTCGCGGAGTCACCACGGTATTTGCAGGACTGGTGGTGGATGTTGCCAACTTCCCGAACCGGATGATGGTGACGCTGGATGATGGTACAGCACGTATAGAAGTCTCTGCCAATCACGAACGTTTCCAGCGTTTTAAAGATGTCATTCAAGCCGACCGGGTGGTGGTGATTGAAGGCGAAATCTATGAGCGTGAAGGTTATGACCGTCCAATGGGGCGTTTAACCAAGGCATTCAGCCTGAATGAGATTCGTCAGAAACGTGCCAATAGCATCCAGATTAAACTGAATAGTGAACATCTGACCAAAACCCTGAGTCAGGATTTACAAAAGATTCTGATTCCATATTGTAATGTCGATATGTGTAATCACATTCCAATGCAACTACAAATTGATTATCCCTATGCTTCTGCGGAAGTTCACTTGGGATTGAATTGGAAAGTTGCGCCACAGGACGAACTGCTGGCGAAATTGCGTGATTATTTTGGTAAAGATGTGATTCACATTGAATATCAAGTGAAATCCAAAGCGGCCAAAGCCGCGCATCATACTAAGCCCGCATACATCGCACCACCTCCTGCAAATGTCAGCATGGATGATGCGATGGATCTGTATCAGGCTGAAGCCAACCAATATTCTTAATTTTTAAATATTTAAATTCAAATCGGACACATTATGAGTCAAGTTGACAATGCTGTTGTTTCAGCACATCTCTCCCATGTGCGTATTGTCATGGTCAATACCACATTACCTGCAAATATCGGTAGTGCTTTACGCGCGATGAAAACCATGGGCTTATCCAAGCTGGTACTGGTTGAACCTAAAACCTACCCGCACCCGGACATTAATGCCTTGGCTGCAGGCGCAGTCGATTTAATTGAACAGATTGAAATTGTGCCTACATTAGAAGACGCAATTAAAGATTGCCATCTGGTTTTTGGTACCAGTGCCCGTAGCCGTACCATTCCGTGGCCGTTGCTGGACGCCCGCCCTGCTGCGGAAAAATCGCTAAATGCCGTGGTTAAAGATCAACAGGAAATTGCGATTGTATTTGGTCGTGAAGACCGTGGCCTGACCAATGAAGAATTGGCGATGGCCAATTATCACGTCACCATTCCAGTCAATAACGATTACGGCGTATTGAACGTTGCCCAAGCCATTCAGGTGATTTGCTATGAAATGCGCATGGCGGCAATGGCATTGACCGAACAGAAAGAAAATCCTGAAGCTACAATGCATGTGACCGATGAAATTGACATGCAGTGGGATGAGCCATTGGTGACGCATGAACAAATGGAACAGTTCTATCCGCATATTGAGAAAATGCTGGCAGAAATTGAATTTATGGATCCAAAAAATCCACGTTTATTGCCTTTACGCTTGCGTCGTCTATTTGGACGTATACAATTAGACCGTATGGAATATCATTTACTTCGTGGAATATTCACGCGCGTACAAGCGATGAATAGTGGTAAATGGAAAAAATCTACTGACAAAACAACAGATTCTTCAGAGGATCAACCTAATGCTTAAACAGCTCAGAGAAGACATAAAGGCTGTATTCGCGCGCGATCCTGCAGCTCGAAACACCTTAGAAGTTCTAACCACTTATCCAGGCATTCATGCACTGATTATGCATCGTATTGCCCATGAACTTTGGCAAAAAGAGTGTAAAGGCTCTGCTCGCCTGCTGTCTTCTTTTAGCCGTTTTGCCACAGGTATTGAAATTCACCCGGGTGCAAAAATTGGTCGCCGTTTCTTTATCGACCATGGCATGGGTGTGGTGATTGGTGAAACTGCTGAAATTGGTGATGATGTTACGCTTTATCACGGCGTGACCCTGGGCGGTACAACCTGGAATAAAGGCAAACGTCATCCCACCCTGGAAGATGGTGTGGTGGTGGGTGCCGGCGCAAAAATTCTTGGACCCTTTACCGTGGGTAAAAACTCCAAAGTCGGTTCCAATGCAGTCGTGACCAAAGAAGTTCCACCGGATACCACAGCCGTTGGCAATCCAGCGCGCTTTATCACCAAAGACAAGCCCAAAGATGATGAAGAAGCACGTCGCCGTGATTATGCAGAAAGCATTGGCTTCCAACCTTATGCGGCAACACAGGATCAGTCAGATCCTATTCTAGACGGTATGCGGGTTTTGCTGGACCGAATTCAACATAATGAAAAACGCATGAATACCTTGTGTCAGCGTTTATCTTTACTCGATCCTTCATTTAAAAAGCAGCACGACGAACAGCCTTTTAGTGTTGAAGAACTTAAAATTATTGAAGATGTGCGCCGTGAATGTGAAGCGCAAAGCACTCAATCCAAAGCCTAAAGTGCTTATGTGAATCTTCACAATTGCTAACTTGCGTGTTTCTCAGAGTTTTCTTAGACTGACGAACATGCAAGTTGGATTTATTGATACTTCATCTGTTCAATTTTGGCCTACAGCGCAAGCCATTTATGAAATGTCAGCAAAACCTAATCAATTTTAAAATTAAATAATGGATGATCCATATGACCCTTAAGCCTTTGGCATGTACATTAATAGCGGTTTCTTTACTTTCTGCGTGTAGCACCACTCCTAAAGAAGACCCAAAGCCGACTACTCCAATTATTTTTACCGAACCTGATGTGACTCCACCATTCTATGCGTTAAATCCATTTAACTACGATGCTCCACCTCCATTTGAAATTGCATTAAAACAAGCTGCCGCACAGCCTGTGACTAAAATGGAAGTTAATCTTCAAAGTGATCCATCCAAGAAAGTCACTTTAGATGTGAACAAGCTGATTATTCCAACCGTAAACAGCAATGCACGTAATTTGAAATTTGCCGTACTTGCCGGTGAAAATGAAATTGATGTCACTGAAATTGATGACTTCTTGCAATTGGTTGAAGGTAAAGCGCGTCATTACCCGCCTCGTTTTACTGAACGTCAGGAACGTAAAGGTTTTGAAGCCAAGTTAAAAGAATTGACGCAACAGCTTGATACTTTGGCATCTCGAGATAATGCCTCTTTTGATGTACTGATCCGTGCATTTAAAGCCAGCGTGATGGCGCGTAACCTGGACTTGGGTTCGGTCTATACCACTAAATCTTTAACCTATGCGCAGCGCATTTTAAAAATCAACAAAGAAGATGCTGAAGCAAACTTCTGGTTTGGTTTTGGTTTATCTGAAGGTGGCGGTCAGCGTGAAGCGATTCCTTATTTAGATAAGGCGATGCAAGCAGGTGTTCAGGAAGCGTATTTATCTGCGGCAAATAACTACATTGCCATGGAACAAAAGAAAAATGCGATTCAAACTTTAAAGAATTATAAAATCAAATATCCGCAAGAAGCTGAAGTGGCTGACCGTTTAATTGCTGAGATTGAAAAGCAAGGTCGCTGGAATGTATGGCAAATCATTGCTGCTCCTGCTCAGCCAACACCAGCAACACCAGCAACACCAGCAACACCAGCAACTTAATATTTAAACTCAGACTAAAGTAAAAATAGGCCGTCCAGTACGGTCTATTTTTATGTGTATGGATTGATAATTAGAAGAATTATCGTATGATGAATCAAATTCAAATAAATACATACTGCAGACTATTATTATGCCAAAACAGATCTACAAAGTTTTATTTGCAGCGCTATTCAGTAGTTATCTCCTCACTGGCTGTCAGGTGGTCAGTGTAAAAAGTCAGGGCATCAACGTCACCATCGCCAATGAACGAGAAAGTATTTTAACGCGCAATAAATTAAGTGAAGCCAGCTTGAATGTGCTTTCGATGACGGGGCGTGAAGCGAACATTTGCTCGGATCAACCTGAAGAGTGCATTCGGGAACTGCAGCAAATTCCCCAAATTCAAGATGAACAATTATTATCTACAGCAAGTGAAGTCTACCTGGCCAAAGCTTTAAATTTTGAAAATTCAAGTGATTGTAAAATTGGTATATTAACCAGCACCAAGTCAGAAGAAAAAAAACAGCTCCAGCAAGTCAATTATGATAAATGTTTAGACCAACAACTTTATATGCTGGATAAAAGCATTCGCTACAGTTATGCCTACATGTTTAAAACAAAACGCGTCCCACAAGACCGAATTTTTGATAACCGACAGGTTCAAATACGTGACTTTTATAATTTAGCCTTGGCCAAACTGGTTTCGGCTTATGGCCTGCGTCACAAACCTACGCAAGTCGAAAAACGGATTAAAGTCGGTGACAGTATCTACAGCATTAACTTTGATCATTATCCGCAACTTAAAGAACAGAAAATTGAGCAGCTGCTCTCAAGTTATAACCTGAATTTTTCAGGCTTACGTTCCATTAACCGCCGGGACGGTTTTGGTTCAGAATTTGTCGTCGTTTTACCGCAAGTGAAGGACGAGATCGGTGAAGGTAAAAATAAATACATCATCGACCCGATAAATTTTAGCTACAAAAATGGCGTCAATCCGAATATTCATCAAGCGCGTTATCTGGCAGCCACCATTACCGCCCAACCAAAATCTGCAACCAATATTGAAGATATTTTAAATAAGGCCGAGTTTGAATTGGAGGCTTTTGATCCATACAAATATGAGAAAGTTGATCTGGCAGGAAAAACCTATCCGCTTGCGGCCAACTTCTCAACCCCTTATGGGTTGTGGCTGGCACAAAATAATCTGGGGAAAGCGGCTTATTTAACCCTGATTGATCGTGATGACCATCTCACCATGCCGCATTTATATATGCTTGAACCGTATAACCCGAATAAAAAAGTCATTGTATTGGTGCATGGTTTGGCCAGTAGCCCAGAAGCATGGATCCGGCTGACCAATGACATTATGGGTGATGCGGTACTGCGTGAGAATTTCCAGGTCTGGCAAGTATTCTATTCAACCAATATGCCGATTATTGAAAGTCGCTTGCAGATTTATGCCCTGCTTACTCAGGCTTTTGCAAAGGTAGATGCCAAGGCACCCGCCAAAAAAGATGCCGTCCTGGTTGGACACAGTATGGGAGGCATTATTGCCCGGCTTTTGGTGAGTGATGCAGATGTAACAAAAAAAGCGCTGGCCATGATGAACAATCGCCAGTTAAATAAATATCAAAAATTACCAATCGTTTCACAGCGCTTGGTCACGAAGGATATTCCTAATTTTAATCGTGCGATATTTCTCGCAACTCCGCATACAGGAACCGATTATGCAGATCGCTGGTTTACCAAGGCAGCGCGTAAAATTATTCGTATACCGGGTGCATTCCTGTCTGCCGTCGGTGACAGCATACAAAATCAGGATCTGGACGTTAAAGATCTATTAACCCAGATTGATCATGGCCTGATTCAAAATGGTCCAAGCGACTTAAGTCATCAATCAAAATTTATGGAACTCACCAAAAATATTAACCCGCGTAAAGGTCTCGCCTTCCATTCTATTATGGGCAATATCACGGATAGCGATGATCTGAATATGATTACCGATGATGTCGTTACCTATAAAAGTGCCCATTTAAATGGCGCCGTTTCTGAAAAAATCATCAAAGGTGGACATTCCATTCAGGAAACACCGGAAGCCATTTTAGAATTACGTCGCATATTACGCCTGCATTTGACCCAATTAGGTTTGCATAAACCTTAAGGCTTAAGCAATTTCAGTCGATCATGTGCATACAGCGTGATCGACTGAACCGCCATTAAATTTGGAATCAAGATATTTACTTAGGCTATTGTTAGCCATGATTAGACATCACTAAAATACTCACATTTAGCCTATTGATCTTTATTTCAGCGCTATTCACTCATCCTGAACATTCTGATAAAAAATAAAAAACTGTTTGCTCATTTTTACGTATTTATTGCAAAGCATTTTTCTCTACTCATGCAAATTTGATAAGATAAGCCACTCGAATGAAGTTAAGTTTTTTGATGGACATGACTTGGCAGAAAATTAAAAAATATAAGTTAAATGTCTGAGTCATCAATTGACTTATCTTCATGCAAAACATTGAAATTGGTGAGACAGCCAAGTTTTAGCGATCTAGATTTATTCAAATATTTAAGGATTTTACCTCAATGAGTTACCCGGAAATCATGGCTGATCTTTCCACTTTAACGCCAATGATGCAGCAGTACATGAGCGTCAAGATGCAGCATCCTCACTCACTCATGTTTTACCGTATGGGTGATTTTTATGAGTTATTTTTTGATGATGCGCATAAAGCTGCAAAATTACTCGGGATTACTTTAACCCATCGCGGCAAAGCCAATGGCGAACCGATCCCTATGGCGGGCGTACCCTATCATGCAGCTGAAGGTTATCTAGCACGTCTGGTCAAGAAAGGCGAAACCGTGGTCATCTGTGAGCAGCTCGGTGAAGGCGAGAGCGCAGGCACTCGCGGAAAGGCACCTATGGAACGTGGTGTGGTCCGAATTATTACACCCGGTACTCTGACGGACGATGCGCTGCTGAATAGTCATCAATCTTCCAATCTGGTCGCGCTTTGCATTCGACAAAATCAAATTGGTATTGCGCTGTTAGATTTAAGCGCAGGCATTTTCAAGGTTCAACAACAAGACTTCCAACACGAACAGCTCGCGATTGAGCTTTCCCGCTTAATGCCAAGCGAAATTCTGGTGGATGAAGATATTGTTGATCCCAATATTATTGAGCAAATCAAAAAGCAACTTGAGTGCCCGGTTACCAAGCGTCCAAATGTCGATTTCAACGTCAATAATGCGCAAAAAACCTTGTGTGACCAGTTGGCCGTATCGACACTATCCGGTTTCGGGATTGATCATTTGCCACTGGCAAAAGCCTCTGCAGCCGCACTGATTCACTATGCCAAAGAAACCCAAAAAACAGCTTTACCGCATATCCGTTCCATTCAACTGGAACAAAGCAGTGACTTTATTGCCTTAGATCCAGTTACGCGTCGCAATCTAGAATTGGTTGAACCCTTATTTGATCATGGCACATCGCTGTTTCAGCTCATCAATGACTGTCAAACGGCTATGGGTGGGCGTTTACTCAGCCGTACCTTAATGCAGCCGCTGCGTGATACCAAATTACTCGACGCGCGTCTTGATGCAACCGCAGCGATGCTAAATGGTTACCATGAATCACCAATTCGCTTGGTATTGAAAGACATTAGTGATATTGAACGTGTGCTGAGCCGTATTGCTTTAGGCAGCGCACGCCCACGTGATTTAGTCCAACTGCGCCAAGCCTGTGCGCAAATACCTTTATTACGCCATGCCATTCAGCCCATTACTCAAGCCCAGCAATCCACCTTAATTCAGCAGTTAGATCATGAATTGGGTGATTTTAAGGGGTTATACCAACGCCTGATGTCTGCCATTGTCGAACATCCTCCGGTATTACTTCGTGATGGCAATGTCATTGCAGAAGGTTTTGACAGTGAACTGGATGAACTGCGTAAAATTCGTGATCATGCCGGTCAGTTCCTGATCGATTTGGAAACTCAAGAGCGTGAAAACACCGGGGTTTCCACCCTTAAAATTGGTTACAACCGTGTCAGTGGCTACTACATTGAACTAACCCGCGCGCAAGCAGATCAGGCACCGGATCATTACATTCGTCGCCAGACCTTAAAAAATGCAGAGCGCTATATCACGCCAGAGCTCAAGTCTTTTGAAGATAAAGTGCTCTCCAGTGAATCTCGTGCGCTGGCACGTGAAAAAATGCTGTTTGAAATGCTGCTGGATGAATTACGCCAGGACATCGGTAATTTACAAATGATGAGCAGCGCGATTGCACAAATTGACATGCTGGCCAATTTTGCCCATCAAGCACGTTTACGCAACTGGTCACGTCCGGAATTTAGCCCTGAAATTGGGGTGAAAATTGTAGCCGGTCGCCATCCTGTGGTTGAAGCCTTAAGTAAAACTGCCTTTACCCCAAATGATACGACTTTAGATTTTAATCACCGTATGGCCATTGTGACGGGGCCAAATATGGGTGGTAAATCCACGTTTATGCGTCAAACCGCACTGATTAGTTTATTGGCTTATTGTGGATGCTATGTGCCTGCCAAATCCGCAGTATTAGGTCCAATTGATCGGGTCTTTACCCGTATTGGTTCAGCGGATGACTTATCTACCGGTAAATCGACCTTTATGGTGGAAATGACTGAAACTTCACAAATCCTGCATCATGCTACTAATCAGTCTTTGGTACTGATGGATGAAGTCGGCCGTGGCACCAGTACCTATGATGGCTTGTCTTTGGCCTGGGCCTGTGTGATTGATTTAAGCAAACGCATAAAATGCCTGTGCTTATTTGCGACCCATTATTTTGAACTCACTGAACTGGGCAAAGAGCCTGGCATTGACAATTACCATGTCACTGCCAAGGAATTGAACGGTAATTTAATTTTGTTGCACAAAGTTCAGTATGGCCCTGCGAGTCAA
Source organism: Acinetobacter terrestris (assembly GCF_004331155.1). GTDB lineage: Bacteria > Pseudomonadota > Gammaproteobacteria > Pseudomonadales > Moraxellaceae > Acinetobacter > Acinetobacter terrestris. The sequence continues at coordinate 28,415 of NZ_SJNZ01000017.1, forward strand.
AGTCATGGTCTTCAAGTTGCAAAATTGGCCGGTATTCCTGCCAGCGTGATTAAAGAAGCGCAAAATCGTTTAAAGATTTTGGAAAAACAGCAACATCAGCAACTCAATAAAGCGGTACAAAACGATTTATTTAGTGTGGCAGATGAGCCGTCTATTGAAGTGATTGAACGGGTTGTTGAAGTGGAAAAAGATGTGCCAGCGCTGAATCTGTTAAGAGCTTTAGATGTCGACAGTCTTTCACCACGAGAAGCCCTGCAACAAATCTATGCTTTGAAAGATGCATTAGAAGTTTAATTTAAAACTATCCTGAATAAGTCAAAGACTCCTAAATGGGAGTCTTTTTCATTTAGATGCCCTATTTAAGCCGATGTTCAGTTTTTATCAAAATTAACAGCCCTATATATAACAAATATCAATAAAAGCAATTGTTAGTTACATGCGTTTTTGCCTAGAATACAGCAAGAGTAATTAGAACCATATTTTTTAGGTAGCTGTCGCCATGACCTTTGTTGTCACTGAAAATTGTATTAAATGTAAATACCAAGACTGCGTAGAAGTTTGTCCAGTGGATTGTTTCTACGAAGGCCCAAATTTCCTCGTCATCAATCCTGATGAATGTATTGACTGTGCACTTTGCGAACCTGAATGTCCTGCAAATGCTATTTTCTCGGAAGATGAGTTACCAGAAGGTCAAGAAGTCTTTATTGAACTTAATACTGAACTTTCACAAAAATGGCCGAACATCACCCAGATTGGTGATCAGCCTGCTGACCGTGAAGAATGGAATGGTAAAGCTGACAAGTTACAATACTTGGAAAAGTAATACTGTCCTCAGACTTCAAAAAAAGATCAGCCGTTGCTGATCTTTTTTTATACTTAAAAAAACATTTGATTGCAATTTTTCCAAATTTTATCCACAAAATTATATTAAAATAACGCACGTATTTATAAATATTTGATTTCTATAATGAAGCATTTTCTCAAGGGATTAATCGGGTTCGGTTTAATCCCACTTGTCATGATTGGATGTACCACATCTCCTCAGAAACAAGGACGTACCACCACGACTCCCGACGGAAAACGGATCTTCATTCCCCAAGAACGCATCATTATTGAACGCCCGATTCCACCTAAAACGGTTCCTTATGCTTATAGCGCTTGGGCTGCAATAGGCGATAATTTACGACGCGTGCGCGAATATGAAGTGTTTCTTGAACAAAATGGCGTAGGCAATATTATTCCAAGTTTTGAACTCATGCGTACGGCACGGGACTGGCAAAAATGTTCTCGTTCACAATACATGATTCCAAATCGTGAATTGTGGAACAATCAGGTTTCGACCTTGCGTGTATTTAAATATTTGGTTGCAGCCAAAGTGCTCACCGACTTTGAAGTCACTTCGGTTTATCGTGATTTACCGCTTAACCAGTGTGCTGGCGGGGCAAATTCATCACGTCACTTATTTAATTCGGCTATCGATTTCCGTATTGGGCCTGCATATCCTCAACCTGAAGATTATGCTTTCATCGAAAATACCAAATTTAAATTATGCCAATTCTGGGCACAACACGGTCAAAGCCTGAATATGGGACTTGGACTGTATGCTTCAGGTCAAATCCATATTGATACTCAAGGTTACCGTACCTGGGGACCTGACTTATCACGTCATTCCTCTATGTGTAATTACTAATCTAGATACAATGACTCTAAAGTCAGTTCAGATAAAAAAGAGATCTTGATGATCTCTTTTTTATTGCCTTATTTTCAATAAATTTAAACGATAAATTGCACTCTGAATGGAAAGGTTTAAAATGCTTGCATCGTAAAAAAGGTGACAAAACTATGCAACAAATGTGGACAGAGATTGATGCTTACATCGATTCACATTTAATTCCAGAAGACCCTATTCTTCTACAGACATTAAAAAATACTGAAGAAAGAGGTTTTCCAGATCACCTTGCAGTAGCTCCCAATCAGGGCATGCTATTGCAAATGCTCATTCAGATGAATAAGTGTAAGCGTGTGCTGGAATTGGGTACTTTTGCCGCCTATAGCACCATGTGGCTGGCACGTGCGCTTCCTGAAGATGGTTATATTTTAACGATTGAAGGTCGTGACACACACGCAGCATTGGGTCAAGAAAATATCGACAAGGCCAAGTTGCCGCAAACCATTGACCTGAAAGTTGGACGTGCAGCGGATGTATTAAAAGCATTGCCTGCTGATTTCGAAGCTTTCGATTTTATCTTTATTGATGCCGATAAACAGAGTTACCCTGAATATCTAGAATTAAGCTTGGACTTATCTCATTCAGGAACCATTATTGTGCTCGATAATGTGATTCGTGGAGGCGAAATCATCAATCCTGAAAATCATAAACCGAGCATTGAAGGGATCCGAGAAATGTTTGTCGCTTTACAGAACCATCCTCGTATCTTGTCGTGTACAGCGTTACAAACTGTAGGCAGCAAGGGTCATGATGGCTTTGCATTGGCCATAGTGAAATAATTTGACACAAAGATCAAAAAACAATCGCACTGTTTTTTTATTTGTTTATTAGCAATTTACACACACTGTCCATATAGTTATCCACAAGTTATGCGGATAACTATGACTATTTTTCAATCAACTACTCTATGCCAAGCTTGTGCTTATTTGACCACCAACAACGGTACCGTTGAATTTCGGAAAATAGTCGTTGCAACACTGCCTAAAAAGAACTGGTGAATTTTACTGTGACTAAATGCACCCAGTACAATCAGTTGTATCCCATGTTCACTCTGATATTCAAGTATATTTTCAGAAACATCTCCATACCGATATTCCATCACCACATCGAGTCCTGCTTCGCGTAAATATTGTGCAGGTTCATTCAATATTTCTGGATGATCCCCCACATAAAGCACATGGCACTGCAAAAGTCTTAATAAATCACTTTGTGCAATTCGTTTCATCAAGTTAACGCAGGTTGGCGAATATTCATAAGCAAAAATAAATCGTGTCGGTGGCTTAAAATTTTCGCCCACGGTCATAATGGTACAGTTAGCGCCACGAATAAAGTTTTCAACATTACTGCCGATGGGTTTATTCCGTTCTGCAGAACGCTCCCCGACTCGACCAATAATGGTAATGTCGTCATCTCTAAGCACATTAAAACTTTGTTCTAAAAAATCGCCTTTTTCTTGTAGATGCGATGCAGTTAAACCGTACTTTTGCTGAATCATTTCACTAATATGATTGAGCAAGTTATTGCTATAATTGAGTGCCAGTTCACTTTGTTTTTGTTCAAGTTCAGCCAGTTCTTTGAGTAACATTGCATTACTTTCAAAACCAATTACCCCACTTATTTCCCCTAAGTGATAACTGGCAGGGTAATAATCTAAAACCTGTAATAACACCAATTCACGTTGTGTCTGCTTTGCAACCCATGCGGCAGCTTCTGCAACTGCATTCACACACGGAGAAGAATCAATACAAGCGATTACACGTTTCATTTTCGCCTCGCTTTTCGCCTTTGAAGGCTTTAAGTCTATTTGTTATTTTTAACTTAGCATATCTATTCCAGACTATGCATGCTTTTATGTAATTAAACTTACTTGGCAATTCATCCTAATTTTATTGAACTTTTTAATCGCGATAACGGATAAATTTCGCAGGATTGCCCACAACGATAGCCGCTTTTTCAACATTTTTTGTGACCATGCTATTCATTCCAACCACGGCATGCGATCCAATACTTATACCATCCTTTACGCCTACATGTGCGCCCAACCAGACATCCTGACCAATCTCGATTCCCTTCGAACGCACAGGTTGCTGGTAAATTGGCTGCTCTAGCTCCATGCCATGGTCAAAGGCATACAAATGACAATATGCAGCGATACGGACCTGATCATGCAGCTTGATCCCCATACGTCCACCATCCAGAATGCAATGATGGTTAATCGCAACTTCATTGCCAATTTCCAAGGGTCCATGCAAGGTACAATCTGCTGCAATAAAGGTATTATCGCCAATCACAATTTTCCGGCCCGGCTCGGCAAAAATATGCGCCAGCGGTGAAATAAAACAGTTTTCACCAATCTCGACCGTTTCCATTTGCATTAAATAAGCTTGATATTCTTTTTGCCATGCTTCAGCCCAAGCCCGGTTTTTCGGTTTTAATGACCAATATAACCACGGCATATAGTTCAGACGATGCTTGTGCTGTTCACGATATTTTAACAGTGGATCTTGTTCAGTCATTCTGTGGTTCTTCTACAATTTTGAGTTGTTCACGACCGCGAGTCACATCCTGAATTTTCAAGGACAAGGGTTCTATTTGATGAATTTGCAGTAAAGCTTCGACTTGTACGCCGGTCGCGGTATAGTCTTGTTTAAATTCGATTTGCTGCTGATTGAGTTCATATTGAAAGATTGACCATTCATTAAACTGGCAGGCAAAATTGACTTTTTTCTTTTCAATCAGTTCAATTTTTTCAGCCAGTAATAGACCTTGTCCCGCGCAGCCACCATAAGCGCGAACCAGCCCACCTGTTCCGAGTTTAATTCCACCATACCAGCGATTCACCAACACCAGAATATTGGTCAACTCATTGCCTTCAATGGTTGCCAGAATCGGTCTCCCCGCAGTTCCAGAGGGTTCACCATCATCATTAAACCGGACATTATGTCCAATTTTCCATGCCCAACATTGATGCGTTGTGGTGAGATCTTTATGGGTTTCCAAAAAATCCTTGACCGCCTGTTCATTTCCCACTGGCACTGCAATGGCTTGAAAGCGACTTTTCTTGATGTCTTCTTCGAAACTAACTTGTGAGGCAATCGTAAATGGCATAAATCTGACAATAAAAAAAGCACTGTAAAATTATAACGTGTTTTCAAACCTCTGTAGCTAACTTAGATCAGCATTTAAAGTTCAACCTCATACTCTGGCAATAATCTATGCGCTAAGTTCCAGTCTAAGTGTCATATATCGCTTAGCAAAACCTGTAGAAATAAAGCGTCAATCTGATCGCTTTATGATGGAGTGAAATAACTATGGTTCATGGTGCAACTTGGACTTTGTTTGAAAAGTGATGAGTTAAACTATAGAAATGGCTCCTCCATCGACAACAAATTCTGATCCGATAATAGCGGACGTATATAAGGAAATCAGGACAAGAATTGTTAGCCAACTCTTTAGAAAATTATGTGTATAGGGGATAAAAATTTAAATCCTGCTATATTCTTGGGATTAAAAAATAGATTTTTTAACATTAAAATCTAAGACTTACTTTAATAAATGCGAATCATCATGTTCTATATTTTTAGTTTAGATCCTCTGTTCACACAGATGTGCCATTATTTTAAATAGAGTCTGCTAAAAGAATAATTTCTAATTTTTTATAAACTTAGACCTTCATACATAAGAAATTAAATCATTTAAGCTTTTATTAGCATTTATTAATACAATTAAACATCCATACAAAATAATAGATCTTTCTCTTAACCTCCTTAATGTTTCCATTAGTTAAAATAATTTAATATTTGTTGATTTGTGTAATAAATTGAAGCCAAGTTTACACACCTATAACACAGTTTATTATGTGATATTTAACACATTATAATAATTTTATTGCGTTTTAAATCTCATAAAATTCCTTATTACAATTAAGGAATTAAAAAATTAATTCTTTTAAATTCATTTAATTATAATTTTGAAGTTTTTAATTAATGATTTATCAAAAATTTAAAACGCTTTAAAAGTGATTTTTTCACGATTCTCAATTTTTAATTTTAATGTTATTTAAATTTGGTTAATTTCCAGAAATAAATACATTATAAAAAGGTGGGAGAGTCGATATGGCTACGATTAAAATACTATCCGCGGAAAATGGAGAAGTCCTTCAGAATATTGATAATAATATTGTGAAACTAACACAAAATTCAGTCATTCAGGTAAATGCAGATATTGATGAAGTGGTGACTATTACTCGTCAAGGAAATTCTGCAGTTATTCAGCTCAAAAATGGCGAAAGCATCATTATTGAAAACTATTTCGACTATCCGGTAGATGCCAATCGAATTGTTTTTGAGAATGAAGGAAAATTATATTGGGCAGAGTTTACTGATCAAAATGGCGAAATGCTGGACACTATCCTTTATCATCCCCTCACAGAAGGTACTGTCGAAAGCACAAATATGGCTGCCGGAATTTTACCTTGGCTGGGTGGCGCTCTAGCGATTGGGGCTATTGCCGCTGCTGCAGGTTCAGGAGGTTCTTCTGGTGGTGATTCTGATTCCGGAAGTCGAGACAATACCCCGCCTAAATTAACCGGCATCATTGTTAATGAAAATGGTCAGCTTGAATTAAGCTTTAATGAGAATGTAAATGGTTCAAATCCACGTCCTGAGGATTTTACTGTAATCGTGGATGGCGAAGAAATTCCAGTCACCAATATCATCGTAGAAGGCGATAAGATTACATTGGTCACTGAGCCAGCAATTCAGGATGGCCAAGACGTTACTGTTGATTATCAAGATAGTACGCCAAACAATGATCAAGGTATCAAAGACTCGGAAGGTAATGTATTAGACGGTCTCGATTCTGATGCAGTGGGAGGAGTAAAAAACCCAGACACTACCGCCCCTACACTACTGAGTGCCGAAGTCAATGAGAACGGCAACATTGAGCTGAGCTTTAATGAAGATGTATCTTCCTCTAATCCATTAAATGATGATTTTACCGTGACTGTGGATGGTACAGCAGTTCCGGTGATAGACCTTCTTATCAATGGCAGCATCATTACCCTGATTACCGATCCTGAAATTACTCAAGGTCAAGTGGTTGAAGTGAGCTATAGCGACAGCACACCGGGAAATGCACAAGGAATTCAGGATTCGGACGGCAACGTGCTGGAAGGATTTGATGCAGTCGATGTGGGCGGTGTTGAAAATAATTCGGAACAGCAAACTCCAGATGTAGATTCACCGGTACTCATCGATGCAGAAGTGAATGAAAACGGCAATATTGAACTCAGCTTTAATGAAGATGTATCTTCCTCTAATCCATTAAACGATGATTTCACCGTGACTGTGGACGGTGCAGCCGTTCCGGTGATAGACCTTCTTATCAATGGCAGTATCATCACTCTGATCACCGATCCTGAAATTACTCAAGGTCAAGTGGTGGAAGTGAGCTATAGCGACAGCACGCCGGGAAATACACAAGGGATCCAGGATTCGGACGGCAATGTGCTGGAAGGATTTGATGCAGTCGATCTGGGCGGTGTCGAAAATAACTCGGAACAGCAAAATCCAGATGTGGATGCACCGGTACTCATCGATGCCGAAGTAAATGAAAATGGCAATATTGAACTCAGTTTTAATGAAGATGTATCTTCCTCAAATCCATTAAACGATGATTTCACTGTGACTGTGGATGGGACAGCAGTTCCGGTGATAGACCTTGTTATCAATGGCAGCATCATTACCCTGATCACCGACCCTGAAATTACCCAAGGTCAAGTGGTTGAAGTGAGCTATAGCGACAGCACGCCGGGAAATACACAGGGGATTCAGGATTCGGACGGCAATGATGCAGCAGGCTTTAGCACAGCTGATCTGCCGAATGGGGTCGTGAATAATTCTGATCAGCCAACCCCGGATACTGTGGGCCCGACACTGCTAGCAGCCGAAGTCAATGAAAACGGCAACATTGAACTCAGTTTTAATGAAGCCTTGGATGCAGACAATCTGCCACCTGCAGCGAGCCTTGTGGTTACTGTCGGCATAGCACCTGATCAGACTGTGGTCAATGTGACTGGTATAAGTGCAGATGGAAATACCCTAACTCTGATCACGGATCCGCTGATTAGCGCAGGCCAGAGCATTAATGTGGTCTATACCGATCCAAGCGCTGGAAATGATCTCGACGCCATTCAGGATACTGCCGGTAATGATGCAGCAGGCTTTAATACAGCTGACTTACCGAATGGTGTAGTGAATAATGTGGAACTACCACTGAGTTTAGCCAATGATGAGATTTCTGCCTTACTCGTTAATAAGACTATTAATACAGCTACACCACTTGCGACAATAGACGAACAAGATTTGATTAGTGTTCTTCCTGGAGATTCAAGAATAGCAGTAATGAATTTCACTATTGATAGTGGTACAGAAGATGTTGTGATTATTGTACAGCAAGATAATTTAGTGGACTTAGCCGGCGCTTTCACTTTTGTAGTGCGAAATACAAGGACTGGTGAAGAATTTCAGGTGGCAGCCGCAGATACAAGTCAAGGAGGATTAATTGCTGGTGCACTAGGATTAGAATTATTAGGTGGAGTTGCAGATGCTCAAGGGCTGAGATTAGATATTAGTGACTTGCCTGCGGGTAATTATGAAGTTTCTATCTATGGTGACTCTTCACAGTTAGCAGATATTTTAGCTACTGTAGATTTAGCGAGCTTAGGTGATAACACTGTCAATGATCTGGTATCAGATACCGTATTAGGTTTACTGGAAACAGCTTTAACAGGCCCAGATGCTGATCCTCGTGGACTATTAGAGCAATTGACACTCAGCCAGTTGTTAAGTTTAACCACTGATGTACCAGCATTAGGCACCTTAACGGGAGCTATTGATACGATCCTGTCACTTGCCCTAGATAATGTATTGGTTCGTCCAATATTAGGCGATGTATATAACACACCTCTAAGTGAATTACTCGCAGGAAATTCAGGAGGTGCACTAGGATTCCTATTGACTACACTCGGTCTAGGTTCAGCTCTAAATAGCTTGGTAAATGGAATTCTAGATGGTGTAGATGGTGCGGGCCAAGCATTATTCGATAATTTAGTAGAACCGTTAGTTAACGATATCTTGTCAGATACGGTACTTGAAGGCACAGGTCTGACTACTGGATTAAATAGCTTATTAGGATCAGTGAATACTTTACTCACTAATCTGAGATTAGGTAACGTTTTACCCACTGTCGATGGATTATTAGATCTTGTGGCTCAAGAAATTTTGAGTAATCCATTAACTATATTAGGTGGAACCACCGCCGAAGTATATGTTGTGAATGGAGAAACGTACCGTGCAACAGGAAATATTCAGGAAACTTCAGTCGATGGTACTCAAGCTGATAACTGGGGTGATGGAGTATTAACTGCAGTTAAGGGCGTGCCAGTAACTTTCGATTCAACTGATGCAGATGGTAAGTTCACTCTTATTCAGGGAACCTATGGAGTCCTTAAACTCTATGATGATGGTAGCTTTATTTATAATTCGAATAGTTTAAATGGACAAGGATCTCCGATCAGTGAGGTATTTAGCTATACAGTAACGCGTAATGCTGGACAGGCGAATGAGGAAACGGCTTCAGCAGATTTGACGATCAATATTGATCCTGTAAATCAGATCATTAACTATGCCGATGACTCCGCAGATAACCTGTTACAAGGCGGTGCAGGCAATGATATTCTGACAGGTGGTGCTGGAGCAGATACGGCAATCTACTATTTACTGAATAATACTGATGCCACTGGCGGCAATGACACAGATATCTGGACTGACTTCAATGCTGCTGAAGGTGACATAATTGATGTTTCGGCTTTGCTGAGTGATCAGACTGTAAATGCATCGAATCTTGGAAATTATATAACACTCGAACAGCGTGGAGACGATACGGTAGTAAAAATCGATCGTGATGGTTTGGTAACAGACCCAAGCTATGCGCCAACAGAGCTGATTATTTTGCAAAATACAACCAGTACAAGTTTAGTTCTTGATGATTTAATTAAATATAATCAAATTTAATTAGCCAGATAAGAAAAAGTTTTTCGAAATCTTTTCTTGGAAAATCCAATACTAAAGATAAAAAAATCCCGCTTCGGCGGGATTTTTTTATCTTAGGCAAATATTTACAGCGTCAAAAACCAAGTCGATGCAATCACTACTATAATAATCATTATCAGTAAAACTTTGATGATCTTCGTTTGCTGTTCAAGTGGAAGTCAGCTTTGGCCAAGGTATTTGTAAGCAAAATCCTTTCTCAGATTCCAAGCCAGATTAATTTCTGTTGCACTTCATCTACGAATCTAGGCAATAAAAAAACCTCCTGTAAAAAGGAGGTTTTTAAATTAAAATTCTTAAATTTTAATTAGCGTTCACGCAGGGCTTCTTGCGCTTTATTGAACGGTTTAATCAGATAATCCAGCACTGATTTTTGTCCGGTTTTAATATCCACAGTGGCCACCATACCGGGGGTAATACTGAATTGCTTACCGGCTTTATTGGTTAATTTATCGGTATTGGTTCGAATATAAACCCGGTAATAAAACTGGTCCTGCTTCACTTCATCCCGGATGGTATCTGGCGAGATGGTCGTCACCTTGCCTTTTAATCCACCATAAATGGAATAATCATAAGCCGTGACTTTAACCAGGGCTTCCTGACCAGGATGAATAAATGCAATATCTCGGGGTGAAATTCGCGCTTCAATCAATAACTGTTCATCTAAAGGAACAATGGTCATGAGCTTGCCATTTTGTGGAATCACGCCACCAATGGTCATGACATCAATTTCCTTGACTATACCGCGCATGGGCGCCTTGAAAACCGTACGGCTTAAAGTATCTGACTTCCCTCTCACCACTTGTTGCTGTGTTTCTACATCTGTATTGGCTTTGGATAATTCTTCACGCGACTTCACATAATACTGATTGCGAATATCATTCATTTGATTACGAAGATTATTGGCTTCACGTTTTAGACGTAACACTTCCACTTCACTAGCAGCACCTTTAGCCACAAGCGGTTCGGTCATGCTCAGTTCCTGCTCAATCAAACTTAAAGCCTGACGTAGACCTGCCATGGACTCATCCAGATTGGCACGGCGTGAATTATAAAGTGCGGTTTCTTCCTTCACCAGTTTAGTGTCTTTTAACACTTCTTGAGGAAAAGAAAGTGGTGTTCCGTTCACTTCAGCTCTTAGACGCGCTGAAGTTGCGCGTGAAGACATCAGCAATGAAGCCGATTCTCCAACATTGGATTCCAGCCGGGTCGGATCGAGCTGAGCCAGGATCTGACCCTGTTTAACAATTTCACCTTCACGAACATTCAACTTGGTTAGAATGCCGCCTTCAAGCGACTGAATAGTCTGCTCTTTGGAGGAAGACACAACTTTACCCGTCCCGGTGGAGACTTCTTCAAGTTTAAAGAACCATGCCCATAGCAATAAGGTGACTAAACCCAAACAGATAATCCAGATGAACAAACTGGCTTTGGGTAAAGGTGGTTCAAGCTCAGTGACTTTGATGCTACTTTTTAGATTCTGTGATTTCGCTCTCATGAATTAGCTCCTGCAACCTGACGTTGCTGTGGCTGATTTTGATTGAGAATCTGATCACGCGGTCCATCCATCACGATCTTGCCATCATTGACCACAATAATTCTGTCCACCAGCTCCAGTACTGCACGACGATGCGTCGCAACAATCATGGTGCGTTGACCGAGCCATAATTTTAAATGATCAATCAGTTGTTTTTCCGATACATCATCAATCGATGCTGTCGGCTCATCCAGCAACAGAATATTGGGCTGGCGAATCAGTAAACGTGCCAGTAACAGGGCCTGTTTCTGACCACCAGAAAAACCAACGCCACCTTCAAGAATCATATGATCCAAGCCTTCTTTTTTCTCCTGCACAAAATGAATTGCACCGGTAATTTTTAAGGCATTCAATATTTCTTCATCACTGGCCAAAGGCGCACCAAGGGTCAAGTTTTCACGCACCGAACCAAAGAACAGATGCGCATTCTGGTTCAGTAACCCCATATCACGGCGCACATCTGAAGGATCGATTAAACCCAGTTCAACACCATCCAGTTTGATTTTGCCCTGAACAGGCGTTTGCATGCCTGACAATAATTGCAGCAGTGTCGATTTACCTGCGCCATTACGCCCAAGAATGGCAATCTTTTCACCCGGTTTGATTTCCAGCTTTGGAATCATCAAACTTGGCTTTGGATCATCTTCGCCATACTTGAAAGTCACGCCAGTTAATTCATAATGACCATTCAGCGCCGGACGATGAATCAAATGGGCATGGTCCGGCTGATCCACCGGTTTTTTCATTAACTCATCCAGTCCATTTTTCGCCACTTTGGCTTGCTGCCAGCGGCCCAGCACACCGGTAATTTGCGCAATCGGACCGAGCATGCGTGAAGACAACATCGAACAGGCCACCAGAGCACCCGTGGTCATGTCACCTTTCATCACCGCAAAACAACCCACTAGCACCACAATTGCAAAGGTCAAACCCTGAATTTTCTGGGTCCAGGCATTCATCACGCCCACAATTTTACGTTGACGCATTGAAACATCCGCAGATGATTCATTCATATGGTTCCACTGATTCTGGAATCTGGCTTCTGCACGCAATAGCTTGATATCCTCAATGCCTTGGACTGCTTCAACCAGCATGGCATTACGGACTGCACCTTCGCGCATGCCTTCACTGGCCAGTTTCGCCAACGGTTTTTGTGCCAGAATTCCAGGTAGAATCATTAAAGGCACAACCAGAAGCATCACCCAGAACAGGTCGCCACCAATCAGCCAGAAAATTCCCAAAAACAGCAGAAAGAAAGGTAAATCGGCAATGGCTGAAATTGTGGTGGAAGTCACCAGTTCACGCACCCCTTCAAGCTCACGAATCTGTGAAATAAACGTGCCTGTAGATTTGGAGCGTTCACTGTTTTTAATTCTTAACGCATGACCAAAAACCCGGTCCGATATTCTTAAATCTGCACGCTTGCCAATAATATCCGACAGGTAAATTCGTGCGACCCGCAAACTGAATTCAAAAATTGCAGCAATCAGTACACCACCGGCCAGTACCCATAAAGTGGGAATCGACTGTGCCGGAATTACCCGGTCATAGACATTCATGGAAAAAACCACAGTCGCCAAGGCCAGAATATTGGCAATCATGGAGCCAAACATTACATCGACATAACGTTTCCAGTCACGTAATACAATGGTCCAGAACCAGCTGCTTTCATAAGGCTTGATGTATTCATCCACCCGCGCATCTGGCACGGATTTCTCCGGTCGAAGAATATAGACATGACGAATATTGGATTGCAGCACATCCAGGGTTAAAGTCTGCGCCAGTCCCTGATCACCACTTAGCTGGATATTGGCATTGCCTTCGGCATCGACCTTTTCAACCACCCCGACCTGACCATCATGAAATTCTACGACAACCGGGAGACGCCACGGATTGATTAAATCTTGAGTGAATGCAGACTTACGCATACTCATGCCGACCTGACGCGTAATCAGTGCCAGAATGTCATCAACATTCTGGTTGGGATTCCAGTCTAGCTGTAAACGGATACGTTCTTCAGAGGGTTCTATACGATAATGTTTGGCAATCGTGAGTACCGCTTGAAGCCACGGCTGATAATTATTTTTATTATTCATGGCTGAATCTCAAACCCCTGGATTGGAATACTATTAAGATCATAGAGATCACGAGAACGTCCTGTAACCGTAATGTATCTCACAATTGCATCATAAATGTCGTAACGTGCATTTTCGATTTCCTGAGCTGCACTGTGAATAGACTGTTCTGCATTGAGCAAGTCAACTGCTGAACGCGTCCCCAGTTTATATTGCTCCTGATACAGCTCTCGGGTACGAATTGAGGTTTCCTTGCGCGCCATCAGAATAGTCATCAGATGCTGCTTATTTTCGATTTCTTCACGTAATACCCGGATTTCATCCAGCACATCCAGATAGACTGAATTAACCTTTGCTTTTGCAGCTTCCTCGGCATAACTGGCAGCGCGTGTCTGGGATGCTTTCGCTCCCCCCTGATATAAATTACTGCTCGCTTCCAGCATGATCGAGTTATACATCCCATCATCTTCATTATTATTGGGATTACGGCCATTTAATGCCTGACTGAGCGAACCTTTAACACTCAAGGTTGGATAGTTAGTTAATTTTGATTGTTGCTTTTGAAATTTGGCAACTTCGACCTGTGCCTGTGCAGCAATCATGCTTGGAATTTTGTTAAATTCTGGATCACGGTATAAATCGGAATCCCTCACCACACGCTCTGGAATAGCCCAATCCTGACCGGTCACATCTGCACCCAACAAGGTACGCAATTTCTGCTGAATTTTTTTCAGCTGCGTTTGCTGTACCACTAAATTGGCCTGTGCAGCTTCTAAATTTGCACGTGCCTGAACAGGGTCGGCCTGGGTACTAATCCCCGCCTGTGCTCTTAAATTGGCAATTTCTGCAATGCGTGAAATGCCGTTAATCTGCTGCTGTGCAATTTGAGTGATTTCCTGATAGCGCTTAATATTCACAATCGCATTGGCAGTTTCATAGGCCACATTATCGATGCTCAGCAAAACATTGGCCTGTTCAGCCGCAAGCTTTGCCTGTTCAATATCCACCCCACTTTTAACCTTGCCAAAATCGTAGAGCATTTGTGTGGCATTCAGACTGATCAGCTGGCGTCCACGTTCACCGGAACTTAAGTCTCCCGTGGACAATCCGCCTGAAAGCTGGGGATAATACCCGGCTTTGGCAACATCAATATAAGCACCCTGTCCAGCTAAAACCGAGACACTCTGTGAAACATCCGGACTGCGCTGTAATGCCCGAAGGATGGTTTCATTGAAGCTTAATTGGCTAACAGGTTGATACGTCGGTTGATTTTTAGAAAAAGCCAGTGTTCGATCAGAGCCTTGTATTACAGGTAATTCCTGAACTTTTGAGGTGTCCAATTGAAAATTACTGAGGGTGTGAATATCGGCTTTATTATAGTTTTCATCAGGCTTAGGAACAAAAATTTGACTGATCCCAGACTTGACCGATTGCATAAACTCTTTTGAACTATCTGCATGTGCATAGTTTATCTGTAAAGGCATTATACATATCAGACACTGCATGCTCCGCATACATAGATTTTGCCGCAAAATTACTTTAGATTGATTTTTTAATATCATTTGAATGGCAGTTACATTTAATAAATATTTTAAGGTATTTGGTAGAGAATACGTTGTTTTTGTAAAATAATTGTTATTTTTTATAACTATAATATCTAGATGATCTTGTCATTGATTGATGACAAAATCATCTTTTATTTTGATTATTTTTTAAACTTTTAAACCATAAAATCTTCACCGAGATAAACCTGGCGCACTGTTTCATTTTCAAGCACTTCTTGCGGTGTTCCTTCCGCAATTACCGCACCTTCACTGACAATATACGCTCGTTCACAAATCGCCAAAGTTTCGCGCACATTATGGTCGGTAATTAATACGCCAATTCCACGATCTTTTAAGGTGCGAATAATATCCTTAATATCGCCTACAGAAATAGGATCGACCCCGGCAAAAGGCTCATCAAGTAACATAAACTTAGGATCAGCAGCCAAAGCACGGGCAATTTCGGCACGACGCCGTTCGCCACCTGAAACACTCATACCTAAAGAATCTTTAATATGGGTGATTTTAAAATCAGCCAGCAATTCACTTAAACGCTGTTGGCGTTGCTGTTTGTTTAAATCCTTACGGGTCTCAAGAATGGCCATAATATTTTCAGAAATGGTCAGTTTTCTAAAAATAGACGCTTCTTGAGGTAAATAACCAATCCCTTTACGGGCACGTTCATGCATGGCCAAATCAGACAAATCCAGATCATCTAAATGAATCTCGCCTTTATCCATACGGACTAAACCAACCACCATGTAGAAACTTGTGGTTTTACCGGCACCATTTGGACCAAGTAATCCAACAATCTGTCCACTTTGCATCTGGAAAGAAACGTCCTTAACCACCCATCTTTTACTATAGTTTTTGGCAAGATGTTTGATACACAGGGTTTGTGGCTGATTTAGCGATTGATCCATTAATCACGTGCTCCCGGGAATGATTTTGAACTAGAAGGTGGAATCACAATTTGGACACGACCTGAAGATGAACCGGTGTTATTTGGGGTACCTGTCGCTTCAATATCACCCTTATTCATACTATATTTCAAAGTATTACCACGAATACTTGCACCATCTTGCTGTAACAATGCGCTGCCAGACAAGGTGATAATGCCGGTTTGGGCATTATAGAGAATCTTTTGTGCCTGCCCTTTGGCTAAACCTTTATTGACATCCACTTTTTGCTGAAAACGCGCGGGACCGCCAGTTGCAGTAATGGTGCTGATTTCTTTTTGACTGTTCAGATTGGCAATAATCGAATTGGCTTGCAATTTCATGGTGCCTTGCTCGATGATGACATTACCGGTATAAGTCGTCACACCGGTTTTTTCATTATAGGTTGCGCGGTCAGCCACTAGGGAGATGGGCTGATTTCGGTCCGCAGGAATTGCAAATGCCGTTGCCGATGAGAATACAACCAAACCGACTAAAGCTGCTTGCTGAAGCAAGGTTTTAGAAAATGTAAGCTTAAGATTTTGGTTCATATTTTCCTCGAATATTAAAAAATTCGTATTGACCGTTATTTAAATTGGCTTTCAGACCTTGGCTTACAAATTCAGCTTGCGGAGATTGCACAATTACTTGTTTATTGGTTTCAATTTCACGAGTTTTAGGATATCCCGTTAACTCTGTGGTACGAAACTGCATTTTGCCTTGTTGCATCAACTTAACCGCCAACACATCTCCAGACAAAACAACCCGCTCATTATCATCATAACTATTTGCGACTTTGGCATAAAAAGTGGCATCGACTGCGCCATTTGTATACATGGACGCATTCAGATTGGTGAGTTTTGCAGTTTGTTTTTGCATGTCCTGTTCAAGACGATCCAGCTGAGCGCGGACATACAAATTACCGCTATCATCGGTTTGGGTGAGATTAATTTTTTCAGCGGAATAGGTCATACTCCTTGCTGAATCAACCTCAAGTTTATTGCCCTTGCCGCTGTAATAGTAATAACCACCACTTATAGCTGCAATTGCTATAGCAGTTAGGTATAAAACTTTTGTATCCATAAGTGTGGTACTTAACTCAAATTAAATGAATTATTTAACTATTAATGTGGGACAGACGTATATTTTTCAAGAAGCGTTTCGTAAGCCCCTTTAGCCATCAAAATCATATCGCAGATTTCGCGTACCGCGCCGCGCCCACCCATTGCCTGAGTCACCAGGTCTGCACGGCGACGTACTTCAACATGACCATTCGGCACGGTAACTTTCATGCCTGCAATGGCAAAAGCAGAAAGATCCGGCCAATCATCGCCCATATATAAACAGTCTTCTGGTGCAACATTCAATTGTGCACAGGCTTCGCGTAATGCGATGCCTTTATCTTCACGGCCTTGAAAAACCAAGTCTACACCCAGGTCAGACATGCGCTTTTCAACAATATTGCTGGTACGTCCAGTAATGATAATGACTTTAACACCGGCTTTCTGTACAAGTTTCATACCCAAGCCATCACGAATATCAAAGGACTTGATTTCATCCCCTGTATTGGTGAGTGTCACGAAACCATCACTTAAAATACCGTCGACATCAAGAACTAAAGCTTCAATATGACGCGCTTGTTCTAATAAAATATAAGATGCCATTTATTAATTTACCCCAGCTTGAATCAAGTCATGCATGCTAATGACACCAATGACTTTATTTACATCATTTACCACAACAAATTGATTGATTTTGTTTTCGTTCATGCGTTCCAAAGCTTCAACAGCACGCACTTCTTGCGAAATGGTTAAAGGGTTCTTGGTCATTACTTCCGACACGACCAGGTTCACATCAAAACCTTGTTGCTTATCAATTAAACGACGTAAATCACCATCGGTAAAAATACCAAGCAGAACATTATTCTGGTCTACAATTGTGGTTAAACCTAGGCGTTTGTTTGAAATTTCGTATAAAACCTGATTCATTGGTGTATCTGGAGAGACTTTTGGTAATTCTGTCCCTTTATGCATGAGGTGTTTTACATGCAACAATAAGCGCTTACCCAAAGCGCCCGCCGGATGCGACATGGCAAAATCATCTGCAGTAAAACCACGGGCATCCAGCAAAGCCACTGCCAGTGCATCACCTAAAGCCAAGGTTGCGGTCGTACTTGAAGTCGGTGCCAGACCCAGTGGACAGGCTTCCTGAATATTACCCAAGGTTAACGCCACGTCTGCATTTTGTGGCATCGGACCTTTATCATCACCACTGATGGTAATAAGCGGAATTTCCAAACGCTTGATCAAGGGCATCAGCATCATAATTTCATCACTCTTGCCCGAGTTTGAAATCGCAATCAGTACATCGCCCGGTACCAGCATACCTAGGTCACCATGTCCTGCTTCACCCGGATGCATAAAGAATGATGGCGTACCGGTAGAAGCAAAAGTTGCTGCCATTTTACGACCAATATGACCAGATTTCCCCATGCCGGTAATGACTAAGCGCCCTCGGCACTGCAGAATGATTTCACATGCATGGCTAAAACGTTCATCGATTTGCGTCGCCAATATTTCTAGCGCTTGTTCTTCTATACGCAAAGTTTCTAATGCAACTTTTTGGAAGTCTATTTGATTTGGCATATTTGGTGGGTTCAAAGTAGGTTTACCTTAACGCTATAAAGCGTTGACTCTAATCAAGCAAAAATAATTTTCGCAATTTTATCATATCTATGCAAATCGCACGTTTCTAAATGTACAACTTTTCACAAGCATATAAAAAAAACGCTTAAAACTTTATGAATAATAATGCTTAGGTTAAGATGAGCCATCTTTTGTAAAAGCATTTTAGAAGACCTATGCAACCATTTGTTCTATACAACTCAGAGCAACGTAAAAAAGTTGAATTTGTTCCGCGTGTCGAGGGACATATCGATATGTATGTTTGCGGTATGACAGTTTACGATTACTGTCATATTGGGCATGCTCGCGTCATGGTTGCATTTGATTACATTATCCGTTTCTTGCGTAGTCAAGGCTGGAAGGTAAAATACGTTCGTAATATTACTGATATTGACGACAAAATTATTAAACGTGCCAATGAAAATGGCGAAAGCATTACCGCATTAACCGATCGTTTTATTCAAGCCATGAATGACGATGCTGAAAATCTGGGTTGCTTACACCCTGATGAAGCACCGCGTGCAACTGACTATATTGACCAGATGCAAAATATGATCGGTAATCTGGTCAATAAAGGCACGGCTTATCCATCTTCAAATGGCGATGTGTATTTTCAAGTTGAAAAATTTGCTAAATATGGCCGTCTTTCAGGTCGTAAACTGGAAGATATGCAAGCTGGTGCATCAGATCGTGTCGATGTAGAAGTTGAGAAAAAACATCCATTCGATTTTGTGCTTTGGAAACATGCCAAAGAAAATGAACCATCATGGGCTTCACCTTGGGGTAATGGTCGCCCGGGCTGGCATATTGAATGTTCAGCCATGTCGACTTGCTGCTTGGGCAACCACTTTGATATTCATGGTGGCGGTTCAGACCTCCTGTTCCCGCATCATGAAAATGAAATTGCACAAAGTGAAGCATCTACCGATGAACAATATGTAAATTACTGGATGCATGTTGGCTTTATTAATGTCGATGGCGAAAAAATGTCGAAATCTTTAGGCAACTTTTTCACCATTCGCGATGTGATGGATAAATTCCATCCTGAAGTGATTCGTTACTTTATTGTGTCCTCACACTACCGTAGCCCAGTGAATTTCTCTGACACTGCACTGAAAGAAGCAAAAAATACCCTTTCTCGTTTCTATCATTCGTTTAAAGCCTATCAAGCGGTGTATGGTGAAGAAACCGTTGAAAGCTTAGATGATGCTCTGGTTGAGCGTTTTAATGCAGCAATGCGTGATGACTTTAATACATCTGAAGCGATTGCGGTATTGTTCGAAATCAATAAAGAACTCAACCGCGCAGTTAAGGATGAAAACCAGGAACAGGCAACGCTTTACTATTCAACTTTACGTCATCTCACCAACATTCTTGGTTTGGTTCAACACAATGTCGATGATTTCTTAAAGTCTGATATTGGTCAGGAAGCTTTAGGCTTAACCGCAGAACAAATTGAAGATTTGATTCAACAACGTAAAGACGCGAAAAAAGCCAAAGAATTCGCCAAGGCAGATGAAATTCGTCAGTCATTGCTTGATCAGGGTGTTGTTCTGGAAGATACCCGTCAAGGTACCATTTGGCGTCGTGCTGATTAATTGTTCACTTGTAACGAGAGAGAGTTGACAGTTCTATTAAATTCTCTATAATTCACCCCATTGCGGGAATAGCTCAGTTGGTAGAGCATAACCTTGCCAAGGTTGGGGTCGGGAGTTCGAGTCTCCTTTCCCGCTCCAGAATACGAAAAAGCCCTAGTCGAAAGACTGGGACTTTTTTTATATCACTATTTTATAATTTTAACCTCAATCCTTTATCTTTACTTTTTATCTCAAATCGCTTATCTGAACAAAATAATATCAAATAGTGACCAGATAAAATTCCAAATTAAAATTTAGATTTCATTTTTTAAATCATCTTTCTTAAAAATGAGTAACTCACCAACAGCCATTTCCAAAAAATCACAAATTTTATTATAAACATTCAATTATTCATCACAGTATCCGCGTAGCATCGTTCCCCAAATTACAATCGTACTACGACCATAAACCAATACGCATAGAGGTCATTCAGGCTTAAACTTTGATCACTTCTTTTTTATAAACCTTGAAAGAGTAAAAAATATGTCACAACAAGATTTTGAAAATGGTTTAAAAGTTCGCACCGAAGTGATGGGCGAATCTTTTGTAAAACGCGCACAAGACAATACTGTGCCCTTTACTCAACCCTTGCAGGACTGGATTAATGAACATGCCTGGGGTTCAACCTGGCAGCGTGAAGGCGTATTGCCGCGTAAATACCGCTCGCTGATTACCATTGCATTTTTAACTGCGCAAAAAAGCCCAACTGAGCTCAAAGGCCATGTTCGTGGTGCACTTAATAACGGCGCGACGGTAGAAGAAATCCAGGAAGTGTTACTTCACAGCTTGCCCTACTGTGGCGCGCCCGCAACCCAAGAAGCCTTCCGTGCTGCACTTGAAGTGATTAATGAATATCAGAAAGCTGAATAGTATCATTTGATGTTTATCGAAATAGCTTAGGTAGCTGATGATTTAAATGCTTAGGCTATTTTTTTTATTGAATGAAATAACATTAGCTCTTAGATATTTGGTTTTACTTATTCTGTAACTGTCCCTGGTTTAACTGCACAGTGTCTGCCTGCAAATATTCCAGCTCTTGCATATGATGAGTCACATAGATCATCGGCAAATTTAGCTCCTGTTTCATCCGTTTTAAAAACGGTAAAATTTGCTGTTTTAGATGGTTATCCAGACCCGTTAAAGGCTCATCCAGCAACAGTAAATTCGGTGAAGACAATAAGGCACGTCCAATCGATACACGCTGCGCTTCCCCGCCTGAAAGCTGATGTGCTTTACGCTGAATCAAGGGTTTTAATTCCAGTAAATCTACAATCTCATCAAACTGGAATTTTCGTTCAGACTTGACCACCCATTTTTCTGCATAACGTAAATTCTGCTGCACATTCATATGTGGAAACAGCAATGCATTCTGGAAAATTAAAGCGATTCTGCGTTGATGCATCGGTACATGAATTTGCCGCGTAGTATCCAGCAAAATACGGTTGTTAAACTGGATCGAACCTTGCTGAGGTTGCAATAGCCCCACAATATTTTTTAGCAAGGTACTTTTACCGCAACCCGAAGCACCGACAATGCCTAAAAGTTGCTGCTGCATCTGCAGTTCAACATTCAAGATAAAATCGGCATGTTGATATTGAAAATCACATTTCAACATTTCAAGCTCCCAATTTCCGTTGATACTTTTGCAGAATAAAATAATTGGCAATTAAGGCGCTAAAAGCCAAAACCAGGGACAAGGCAACCAGTCGCATTGCCAGATCCTCACCATCGGGCTGTTGCAGAAATGAATAAATCGCAATGGGGATGGTTCGGGTTTCATCTGGAATATTCCCGACAAAGGTAATGGTTGCGCCAAACTCACCTAAACTGCGGCTAAAACATAAAATGCTGCCCATCACGATTCCAGGAACTGCCAAGGGTAAATTGATACTCCAGAACACTTTCCACGGCGCAGCTCCCAATGAACCTGCAATCTGGTCTAACTGTTGATTCATGAGCTGAAAAGACAAACGAACCGGTTGCACCATCAGTGGAAATGCCACAATCATCGAAGCCAAAACAGCCCCTTTCCAGTTAAAAGCCAGTTGTATTCCCAAGGCATTTAAATACTGCCCAATAAAACCCTGATTGCCGAACAAGACCAATAATAAATAACCTAAAACCACAGGCGGCAACACCATCGGAAGCTGTAATAAAGCCTCGACCAGAAACTTCAAGCGAAATTCATAACGCGCCAAATACCAGCCCAACGCCACAGCAAAAGGCAAACTAAAAACTGTTGCAAACAAGGCCACTTTGGCAGACAGATACAGCGCACTGAACTCTTCGGGACTTAACATGGGGTCACTGTCTCCTGCTGTATCTGTTTAAGATTTCAGGCTAAAACCATATTTCTGGAAAATGGTTTTGGCTCGCTCACTGCTTTTTACGAACTGCTCAAATTGCACTGCCTCTTTATTTTTTGTACCTTGTCTGGTCAATGCCAGTGGATAAACAATCGGGCGGTGTGAATTACTCGGAAAGGTTCCAATGATTTTGACTTTTTGGCTGATGAGTGCGTCTGTTTTATACACAATCCCGACTTCACATTCACCGCGTTCGACAAAAGCCAGCGCTGAACGTACATCATCTGTTCCGACGATACGTCCCTTCAAGTTATTAAACCACTTTAGCTTCATCAGGCTTTGTTTGGCATACTTTCCTGCAGGAACAGATTCCATTTGCCCGGTACACAGATGTCCTTTAAAAGACTGGGCAAAATTAAAATTAGGCTGCGCTTTAAATGCAATATTGAGATGTTTTGGACTGATGACGACAAGCTGATTAAATAGCAATGGTGTGACCAAGTTTGAACCGATTACATTTTTTTGCACTAAATAATTCATCCAGTCCTGATCTGCCGAGAGAAACAGGTCACTGCTG
The DNA here is from genome assembly GCF_004331155.1 of Acinetobacter terrestris. Taxonomy (GTDB): domain Bacteria; phylum Pseudomonadota; class Gammaproteobacteria; order Pseudomonadales; family Moraxellaceae; genus Acinetobacter; species Acinetobacter terrestris. Next base: position 51,553 of record NZ_SJNZ01000017.1, read on the forward strand.
GCGCCTGCTTGTATCTGTTTTGCCAAAGCGGATGAAGCAGCAAATACAGGTACAATTTTAGTTTGTGGATGCTGGCCTTGGTAAATCTTGGCAATATCTGTCATGGCATTGCTTAGACTTGCGGCCGCATAGACTTTGACTGTCCCGGCATGGGCTGAGGAAAATGTCATGGCGAGGCACATGGATAAAAATAGGGATTTTTTCATGTGCATTTTCCTCATCAGCGAATAAATAAACCGTGAACAATCTCGCCTTCACTCAAGCTTTGCCCTGCCGGAATACGTACCAGACAATTCGCCTGCATCAAATTACTCAGCATATGCGATTGCTGTTTGGACAGACTTTTCACTTTTAAAACCGATTGATCAATACTGGCGGACATTCTTAAAAAACGTTCTCTGGCATCCATTTTCAGATCATGGCTCAGTACTGCACTAAACCAGTTCGGTTGCTGTCTCTGTCCTTGTAAGGCGTTTAATAAAGTTGAGGTGTAGATTTGCATGCCCACATACACGGCCGCAGGATTGCCCGGTAAACCCAACAAATAACAATGTGAATCATCCGCTCGTTTTAATCGCGCAAAGAACATCGGCTTGCCTGGCTTCTGTTTGACTTTCCAAAAAATCTGCTCAAAGCCCAAATCCAAAGTCACGGGTCGAATAAAGTCATAATCCCCGACCGATACCCCACCCGTGGTTAAAATCAGATCATAGCTTTCTGATAATTTTTGAATTAAACCTTTAACCGCCTTTTCAGTATCTACCACATGGAAAATTTCAACCTGCTGTGCCTGATTTCGAAACCATGCTTCAATCAAAGGCCCATTGGCATCGAAAATTTTACCTGTTGCAAAGTCTTCTACACTTTCCGCGACCTCATCACCCGTGATCACCACCGCAACTTTAGGATATTGAAACACTTCAACCGCTTGAATGCCGGCCATGCTTAAAGATGCAATGGCACCCACGGACAGTTGTTGTCCTTTATTGGCCAGTAATTGTCCCACTGAAACTTCTTCACCGACATCGCGAATATCGGCATGGGCTTTTAGGTTTTCGGTTATTTTAATTCTGGATGCATCGATGACCTGTACAATTTCCTGCCGCGCCACCGTTGTGGTTGCAAATGGAATTTTGGCACCGGTAAAAATCCGGACCGCTTGCCCTGCTTGGAGTTGTAACTCGGAAGAATGCCCTGCCTGAATTTCACCGATCAGTTCAAATTCTGTATCCGGCTCAATCGCTGATTGGGCGCAAATCGCATAACCATCTACCGCACTTTGCGAAAATAAGGGAAGATTGATATTCGAGTAAACATCTTCAGCTAAATAACGGTTTAAAGCCTGACTTAATGTAAGTTTTTCAGTCGCTAAAACTTTGGTGTGCTGCAAGATTAAATCCAGCGCCTGATCTACCGTAATCAGGCCGTGTTCAGCGCCACATCCTGACATTATTCATACCCTCCTGAATGGGGAATATTTTTTTGCACATCAAATAAATGCACCAATGCCGGCAACACGGCAATCAAGGATTCTTTGGCGCCTTGACGACTGCCCGGCAAGGTCATCACCAGACTGTTATCGATATAACCTGCCACACCACGACTTAAAGCCGCATATGGGGTACGTTTTTGACCAAAGCTACGCGAGGCTTCCATCAACCCGGGAATTTCACGTTTCAATAAGGGCTGGATGGTTTCCACGGTTAAATCTTTCGGTCCCAACCCTGTACCGCCTACGGTTAGAATGAGCGGATAATCATTTTTTTGCTGTTCAATCAGTGCCAGTAACTGCTCAGGACTGTCTGGAATCACCTGATATGAAATATTGCTGAAATTGGCTTCCTGCAAAATTTCCAGAACATTTTGGCCGGCTGTATCCAGTTTTTTTCCTGAAGCCACGGTATCTGAAAGTACAATGATAGAAGCAGGCAGCGCTTCTTTTAAGGCACGGGTAAAATGGGATTTACCGCCTTTTTTATTTTGTAATTTAACCTGATCCAGACATAGGTCTTCAGGTTCACAATGCGGTTTTAGCATGTCATATAAGGTTAAACCGGCAAGACTGACTGCAGTTAATGCTTCCATTTCGACCCCTGTTGGACCAATGGTTTCTACAGTGGCAATAATTTCCACATGCGCATCAAACAGTTCATATTCAACGTCGGCACGGTAAATCGGCAATGGATGACATAGTGGAATCAGCTCATCGGTACGTTTTGCCGCCAAAATACCCGCAATGCGTGCCGTCTTTAGCGCATCACCTTTTTCAGTATTGCCGTTACGGAGCAACTCAATGCAATGTGGCGGTGCATGCAGAATTCCTGTTGCCACTGCAGTACGATAACTCTCCGCTTTCATCCCGACATTTTTCATTGCATGTTCCTTTGATTCATTTTTGCTATACAGGTATTTTGTTCTTAACTTAAAGCGGCCATTGGTAGATCGGTGGATCATTCTCTTTGCTATGATGGCAATGTTGATGTTGGTCATGTTCAGCCTTCACAGGATGGCGATGAACAAAATGGTGATGAACATGTTGCTCTTTCAGGTCATCCTTACGGATACAGCAGCCTTCCACATATTGGCTACTGCCATCCATGTAAAATTCTTCTTTCCAGACCGGAACTTCATGCTTGACCCGTTCTACCGCTTCTTCACAGGCGGCAAAGGCTTCACGGCGATGGGCTGCATAGGCAATCGCGATAATGGCTTTTTCACCAATATCTAAGGCACCCACACGGTGAATCACCCGCACATAGGACACGGCATATTTGGCTTGAATTTCCTGCTCAATCTGGCGAATCATTTTTTCTGCCACTGGTGCATAGGCGGTATATTTCAGCGCTTTAACCGCTTTGCCTTCATGATGATTACGCACCGTGCCGACAAAAATACCAGTACCACCACATTCTGGAAAAGTTTGAATCTGATCAAAACTCTCTAGGCTTAAGGCTATGTCCTGAATCCGTGAAAATTGTTTCAATACATCCATTTCAGCCTCCTGCCACGGGTGACAGCAACACTAAGGTACTGTCCGAATTAAGCTTACTTTGACGTGAAATAATGTCCTCACCGATGGTACAGGCACATCGCTCAATCATGGCTGAAGCGGCAGGATATTGTTGTGTAACTCGATCCAAAACCTCGGAAACAGTGCTATTTGGGCTGCAAATGATTTCCAGGTTTTGGGGCAACTGCCGTTCTACCGCACCGAAGGCTTCAATTTTGATTTTGATCTGTTGCATCTTAACCTCCAAGCATGTGCATACTAATTTTGCGACTATTTTGATTCATACTTTGATTTTTTAAACGTTGTTCAATCGCATGAAAGCCCTGTTCTTTGTTCCAGATATAATTTGATAAAGCACTGTATAAGCTCACCTCACTCAAAGGTTCAAATGAAGCCAGGGCCTTAATTTCAGCCTTAAGATTTAAACCCTTTGGGGCAAACAGGCAGTTATAAAACTCACCTTGCGCGGTTAAACGTATGCGATCACAGCTTCCACAAAATGAATGGGTAATAGTGGATATCATTCCGATCGGATGAGCATCAATAAAATATTGCCGTGCCGGATCTGAATTTGACTGAGCTGAATCATTGGCTTGGCTGGTCACTGTAAATTCAGTGGCTAGAGTGTTTAAAATTAGCTGTTCACTGACCACATGTGCTGATGACCATTTCCGGTCACCATCCAGCGGCATGAATTCGATAAAGCGTAAGTGGATTTTTTCCTGAACCGACCAGCGTGCCAAAGGCAAAATCTGGTTGTCATTGATGCCGTTCATTAATACGCTATTGATTTTAATTGGTAATCCAACGGCTTGAGCTGCACGAATTCCGTCGAGTACCGGTGCCAACTCTTTTTGAGTCAGCTGTTTAAATTGGTCAGCATCCAGACTGTCCAGACTGATGTTTAAATCATCCAGTCCAGCCTGTTTTAAGGCTTGGGCATATTGCTTGAGATAATGTGCATTCGTAGTCATGGAAATGCGTTTAAGCCCGAGCTTTTTTAGGTCTTGCAGCTGCGCGACAAAATGCACCACGCCCTGACGCATTAACGGTTCTCCACCGGTGATCCGAATAGATTCAATACCACGACGCACCATAAAATCACAAAACTGGTAGAGTTCTTCAAAACTGAGCAAGTCGTGTTTTTTCATCCATTGCGGATGTTCAGGCATGCAATAGACACACTTAAAATTACAGCGATCGGTCACTGAAATCCGCAGTTTGCGCTTGCCACGACCAAACTGATCGACAAATTGCGCTTCGGTTTTAAGCTCTGTCATCATATTCATCTTGAACATCCATCTTCAGGCATTTTGTGGTGACTGCACACCTATTGTGCGCAAATGTTGAATCGCCCCATCTTGTTATGATTAGATTTGCAATAAGTGTTCCAACTTTGTGCCAAAAGGCGAAGTATTTAGATTTAACGAAAAATATTCAGTTTTAATGCAGAAATTTGAGTTGTTGATGCTGTTGCAGCTCATCCATTGAATTAATACTGTGAAAAAACAGTGCGTGATTTTTAAAACGTGCCACTTGTGCGTGCAAATCAGAAAAACAATGCTTTAAACTGCGCTGTTTTTGTTCAAGATGCATCATAAAGGTGGCTAAGCTGCTGCGTTTAACCAGGCAAAATGGATACAGTGCTTCACCATTTATTTCCACATAGGCGACTTCCGCCAAGCTATTTTTGGCTAAAGCCTGATGCAATTTTAAAATCACCTTTGGAGGAATGTAGGTCACATCACAGGGTACAAACAGCACATGGTCTGCCTGTACATGTGACCAGGCACTTTTCATGCCCATGAGTGGACCTAAAAAACCACTTTCATCATCCTGATAGCAATGAATGCTGGGAATCATTTTTTGATAGATTGAATCGTCACGATGACTATTGATCCAAACTTGTGCAACATGTGATTTAAGCTGTTGATGAATCTTGATCAGTTGAATCTGATCATCAAATTTCTGCAACAGCTTATTGATGCCATTCATGCGCCGTGCCTGTCCACCGGCCAAAATCACCAGATCGGTGTCTGGATAAACTGACTTATTTATTCCTTTCTTCATTTTTATCTTCATTCTACTGCCTCCGCTTGACAGGCTTTAATCAGGCCTCGAATTTCAGGTAAGCATGAACCGCAATTACCCCCTGCTTTCAGGCATGCCGTGACTTGTTTTTCATCGGTGATATTTTGGCTTTTAATGGTTTCAATAATGCGGTTTTTACCGACCTTAAAGCAGCTACACACCAACGGCCCTTCATTATTGGCCATCGACATCGGTTGTCCGGCAAGTAGCGCCTTACGGTGCATGGCACTTAAGCGCTCACGCTTAAACAGGCTCGCCACCCAATCCCGATCTGGCAAGAGTGCATAAGGCGTGATATATAAACTCGCAATCAAATGCCCATCTTTCAGCACGACACTATGGCTGATATGCGCGGTCTGATCTTCAATATTCAGCCATTCAAAGCTTTCATCCTGAAACGGTAACAGCTCTTTTAAATGCTCGGTGGTCTGGGTGAATTTTCTGCGGTCTGCCAGTTCATAGCGCACAGCTTTGGCCGTGGTAATTTTCGTCCACCACACCGTATTTTCAATGGAGGATTGCACAACTTTTTCAAAGCCCTGACGCACATAAAACACGCCTTGCCACTGGCTATAAAATGGATGAATGATCACAGGCGTATGTTTAAACTCAGGTTCACCTGAAATGGCATCCACCACAGGATTGACCACTTTACCAATACGGGCATCGGATGCGACCTGATCGTTCCAGTGAATCGGCGCAAAAACCTGTCCACGGCGAATATCGTCACTGACCGTGGCACGTAAAACGCAGTTGCCCCACTTGGATTTGACTTCCACCAACTCCTTATCTTTGATCCCATATTTCAAGGCATCATGCGGATGGATTTCACAATACGGTTCTGCCCGATGGCTACTTAAATTTGCAGATAAACTAGTACGGCTCATGGTGTGCCATTGGTCACGGATACGCCCGGTATTTAAAACTAAAGGGAATTCTTTACAAGTTTGATTGACCGGATTAATTGCAGTAATGGCAATAAATTTAGCCTTGCGATCTGCATGGCTAAACTGCCCTTGGGCATACAACCGAGCGACTACACCCTCTTGTTGATCTTTTGTCCAAACTGGCCACTGCACCGGTTTCAGTTCGTCATATTCAACTTCTGTTAAATCTGTTAAGCCATTTAAATTAAAATAACGGAAATTGGGCGTTTCACTTCGGTGATCGAGATCTGAATTTTGTTCAGCGGATAATCGTGCATGTTCCAAAAAGATTTCATGGCTATTGTTAAAATCAAAACCATGAAATCCCATTTTTTTTGCGATCTGACTGATCGCCCACCAATCTGCTTTTGCCTCCACTGGCTCAGCTAAAAAAGCACGCTGTCTGGAAATACGGCGTTCTGAATTGGTGACCGTGCCGTCTTTTTCGCCCCATCCTAAAGCCGGTAAAAGAACATCGGCATATTGGGTCGTGTCAGTGTCTTGGCAAATATCGGACACCACCACAAATTCACATTTTTCTAAGGCGCGTTTCACTTGATCTGCATCGGGCAGACTCACTACTGGATTGGTGGCCATAATCCAGATGGCTTTAATCTTGCCACTTTCCACCGCATGAAATAAATCGACTGCCTTGAAACCCGCTTGCTTGGCGATATAGGGACTTTGCCAAAAGTTTTGCCCCAGTTGCTGATGGCTCGCATTTTCCAGTTCTAAATGCGCTGCCAACATATTGGCGAGTCCTCCTACTTCACGGCCACCCATGGCATTCGGCTGTCCAGTCATGGAAAATGGTGCAGCACCAAGCTTGCCAATTTTCCCCGTAAATAAATGACAATTGCTAATGCTGTTGGCTTTGTTCACGCCTTGGGAAGATTGATTCACCCCCATTGAAAACAGGGTCATGACTTTTTCTGTTTGGGCAAATTTTTCATAAAATTGTTGCAGTTTTTCGAGAGAAATCCCTGTGCGATGAGCAACATCTTCAATAGATGATTCGCTTTGACTTTGTGCTAAAGCCTGTTCCAAACCTTGGGTATGTGCAGCAATAAAACTTTGATCAGCATGACAATTTTTCGATAGATACTGCAATAAGCCGTTAAATAATGCGACATCTTGACCCGGTAAAATCGGCAAATGCAAGTCTGCTGCCTCGCAGGTACTGGTAAAACGTGGATCAATCACCACCACAAACAGGTCACGTTGCTCTTTGGCTTTCATGATGCGCTGGTACAACACCGGATGACACCATGCCGTATTTGAACCGACCAGCACCACCATCTCGGTATGTTCAAAATCTTCATAACTTGCCGGGACAATATCTTCGCCAAAAGCACGTTTGTGTGCCGCAACCGCAGATGACATACAGAGTCTTGAATTGGTATCGATATTGGCTGTACCTAGGTAACCTTTAACGAATTTATTCACTACATAATAGTCTTCAGTCAGCAATTGCCCAGAGACGTAAAAAGCAATACTGTCACGGCCATATTGATCAATACATTGCTGGAATTTATCGGCAATTAAATCGGTTGCTGTATTCCAGTCCGTGATTTTACGCTGGTTCTTTCGACCGAACATTGGACGGAGGACACGCGTTTCCAGCCCCAATGTATCAGCCAGATTGCTGCCTTTAATGCAGAGCTTGCCATAATTGGATGGATGCTGAATATCGCCTTCAACAGTGACTTTTTGCCCTAAAGCTGTGTCCTGTACAGTCGCAGTCACGCCACAACCCACACCACAATAGGGACAGGTGGTATTGGTGATTTTAGTCTTTATTTCTGTGGAGCTATGCAGTTCCATTACCGGGATACTAGGCATATAAATGCTCCTTTGGCTGATTCAGAAAAATGATGTATTGGAAGATGTACCCTGTGAAGATATCGTGCAATGTCATTGCATCATGGTCGGGTTGTATTTGAGTCTGGCCACGAGAATAAATAGAATTAAAGTGCTTTTTTCCAAGGCAACATAATTGTTTTTGTTGAAGCCTGAGCCAGAAACCCATCACAAAAATCATCATAAAAATCAGGAATGCCATCTTAATGGCAACAGTAGTGCCAGAACGAAAACAACCCGTTTTATTCTGCTTAATAGGGACAAACACGGCCTTCTCCTTGATGAACTGAACATATGGTCTTTACTGTTATCTGCCTTAAGCAATAACAACCGATCAGAACGGACATCGTTGGCCGTCTTATAATTGAATGAGCTGTCTTTAGCTCAAATTAAATATTGCAATGATTGTGCCAAAGTTTTTCAAAATTATATTTAGTGATTGAAAATCAAAAATAAAATATTTATCTATCGCTTAGAGATAAAGATCAAAGTTAATCTCTTGTGTAGTTGTGGCGCCATCAGCCTTAAACTGGTGCAACTGTGCAGTTCATTTTTGATGGGTTTAAATTTTCTAAAGCGCTTAAGCGATTGTGCAAATTGTGTGATCGCCAACTTTCAGCTTTACAAGTTAAAAGTATCGTAACAATAAATGCCCCATGATCAGCAGAATTAAGATCAGGGATAAATTTCGCCAAAACAGCACCGGATTTCTTTCAATCAAGGCGATTTTTTGCTGCTTGAGAAAGCGCGGATTGGGATGTTTTAAGTCATAAATAAATTCTGACAAAGCCGAATACCGCTGCGCTGCTTCAGAATGTAAAGCTTTTTGCACTGCGGCCTCAAACCAGGCAGGAATATCCGCTCTATATTGGCTCATAGGATAATAGTGCAATTTTTTTAACTGCTTTTTTGTGGTGCATTTGGCGACTTCAGTCCCATAAGGTAGTTGTTGAGTCAGCAGATAATAGGTCAGCACCGCCAGTGAATACTGATCAGAACGGCTACCTGCCGGTTTAGCTAAAAAATATTCAGGTGCCATATAGGCGAGCGTACCTAAAGCTAAATCTGCATGCTCAGGCTGAAATTCAGCAATCCCTTTGACCGATGTTGAACCGAAATCAATGAGTTTAATTTGAGATGCAGCATTGATCATAATATTTTCAGGGCGGATATCTTGATGCAGCATTTCCAACCGATGAAATGCGTTCAGCGCTTTGGCAACCTGTTCAACAATATCTATTATTTTAGACACTTCGACTGTCTGGTTTTGCTGTTTTAACCATGCCTTAAGGCTCTGGCCTTCTATGTATTCAAAGGTTTGATAGAGATAATGCTTAGCACTGCGTTGCGGATAGGCACGCATGACATAATCATTCTGAATACGTTTTGCCACCCACTCTTCCAAATAAAACTGCTCCATGGCATTTGGCTGTTGCTGTAAATCGGTTGCCGGGACTTTAATGACCAAGGGCTGCTGCGAGTGTGCATCCTGAGCCAAATATAAACAGCTGCGATGATTCTGATGCAGTACCTTTTTTACCACATAATCTTCAAATAGATCGCCGGACTGCAAAGCCGGTGCCATCGGCAAATCCTTATATTGCGGATCGAAATATTCACCTGCTTGTGACGGCAATGCATCGACCTGTAAAATCTGCAGGGTTAAATTATCGGTACTGCCATTCGCCAGCGCCTTCTGTAACAGGCATTTCGCTACCTGGTTCAAGTCTTGATCTGCGGATAAAGCAGCAAGAATCTCGCTTTGATTGAGGTATTCATATACCCCATCGGTCATCAGCAGAAAAATATCTTCGGGATAAAGCTGAAGTTTCAAATAATCCACTTCTACTTTTTGCCCGACACCCAAGGCACGACTTAAATAACTTTCTTGAGAAGACAGCGAGATACGATGATCAGTGGTTAAATGCTCTATTTTCTGTCCCTGAATGCGATAAATGCGCGCATCACCTATATGGAATAGATGCGCTTGATCATGTTTGAGCACCAATGCACTCAAGGTGCATACATAACCGCGGTCTTTATCGAAGCGGCCCTGACTCTGCTGGGTTTGTGCAAATAGCCAGGAATTAGTGGCAGTAATGACCCGCTCGGCAGAGGTTTTTACACTCCATGATTCAGGTGTAGAAAAATAATCGTTAATAAAACTGGATACTGCCGTTTCACTGGCGATATGACTGACATTACTGCTGCTGATGCCATCGGCAATGGCACAGACTATGCCCTTTTGTTGTAATAGGTAATTTTCTGGCAATCCTGCGCCATGAAAATCCTGATTCATGCTTTTTTGACCTGAGTCGGTGCATTGTCCAATACGGACAGCCAGTTGTTTTTGCATCATATGAGGCTCAATTGCATGAGATCATCCTTGATCCCGAGATGAGTAAGAATATTTCAGATTAAAAAACTTTTTTCGGTGCAGTACGCACATGAGTGGTATACAAGGCCAGTCCGGTTAATGATAGACCACCGACCAAATTACCTAACGCCACAGGTAATTCATTCCAAATGAAATAATCCATGATTGAAAAGTCGCCGCCCATCATCATGGCAAACGGGAACAGGAACATATTGACCACAGAATGTTCAAAACCCATGGCAAAAAACAGCATGACCGGCATCCACATCGCAATAAATTTACCACTGACGGTGGTCGACATCATGGCCCCAATTACCCCCAGCGACACCATCCAGTTACATAGCATGCCTCGGATAAAAATCGTCATCCAACCGGCAAAACCGTATTCGGCATAGCCTAAAGTCCGTGCTTCCCCGATATGCGCAATGGCCAAACCGACATTATTTGGCTCGGCAGCAAAGCCGTAGGTATAAACAATCGCCATGAGAAAAGCCACCACCAGACAGCCTGAAAAGTTACCCAGAAAAACCAAGCCCCAGTTTTTCAAAATACGGTTCCAGGTCACGCCTGGACGTTTATCTAGCCATGCCAAAGGAGTGAGCACAAAAACTCCGGTCAATAAGTCATATCCCAGCAAATACAACATACAAAAACCCACTGGGAACAGTAGCGCACCAATCAGTGGCACGCCAGTTTGCACGGCGATGGTGACTGCAAATACTGCGGCAAGTGCCAAAATCGCACCGGCCATAAATGAGCGAATTAAAACATCGCGGGTGGCCATATGAAGTTTTGCTTCACCAGCATCTACCACTTTTTGTGCAAACTCTGCAGGAGCGAGATAAGACATCGCATTCACCTCTTAATATATGGGTTAAAGCAATCATTTCTTTTTCAGTAAATAAAAAAGCGCCCAAGACCTATTTTAAGTCTTAGGCGCCATTGCCCGAAATGAAATACAGCTATAATCATGTTAAATGAAATGGCGTCGTTGCCATTCTTTAATGATTAACTAAAAAGCAAAGATCATACCAACTTTCAAAATATAATAATTTCTATTTATCTTTTCAGGTTTAAGCACTATGAAAATATCAACTTTCAGCAAAATATATTGGCACAAATAATGCAACTAACAATACCCATATAAGTACTTCTATATTATTTCAAATCATGCTTTAAGGAGAAAATAAATGATTAGCCATCGTCAGCAAGTCACCGACATGATTATATCTGCCAAAGTTTTAAAATCGATTAAATGGTCAGATGTTGCTAAAGAAATTGGCCTGTCTAAAGAGTGGGTAACCTCGGCTTGTCTGGGACAAATGGCTTTTAATAAACAGCAGGCAGAAAAAATTGGTGAAATTTTTGACTTGAGTGATGAGGCCGTAGCATGGCTACAAATCGTACCTTATAAGGGTTCACTGCCGACAAGTGTTCCCACAGATCCATTAATTTATCGCTGGTACGAAGTGGTAAGTGTGTATGGAACCACCATCAAAGAGCTGATTCATGAAGAGTTTGGCGATGGAATTATGAGTGCAATTGATTTTAGTATGGATATTCAGCGCGAAAACAATCCGAATGGTGATCGGGTTAATGTGGTGCTTTCCGGAAAATTCCTGCCCTATAAAAGTTATTGATTAAAGAACTCGACTGAAAAGCTATTTTAAAATGGCTTTTTTTGACTGATTCTTTCAATTCGACAAAATAAAATCATTAAACAATTTAATTCATCATATAGCCAGATAATTATTAAAATATTAGTGCTCGTTCGTTAAAAGAACTTAAGTATATTTTCTATTTATCTCACTTAACTCTTTATTCAAAATAAAAAATAGACCCAGTTTATTTAATAACTAATCAGACACTGATTATGATTTAGATCAAATCCAGTATAAAAATAAAGCTATTAAAAAATATAAAAATTAAATCTCATTTAAAAATGTAGAAATAAATATCAGCATGGCTCATTTGAAATTTCTGATGTGAATAAAAAAACTACAGTATTTATATAAATGCTGTAGTTTTAATGAATAGCGCGATGGGCTTAACCCGCATCATAATGATGCCAATTGAATCAACCTGCTTTCTTTAATGCAAAATCGCGACCGAACAGCAATTTATTACGAATATTCGAAATTGGCGTCTGATCAGAAATCAGTTCTGCATACCAGGCACCATCTTCGGTATCCCCAAACAGTACCGCTCCAATGACTTTCTCTTTTTGAATAATGATCCGTTTATAAATCTGACGTTTTTCATCATTCAAAATAATGTCTTCATAGTCTTCTTGCGGTTCGCTATTTTCCAAATCAATTCGTCCTGCTGAAAACACATCGCAGCCACTGACCTTGAGTTGGGTTGGAACCGTCGGTGCTTTAAAGGTTAAGCTGCCATGTTCGGCCAAATGTGATGCACAAATAAAAGCTTGACCCCAAAGTGGTTCCACCAGACCAAAAGTTTGACCACGGTGTTCAATACATTCACCCACCGCATAAATGCTTGGGTCAAAGGTTTGCATGGTGTCATTTACCATTACACCACGGTTACAACGTAAACCCGCACTTTGCGCGAGTGCCATATTCGGACGAATCCCCACGGCAAAAACCACCAGATCTGCATCCAACACGGTGCCATCTTTCAATTTGATTTGCGTGACATGACCCTCTTCGCCAATCAGTTGCTCGGTATTGGCTTGAGTGATGATATTGATGCCCTTCGCTTCAATACTTTGTCTTAACAAGCCGCTTGCACGACCATCCAATTGACGTTCCATAATGCGATCCATCAAATGTAAAACCGTCACATTCATGCCACGTTGTTTCAGTCCATAAGCTGCTTCAAGCCCCAGTAAACCGCCACCAATCACCACGGCATTTTTCTGGGTTTTGCAATAATCCAGCATGCTATTGACATCGTAAATATCACGGAAGCTCAGCACACCTTTTAAATCTGTGCCCGGAATGGGCGGAATAAATGGCTTGGAACCCGTAGCCAGAATCAAACGGTCATAATCAACGATCTCACCTTTTTCGGTATAGACCTGCTTACGTGGACGGTCGATCTTCACCGCAGCATCACCGGCAATGAAGCGAATCCCTTTGTCGCTATACCATGCATGCGGATGCAGCATGATGTCTTCAATGGTTTTATCACCCGACAACACTGGCGAGAGCATAATGCGGTTATAGTTGCCCCACGGCTCTTCTCCAATGACTGTCACTTCATAACGCTCGGGTGCCATATCCAGTAAATCTTCCAGGCAACGCATACCCGCCAGACCATTACCAACCAACACCAGTTTCATTTTTTCTTGAGAGGTGCCGTTATTGGTAATATAGGTTTTTTGCGGGGTTGGACTAACCCAGACTTTGCCATGTTCAATTTTGCTTGGAAACACCAGCAGCTTTTGGTCTTTATCCTCCAGACAGCGTCCGGTTGCCAGACTGAAATGCTGTTTATAAATCGGGGAAGCGACCACACGCTCCCCCTGTAAATCTCCGATAATGCCACGTGATATCACATAGGCCTGACTGAACGGATCTTGGTTACTTAAGGCATAAACGCGTTTTTCATTGCCGACACGGAACAGTGCAATTTGTTGATCGTTGATCAATGCACCCACCCCGGTATTCGGTGTGATGTCATCCAGACTGCAAACTTCGACCCATTCCAGCTCATTCATTTCTTTTAAAATCGTCATTTTCTTCGTCCTATTCTTTTGCTTCTTTCATCAACTGTTTAAGCTTCAACCACAGGAATACGATTAAGATCTCGTTCCCCTGCTGTTTTTGGGCGAATTTGTCCACGTTCAGCAGCAAACTGAATATGTGGATCATTCTGTTTTTCAGCCTTGGCATTAATAAAAGTGATGAAGCGTTTACGCACTTCAGGATCTTCAACCGCAGTACGCCATTCATCTTGATAGGTTCCCACTACATGATCCATACGGCGTTCCAACTCGGCAGCCAGTCCCAACGAATCTTCAACTACCACGGCTTTTAGATAATCCAGACCACCTTCCAGGTTGTCACGCCATACCGAAGTACGTTGCAGGCGATCTGCGGTTTGAATGTAGAACATGTAGAACCGGTCGATATAGCGAATTAAAGTTTGGGTATCCAGGTCGGAAGCAAGCAGTTCGGCATGACGGGGTTTCATCCCGCCATTCCCGCAAACATACATATTCCAGCCTTTTTCAGTGGCGATGATGCCGACATCTTTACTTTGCGCTTCGGCACATTCACGGGTACAACCAGAGACGGCCATTTTGAGTTTGTGTGGAGAACGCAAGCCCTTGTAGCGATTTTCCAGAAAGATGGCCAAGCCCATTGAATCATCGACACCATAACGGCACCAGGTACTGCCAACACAAGACTTCACGGTACGCAGTGATTTACCGTAAGCATGACCAGACTCAAAACCGGCCGCGATTAACTCTTCCCAAATAAACGGAAGTTGATGCACTTGCGCACCAAATAAGTCCACACGCTGACCACCGGTAATTTTAGTATAAAGATTATATTTTTTGGCAACTTGGCCCACGGCTATCAAACCATCCGGGGTAACTTCACCCCCTGCCATACGCGGCACCACAGAATAAGAGCCATCTTTCTGGATATTGCCCAGATAGTAGTCATTACTGTCTTGTAATCCTGCATGGCTTGGTTTGAGTACAAAGTCATTCCAGCAAGATGCCAAAATATTCGCCGCAGTCGGTTTACAGATATCACAGCCCAGACCGTGACCATGTTGCCCGATCAGATCATCAAAAGTTTTGATTTCATTGACCCGCACCAGGTGATATAGCTCTTGGCGTGAATAGGCAAAGTGTTCACAAAGGTGATTGTTTACGGTCACCCCTTGTCGTTGCAATTCAGATTTCAATACTTGAGTAACTAAAGGTGCACATCCACCACAAGCCGTTGCGGCTTTGGTACATTTTTTCAAGGCACCGAGAGAGGTTGAACCATCGGCAATAGCACTGCAAATATCGGCTTTAGAAACATTGTTACATGAACAAATGGTTGCGCTCTCTGGCAGTAAATCAACACCGCTACCGCCTGTTTTCGCTGATGACTGTGCATAACCCGGCATGATCAGGCTTTCCGGATTTTCTGGTATAGCCAGGCCATTCAGCATCATTTGTAGCAGGTCGTTATATTCTTTGGCACAGCCCACCAGAACAGCACCGAGTAGCTTGGTTTTTTCCGCATTCACCACGATTTTTTTATAAATCATGGCATCTTCATCGGCATAGAAATAACTTAAGGCATTTGGCGTCATGGCATGCGCATCACCCACCGATGCTACATCAACACCCATCAGTTTCAGCTTGGTACTCATATCCGCGCCGGCAAATGAATTGCAGGCTTGATCCATAACATGTTTCGCAGCAATACGTGCCATGTCATAGCCCGGAGCCACCAAGCCATAAATTTTATTTTGCCACAGTGCACATTCACCAATGGCATAAATGTCAGCATCAGAAGTTTGGCAATAATCATTGATCACGATACCGCCACGCTCACCAAGCACCAGACCGCTTTGACGCGCCAATTCATCACGTGGGCGAATACCGGCAGAGAACAAAACGATATCGGTTGCAAGTTCAGAACCATCGCCAAACTTCATCACGTGCGTAGTATTTTCACCGGCTTCGATGCATTGTGTAGCTTTTTGAGTATGAACTTTCACCCCTAGATTTTCGATTTTTGCCCGTAAAACCTTGCCGCCGAGGTCATCAATTTGCACCGCCATTAAGCGAGGTGCAAACTCGACCACGTGGGTTTCAAGGTTTAAATCACGTAAGGCTTTGGCCGCTTCCAAACCGAGTAAACCGCCACCAATCACCACACCGGTTTTGGCATTTAAACTCGCGGCACGAATGGCATCCAAGTCTTCAATGGTGCGGTAAACAAAGCAGTTCTCACGCTCATTGCCTGGAATAGGAGGGACAAAAGCATATGAACCGGTTGCCAGTACCAACTTGTCATAACTAATCACATCGCCATGATTGGTAGTGACGGTTTTATTTAAAGTGTCGATTGCATTGGCTTTAGTGCTGAGGCGTAAATCAATGCCATACGCATCGGCAAAATCGCTACGGCAAAGGGTTAAGTCTTTGGCAGATTTTCCAGTGAAATATTCGGTTAAATGCACGCGGTCATAGGCTAAACGTGGCTCTTCTGCCAGAATCGTGATTTCAACTTCGTCACCTGCATGTTCAAGAACCGATTCAATGAACTTGTGCCCTACCATACCGTGACCAATCATGACTAATTTCATATCAATTCTCCTTAATCCCTTTCCTTAACCTTGCGCCATGTTGTTACGTTCAAGCACTGCATCTTCAAACAGTTTTTGTTCTTTCTGTTTATGCTCAACCGAGAAGCGAATCATCAGTACAAAGCTTGCTGCAATCACGACCAATCCACCGAGTGCCATCAAACAAGTTTGAATATCCAGCATACCTTTGAGTAAGAAACCTGCTGCGACTGCACCGACGTTACCGCCTGCGCCAATGATGCCGGCTACACCACCCAAGGCATCACGGTCAATGAATGGCACTAGGGCATACGTTGCGCCACATGCCATATGCGTAAACAGTGCAAATACGGTCATGACCAGAATTGCGAGAACTGCGGTATTCATTTGTGAGAACAAGATCAGGAACAAACCTTCCATCAGGATCATGCCGAACAGCACTTTAGTACGACCATCCAGGCCTTTTTTCATTGCAACTTTGTCTGAAACAATTCCACCCAAAGCACGGGCGAACAGCGCCAGTAAACCGAAAATCCCTGCTGCCAGGCCTGCTTCTTTTAAACCAAAGCTAAAATGTTCAACGTAGTACATCGCCACGATGTTATGAATAAAGATTTCGATACCGAAACACGCTGCATAAGCACCAAATAAAATCCACACTCGGTAATTGCGTGCAGCATGCATCAGAATCGCCACACCGCCTTTTTTATCGCTACCGACTTGAATGCCTTGTGCACGAAGTTCTTTAAAGTTGCCTTGTGGACAGTCTTGGGTAAATTTCCAGTACATTGCACCGACAATAATCATCAGAATCCCCGGCACCAATAAAGCAATTCTCCAGCCCATCGCCTGTTCAACACCAAACATCACCAAGGCAGCAAGCATTAACGGCATCAGCGCCTGGGTTGCACCACCGCCGGCATTCCCCCAACCCGCTGATGCAGCATTGGCAGTACCGACCACATTCGGGGCAAACATGATGCTGGTGTGATACTGGGTGATGACAAAGCTGGCACCAATGGCACCAATCAATAAGCGGAAGAACAGAAAAGATTCATAGCTGTTGGCAGAAGCCACACCAAAAACCGGAATACTGCCGATGATCAGCAATGCGGTATAGGTTTTGCGTGGACCGTATTTGTCACACAGAGGTCCAACCACCAGACGAACCAGAATGGTAATTGCGACTGCGGCAATATTGATATTGGCGATTTGATCTTTGGTTAAGTGAAACTCACCTGCAATCACAGGCATAAGCGGTGCACAGGCAAACCATGCAAAGAAGCAGACAAAAAAAGCGAGCCAACTCATGTGGAAGGCTCTCATCGCTGCGCTGCTGAAGTTAAAAAGACTTATTTTTGTGGCTTTTTTTTCATATAAATTTGAAGACATGGCCTTCTCCTTCCTGAACTGAACGTATAGGGTTATCTGCTATGCGGATCGCTGCATACCAGATTCGATCAGAGCGGACATCGTTGGCCGTCTACAAATTTTATAGAGTCGTCTTTGACTCGCTAGGAATAATGCAATCCCTGTGCCAAGATTTTAAAAATATCCTTAACTTTATATTTTTTATTAGGGTGTGTTGACATTTGTAGTGCATAAATTGTTCTAAAGTGGCAACCATATAAAAATACAAGCAAGAGCAACAGCACTTTGATAATTACGCTTTAACTTGTCATATCGGGTAGCAATTCCTCTAAATTGCTTGAGCCTACAAAATGCATTTTCAACTAAATGCCTGATTTTATAAAGATACCAGTCCATGTGCTCATTGGTAGACTTAGTGTTCGATTTTCTTGGAATATTGGGCTTTGTTTTTGTTGATTCAATTTGATTCCTGAAATTGTCTGAATC
>NZ_SJNZ01000018.1 GCF_004331155.1 Acinetobacter terrestris
CTCATTCCATGCTCACGGCAAAGGTTTGGAACAGGTGTTCCTGCTTCAGCTTGTTTCAAAATACTCATAATTAAGCTGTCTGAATATTTAGATATTTTCATAGAAAATCTCCTTAAATCAAGGGTATTCGATTTTCTACTTTTAAGTCCAATTATTTGCGGGGGGCATTACCATATTATCTGATCTATTCATAAGTAAATGTAATTTTCAGTCCAAAAACTCATTCACCGATTTTTGTCTCTAGTCGCTATTATTAGCATAGATTTATAACATTAAATACAGTAATCATTTTACCTGCGTATAAAATGATTGAATAAATAAGTAACTATTTTAAAATATTTTATTAAAATAAAACCACCATTTGAATATTAGATTCTAAAAAAATCTATTTAACGCATTATAAAAATTAAAATGCAATCTTTTTCCAAGCATTGACATATCTATTCTTAATACAAACTAGAATTAATCTTTCACGAATTGTCAGCTTAAAACCTTTATTACACTCATTAAGCAAATCAGTTAATTTAGAGAAAATGAACAATAATTCAGGAGAATTTAAATAAAAACTCCTATTCTTCATCATTAAACCAGACTCAAGAATAAGTTGCCTAAAAAATAGATTATCTATAGATAGATTTAATCTTTTAGTTTCATTTACACAATATTGAATCATGTACAAATGATCCCATACTAAATTCTTATTTTCTATAGATTTAGTTATAGAACCTGGAGCATCCCTGTATAAATAACCAACACACCCCAAGTGCATATATTGGTTGCAAAGTCTAAACACTATTTTATGTATAATTTCATCTTCAAATTCTACTCCTTCTGGAAATCGAATATTTTCAAATAATTCTCGCTTATAAAGTTTAGCCCATGCATAACCAGAAGAAAATTCTAACATTTTACTATGAACATTCGTTATTATTGGCTTAGAAACCGATTTAGTTAAATTATAATCTATAGTTTTTTCAGATTGAAATCTGACATAAGAAAACTCTACTATATCCAAATCATAGTTCATGGCCTGATCTATAGTTTTTTGTATGCTATTGTTATATAAAAGATCATCACAATCTAAAAACATTAAATATCTTCCAGCAGAATTGATAATACCAAAATTTCTGGCTGAAGAAACACCTTGGTTTTTTTTCCAATTAAATATTCTTATATTTTTATGATGTGAAAATTCCTCTAAAGATTCTCTTGTTGAGTCTGTAGAGCAATCATTAATGACCAATATTTCATAATTATATTTTATATCTTGCTCTAGAATTGAATAAATGCATTGTTTAATATAATTCTCTGCATTATATGCGGCAATAATAATAGACAAATCCACCTGAATCTCTTTTTCAAAACCATATTGAATTTTTCTTAACTTGACTTCTTTACCCTCTTTAATACTGGGTATCACTTTTGTAGCAAAGATATCTTTTATAAGATGAGCTAAAAACTCAAGATATCGATATATCAAATAAAAATAAAATAATAATTCTATCAAAAATGAATAACCAATTTTTCCTAGCCTTACTTTTATTGCATTTTTAATAATATTATCTGTTAAATTATGCATACACACTCCCCTTAAAAAAATAAATTAAAAATTATAATAATATATTGGCTTTAAAAACTAATCTGCTCTCATTAACTCCCGTTTTACTCTCAAGATCTAGCCCAGATAGGATAATATTATTAGTTTCAACTATCTTGCAGCATTTTCCACAATAAGCTTGCTATATTTATAATTATTAGTCAGCAAGTTTTTTATTTAGCGAAGAAGAACGCCCCTTCCCGTTATCCTAACCTATGAGAAGTAAATATCAGCAGACTAAATAACTCTGCCTGCTGCATGGCTTGCTTAAAAATGATTGAACCAGCAATATTTTTATCAAAATGGTTAGGCGGAATCTGACTAGCTTTTCCCTACAAGTTTGAAGTCAGTAAAATGGATCAGCACATCAATTAAGTAATGTATAAAAATTTGGTGCATTAGAGCAGTACAAATATCATTTTTGATAAATTTCAAGGTTGGGCCAGCCAATTTCTGTAAACTATTGAGTGCCTCGAGTTACGATTCGTAGCTTACCCAATACCATCAAACTATCTCTGCATTTAGCAATTCAATCCTGGTATATGAGCCAATATAAATACCCCTTTATCCTATGCTTTAATCATCAATTTCACCTAATAAGATTTTCAATACACCTTAGAATGTCAAAGCATTCTAAGGATTGCCTTCTTAGATCATATCGGGTAAATACAGCAAGCTAATTTTATCCATTTTTTATAATTTGAATGTAAGAATAATTCTTAACTTTAAATATATAAATGAAATAGCATTTTAATCATAATTAATAATTATTTTAATTAAATTCTCCTTACTCTACTTCTTTTATATTCCCTTTAAATAACGAAGGTCCAACATGACCGGGTGCATTAATGCCTTCACATTTTACCATGACAGTAACTGTCTTAAACATAATCTTAAAGTCGACCCATAAATTATGATTATTGACATACCAGACATCACATTTAAAACGTTCTTCATAGTCCAATTCATTACGTCCACTAACTTGCGCTAAGCCGGTCATACCTGGACGTACTTCTAAGCGACGTGCCTGTTCAGGAGAATACAATTCTACAAATTCTTTAAGCATGGGACGTGGTCCAACAATACTCATATCACCTTTTAACACGTTAATTAGTTGTGGCATTTCATCCAGACTGGTCAAACGCAATTTTTGTCCAAAAGGAGTAATACGCTGCTCATCTGATAGGGGCTGACCATCTTGATCATATATATCCTTCATCGAACGAAATTTAATCATCTTAAAAAGCTTGCCATTTTTTCCTGGACGCTCTTGGTAAAAAAATATCGGAGAACCAAGATTCTTCCTTACCTTATAAGCCACAATAATAAAAATCGGAGATAATATGAATAAAGCTATGAATACAATAACTATATCAACTAGACGTTTAAATATTCTGCTTCTATTTTCAACAAGATCAGCAATAAGATAAAACTTTTCCTGAGGTATAGAGGAATTTTCCAAAATCAAATCATTTTCAGTAAGAGGATGCCAAGAGCTTGCTGTCTCTGATTCAACAACTTGCTCTTTTTTTGGATAAAATGGTATATACGAAGCGTTGTATCTATACATATTTGTAGAATATTTTTTTAATGTAGTATCATTTTTCTGAATAAATAAAGACTTATACATCACAATAGGATTCCCCACAGAACTTTTGATCCTATTTTTTTCTTGTTGTAGATCCATTAATAAACACCTCATATGTCTATTTTTTTTCAATCATATCAATTGTTTTCTATTTAAAATAGAGGTATATTTTTTGTAAAAAGTGTTAATTTATGATTTTATAAAACATTAATAATTCTATTTATCAATAATCTTATTTAATATTTCTATTTACAATTCACTTAATATAGAAAAAAAACACCTATATAATTATTAATAAAATAAAGAAGTTAATAAATTTCATCTATTTAAGAATCTTTATTATATTTCAATTAATAATTGTGAAAATTATTATTTTTTAAGAAAATATTACTTTACAAAATATGACAAATATCCTATTTAAAAATATGTGACAAAATGTAAATTAATACGAAATAATATGAATAGATATACCGAATTTACCTCTGATGAGATCAGATTTACATCGTTAACAGTTTTATTACACAAATCTATAACTAAAGGCCAATAAAGTGGAAATCAAACTTACACAGATACAGCTATTCAATACTGCCTGATAATCAAATCGCTATTTAG
Organism: Acinetobacter terrestris; assembly: GCF_004331155.1. Classification (GTDB taxonomy): domain Bacteria; phylum Pseudomonadota; class Gammaproteobacteria; order Pseudomonadales; family Moraxellaceae; genus Acinetobacter; species Acinetobacter terrestris. Next base: position 3,798 of record NZ_SJNZ01000018.1, read on the forward strand.
GCTGTTTTTAAGAATGGCCTCTGGATGTGTACAGAGCTAAATTAAGATGTACTGGCTAGATTGGATTACATTACAATTTTCAGATGAAAAAGACATAAGGATATCGCGATTAGCTATCAAAAAAAGCACTCTTGGACTGCATTTTATTATTGATAGTACATGCCTAAAATTCCTAGGTGAAGGCGAATGGAACGCAAGAAACCTGACTATCGATGCCAGTGGCATAAATTACATATTAATAAAGATGCTAGCATCTCATATCTTAAATTTGGATGGAATGGTCTACTAAATTTAATTGCTTAATATTTTTGCAACAAAGCCATAGTTATTTATATGAGATTCAAAAATATTGTTAAATAACTTTCCTATAACTGATTAATTCCTATAATTTTTAATAGTCTATAATTTATAAGATCAGCATTAAAGTTTTTTTTAGCATATAAAAATCCTTGATATCCCATTACATTCACTTGCTCAGGATATTTAATAAAATAAATCATTTTTTCTACCAGTGCATCTACATTCCATTTTGGAATAAGAAAGCCAGTTACGCCTTCTATTACTGTTTCCTTACAACCAGGAACATCAGTTGTAATCACTGGGCGTCCAATGGCCATAGCTTCTTGAGTGCTGCGTGGCACCCCTTCTCTGTAATAGGATGGCAATATAAATACTGCACTGTTGCTTATTTGCTGATTAACATCTGTTACAAATCCATCGTATATAATAATACCTGTTTTTATAAACTCATCTAATTCTGCTTGTTTTAAACCTGTTGGATTCTCAGTATCCAAATTACCAATAATCTTAAATGATACTTCAGGATATTGTTTTTTAATTATTTTTGCAGCCTCTAGATATTCAAATATACCCTTTTCAGCAATTAATCTCGCTATAAAAATAAAAGATAGATTTTTTTGATCATCCCATTCTTTATACACATAATCCTGTAAATTAAGGCCTATCGGTCCTAATACCTCAACCGCATTTTTTTTATGTGAAATATTATACTGGTCTACTAAATCTTTAGGATCATCATGATTTAAGAAAATAATTTTATCTAAAAATGGAAATGCAAGACGATATAAATATACCTGCATGAATCGTATAAATTTAGTTTTAAAACTTTGTCCGTACTTATGTATCGTAAAAGGTGAACCTAAACCCTCAATCATGCCACAAATATAGGGAACTTTTGCCTGATAAGCAGCTAAGGTAGCATAAATCACTGGTTTCGTTGAATATGAAAATACAATATCAGGTTGCATTACTTTTATTTTTTGCATAAGTTGATAAGTCGATTGGACATCAGCCAATGGATTTAGGCCTCCTCGGCTAAGTTGATAAGTAATAGGAGTAGCGCCTAAATTTTCTATTTTAGCTAACCATTCATTGGTATATTCTGATACAAAAGCATAAACTTGATAATTCTGTTCTAAACATAACAATATTAAATCTTTACGAAAAAAATAAAGATTGAATGCAGTAGTTCCAATAATAATAATTTTTTTATTTTTCATATAAATTTAGCCATTTTTTTATTATTAATTGTAGGTCAAAGTTATGTTTAACATACTCTAAGCCCTGCTGATTATTTATTTTAATATCTGCATTGGACATTTCCATTGCAGTGGTTAAGGCTTGTGCCAAAGCTGTGCTATCTTTGGGTGGCACGAGTAAACCCGTATTACCCATAACTTCTTTTACGCCACCACAGTCTGTGGCGACAACAAAAGTCTCACAGGCCATTGCTTCTGCAACCACAAGACCAAAGCCTTCAAAAGCAGATGACAACACAAAGACATCTGCCTCAGACATTAATTCTGGAATATCATTACGTCGGCCTAATAGCTCAACATTATTTTCAAGGGAAAGTTTCTGAATTAAACTGAGTATATTTTTTCGTTCTTCACCGTCACCAACAATGAAGAGCTTAAAATCACTTTTTTTTTCTTTTTTTATAATTAGTAATGTATTTAGCAAATTAGGATAGTCTTTTTGAATATTTAAACGACCCACTGCCAATATTTTTTTTATATGATTTCTTGTATCATCATGATTTAACTTTGGCTGAGAAAGTTCAATATTTTTAAATTTATTTAAATCTATACCATTATAAACTGCAATTGCAGTATCTTTGAATGCTTTTTTTTGAATAAATGCTTCAACTGCTTCAACACTCACGTTGGTATTAATATCAGATAAACTATCCGTAATTCGGTACGCTGCCATACGGAGCTTACCACCTTCATTTGCGTTGTGGGCTGTACAAATAATTTTAGGCACATTACAGACTATACGATTTAAACGTACGAAAATATTTGCATGCACCATATGTGCATGTACTATATCTGGTTTAAAAGATAAAATTAATGCCCGATATTTTTTTGATGCAAAAACAAAATCATTAATTTTTTCAAAACCTAAGTAAATCAATTGAATATAATTACACTCAGGTTTTACAACGACATCTCTTCCTTTTAGATAGGCTATTTTAACTTGATGACCACGTAGATGCATTTGATCAGCCAAAGTTGCAACTACTTTTTCAGCCCCACCTCCACTCAACCCCGTAATAACATATAAAATTTTCATTAAAACACCCAATTAGACAGGTAGTTAGATATATAATTTTGATAAGGAATCCATGCTTTTACTGACCAAACTCCATGAAAAAACCATAAATACATTTGTATGGTATAGAATGCAATTAAAGTAAAAAGTAAAAATATTTTATTTGTTCGTGAAAAGTTACTAAAAATAGTACAGATTACAAATAGATCAAAAAATATTAAATAAAGGTTGAAGCGATCTGCCAAAGTAGAAAAAATAATACCTAATGGCAATATAAATAAAACCAAAATACAAAAATAACGAATTATAGGGTAATAACTTTGTTTTTTAAAAAAATCATTATATTTATAAAACAATAAAAGTGGGATTAAATGATATATCCAGCGAACAAAAAAACCTTTAGAATTTATATTTTCATTACCTTGAAGATATATATTAGTGTCTTGCAAACTAGAATAATAAATTATAATTGAAATTAAAATTAATGATATACCAATATAGAAAATATTAAAAAATTTAGAGTATTGAAACTTAGTAGATATAAGAATAGGCAAGAAAAATAACAATGCAATTGCAGTTTTATGAAAAAGTGCTGCTAATATAATTAAAAAAGTAAATTGAATAAATCGACTTTCCAACAACCTACAAAATGCCCATAAACTGATACTAATAGCTACAGCCTGGCGATTATAGTTCATAGATACAACTAAAAGGTAATAAGGGAAACATACCAATAAAACTAACCAATATTTTTCTAATTTTAATGCAGATTTCAGTAAAAAAAATAGCACCAAAAAACCACAAATTGCATTGACAAAAAAAGTATCCTGATAGCCAAAAACATGCCCCATGTAATTTAAAATCTTATAGGCTGGATCACTCCCAAGAAGAATTAATTTTAAATCTGTGTCTTTTCCTAACTCATAAAAAAATAAATAATTATACCAATCAGCTCCAACCTGATAACGAAAACCAATAAAAACAAATAAAAATAAAAAAGTAATAATTAAAATAACTTTCCCAAAACCATTTTTATAAGAGGAAAATATATTGCATAAGCATAAATAAAACCAAATCACCCAATAAATGACCATATTATTTTAAAACCTTTTATTTATTAATAACAATTAAAAAAATAAAATAGATTTCATTTGATAGATAAAAAGAAATTATTCCATTTTTCATTTATATTGTTTACGCTATACTCCAAACTTTTCTTATATGCATTTTCAGATCTTTCAAGTAAATTATCTTCGTTAAAAATAATTTCTGATATTTTCTCCGAAAACAATTTAATATTATTATTTTCAACCAAAAAACCAACCTGATCATCTATAATATTTTTTGGCCCAGTTGGACAATCAAATGATACGACTAACATACCAGCTGACATAGCCTCTAATAGCACCATACCAAAACTTTCATAATAGGATGTCATCGCATATATTTTTGATTCCCTCATTAATTCAATAATATAAGAAGTTGAAGGCTTAATGGAAACTGTATCTGACAGCTTTAATTGCCTTATAAGCGCTTCAAGATCATCAAGTACATTTTTCTCTCCATCGCCATATATTTCTAAAACCCAATTTGGATGTTTGTCCTGTACTAATGACCAAGCTGATATAAGTCTATTAAAACCTTTAATTTCGACTATTCTTCCAGCAGCAAGAATTTTATTTTTTCTTAAGGGAAAGGGAATCAAACCTCGATGATCAATTTTTATTGGATTTGGGATAACGATCTTATTTTTAAGAAAATCTGCTAATCCAGCTTCTTCTCTTGTTAAAAATACATGATACATAAATTTCTTCATAATTCCTTTCCTAATTCCATTAGGAGGATATTGATAGATACTCGCATGATGTTCTAAAACTGTTTTTCCTTTCCCCCACAAGAACGGAACAAAATATAAACTATGTACCCCTATTACATTTATCGTTGCATCTGGATTTATCTTCAAAATCTGAATCTGAAGTTTTATAAAAAAAACAATACTCAAAAATATATTATAAAAATTCAATTTAAAGCCACCATTATTTTTTCTTTTAAATTTTATATTTATATCTACATATTTAATTTTATCATCTTTTCCAAAATAAAAAGGCAGTTGTCCATTCTCTGTAGTTAACACATAAACATCATGCTCTTTACTTAACTCACTAAGTCTATTACTGACAACCCTTTCAATACCGCCAGGTTTATAAAGATGATTCAGAATAAAGCATAACCTCATAATAATAACTCACAATTCATTCATTTATATTAATTACATACAAATAAAATCATGAAACATTCAATTAAAATAGTTTATATTTTATTAATTAGCTGATTTTAAAATTTTAGATAGAAAAAGCTTTTTCAAAATATATGTTTTCTTAAAAAAATCTATTATAAACCGCTTAGGATCAATTAAAAAAAGCTGTAATAGGTATTTAATCTCATAATTTGATTTAGCAGCAAGTTCCAAACAATTAAGCCAATATACATTCCTTAAAGCTTTTTCATAATATGGGGAATCTTTAAAAAAAGACAAAACATCTAAGCGACCTCTATGCATTTTATCTAATTGTTTGATTGTATTATTATCATGTTGCCTGTATTTCGCAAAGAAATCTGGAACAACGAGTAGATCTCCAATTTTTGCCAATTTTAACCACATATACCAATCCTCAATAATCAATCCATCTTTATATCCTCCCACTTTCTTTAAATGTTCACTTCTAATCATTTGACTAGGACAAAATATCTGACATTCATTTAAAATAATACTTTTAAAATCATATAAACGTGATTCAACTATCCTCTCCTCTCCTATATTTTTATTTTCTTCATCAATCAGATATATTGATCCAAATACAGCAACAACATTTTTATTATCAGATAAAAGTTTGACTTGTTTTTCTATTTTATCAGGCAAAATAATATCATCTGAATCTTGTGAAGATAAATATTCACCTTTACACCACTCCAAAGCTTCATTTAAAGTCGCGCTTAATCCTTTATTTGGTCTATATCTAAACTCAAATTTTGTAAATCTTTTTTCACACAATACAACCATTTCTTTTATTTTTTCTACAGATGAGTCTTTAGAACCATCATCAATAATAATTAGTTCAACATTCTCATAAGATTGATTAATTATACCTCTGATACTATCCTGTACAAATTTTTCATGATTATAGCAAGGTATAATAATTGAAACTAAAGGAGCCTTCATTTTTAATAATTCCTCATTTTATTTTTAAATCCATAACATCAATATTAATTATTGTTTTAAAAATTTTACAAAACCCCAATTTTGCTATTCTTTATATTTTTTAATTTGTTCTATTTTTTAATTCTTACATATTTCATTATCTAAATTATTAAATCATATATCGTTTAATTTTTTAAATGCCAAGTAATTACATACCCCCCAATACAATAAGCCGTTTGTAGCAAATGCTATCGTAATACCTTTATACCCCCATATCCCTGAAAATAAAACTGTTAAAGGAATAATACTTAAAGCAAAAAAAATCTCTGTACCAATAAAAATTTTCATCATGGCTTGACTTAAAATAACATACCCTACAATCCATCCTCCAATCTTTATCACATCTCCAACTAATTGCCATGAGAGCAACTCCAGCATAGGTAAAAACTGATCTGTAAATAACAATTTAACGACCCATTCTTTCATTATAAAAATAGTTAAACAAGTTATTATTGCTATAGGGAGTATCCATTTATATCCATAATTTACTTCTTTTTTTATTTCTGTATAAGTCTGCAGTTGAGACAATTTTGGAAGATAGTAAATACTTAAAATAGATCCGACTAGCATGAGATAACCATTGCTTAATTTTGTCATGGCATCCCAATAACCAGCATAATTTATACCAAATTCTGAAATTATGATTTTTCTTATTAATATTTGTGAAATATTATCAAAAAAGACACTTATTAATACCATTAAAGCAAATATACTTAATTTTTTTGCAATGTCCCTTTGAATTACCCCAAAAATATAACTGAATTTAAACCAACTTGTACGATAGCATAGTATGATTGTAACCACGAAATTTAAAGACTGAAAAATAGATAATGCAATTAATGCACCTTTTAACCCAAAATTTATAGCTAATAAGGAAGTAATAGCCAGTGAGAATATACTACCAAAAATGTTTGCAACTACAAGCTTACTGATATCTTGCATACCATTCAATATAGCAAGTAAAAATGCATTAAAACTAAAGAAAATCAAAAATATAGCAAACCATACTAATATTATTTGATATTCAGTTGATCCAAATAGATAAAGTATAATTGTTTTCTGAAATAAAATTATAAGTGCCATTAAAATTAGGCTACAGACTAAAACTATACTTCCTGCTGTTCGCCAAAGCTCTCTTTGTCTTTTTTCATCCTCATGATATTCAGAAGTGTATTTAACTACACCCGTATTAATGGCATTACCAGCAAAAGTAATGACCATTTGAATAAAATTTTGAAACTGGCTGATTGCTGCATATCCAGCAGGACCAACATAAACAGCCAGTATTTTATTCAGAACAAACATAGCAGCAATTTTAATCAAGGAAGCTATGCCATTCAGTACACTGGTTTTTAGCAAATTCATTTATATTTTAAATCCATTACATAATTGAACCACTTTTTTTGCTTCATCCATAGATAAATTAGGCCCAATAGGTAAACTCAAGACTTCTGCATGAATTTGTTCTGAGATCGGTAAACTTAAATCATTCCATTCCTTATATGCGTGTTGCTTATGCGGTGGAATGGGATAATGAATTAATGTTTGCACCTCATGCTCTGTCAGATATTTTTGTAATGCTTCACGGTGCTTGGTCCGTATAACAAACAAGTGCCACACATGTTGTAAATAATTTTTTGCCTCTATATTTTTTAAGGGAAGCGTAATAGCTGGATTTTTAATTTCTTTTAAATATAAGTCAGCAATTTGACGACGGTGCTGATTTTCCTGATCTAAAAAGTTCAATTTCACATTCAACATTGCAGCCTGAATTTCATCAAGTCGGCTGTTCACACCAAGTACTAAATTTTTATATTTTTCATGTGAGCCATAATTACGTAATGCTTTGAGCATATTTGCCAGCTCAGCATCATTGGTCGTAATAGCGCCGGCATCGCCAAGTGCACCTAAGTTTTTACCTGGATAAAAACTAAAGCCTGAAGCGTCCCCCCAACTCCCCGCTTTTCTACCTGCTATTTCAGCACCATGAGCTTGTGCAGAATCCTCTAACACCAATAATTTATGCTTTGCTGCTATATCCATAATTTCTGGCATTGCAGTGATCTGCCCATATAAATGAACAGGCAAAATCACTCTAGTTTTAGCTGTAATAGCGGTTTCTATTTTTTTATAATCAATATTAAAAGTTACAGCATCCGGTTCAACCAACACTGGTTTTAGATCATTCTCTGTAATAGCAAGAATACTCGCAATATACGTATTTGATGGAACAATTACTTCATCTCCATCTTTTAATTTACCCAATTCTTTCCATGCGCGCAGAGTCAAAATAAGTGCATCTAATCCATTAGCTACCCCTATTGCAAACTGTGTTCCACAATAATTTGCAAAGTTTTGTTCGAATTCTTTTAGTTCATTACCATCTATATACCAACCAGAATCGATTACACGCATGCAAGCAGTGACAAGCTTGTCATGATATTGAGCATTAATCGCTTTAAGATCGAGAAAAGGAATCATTTTTATTAATCTCATAAAAAATCTTGGACTATGGCTCTGAAACTAAAGCCTTCTTTTTAGCAATTAAGCCTGTATTTATAATCTACTACTGTCTTATTTTAATATAACGAAATCAGTTCTATTGACTACACTGATAAAATTATTAATAAGTTAATTTTTAAAATTTTATTCCCTAATAAAATGTACTCTATTCATTTTATTTAAATCAGCTTCACCGTTCATCTTAAACAGAACTGGGGAAGTAATTTTCCTTCAATATAAAACAAGGCTTTAGATTCAAGCTGGAATTTTTTTTGAATAAAATTTCTATCTTTATATTTGTTTAACAGAAAACTCTAATATCTATATTAATTTTTCTTAAAATTTTTTTACAAATATCAATTATACAAAATAAAATAACCTCATAAAGATTAATAACATTTTAATAAATTAATAACACGCCCTTTCTGTAGCTTTATTTTTTATACTCCCCAAAAATTCATCATAATTACGAATATAATCATTCTCATCATAATGGCTATTTGCCAATACCAATAATACACAATCTTCAGAAAAATCATGCATTTCACGCCAAGTTAAACTTTCAATCATTAAGCCTTGTGTTGGAGAGTTTAAAATGACTGCTTCCCTATGAAAACCATCATCCAATATAAAGCGGCAACTTCCTTTTACACACACAGCGATTTGTTTTAAATTGATATGTGCATGAAAACCGCGTGATTTGTTACCCGATGTATTAAAAATATAATATAGACGCTTTATTTCAAAAGGGATGGATTGGCTAGACTCAATGGCAACAAACCCACCCCGGTCATCACCAAAACTGGGTAAATCGACCAATTTAACTAAATTCATTTTTATTCCTTCACCAAAGAAATCAAATATTGACCATAACTATTTTTACTCATGCTTTGACCAATAGCTAAAACCTGTTCTTTGCTCAACCAGCCATTATTCAGTGCAATTTCTTCTAGGCAGGCAACTTTATAACCTTGGCGCTTTTCAAGCGTTTCTACAAACTGAGCTGCTTCAAGTAAACTGCCCTGAGTACCTGTATCTAACCAGGCAAAACCACGCTCAAGCAATTCAACGTTTAAATCACCATGTTCCAAATACATCTGATTTACCGTGGTAATTTCCAACTCACCACGCTCGGATGGCTTCACCTGTTTGGCAATCTCAACAACATCATTATCATAAAAATAAAGACCAGTCACAGCAAAATTGGATTTTGGATATTTCGGTTTTTCTTCTATTGAGACAGCACGTTTTTGTTCATCAAATTCCACCACACCAAAACGTTCAGGATCTTTGACCTGATAGCCAAATACAGTTGCGCCTTTTTGACGCGCTGCAGCTTGACGTAACATTGATGTAAAACCTGGCCCATAAAAAATATTATCGCCAAGAACTAAACACACATTGCTTGTGCCAATAAATTCTTCACCCACAATAAATGCTTGTGCTAAACCATCAGGACAAGGCTGTATCGCGTAACTCAGCTCTATACCAAATTGTGAACCATCCCCTAATAAGCGCTTAAACCCATCAATATCATCAGGCGTACTAATCACAAGAACTTCACGAATGCCCGCCAGCATCAATACGGACAACGGATAATACACCATCGGTTTGTCGTAAATAGGAAGCAACTGTTTCGAAATACCTTTGGTAATAGGATATAAACGTGTGCCCGAACCACCCGCTAAAATAATGCCTTTTGTTGTTCTTGACATTATACTGCCTCCCCTAAACGTTCACGCTGATAAGAACCATCCTGAACACGACGGCACCATTCCAAATTATCCAGATACCATTGCACTGTTTTACGAATGCCAGTTTCAAATGATTCTTGAGGTTTCCAACCTAATTCACGCTCAATTTTTGAGGCATCAATGGCATAACGTAAATCATGTCCAGGCCGGTCTTTGACAAAAGTCATTAATTTTTCATAACTTTGACCATTCAGCTGTGGTTCTAGTTCATCTAAAATCTGACAAATGGTTTTAATCACTTCTATATTTTGTTTTTCATTATGCCCACCAATATTGTAGGTTTCTCCCACAACTCCCTCTGTGGCGACTCGATATAAAGCGCGAGCATGATCTTCTACAAAGAGCCAATCACGAATTTGCTGACCATTGCCATAAACAGGTAATGGCTTCCCATCCAAGGCATTTAAAATCACTAATGGAATCAATTTTTCAGGAAAATGATAAGGTCCATAATTATTTGAACAGTTAGTTACCACCACTGGGAAACCATACGTTCTATGCCAAGCTCGAACCAAATGATCTGAGCTGGCTTTACTCGCTGAATAGGGGGAACTTGGCAAATAAGCTGTGTTTTCAGTAAATAAGTCTGTGGTACCTTCTAAATCCCCATACACTTCATCAGTTGAAATATGATGAAATTTAAATTTAGACTTTTTTCCTTCAGCCAGATTTTGCCAGTATTTTCGTGCAACCTCTAATAGCGTGTAAGTCCCCACTATATTGGTTGTAATAAATGCAGCCGGACCATCAATCGAGCGATCCACATGGGACTCTGCTGCCAGATGCATCACAATATCAGGCTGAAAATCTGAGAATAATTGCTCTACAGCCGCATGGTCACAAATATCAGTTTCAGAAAATTGGTAACGAGGATTATCCGATATAGAAATTAAAGATTCTAAATTACCGGCATAAGTCAATTTATCAATATTTAAAACATGATGTTCAGTATTTTTTATAATATGCCGAATTACAGCAGATCCAATAAAACCGGCCCCACCAGTCACCAATATTTTTATCATCATTTTTAGTGTTCCACTTATTCATTTTTATTTTATTTTTCAACTATTATTCTTGATGAATCAATGCCTTCTAGGCATATGTCTTTTTCTTTACTCGTTTATAACATAAATTATTTTTTTATTACACAAACTATCCATAAAAATGCTAATTATTAAATATAGTTACATTTTATAGACTAATTTTAGCTCCCTAGAAAAAAGCTATCTTATATATTTTCTAATTTTTTATACACATTTCAACTAATATTAACTTAATATTTATAAAACCTATTTTTATATTGTTTTAATTAACAACAAATTATTTTTATTAATTTAAAAATACAGTAGTGTAAATACCCATTAAATATAAGTGAAATTTAATAAAACCCACAATCTAAAAAACCTTTAGATTAGATAAAAATTATATGAAAATACTTTTCTATATTAAGTTTCTTACTTTGCAAGTCATACCACTAAGCCATCTAATTTATTAAACAATAATATTTTGAAACAATTAATATAATCTTGATGGCTTAAGCAATTCATTATATCTCTACAGCTTATTGAATAAATGTTTCACATCCATTTTCGTCAATCTCATTACTATGCTTTAGCTCAAAATTATTAAATGGACTTAAAAATAAGTATGGACAAGGTATACAATTTGTTATATTTTTTTAAATGTTAATCACGTAAACCAAGTTAAAAAAATTAATAATTACTAATAAATACTAATTTTAAATAAATAAAAATAAAGGGGTTTCAAGTGAACTATAGACACCTTTTAGGCGTTTTAACCTTAAGCCTATCTTTAGTCGGATGTACAGTAATATCTGGCTTTCAAACCTATGATTTGCCAAAAGAGGGAATCTATAAAACTGAACTGGGAACTCAAGTTAATATCGTAAAACTGACCCAAGACACTTTACCTGCGGAACAACCAACCCAAATTCATGGTTTAAAAAACTACGCATTTTTATTCCAAAACAGCCTGCAGAATTACCGCTTAAGTCCGGGTGATATTTTATCCCTTCAATTATGGGCCTATCCTGAAATCAGTGCAGCTGCAACTGATACTAGCAATGGCTATCAGATTAACCAGAATGGTTATATTCAATTTCCCATGATTGGTCGTTATAAAGCTGCTGGAAAATCATTAACACAGGTTAATCAGGAATTACGCCGTCAATTGGCTCATTATTTAAAAAATCCAGATGTTGTGGTGAGAGTACTGGCTTATCAAGGGCAACGTTACTCAGTTCAAGGTAATGTAAAAGCAGCGGGGCAATTTTACTTATCCGACCAACCTGTGAGTGTTTATACTGCGCTAGGTCTGGCCGGCGGCATGAATGAGCAGGGCGATCCCGCATCCATTCAATTGGTGCGTCAAGGGTTGATCTATGATCTCAATACTATTGTATTAGAGAAGTCTGGATTTTCATTACATAACCTGTTGATTCAAGCGAATGACACCCTTTATGTCAATTCCCGTGAAAACCAGAAAATCTATGTCATTGGTGAAGCCGGCATGAATAAGGCATTGCCAGTACGCGATCAAGGGATGACCCTCAGTGATGTTATCGGTGAAAGTCAGGGTATTAACCCACTTTCAGCCAGTGCTAGTCGGATTTATGTATTGCGTAACAAACCAAATGCCCAAATGACTGAACTGTATCACTTAAGTCTGGAAAGCCTTGGAGATTTTGGCCTGGCCAATCAGTTTAAAATGCGCAGCAACGATATTGTATATGTGGATGCCACAGGTCTGACCCGCTGGCAACGGGTTATCAGCCAGATTATTCCCTTTTCAAGTATCGTTAATACAGCTATACGATAGTAGGCAACCAAGCTATGAAAATTCAAAGTCTTTTGGGGATCTGTATTGGGAATATCTATCGTAGTTCGATGACAGAATATTTATTAAAAAGATATACCTGTATTTGCAGATTGAATTGCAAGTATCACTGGTCTGAGTGACGATTCCGCCGATGACAAAGCACAATTTTGCATATAACAGCATGGAATTAACCTGTAACCCCCATGTGGCCTAAGAACTGAATACAGGACAGATTAAAAAAGCAGGCCTTATTCTGGCAACAGTAAAAAACATCTGGTTCTTTACCACAGGCAAAAATTTTCGTTTGGGGGATTGGTAAAACTATGATGAACCGGATCCTTACCGGCAGGAGCAGCAGTTTTTTGATGAAGTCTGTAACTTGATTCAGTGCTGCATCATAGACTAGAAAAACTACATTTAAACTTTTGATGTCAAAATTATGAATAAAAATAACAATACCGAAGATATGATTAACGTAAAAGGGCTACTCTTTTCTCTGATTGCACAATGGAAACTGATTGCCCTATGCACCTTTCTCAGCCTGATTGCCGCCCTGCTTTATTTACGTACTGCGGCCAGTACCTATATGGTAGATGCACTAGTCCAAATAGAAGAGAACAAAGGTGTATCAGCTGCCTTGTTAGGTGATCTTTCAGATGTGGTTGGACAGATGTCTTCAGCTCAGGCTGAAATTGAAATTTTAACATCCCGACTGATTTTGGGTTCAGTCATCGACCGTTTAAATCTAGATATCAAGATTTCCAGTACTGAAGACACTTTTAGCAATCGTCTGTTTCAACATCCAAATTATCGAACCGAATATCAGCCTCAATCTGTGCGTTTTAAAGATGGTCAAAAAAGCTTTGATATCCGCCAGTTTGAAATTCCTGCAGCTTATTTGGATAAAAACTTGTTGCTGAAATTTCAGCAACAAGGCTTTAGCCTGACCAATCCTGAGACAGAAGAAGTCGTATTTCAGGGAGCACTTAACCGGCCACTACAAGCCACATCTGCGCAGAGTGGCTGGAAAATTGTAATCTTTACTCAGAATCATCTAAATGCCAGCTATCGGATTCAGAAACAGTCATTACCTGCAGCCATTAATTCAATTCTAGCCAATTTTTCAGTTGATGAAAAAGGTAAGCTTACCGGTATATTGCGCCTTCGCTATCAGGGTCATGATAAACAATATATCACCCAGATCCTCAATGCCGTTTTGACTGCATATAGCCAACAGAATATTGAACGTCGCTCGGCAGAAACAGCGCAAACCTTAAAATTCCTAGACGGACAATTACCGGATTTAAAGAAACAGCTGGATGATGCAGAAGATGTCTTTAACCAGTTCCGTCAGCAGTACAATACGGTCGATATTAGCAAAGAATCTGAATTGTACTTAAATCAAAGTATTTCTTTAGAAACCCAAAAAGCAGTACTGGAACAGAAACAGGCAGAAATAGCGGCCAAATATACAGTAGCACATCCGGCCATGCGAGAAATCAATGCTCAACTCAGCGTGATTAATGGAAAGATTCGTGAGCTGAATAACACCTTAAAGCGTCTGCCAGAGCTACAACGCCAGTATTTGCAACTATCCCGTGAAGTAGAAGTCAAGCAGCAGCTTTATACCAACTTAGTGAATTCCTACCAACAACTGCACGTTGCCAAAGCAGGTGAAATTGGCAATGTACGTATCATTGATACCGCAATTGCCCCCATTGAACAGATTAAACCGAAAAAATCACTGATTCTGGTTTTGGCCTTATTATCCGGTGTTTTCCTGGGCATCTTGTTGGCATTATTCCGTTATATGTTGCAATCTGGTGTGAAAGATAGCAGCCAAATAGAAAGCGAACTGGAGCTGCCAGTCTATGCGACTATAGCTCACTCCCCAATCCAGAAATCTGGACTGAAACTGCTGAAAAAGAAAAAGACCCCTTTCTTATTAGCGATCGAGGATAGCAATGATATTGCCATCGAAAGCTTACGAAGCATACGTACAGCAATTCATTTTGCACTGACGCAAGCCAAAAACAACATCATTATGATCTCGGGTCCAGCACCAAAAGTTGGAAAATCATTTGTTTCCAGTAATCTAGCAGTCATCATGGCAGAAAAAAATAAACGCGTATTAGTTATTGATGCAGACTTACGTCGTGGCCATATACACAAATATTTTGACCTGAATAACCAATATGGGTTAACTGAATACCTGAATGAGCAAACTACACTGAAACAAATGGTACAAAATACCAAAGTGCCGAACTTAAGTGTAATTACATGTGGTAAAAGTCCAGCCAACCCATCCGAACTCCTCAATTCAGCGCGATTTCATGAATTACTGCAACAACTGATTCCGTACTATGAACATATCATTATTGATACAGCACCTGTATTGGCTGTCACGGATGCGATTATTGTGTCTCAACATGCCGGGATCAATTTGGTGGTGGCACGCTATGCAGAAACTCAAATGAAAGAGTTAGAACTAACATTGAACCGTTTTAAACAAGCCGGTAATAAAGTAAATGGCTTTATCCTGAATGATATCCAGCGTTCAGCTGGTGGTAGCTATAGCTATGATTATACTTATAGTTACAAGACTAGATTATCCAGTCTTTATAAAAAAACTGGATAATTACTCATGTTGATCAGTTAAGACAAAATGACTGAAATACAATAAAAAATGAGTGTATCCAGATGCACTCATTTTTTATGGCTTTTTCTCACAATCTAAATTTAACATTACATTATGCCTTCTTTATCTCATTTCATTAAGCTTGGATGGATAAAGAACTGTTTAAAACGAACTGGAAGCGTCTATCAGAAAAAGAAAACTCCCTGCAGAACACATTTATGCTTAGTGATTGGTCTTACACTGTCGTGATCAACCTTTATCTAATAGATGCTTTTCAGCAATTACAACTGGTTTTGGGTACAACTGAGTACTGTGCTTCCAGTGCATCTATACAGGCTAGCTAGCGCTTAGGACTCGGCCTTTGCAAGCACTGTTTGAAGCATTAAGTTAGACGCATTGCTGAAAGATTCTCAATATGAATACGATACATTTCATGATATGAGTATCTATGCTATAGGTCGAAAATATTTGTTTTACAAGATAAATTCTATTTTTAATAGCAGAAATGATACGCTTGTATGCGAATTCTATTAAGATCAACAAGCTCTATATCCATCAACATATTTTTTTAATATATCTGTTAACTGATTAAAATTACTATGATCAACACTTTCACCGAGACTATTAAAGACTTTATAAATTTCAGAATATTCAGAATATTCTTCAAATGATTTTAAAATCCGCTCATGACCTGTCTTTTCAACATTCTCTTGGTCAATCAAAAGCTCTTCATACAGCTTTTCACCTGGACGCAATCCAGTAAACTGAATTTCGATATCCCCATTACCTTTATCATCAATCGGTTTAAATCCACTTAAACGAATCATTTGTTTGGCCAAATCTACAATCTTCACTGGCTCGCCCATATCCAGCAGGAACACATCACCACCCGTACCCATCGCACCTGCTTGAATCACGAGCTGTGCGGCTTCAGGAATCGTCATAAAATAACGGGTCACTTCAGGATGCGTCACCGTCACAGGACCACCTTGAGCAATCTGCTTTTTAAACAACGGCACTACAGAACCTGAGGAACCCAAGACATTACCAAAACGGACAATACTGATCTGAGTTTTTGGCTGAGTTGCCGCTAATCCTTGGCAATAGAGCTCTGCCATCCGTTTTGATGCACCCATGACATTGGTGGGACGTACCGCTTTATCAGTAGAAATTAAAACAAAAGTTTCCACCCCTTGATTCACCGCCGCATCCACACTACGTGCGGTACCAATCGAGGTATTGTAAATCCCTTCAAATGGGTTCGCTTCAACTAGAGGCACATGCTTATAAGCTGCTGCGTGATAAATAGTTTGTACTTTGTATTGTGCAATGATGCGCTCAAGTTTTGTTTGATTGGTCACTGATCCTAAAACGGGAATCACTCGAATGCCGGAAGTCTGCAATTCACGATCAATGGAATATAGTGCAAATTCGGACATTTCAAACAGTACCAGCATCTTGGGCTGATATTTCACAATTTGACGGCAAAGCTCGGAACCAATCGAGCCCCCAGCTCCTGTCACCATCACGACTTTATCTTTAATATTTTTCTCGAGCAGCTCAGGTTTAGGTGGAACAGGATCACGGCCGAGTAAGTCGATGATATCCACTTCATGAATATCCGAAATTTGCACCTGACCATCGACCAGCTGGGTTACCCCTGGCAGTTCCATAATTTTCACGTCAGCAGAATCAAAAGATTCAATAATCTCTTTTTTACGTGCACGACCAACCGACGGCATTGCCAACAAAACTTCTGCAATCGCAAACTTTCCGAATTTTGTAGCAGCACGTTTAGGTGAGTAAATTTTCAAACCACTTAAGGATTGACCTTGCAGTGATTTTTTATCATCGATAAAACACACCGGTAAATAATCATCGGAACGGTTTAAAGCCGCTGCAATTTGTTGCCCAGCTAGTCCTGCACCATAAATTGCTACACGTTTAAGGGTTTGCTTTTTAGCAAAAGTTTTAATTGTTGCATAGCGAATAACAGCACGACTCCACCACATATAAGAAAACAGCATGAAGCCATACATGAGCGGAATGCTCATCGGAATAAATGCTAAATCGAGCTTTTTAATCACATATAAAGCCACAATCTGAACAAATATCCCTATGGAAATACGAAGTAAATAATCTTCATTAAATGAACGAACAATCGCGCTATAAATACCAAGCAAGGCAAAAATCAGAACACCAAAAATACTTACATACACATACCAAGCTTCTAGACCAGCCATGACTTCGACATTCGGTCGTGCCAAACGAATGGCATAAGCCAGCCACATCATCAGCGGTAAGACACAAAGATCCATCAACACCAAAACCAGCTGTTTTTGGCGACGCGGTAAGGATGCTATAGATCGAATAATGTCTTTCACAAAAGGCTCAACGGATGAAATAGGAAAATCATGACGTAGATTATAGGCCATGCTGACTTTTAAATTTGGCTGATCACCGTCCGAATTGCACTCACTATTTTTTGCAGGCTCTGCTCAGACAAGGTTGAATGCACGACAAACATCAAATTTGTTTCGCCAAGCTGCTTGGCATTTTTTAAACGCTGTGCAGGGCGCCATAGTGCATCATCAAAAGCTTTTTTCTAAATACACTTCTGAACATGAACCACTAAAATATGGTACGCCCAAAGCATTAATTTCAGCCATGATGCGATCGCATGGCCAGCCTTCAGGTAAAGTATCAATATTCATTTGCATATAGTATTTATAAGCTGCATATACATAACCGCTTAATGGTTTTGCGACGAATGTAGACTGTTTTCGAACACTGCTTGGGATACGTGTCATATTGGCATTGTGTTTTGGAAAAAACATCTTCTCGAAGTTATTAATTTGACCAAAAAATTATATTCGGCTTTCAATGATAAATCATCATGAGGTAGCAGAAGAACCATTCACACAAGTCAATCAAAAAATTATGAAATCAACTCTCTTGTTATTTAGAACTTTATGAAAGTGATCAACTATTAAACATTTATATAGCATTAGACCTTACAGGATTCAATGCTGAAAAATGAGAACACTTCAATTACAACTATTTATTAAGGTTAAATCTATAGCATCAATAGTATTTCACTGGTAAATTTGGTTTTTCCTTTACTCAGCTTATTCATTCAAAATGAGTTGAACTATAAAAATACATCCGTCAACAAAAAATAAATTGATATTTAATTGTATTAAAAATGTTTTATATATTCAGTCTGTTATAGAATAACCAACTTGATAAGAATATATTGGATTTCTGTACAATAGCGCTTCCGCGAAACGTGTTGGATAGAAAAGTCTGCTAAAATTAATGCAACTTTTGAATATAAAATGAATTTGGGAAAACCTATGAGTAAAGCCTTACCCATCGCTGTCGCTGTTCTTTTAGGCGGTGCTGCACTTGTACCTGTTTATTATGCTACTCAAAACCCCGCTACTGCGACATCAAAAGCATCAAAGAATGCATCTGCTGTTGAAAAAATCAGTTACGCGTTAGGTTACGAAGTTGCACATCAAACACCACCTGAATTAAATATCAACAGCTTTGTTACCGGTGTACGCGAAGGCCATGCTCGAAATAAGCCTGCTTATACAGAACAGGAACTTCAACAAGCCTATGAGCAATTCCAGAAGGAAATGCAACAGAAGCAAGTTCAGCAAGCACAACAAGTTCAAACAGCCAGCGATTCTTTCTTGACTGAAAATGCAAAAAAACCGGGTGTAAAAACTACCGCTTCAGGTTTGCAGTATAAAATCATCAAGGAAGGTACAGGTAAACAACCTGCTGCCAACTCTATGGTGACTGTACATTACAAAGGCCAACTGGTTGATGGTAAAGTATTTGATAGCTCAATTGAACGTGGTGAACCGATTGAATTCCCATTGAATCAAGTCATTCCGGGTTGGACTGAAGGTCTGCAATTGATGAAAGAAGGCGGTAAAGCGACGCTTTATATCCCTTCTCAATTAGGCTACGGTGAACAAGGTGTGCCGGGAATGATTCCTGCTAACAGCACCCTGATTTTTGATGTTGAACTCATCAAAGTAAAATAAAAAATTCAAGGAGAGCTTTTGCTCTCCTTATTTATCTTGGGATAAGAGAATGAAAACACCTATAACATTGCTTTGTTTTTGCCTTTTTACCACGGCTAGCTTTGCAAAACCCGTGACCAATACCAGCAGTTTAAATGAACAGGTCGGCTACAGCTTTGGCTATTTAATGGGGCGTAGCAATGCTGAATCTGTAAAAGATTTGGACCTGGATGCTTTCATGCTTGGATTAAAGACCGCGGCTCAAGGTGGTAAACCTGCTCTTAGCGATGAAGAAATGGCGCGCGTCCTAACCCAGCATAAAAAGCTTAGTGATGCAAAACAGCTTATTGAACTAAAACAAAAGGCAGATGCCAACGCCAAAATCGGAACAGAATTTTTAAAAGCCAATGCTCAAAAAGACGGTGTACAGACCACCAAATCGGGTTTGCAATATCAAATATTAAAACAAGGCACTGGAAAATCACCCAAAGCTAATTCCGTAGTCAAAGTCAATTATGAAGGCCGTTTAATAGACGGTACGGTGTTTGACAGTTCAATTGCCCGAAATCAGCCGGCTGAATTTCAGGTCAGTCAAGTGATTCAAGGCTGGACCGAAGGCTTACAATTGATGAAAGAAGGTGCTCAGTATCGCTTTTTTATTCCAGCACAACTTGGCTATGGTCAAATTGGCTCTGGTGATGTGATCGAACCGAATAGCATTTTAATTTTCGATGTAGAACTTATAGAAGTCCTACCTAAGTCATCTAAATAACTTATATTTAATGCATCTTAAAAAATAGCGGGTAGATCAATATGAGCAAAAATCATGCTTATTCACTACTCGCTATTTTTTGATGATTTAATCCATCTGTTTTAAATGTCGGCTTTCAATAATAAGTGCATTTCTTGTTTTTTTAAGTGATGTACATCCCCTGCTTAACCAGCACAATATAATAAAAACTTATATTTATTAATTTCTTATATTTTTAAATCGTCTTATTTAATAGCATGTTTCAATTTATTGATAATAGTATGCAGTCAAAATAAATCGATCTTGTACAATCATCAAAGATGTTTTATTTCTATATTTTAATCAATACATTTTCTTTACTAATAACAAGGATTGAATCAATGGCTCTAAGCATCAAAACTCGCGAAATTCAGTACACTGCGCCCGACGGAACTCATTTGATTGGATACTTTGCAGCACCTGAATCAGAAACACCTGTCGCGGGCGTGATTGTAGCACCTGAGTGGTGGGGACGAAATGAATACACTGAACAGCGTGCACGTGAACTTGCTGAACACGGCTATGCGGCGCTTGCCATTGATATGTATGGTGATAAAAAAGTCACCACGACAGTGCCTCAAGCCAGTGAATGGATGATGCAAACCTTTGATGACGCTGAAACAATTGTGACTCGTGCGTCTGCGGGTTTAGCGACATTAGCAGCGCAAGAAGAAGTAAATGCAGATAAACTGGCTGCTGTAGGCTTCTGTTATGGTGGCAAGGTTGTGCTTGATCTGGCACGTTCCGCTGCCCCTTTACAAGCGGTGGTCACGTTCCATGGCACATTGACCCCGAAAGCCCCTGCTCAGCCCGGAAAAGTAAAAGCTGAAATTTTAGTTCTTCACGGGGAACTCGACAGCATGGTCAGTTTAGATGATGTTGCACGCTTTAAAGAAGAAATGCATGCAGCTCAAGTCGAGCATGAAGTCATCATCTTTGAAGATGCCAAACATGGCTTTAGCAACCCGCTTGCAGACGAACGCGCCAAAGCCAATGGTGTTGATCTTGGCTATAACGCAGCCGCAGAACAACAAGGCCTATCTGCCATGTACGAATTATTAGACAAGCGACTGGGTGAATAGCAACCAAGCTAAATATGGCTCTGCCATCTTGACCCATCCACTGAGCTGGATATTTTAAAAATTGCATTTTTAAAGAGGATAGAATAATGACTGAAAACAACTGCCCATATTGCAACTTTGATGAATATGACATCATTGATAAAAATGACTTTGGTGTGATTTTGCCTGAGCCGAATGCATTATCCAAAGGTCATTCTGTCATTATTCCTCTACGCCATGTCAGCTCTTTTTTCGATGTCACCGACAAAGAACGTAAAAGCTTAATGTCTTTACTTGAGCTTGCACGTAATGAGCTACAGCTGCGCCACCATCCTTCTGGCTTTCATATTGGTTTCAATGATGGCACTGTGTTTGGTGAAGCATCTGAACATTTGCACATTCATATTATCCCGCGTTATGAAGGTCAAACCTTAAAACTGGATGAGCGCTGGGGCATGACCGGTAAATAAAAAAACTGGATCACCCGCTTTTAAAAAATGATGCTGCGGCATCATTTTTTATGTCTGCTCACGACCGCAATGCTGCACAGTTTTCGTTATACTATTCATCTATTCCCACTACGCGGTTCGCATGTCACAGTTTTCTTTTTCCGATGCCCTTCTTTCCTGGTTCGATGTCCACGGTCGTCATGACTTGCCGTGGCAAATAGCAGATGATCCATATAAAGTCTGGGTGTCTGAAATTATGTTACAGCAAACCCAAGTCAAAACCGTGCTGCAATATTTTGATCGCTTTATCGCACGCTTTCCCACGGTTCAAGATTTAGGACTGGCCAGTTGGGATGATGTTGCCCCCTATTGGGCTGGGCTGGGTTACTATGCGCGCGCACGGAATTTACATAAAGCTGCCGGGATTGTGGCACGTCAGGAGCATTTTCCAGCCACATTAGAACAATGGATTGAGCTTCCGGGAATCGGCCCATCTACTGCAGGGGCATTGATGTCATTGGGTCTGCGTCAGTACGGCGTGATTATGGATGGCAATGTCAAACGGGTATTGGCACGTTTTTTTGCCATTGAAGATGATCTGTCCAAACCGGTTCATGAACGTGCGATGTGGCAACTGGCAGAACAGCTCTGCCCTGTTGAGCGTAATCATGACTATACCCAGGCGATTATGGACTTAGGTGCAACCGTATGTACCCCGAAAAAACCGCTGTGTTTATATTGCCCGATGCAGCCGCACTGCAAAGCCCATCAACAAGGTTTAGAAACTGAACTGCCGTTTAAAAAACCGAAAAAAGCTGTGCCGGTCAAATCTGCACAGGTTCTGGTGATTCAATCGAAGGGTCAATGGTTATGGCAACAACGTCCGAATAGCGGCTTATGGGGCGGCTTATGGTGCCTGCCAATTATTGAAAATCCAGCGGAATTTGAAAATCTGTGCCAGACATTGGGACTTAAAAAAGTCATCCAACGCGCTGAAATCACGCATAGCTTTACCCATTTTACCTGGCAACTTGAAGCCATCTGCTTTGAGTCTGATGCAGATCAACAAGAACATCTTGCCATTGAATTAGGCGGTACTTGGTTAGCTACACCCATTGCCAGCGAAATGGGCATTCCCACTGCGATGAAAAAATTGATCTCTGCCATAAATTTATGACATAGTCAGGCACTGTAACTCTTATAATTTTCACATAAATCAGAATGAAAAAAGGATGAACAGTGCTTCGTTTTATTTATGCCTTATTACTGGGTTTTAGCGTGCTATGGATTGCTGCATGTACCTCAAGTCCAAAAAAAACCTCAACCATACCACTGCCGCCTGCTCAGGTACAAAAACTGAAAAGTATGCAATTGAAATCTTCATTGCCTATTCCGGTACAAAATATAAAAGCCAAACAGTTGCGCGATACTTGGGCAGCTTCACGCAGTAACGGACGCACCCACGAAGGCATTGACATCATGGCTCCACGTGGAACAAAAGTGCTGAGTGCCACAGAAGGTTTAATTGCTGACTTACGCAATAACAATTTGGGTGGTAAAGTGGTTTGGATTATGGGACCTGGCGGAAGCTGGCATTACTATGCCCATCTGGATGATCATAAACGCGGCTTAAATGTCGGCGATTATGTCAAAAAAGGCCAGCTGATTGGTTATGTGGGCAACACCGGCAATGCCCGCCACACGGCACCGCATTTGCACTATGGAATTTACCTCGAGGGTAAAGGTCGTGGTGTGGTGAATCCCTACCCTTATTTACGTTAATTTTTTAGGAACTATTCATGTCAGAAGCGCTGATCAATCGTTTGGTCGAATTTGCTGAATCAGGCAATCAACAAAAAATTGTTTTGGCTGGGCAAAGCCATCAAGGCTGGGTGATGGAAATCACCGAAGACGCGCTTTTGATCAGCACCGGTTTTGCTGAAAAAACCGGACAAGACAAGTGGATTCAATTCACCGACTTGCCCCAGGCAGAACTGTACTACTGGGATAATCAACACGATCAATGGGCTGAATTCAAGCTTTAAGCCGTTTCAGGAGCAGCAAAAATGTCGATGCAACGCTGTGATTGGTGCTCGAATGATCCTGTTTATATCGCTTATCATGATGATGAATGGGGCAAAGCCAGTCATGATGAAGCGCATTTATTTGAAATGCTGTGTCTGGAAGGACAGCAAGCGGGTTTATCCTGGATTACGGTGCTAAAAAAACGTGACAGCTATCGTCGACATTTCTTTCAACATACTATTGCCGAGATCGCGCAATTCAGTGATGCTGATCTGCAAGATAAACTCCAGGATGCCGGATTGATTCGGCATATCGGCAAGCTAAAAGCCATTCGTGACAATGCCATTGCCTGGCAAAATTTAACCCAAGAATTAAAGCCACAACAGAGCAATGTCAGCGACTGGTTATGGAATTTTGTTGCAGATCAAACGCTACATAATGATGTTGCAGATTATCGTCAGGCACCTGCCCAAACCGAAATTAGTATTGCCCTTTCCAAAGCGTTAAAAAAGAAAGGCTTTAAATTCGTCGGACCCACCACCTGTTATGCCTTTATGCAGGCGGTGGGTATGGTCGATGATCATGAAAATCATTGCTCTTTTAAATCATTTTAAAACACCAACAAGATAATAAAAGGATTCTCCCATGAGTGACAACATTATCCATGCTTATGCAGCCATGCAGGCGGGTGCAGCACTTGAACCCTATCAGTTTGATGCCGGAGAATTACAGGCGCATCAGGTTGAAGTCAAAGTTGAATATTGCGGTTTATGCCATTCCGATATTTCAGTGATCAATAACGAGTGGCGCTCTTCGGTTTATCCGGTGGTTGCTGGGCATGAAATTATTGGCACCATTACCCAGCTGGGTTCAGAAGCCAAAGGCTTGAAAGTGGGTCAACGCGTGGGCATCGGCTGGACAGCAGAAAGTTGCCAGCACTGTGACCCTTGCGTTTCAGGTCAACAAGTCATGTGTACCGGCGGACAAACGGCGACCATCGTTGGACATGCCGGTGGTTTTTCCGACAAGGTTCGTGCCGGTTGGCAATGGATCATTCCACTGCCTGAAGATTTAGATCCAGAAAGTGCCGGTCCGCTGCTGTGTGGTGGGATTACCGTATTTGATCCGATTCTTAAACATGAAATTCAAGCCATTCATCATGTTGGGGTGATTGGGATTGGCGGTTTGGGGCATATGGCCATTAAACTGCTCAAAGCCTGGGGCTGTGAAATTACCGCTTTCACATCTAACCTAGACAAGAGTGATGAACTGAAAGCCATGGGCGCAGACCATGTGGTGAATAGCCGTGATTCTGCTGCACTCAAAGCTCAACGCGGTAAATTTGATTTGTTACTTTGCACCGTCAATGTCACGTTAGACTGGCCAGCTTACTTAAGTACCTTGGCTCCAAACGGTATCATACATATGTTGGGATTGGTGCTTGAGCCAATGCAAATTCCAGCCGGCATGCTAATTGGCGGCGCAAAATCGGTCACAGGTTCGCCTACCGGCTCCCCTGCTGCACTGCGTCAACTGCTCAAGTTTGCAGCGCGTAAAAATATTGCACCGCAAATTGAAGTTTTCCCGATGTCACAACTCAATGCAGCGATTGAACATTTACATTCCGGCAAAGCCCGTTACCGGATTGTGTTAAAAGCTGATTTCTAATTTTTCTTTTATCCCGCCGAATTCAAATCTGCCCAAGCACTATGCTTGGACAGATTTTTTTGAAGACTTCACAATCAAATCACTTATAAATACACGGCTAGCTTTTCTGCCAAAAACTCGATAAATAAACGCACGCGTTTCGGCAGATGTTCTTGCCGGTAGTAAACTGCATGAATTTTTTGATAATGCAGCTGAATTTGATCTTCAAATAAGGCTTTCAGGCGACCGGCCTGCAAATCTTCTTCCACCAGAAAGCGTGACAGGCAGGTAATCCCTACGCCCTGTATAGCCAGCTGCCGTACCGTTTCGCCATTGGATGCTTTTATTTTCGGATGCGCGATAAAGTCGTCCCCATTGAACTGAATCGGCCAAGTATTTAAATGGGTCGGCTGGCTAAAGCCCAGTAAAGCATGTTGCGATAAATCTTCTGGAGCTTGCGGCACTCCGTTTTGTTGCAAGTAAGCAGGACTCGCGACAATATATAAGCGGCTGCGGCACAACAACTTGGCATGTAAGCTGGAATCATGCAGCTCACCAAACCGGATCGCAACATCAGTTTTATGTTCCAGTAAATCAATCACCTGATCATGATTACTCAGCTCAATTTCGATATGCGGATAGTACTGCATAAACTCCTGAATTAAGGGCACGATTACATGCAAGACAAAGGGTGTGGCAGAGTCGACCCGAATCAGTCCCGAAGTGTCAGTATCGGACTTGAGTAAAGCATCCTCCGCTTCAGCCAGGTCATTTAAAATTTTACGGGCTTTTTCCAGAAACAGTTGGCCTTCCTGGGTTAATTTCAGCTTGCGTGTGGTGCGTTCCAGCAAGGTTACATTCAATTTATTCTCAAGCCGTTGTAAGGCACGGCTCACACCGGAGGTGGTTTGGCCTAAACGCTCAGCTGCCATCACAATCGAGCCACTATCCACAATGGTCACAAAAGCATGGAGTTCCTCAATGGTCGATTTCATCTGCCGCTCATTTGTTGATTTTTAATCAATAATATTTTGCAAATGACTGGGTTTTTTAGCAACAATAAAAGCATCAAAATAGCTTCCATCTTAAAAACTTAAATATTGAGTCAACCATGATTGTGCCCAAATTTGGTCTCGGAACTTTTCGCTTATCTGGACAAACCGTCATTGATTCGGTCAAGACCGCCCTTGAAGTCGGCTATCGTGCTGTCGATACCGCACAAATTTATGCCAATGAAGCAGAAGTCGGACAAGCGATTGCTGAAAGTCAGCTCAATCGAGATGAACTGTTTATCACCACTAAAATTTGGACGGAAAATTATGCACCAGAAAAACTAATTCCCAGTCTGAAAGACAGTTTGCGAAAACTGCGGACTGACGCCGTCAATCTTAGCTTGATTCATTGGCCTGCACCTAAACTCGGGGTGTCTATTGCTGAAGTGATGCACGCTTTATTAGAAGCAAAACAGCAAGGTTTGACCGAGCATATCGGGATTTCCAACTTCAATATTGAACTGACCCGGCAAGCCATCGATAGCATTGGTCTGCAGCATATTGAGACCAATCAGATCGAGCTCAGCCCCTATTTGCAAAATCATCGCTTGGTGGATTTCTTACAAGCGCAAAAGATTGATGTGACCTCTTATATGACTCTGGCTTATGGCAAAGTGCTGAATGATCCCGTCCTGCTAGATATTGCTGCGCAGTATCAGGCATCCAGTGCGCAAATTGCCTTGGCTTGGGCCTTACAACAAGGCTTTGCCGTCATTCCATCCTCGACCAGACGCGAACACCTCATTGCCAATTTAGCTGCGCAAGAGATTCAACTGACCAAGGATGAAATGGCGGCCATTGCCAAACTCGACCGTAATGCACGTGAAATTAATCCCGAACAACTTGCACCGCTTTGGGATTAAAATTAGCTGATGAAAATTAATTTTCCTTTACTGGCACTGGCGATCGGTGCTTTTGCCATTGGCACCACAGAATTTTCACCGATGGGTTTTCTGCCTGAAATTGCGCAGGACTTGGAGATCTCGATTCCGCGTGCCGGCATACTGGTTAGTGCCTATGCCTTGGGTGTGATGTTGGGTGCACCGCTGATGACTTTGTGGCTAAGTCGCTATTCCAAACGCAAATCCTTAATTTTACTGATGGCGATTTTTACCCTTGGCAATATTCTGGCAATGCTGGCACCCAGCTATTTAAGCTTAATGGGCGCACGCATCATTACCAGTTTAAATCACGGTGCTTTTTTCGGGATTGGTTCGGTCGTTGCAGCCAGCGTGGTGCCGAAAGACAAACAGGCTAGTGCTGTCGCGATGATGTTTATGGGACTGACCATTGCCAATATTGGCGGCGTGCCACTGGCCACCTGGATTGGACAAAATATTGATTGGCGCATGTCTTTCCTCGGTATTTCTGCCCTTGGCTTAATTACCATGTTTGCTCTATGGAAGGCCTTACCTGAAGGTAAAATTAGTCATAAACCGAATGTAAAACAGGAGCTGAAAGTCCTCAGCCGTTTGCCTGTGGTTCTGGCATTACTAACCACGGTCATGAGTGCAGGTGCAATGTTCGCCTTATATACCTATATTGCGCCAAGCTTAAAAAGCTTTACCCATGCTTCGCCTGAACTGATCACCCTGATGCTGGTATTGATTGGGATCGGTTTTTCAATTGGCAATCATTTGGGCGGTAAATTTGCCGACCTGTCTTTAAATAAAACCCTGATTGGCTTTTTATTGCTACTGATCGTGATGATGTTGCTGTTCCCTATTTTGGCAACGACAGCTCTAGGTGCAGCGCTCGCATTGGTGATTTGGGGTGCAGTTGCTTTTGCCGTGGTTCCGCCACTGCAAATGCGGGTGATGTCCGTGGCACATGATGCACCGGGCTTGGCATCTTCAGTGAATATTGGCGCCTTTAACCTGGGCAATGCTCTGGGTGCCATTGCCGGAGCAAGCGTGTTGAATATGGGACTGAGCTATAGCGCAGTTTCATTTGCAGGTGCAGGATTGAGTGCACTTGCATTGGTGTTGGTGCTGATTCAGATGAAACTTGCAGCGAACAAAGCGCTGGATGATTATCAGACCTGTTCATAAAATCTATCTCAAAATATGTCTAAGAAAAAAGTCCGCATCATGCGGACTTTTTTAATGTTATGGATTAACGCAAAGCTTCGGGCAAGGCAGGAATACCGGATGGCTTGCCGAGTTCCATCTTCATTTTTTGTAGCATCTGATAGGGCTGCTGCTGTACAAACATATTCACAAAGGTCAAAGGAATAGAGCCTTCAGGATTGGCATAACCATAAGTCGAAACTTTGATTTTATTATTGGCCAGTTTCTGAAAAGTCCAATCGCCTTCATAATGGGTTAAACGGACATAATCCGGATTTTTGGCATAGCCTTTATCGACGGCCTTATTTTTAATCGTGATAATGCCTTGGGCATCTTTGATCATTTTACCTTGCACCACCAAATCACGATCTTTTAGCGGAAAAGGAAAATCCAGCACCATATACAATAAAAATTCGCCCTTTTTGTCATCCCGCGAAAGCACTTTGATACTGCCCATATACGGCACCCATTGCACCGCGTGGTCAACATCTAAAATCAGACTGACCGCTTTTTCGAGCGCAGTATCGTAAGTGGTTTCAGCTTTGTATAAAAATACCGGGTTTTGACTGTTTTGAATGGTCCAGACTTTAATATTATTTTTATGAATGCTGAGTTTGGCATGATCAGCAGGTTTAGCCTGCACTGTAGCCAACATTGCTACAGCACAAGCCATCAATATCACTTTTTTCATTCCGTTGAGCATCTTATTTTAATTTTGTTGTATTGTTATAAATGATTTTGATGAATTTTTATACTTGAATATCATTAAATCCAAGTACATCTTTCATGTCATATTTAGCTGCTTCACGGCCCACGACCCATGCAGCAGCGCGTACTGCACCTGAAGCAAAGTTCATGCGATTGGTCGCTTTATGGGTGATTTCAACACGTTCGCCATCGGCAATAAACATGGCAGTATGTTCACCCACAATGTCACCACCACGGATAGTTTGGAAACCAATACTTTTGCGCTCACGCGGACCGGTATGCCCTTCTCGGCAATACACCGCATCTTCTTTTAAGTTACGGCCCAAAGCACCGGCAATCGCTTCACCCATCATCAGTGCTGTACCCGATGGCGCATCCACTTTATGACGGTGATGTGCTTCAATCACTTCGATATCGACCGTGTCACCAAACACTTTAGAGGCAAGTTCCAACAGTTTGATGGATACATTGACACCCACCGAATAATTCGCTGCATACACCACAGGAGTTTCAGTTGCGCTGTCATCCAAAAATGCTTTTTGTTCGTCATTCATGCCAGTGGTGCCAATAACAATGGCCACGCCTGCTTCACGGCATAATTTCAAATGCTGTTCGGTCGCGACAGGCGCTGTAAAATCAATCACCACGTCACAGTCTTTTAATACGTCTTGCAGATTGCCAACAACCTTAACACCCACAGCACCAATACCCGCAAGCTCGCCTGCATCTGCACCAATCAAGCTGCTTTCAGGGCGTTCAACTGCCGCTGCAAGCTGGTAACCCGCTTCTTTTACGGCTTGAATGAGGATGCTTCCCATACGACCGCCTGCACCCAATACACCAATGCGTGGAGCTGCTGACATAACATATTCCTAATGT
Organism: Acinetobacter terrestris; assembly: GCF_004331155.1. Taxonomy (GTDB): domain Bacteria; phylum Pseudomonadota; class Gammaproteobacteria; order Pseudomonadales; family Moraxellaceae; genus Acinetobacter; species Acinetobacter terrestris. The sequence continues at coordinate 34,083 of NZ_SJNZ01000018.1, forward strand.
TGCTTCTAAATTGTTCTTACTATAGCAAAACTCTGTACCGAGACTAAGTTTCAAGCCTAAAAATTTTATCGAAAAAATCTGGCTTGCTGTCTCTGATTTTTTAAAGCCCATAAAAAAGGGCGATATCAATATCACCCTTTTTCTAAACGCCGTTTGAAATCAATCAAACAGACCGAAGAACGATTTTTTCTTTGGAGATGACTTGCTGTCCTCACCATCCATGGTTTCTTGCAATTCTTTTAACAGTTCACGTTGGCGAGCGGTCAAATTCACCGGTGTTTCGATCACGACGCGGCAGAGTAAATCGCCCTGCATGCTGGTACGTACAGGTTTAACCCCTTTACCACGCAAGCGGAACATTTTACCGGTTTGAGTTCCCTCAGGAATTTTCAAACTGACACGGCCATCGAGTGTTGGAATTTGAATCTCTTTACCCAATGCTGCATCGGCAATGCTGACAGGCACATCCATATACAGGTCTGCACCATCACGCTGGAAGATTTCGTGTTCACGAACCACTACTTCAACGTATAAATCGCCTGACTGGCCATCACGAATCGCTTCGCCTTTGCCGGTTAAACGTACGCGGTCGCCATTGTCCACGCCTGCAGGAATGGTGACTTCCAGCGTTTGTTGACGATCGGATACACCAGAACCATGACATTTATTACATGGGTTCTTGATGATGGTCCCTTGACCACGACAGGTGCTACAGGTTTGCTGAACCGAGAAGAAACCTTGCTGCATGCGCACTTGACCTGCACCATGACAGGTTTTACAGGTTTCAACATCTTTAGGATTTTTTGAACCTTTGCCATCACAGGCATCACAAGGTGCAGGTGCGGTAAAGGTAATGGTTTTTTTCACGCCCTTGACGGCTTCTTCAAGCGTCAATTCCATGACGTAGCGAAGGTCGGATCCACGACGTGCACGTTGTTGCTGACGACCACCGCCACCAAAAGCGCCACCAAAGATATCGCCAAACTGGCTAAAGATATCTTCTGCATTGAAACCGCCACCGAAGCCACCGCCGCCCATACCACCTTCAAAGGCATTGTGCCCCATACGGTCATACATGCTGCGTTTTTCGCCATCGGATAAAATTTCGTAAGCTTCAGCAGCTTCTTTAAATTTATCTTCCGCTTCAGGGTTGTCTGGGTTGCGGTCTGGATGATATTTCATCGCCAACTTACGGTAGGCTTTTTTAATTTCATCATCACTAGCGGTTTTAGCGACGCCCAAAACCTCATAATAATCACGTTTAGCCATGTCTGGCGATGCTCCTCACGGAATTTGATTTAATGCTTAACTGTGGACTGAAATTGGGGGTCAATCCCAGTTTTACAAGGGTAAGAATGGAAAAAAATTTGGCCAGATTAGAAAACGGCTTTATTTTTGAAAAATCGAGAGATCCCTTTGAGCCATGCATTGAGCAAAAACAAAAAGGCGATGATCGTAAATACTACCCCAGCAACAGTACAACCAGTGACCCAAAGTGCGCTATCCCAATAAAAGAAAATCAGCGGAATAAACCAGAGTGCAGCAAATACCACCAAAATGGAATAAATTACGGTATTTCGCATCACCCAAAGCCCTTGAGCTTCAAGCCATACTTCAGCACCATCCACTTGTGTGACTTTGCGCGCAAACCAGTAAGCAAATATGCCACTAATCACGGTAAATAAAGCAAAAAACATGAAGACATAAGAGATCGCAATGGAACGGCGAAGTCGGCTTAAGTTGTCTTGCTTCATGTGCTTTTTAACCCCATTCACTACACGTTTAGTTTTTTAATATGCAGTAAATTGCTTTATAGAAATGTATACAAATATTAGGTGCTACTATATTGAAATTTTCAATATTTCGCACCTCATTATTATCAAAAAATTATGTAGTTTGCTTATTTTTTTCCACTTTAAAGCATTGTGCATACAATGCAGGCAAGAAGAACAAGGTTAACAGGGTGGCCACAATCAATCCGCCCATAATGGCAACTGCCATCGGGCCAAAGAAAATACTGCGTGATAAGGGAATCATCGCCAGTACCGCAGCCAATGCAGTCAACACAATCGGACGGCAACGGCGCATGGTCGCATCCACAATAGCTGACCACGGATCATGTCCTTCCTGAATATCCTGTTCAATCTGATCAATCAAAATTAAAGAATTTCGCATGATCATGCCGGAAAGCGCAATGGTTCCCAACATTGCCACAAAACCAAAAGGTTTATTGAATAATAACAGGAATAACACCACCCCGATTAAACCCAAAGGTGCGGTTAACAAGACAATGAAGGCACGTGACATGCTCTTGAGCTGAATCATCAACAAGGTCATGACCACTGCCAGGAAAAATGGCATCCCGGCATTGACCGAGTTTTGCCCGCGTGCAGACTCTTCCACGGTTCCGCCCACTTCAACCAAGTAACCACTTGGCAATTCAGCACGCAGTTGATCCATTTTTTCGGCCAGTTCTCCCACCACGGTGGCCGGCTGCAATTTGCTGCGGATATCGGCACGCACGGTAATGGTCGGCAAACGGTTACGATGCCAAATCAGGCCATCCTCAAAGTCATATTCAATTTTCGCTATTTGCGCCAGCGGCACAGAACTCCCATTGGCAGTCGGAACGGCCAGACTGGACAGTGATTCCACATTAATCCGTTCAGCCTGATCACCACGCAGACGAATTTCAATCAATTCACGTTTTTCACGGTATTGATTAATGGTGGCACCACTGACTGAACTGTTTAAAAAATTGGCCAAATCCAAGCTGGATACACCGATTTGACGGGCACGGTCCTGATCGATATTCAAATGAATGACTTTACTTGGCTCGCCCCAATCCAGATGCACATTGCTGGTATTCGGATTATCCCCCACGACTGCGGCGACTTTTTGCGCCCACTGACGAACCAGATGCAAGTCCTCACCTGAAACACGATACTGCAATGGATAACCAACGGGTGGGCCATTTTCTAGCAGCGATACGCGGGTACGCACATCCGGCAACAATTTACGAATTTCCTGATCCAAAGATTGACGAATTTCATCACGGTCATCCAGGGAAGAGGCCAAAACCACAAACTGGGCAAAACTGGCCTGTGGCAATTGCTGATCCAGTGGCAAATAAAAACGGGTTGAACCTGTGCCGACATAGGCCACATAGTTATCAATGCCCTCTTTGGTCGACAAGAATTTTTCGACTTTTTTCACCGCATTTTCAGTTGAAGTGAGCGATGCGCCTTCTTCCAGTTTTAAATCCACCAAAATTTCGGCACGGTTGGATGGCGGGAAAAACTGCTGCGGCACCAGTTTAAACATCAGGACTGACAATACAAAAATCCCCACCGTGGCTGCAATCACCGTTTTACGGTAGGTCAGGCAAGTATTTACCCAGCTTCTAAACTTTTGATAAAACTTGGTCTGGTAGGGATCATGAGCTTCACCGGCATGATGCTGTAGCAGTTGCGGTTCAGGTCGCTTGCGTAAACGTGCCCAAAGACGCTGATACCACGGCGCTTTTTGTGGCAGGTTGGCAAAATCCGGCAGCAGTTTATCGCCCAGATACGGCACAAAAAGCACTGCGGCAAACCAGGATACAATCAGGGCAATGGTCACCACCTGGAAAATGGAACGCGTGTATTCACCGGTACTGGATGCAGCTGTTGCAATCGGCAGGAAACCTGCTGCGGTAATCAAGGTTCCGGTCAGCATGGGAAAAGCAGTGGTTTTCCAGGTAAAGCCTGCTGCTTCAAGCCGGCTATAGCCCTGCTCCATTTTTATCGCCATCATCTCGACGGCAATAATGGCGTCATCCACCAATAAACCGAGTGCCAAAATCAGTGCACCCAATGAAATTTTATGCAGTCCGACATCAAATAGGTTCATGCCGGCAAAGGTCATCGCCAAAACCAAGGGAATCGAAAATGCCACCACCAGTCCGGTACGGAAACCGAGTGAGAAGAAGCTGACCAGTAAAACGATAATCACCGCTTCAGCCAATACTTTCATGAATTCATTCACGCTGCGTTTTACCGCAACCGGTTGGTCAGAAACCTTTTGCAGCTGCATGCCTAAAGGCAAGGACTTTTGTAATTGTGCAAATTCCGTTTCCAGATTTTTACCCAAAGCCAGAATATCGCCGCCCTTGCGCATGGATACCGCAATGCCAATCCCGTTTTCGCCCATAAAGCGCATACGCGGCTGAGCCGGCTCACTAAAGCCTCGGTAAATCTCTGCGACATCGCCCAATTGAATGGTTTTGCCTGCCACCAACAGGGGCATTTGCTTGAGTTCTTCTACATTTTGCAACTGACCACTGACCCGCATCTGAATACGGTCAGTACCCGTTTCAAAGAAACCGGCACTGGCCACGGTATTTTGCTGTTGCAGGGCTTGTTGAATCGCCGTGACCGGAATGCCGAGTTGGGCAGCTTTGGTATTGGAGAGTTCAATCCAGATTTTCTGGTCTTGCAAACCAACCAGATTGACCTTGCCGACATCTTTCACCCGCTGCAATTGCAGTTGCAAGCGGTCGGCGTATTCTTTCAATACCCCATAGTCAAAGTCTTTGCCGGTCAGGACATAAATATTGCCGAAGGTATCACCAAATTCATCGTTAAAGAACGGACCTTGTACGCCACTGGGTAATTGCTGTTTGATATCACCGACTTTTTTTCGGACTTGATACCACACATCTGGAATCTGATTGGAGCGCAACGAGTCTTTGGCAACAAAAGTCACCATCGATTCGCCCGGACGCGAATAGGCCATGATGCGTTCATAGCTGCCCGTGCTCATCAGTTCTTTTTCAATACGGTCGGTAACCTGTAATGAAACTTCTTCAGCCGTTGCTCCCGGCCAATAGGTTTGGATCACCATCACCTTAAAGGTAAACGGTGGATCTTCACTTTGTGCCAGTTTGGAATAAGAGACAATCCCGACAATGCCGAGGAGCAGCATAAAATAAAGGATTAAGCCTTTATTTTTCAGCGCCCATTCCGACAGGTTATAACGTGATTCCGACTTCAGGTCTTGTTTCATGATGCAGTCCCTGCCTGAATTTTCACGGCACGGTTTTCGCGGTCAATTGGCTGGATTTTTTGTTTTTCACGCAATAAATGTACTCCGCCAATCACCACATAATCACTGGTATTCAAACCAGACAATACCGGCACGCTGTCACGGCCATACGCTCCCAAAGTGACTGGCACCTTATGAATGGTCTGATCCGGCTTCACCACCCAGACATAGGCCTGCTGGTCATTGGCCGAGACACTGGATAAAGGCACGCTCAATACATTGTGCTCAGTATGATTAAAAAATACCCGGGCACTTTGCCCCAGTTGAATTGCAGCATTGCCTTCACGTAATGCCACTTTCACGCTAAAGGTACGTGACTGATCCGCTGCGGGTGAAATTTCACGCACATAGGCTGCAAATTTATCTTCAGGTTTAGACCACAAGGTCACCCATGCGCTTTGACCGACTTTAATCTCGGAAATGGCCTGTTCAGGAACCCCGATCACCACTTCACGATCACCGGCAATCGCCATTTGATAGGCCGCTTGCCCAGCAGCAACCACCTGCCCCACTTCAATATTACGTGCAGTAATCACGCCATTTTTATTGGCGACCAACTGGTTATAACCGGTTTGGTTACGGCTGACGTCATAATTGGATTGTGCCTGTTTTAAGTTCGAAAGCGCTGCTTTGTACTGGTTATCGACAGCATCATATTGCGAGCGGCTCACCGCATTCATTGGGAGCAGCTGCTTAAAGCGTTTCAGTTCATCTTCGGCATTTTTTGCCGCAGATTGCGCACTTTCCAGTTGAGCATTGGCCGCATTCAGTTGTAGCTGTGCATCTTTCACATCCAGTTTTGCCAGTACCTGACCGACTTTGACCTGATCGCCGACATCGACATAACGTTCGATAATTTGCCCAGCCACCCGAAATGCCAAAGCAGTTTGCTGGCGCGCCTGTACATCCCCGGCATAACTTTTCTGATTATTGTAGCTACTGTTCGGCTGGGTCACCATGACAAAGGGCACTTGTTCTGTTTCGGTTGCATCCGTGCTGCATCCCCATAAGGTCACACTGCAAACGATGATCATGCTGACAGCTGCGGTCTTAATTATGCTCATGAAATTCGCTCTTATTTAAAAATGTTTTTTAGGGCAAAATAAGGAGTATCTTAAATTGTCTATTTTTTAATTAATATACTCATTGGTACATTAATTAGAACTCACGGGTCAAAGCAATGACCTTTTTGATTTTTTTGGAAAAAATTGTGCAAATAAATGTCGGTCGTCCGAAGGACTTGGAAAAACGTCAGCGCATTTTAAATGCAGCAAAAAACCTGTTTTTAAAATGTGGTTATCATGGTTCCAGCATGAATCAGATTGCCCTCGAAGCAGGCGTGACCAAACTGACGGTCTACAATCATTTTCAGGACAAAGCCAATTTATTTGTCTGCGCCATTGCGGTGACCTGCGAGGAGTTGATCAGTGCGCGTCCACTGAATTTACAGGCCGACAGTGATTTTCATAAAGAATTTATCCATGCCTGCGACTTGGCGCTGAATATCACCAATTTACCTGAAGCCATTAAACTGGAACGCTTACTGGTGGAACTGGCGGCTGAACAGAATCCATTGGCACAAAAGTTCTATGAGGCTTCGCACCTGCGCATGAATGCGGTGTGGGAAAATTTCTTTCAGCAGGCGATTGAACTGGGTTTTATTCAAGTGGAAGAATTAAAAAGCTTAACCCTGCTGATTGTGTCCTTATTATTCGGCATGCGCCATCATGAAGTTTTGCTCGGCGTTCGTGCTATTCCCACCGCTGAAGAAAAGCAGCAGATTATTTTAAGCAGTATTGAATTGTTTATGCTGAAATATCAAAAAACAACTTAAAACAATTACGTAAAAAATCCTTTAAAAAGTCAGCTTTCATTTTTATCAAGGCTCAACGGGCAGATCAATTGCTATTTTTAGCAGCAACAAACTACATACTTTTGTCTGCCCCCTACTTGGAATGTCATCGAATCGGGGTATATTCAAAACAGAAGTCTAGGAGAATGAAAAAAATGATTCAACAAATTGATGCTCCACTGCGTGAGGATGTGCGCTTACTTGGGAATTTGTTAGGAGAAACCCTTAAGGAACATGCGGGACAAGATTTGTTTAATCAGGTCGAACAAATTCGCGCACTGTCTAAAGGTGCCCGTGATGGTCAGGTGGAAGCAGAAAAACAACTCGAACAACTTTTTTTAAGTCTGGAAGATGATGAAATTCTTCCCCTGACGCGTGCATTTACCCACTTTCTGAATTTTGCCAATATTGCCGAACAGTACAATGTGGTTCGAAGTCGCCGTAAGAGTGAATTTGATGAAAATGCCCCTTCACCCAATCCTCTTGATCATCTGTTCCAGAAATTTAAACACCATGAAATTTCATCAGACACCTTGTTCAAGCAAATCTGTGAACTGAACATTGAACTAGTGCTGACCGCGCATCCGACTGAAGTCAGCCGCCGTACCCTGATTCAAAAATATGACGGTATTAATGACTGCTTATTCAAAGCGGACCAACAAAAACTGACCCCGCGTGAACGTAAAACAGTCCTCGAAGAACTCAAGCAGCTGATTTGTTCAGCCTGGCAGACCGATGAAATCCGTCAGCACCGCCCTACCCCAGTGGATGAAGCGAAATGGGGCTTTACCACCATTGAACAAACCCTGTGGAACGCGGTACCCAAATTCGTGCGTGAACTGGATGAAATGGTTGAAGACCACTGCGGTCAGCGTTTGCCTTTAAGCATTGCACCGGTTCGTTTTGCTTCCTGGATGGGCGGCGATCGCGATGGTAATCCGAATGTTACCCATAACATTACCCAGGAAGTACTGTGGTTATCGCGCTGGAAAGCGGCAGATTTATATCTACGCGATATTGAAGACCTGCGCTGGGAATTATCGATTCAAAACGCAAGCGATGAACTGATGCAGGCGCTGGGACATCCACATGCAGAACCATACCGCGAATATCTGCGTGATACCCGTGAGCGCTTAAAAGCTACGCGTCATTGGCTAGCTCAAAAATTACAAGACCAAGATGCCGACGACAGTCTGGTGATTAAAAGCAAAGATGAATTATTACAGCCATTATTGCTTTGTTACCGTTCATTGATTGCCTGCAACTTGCCGGAAATTGCCAATGGCAAACTGCTCGATTTTATCCATCGGGTCAACTGTTTTGGCATTGAACTGCTAAAACTGGATATCCGTCAGGAGTCAGGGCGTCACCGTCAGGCCATTTCCGCCATTACTGAATATTTAGGCTTGGGCAATTTTGAAACCTGGACTGAACAGGCGCGTCAAAACTTCCTGTTGCAAGAATTACAAAGCAAACGTCCATTGCTGCCGAAGCATCTGAATGAGCCTGAACAAAGCCTGATTCAACATCCCGATGTGCAAGAAGTATTTGCCACTATGCGTACCTTGGCAGAGCAACCTGAAGAAAGCTTGGGTGCCTATATTATCTCGATGGCTGAATATCCAAGTGATGTACTGGCAGTCTTATTACTACAAAAAGAAGCTGGCATTAAACATCCTTTACGTGTGGTGCCGTTATTTGAAACGCTCAAAGACTTGGACAGCGCAGCCGACACCATGAACACCCTGTTTAATATGCACTGGTACAAGCAGCATATTCAGGGCAAGCATGAAGTGATGATTGGCTATTCAGATTCTGCCAAAGATGCCGGATTCATGTCTGCCAACTGGGCGCAATACCGCGCGCAGGAAGAACTGACCGCGATTGCGCAAAAGCATGCTGTGCAGTTGACCCTGTTCCATGGTCGTGGCGGTTCAATCAGCCGTGGTGGTGCACCAACCCAGCAAGCACTGTTTTCACAACCGCCGGGTTCTATTTCCGGTGCCATCCGCGTGACTGAACAAGGCGAGATGATTCGCTTCAAGTTCGGTCTGGAAGGTATTGCGCTGCAAAATCTGGAGATTTATACCGCAGCGACTTTGGAAGCAACCTTGTTGCCACCGCCAGTACCTAAAGATGAATGGCGTCAGTTGATGCACACCATGACGGATTTATCGGTACAGGTTTATCGTGAAACGGTACGTGAAAATCCGCATTTTGTGAAATACCTGCGTACCGTTACCCCAGAACTTGAACTGCAAATGTTGCCACTCGGTTCACGTCCAGCAAAACGTAAAGTCAGCGGCGGGATTGAATCCTTGCGTGCCATTCCATGGGTGTTTGCATGGACGCAAATTCGCTTGATGCTTCCGGCTTGGCTCGGTACAGGTGCAGCGATTAATCAGGTGATTAATCAAGGCCAAAAAGACTTGCTCGATGAAATGTTGCAGCAATGGCCTTATTTCCAAACCTTGATTGATATGCTGGAAATGGTGTTGTCTAAAGCCGACAGTCATGTGGCCTTATATTACGAATCGCATTTAACCGATGATGAAGATTTAAAAATCTTGGGTGAACAACTGCGTCAACGCTTAAAAGATGCGGTACAGACGCTATTGGCTTTAAAAGGTGAATCGCAACTGCTCAGCAGTAACGAAGTCCTCGATCAGTCCATGAAAGTACGCAAACCTTATTTGCTTCCACTGCATTTATTACAGGCTGAGCTGATGAAACGCCGTCGCCGCTATTTAGCGAAATGTCAGGCCGAACATACGCCAGTCGATCATGCGTTAATGGTGAGTATTGCCGGAATTGCCGCAGGTTTACGTAATACCGGTTAAATATTTCATCTACACCGCAAAGCACATCTTCAGGATGTGCTTTTTTATTGCTCAGCAACTAGCAGAAAATATCATATTGTTTATAAGTAAAATAAGTATTCGTTATGAATAATGGACTGGCTCAATTACTCGATTAATACGCTGATTTAACTTTAATTTTCCAATAATAAAACTTTTACCATTCGGTAAAAAAACAAGAAAAGTCAGTAGATTAATTTGAACAAAAATATTGTTAAAGAGATTAAATCTTCTAAAAAACAAGAGTATGATGTGCACAATTTATCTTTTGAGCGCTCATTTTATGTCCAGCTGGTTCCCCAAATGGCGTCCTTATTCAGGTCAAATCGATGCACGTCCAGTCGGTACCAATGAGTATCTCCCTCCTGCTCAAAGTGTGGTCCTAGGTATACAACATGCTTTTGCCATGTTTGGAGCAACGGTTCTTGCACCTTTTTTGATGGGTTTTGATCCGAATCTGGCGATTTTAATGTCAGGCATTTGTACCATCCTGTTTTTCTTGATTACAGGTGGTCGTGTACCGAGTTATTTAGGTTCAAGTTTTGCCTTTATTGGTGTGGTAATTGCTGCAACCGGTTATGCCGCGTCTGGTACAGGTGCAATCAATGCCAATTTGGCTGTGGCTGCTGGCGGCATCATGGCCTGTGGCGTGTTATATGCCATTTTTGGTTTTATTGTCATGGCGACCGGCACCAACTGGATCGAAAAACTGATGCCACCAGTGGTGACTGGTGCTGTGGTGATGATTATCGGTTTAAACCTTGCACCGGTTACAGTTAAAGGCGTAGCGGGCAATAACTTTAATATGTGGATGTCACTGGTGACCGTGCTGTGCATGGGCTCGATTGCGGTATTCACCAAAGGTTTATTGCAACGTCTGTTGTTATTGGTGGGTTTATTACTGGCTTACCTGACCTATTACATTGTTTCCAATGTCATGGGTTATGGCACACCAATCAACTTTACCCCGATTCAACAGGCGGACTGGTTTGGTATTCCAACCTTCCATTCACCGGTATTTGATATCAATGCCATGCTGATCATTGCACCAATTGCTTTGATTTTGGTGGCAGAAAATCTGGGGCATATTAAGGCTGTGGGTGCAATGACCGGTGAAAACCTGGATCCGCATATTGGTAAAGCCTTTATTGCAGATGGTCTTGCGACTACATTATCGGGCGGTGTCGGTGGTCCGGGGATGACCACATATGGCGAAAACATTGGCGTGATGGCAGTAACCCGTGTCTACTCCACCATCATCTTTGTATTTGCCGGTGTATTTGCAGTGTTCTTGGGTTTATCTCCCAAGTTTGGTGCCATTATTCACACCATTCCGACTGCCATTTTAACCGGTGCATCAATTGTGGTATTTGGTTTAATCACCATTGCCGGGGCAAAAATCTGGATTGAAAACAAAGTTGATTTCTCTAAAAACAAAAACCTGATGGTGGCTGCGGTGACCATTATTTTAGGAACCGGTGACTTTGCGCTGCAATTCGGTAGCTTTAACTTAGGTGGTATTGGTACCGCTACATTTGCAGCACTAATCCTGAACTGGTTCTTTAGCTTGGGCGATAAATCATAACGATAAATACATATTTTTAGGCAGCCGCAAGGCTGCTTTTTTTATCTCAGCTATCTAGAAAATTTTAGTATGATGAGCTGACTTTCACTTAGATGGCACAGCACATGCGTCTGGACTTTTTTGATCTACAGCTGTTTTTAAATATTGTGGACACAGGCAGTCTAACCAAAGGTGCCGAACGCTCTGCAATTTCGCTGCAAGCCGCCAGTGAACGGATTAAAAAACTCGAACAACAGTTTGCCGTGCATTTATTTACCCGGCATGCATCTGGGGTCAAACTGACCATTGCGGGGCAAACTTTTGCAGAGCAGGCACAATTACTCATCCAGCAAGGCAGGCACCTGCAACAGCTTATGGCATCTTTCGGCCAAGGCTTAAATTCGCAAATGACCTTATGGTGTAATTCATCGGCACAAAGTGAATATCTTCCTCTTTTATTACCGCAATATCTGGTGGAAAACCCCAATATACAGATCGATTTAAAAGAAGCAGAAAGTGACGATATTATTCAGGCCTTGGAAAATGGCAGCGCCCAGCTCGGCTTAATTTCGGGTTTTTTTAATTCAAAAAATTTGCACACGCTGGAATTTATCGATGATCCCTTAGTGCTGATTTGCCCGATGAATCACGAATTAAAAGATCAATCGGCACTGCAATTAGAGAAGGTATTACATTACCCTTTTGTCGGTTTAATGCAATATCATTCCCTGCAACAATCCATTGAAACGCAGGCAAAATTACTCGGCTGTGCCATTCAGTATCGTTTACGTTTGCCCAATTTTGCCGCGATTGCCCAAGTGGTTGCCAATGGGGTCGGGATTGCGATTATGCCAAAACGTGCTGCCATTCGTTTAAAGACGGTTTATGCCTTTCATCACATTGAACTGACTGGAGACTGGGCGAACCGGAAACTGTTATTGGCCGCCAGAAACTTTGATGAATTGCCCGTGTCCTATCAACATTTCAGTCAGTTTTTACTTTCGAAAAAGTCCAAATTATTAATTTAATTTCAGCGACCACTGATCACTGTTTAAGCATAAATTTAGATCATTCCAAACTGATGCAGCACCATATAGCCACCAAAAATTACCAAGCCACAAAAGAACACTTTACGGAATTTCTGTTCCGGAATGCGATAGCGAATTTTTGTGCCCAGCCACATCCCCACCAATGCCGGTAATAACGCAATCAATGACATTTTATAGTCGATGGGAATACCTTCGACAGGATTTTGATGCAAAAAAACTGCGAGACAAATAGTTGAGATGGTAAAAGCCAAACCTAAGGATTGCACCAGATCATCACGTTTTAAATGCAGCGATTGCAAGTAAGGAACCACAGGAATCACCACCACACCGGTTGCCACCGTCAGCGCACCGCCTAGATAACCGACCATTGGGGATAGCCATTTCTCATGCGGGGCAAGGTTCGGCATATTTTTAGCAAATAGACCGTATAATCCATACAATGCCAGCATTCCGCCGAGCAAGGCCTCACTTTGAAATTCGCCATGTCCAAGTGTAGGAAAAATGCTCCAGATCGAACCGACAATAATACCCAGCAGCAAAGGCCAAAAACGGCGAACCAGTTTCAGCACATGACCTTCTGCAAACAGTTGCCAGAAATTGGTCACCATTGAAGGTACAATAAGCAAAGTGGCGGCTTGAAAGGGACTAATAAAAATCGTCAGCAAGCCCATGGAAACAGCGGGTAAACCTAGGCCAATAATGCCTTTAATCATGCCAGCAATGGCAAATACTGCAATGACAAACCCAACCATGTTCAGCACTCTTCAGATCGTAGCGCTATGTTAGATGAATCGGGAAAATTGAAAAATCATTGTTTTTTGGACTCAGCCTCAAGGAAAAATTGAGGCTTTTTGAGACTGGAATGTTAAAAACATGCACTACAAATATGACAAAATGTTAAGTTTTGATCAATAATTGAGCGTTTAATTGCACGATTACATAAAAATTCACTCAATTAATAACATATTTGCAAGCCGCCCTTAACTGTATGATTTATGAGCTGTCTTGTATTTATTTTCTGGCCTTATCAGCGCAATTTGAGCGCTTTTTTCGCCCATATTGGCTTTTTTGCAGAGTAAATCTGGGTGGATTTTCGAACAAAACCACTTTAAAGTACCAACTCCTGATGAACAAGAGATATGTAATAACATATCAATTAAGTGATTTTAAGGAAAAAATATTGGTATTTCAGTTCTGAAAAATGCTGTCTATTTTTTTCTAAAAGCAATTGAAGATAAGGTAGAAATTTAAGAATGATGTATGATGCACCCCAGAGCAATATGATTAACACTGTAAACCAGAACACTGCAGTGATCTCCCAGAAATATCAAGATAGTCAAGCAGGTTTAAGAGCCAAGAATACCAATAAAAATAAAGGCATCCCTTATCTTGATGTGCGTAAATTCACGCAAAAGTTACATAGCATGTCGTCAGCCTCTAGTACCAAAAAATGTGCGCGAAGCATTCGTATTGCATTACAGTCAGCAGGTGCCAGAATTGTAAACCATCCGGTGGCAGCTGCAGATTGGGGAAATACGCTCCAGACGATTGGCTACAAAAAAATCAATCCCTCTTTTAATAATCCGAAAGAGGGCGATATTTATATTATTCATAGAACCCAAAAACATGTTTATGGCCATATTGCTGCCTATACCGGCCGCCAGTGGGTTTCGGATTTCCGTCAAAACAGCCATGCAGTTTATAAGAATGATCAGGTGAGCTATACCTATTACCGACTGGTGTAATAGACCGATCACAGCATTTAAAAAGACACCTTTTAAGGTGTCTTTTTTATGGCATCCTGGGCATTCGCCTCAATCCAATTAGGGTCTAATCTCTTTTAACTCGCGTTGAATAAAACGCTGGATCATTTCTCTATATAAGTGTTCAACCAGATCCGGATCGGTTCCCAATTCAACCGCTTGTGCGCGCACTTTGCTAATCACCTGCTCAACCCGTTCCGGTGACTGCACATCCTGCACAGTACGTTTAAAGCGTACTGCCTGATCCACATAAAATTGACGGGTTGCGATCATTTCAATCAGTGCAGTATCAATGACATCAATTTTTTCACGCGCTTGTTCTAAAGACTCACATTTTTCTTTCTTCATCTTTTCTATCATCATTTTCACTTTTATATTGGTCTTCTAAAACATTGCTAAAAATGCTTTCAATCATCCAGACACGGTACAAGCTATTAAACACATAACTTTGCCCGTCAATGCGAAGTTCAAGCACAGGAAAATCAGGCTGTGATTTCATTTCACAGCGTATGTCATTTTCTTTCAGTTTGGCAGTGATATCTTCATGGCTTAATTCACTGATCTCTAAATCACGCTGCATCTGGTCGAAATGTGATTTAAACGACATGTCCTTGCCTTGGGTCCATACCGCCTGCAAAATGCTATGCATCGCTTCAACGCGCTGCTCTTCGGGCACGCTATAAAACAGTTGTGCCATCGCAATAGTGGCAGACTGTGTCGGACGGCAAAACGGAGTGAATTTCACTTCTGTGCGTTTTGACAGACGGGTCGCCAGACTCCAGTCAAACAGATCACGTCCATGATAAGAAAGCGGGTAAACATTCAATTGAATATTATAGTAATTCGCCAGTTCTTCTTTAATATAAGCCAACAGTAACCAGGAGATTGGATCTTCAAGGGCAATATATAAATCCAGTTCTGGGTCTAGCGCCTGAATTTCATTCAGTTCTTCTGCATCACTAATTAAATGTTCACACCAATCAATATGATTAATCAGGAAGATTGGATTTCCAGTCAGCAGTTTTTGTTGTTTTAAACGACGTACCAGTCGAAGCAGGTCATCGACCGCATGGTATTTACGCTGACCAAATTCAAAATAGCTGGCCAGCACTTCGTCATCATTAAAAATACGTTCTGGAAATGCTTGAGCGCTATGATGCCGACTGGCCATGGCATGTAAAGTGCGTAATTTCCCATACTGTTTTTGCCACAGCATGTGAAATACATCTTCGAGTAAATAGAGGAAATCTTGGCCACGTAATGGGGTATTGCGAAGGATGGTTTCTGCTTGTTTTATGGCATCAAGCGGGGGTTGTTCTGGGGTTTCATGGAAGCTAAAGCGATGCTGCTTGGATAGAATTTTGGCATCATTTAAGCAGTAATTTTGCCACTCGATTGCGGACATATGATTGGGAGGTTCTGCCGTTCGGCTGGAAATAACCACTTTTAAAGGCTTGAGTTCATCACTCAAAATTTCCTCAAGTTCAGGCAACTGCTGTACAGCCAGATAACTGTACACATCATCTAAACGTAAATGGATACTTAAACCCTGTTCCGTAGATAACACCACTTTACGAGTCGGCTTTTGGTAAAACCAACGCGATCGAAGTGGATCAAACCAACGGCGCAACAGTGACATGAGATAAGCCTCGAAAAAAAACCCTTGTAGTGCTACAAGGGTTTATAACAATTTGTTAGGGAATGATCAATTATACATCTAAATTTAGATCCGTAACTGCCCCTTTTTCAGCCCCTGTGGTCAATTTAGCAAACTTCGCCAAAGCACCATAGGTGTAATTGGGTTTTGGCTTCACCCAAGCGGCTTTACGTACTGCCATTTCTTCATCGGAAATGTGTAACGTCATTTCTCGGGTTTCAGCATTAATGGAAATTTTATCGCCATTTTTAACCAAGCCGATTGGACCGCCTTCATAGGCTTCAGGGGTCACATGACCAATCACAAAGCCATGACTTCCGCCGGAGAAACGACCATCTGTCAGCAGTGCGACTGATTTACCCAAGCCTTTACCAATAATGGCCGATGTCGGTTTAAGCATTTCTGGCATACCCGGACCGCCTTTAGGGCCTTCACCACGAATCACTACCACTTCGCCTTCTTGTACTTCGCCGTCCAAGATTCCGCGCATCGCACCGATTTCACCTTCGAATACCCGTGCCGGACCTTCAAAATACAGCCCTTCTTTGCCGGTAATTTTTGCCACTGCACCGGTTGGTGACAGGTTGCCTTTTAACACCACTAAATGAGAGTCTTTTTTGATTGGCGCATCAAATGGCAGGATAATTTGCTGGCCTTCAGGATAATCTTCAACATCGGCCAAGTTTTCAGCCAAGGTTTTACCGGTCACGGTTAGGCAAGAGCCATCCAGCATACCTGCGTCTAACATACGTTTCATTAACGGCTGGATTCCGCCAATTGCAATCAGTTCAGACATCAGATATTTCCCTGATGGGCGCACGTCTGCAACGACTGGAATGTCCTGACCAATGCGCACGAAGTCATCTAGTGACAGTTCAACACCTGCTGTATGTGCCATAGCAAGCATATGTAGCACACCATTGGTTGAACCCCCAAGTGCAATCAGCACTTTAATCGAGTTTTCAAATGCCGCTTTGGTCATGATGTCGCGAGGTTTAATGTCTAAACGCAGCAAGTTCATTACCGCTTCACCGGCACGATTACAGTCAAGCAGTTTCTCGTCTGAAACAGCTTCCTGTGCAGATGAACCGGGCAAGCTCATACCTAGCGCTTCAATGGCAGAAGCCATCGAATTTGCGGTGTACATGCCGCCACAAGAACCTGGACCTGGCAGTGCCACTTCTTCAATATGCTTGACCTGAATGGCATTAATTTCGCCTTTGGCATGCTGACCGACCGCTTCAAATACGGAAATCATGTCAGTATGACCCGCGCCCGGTTTAATCGTTCCGCCATAAATGAACAGACCCGGACGGTTTAAACGTGCAAGCCCCATGATGCAACCCGGCATGTTTTTGTCGCAGCCACCAATCGCAATCACACCATCATAAGCCTGACAACCAACAACGGCTTCAATCGAATCTGCAATAATTTCACGTGAAACCAGTGAGTATTTCATGCCTTCGGTACCGTTTGAAATACCGTCAGAAATAGTAATGGTATTGAAGATAATACCTTTACCATTTGCGGCATTGACGCCTTTTTCCACTTCACGTGCCAGACCATCAATGTGCATATTACATGGTGTGACATTGGCCCAGGTGGAAGCAATCCCAATAAATGGACGGGTAAAATCTACATCTTTAAACCCTGTGGCACGCATCATGGAACGTGCCGGGGCATTTTCAATCCCTTCATACACCGGTGCGGAATGCTCGCGGATATTATCTTTACTCATTATTTTATTCCTTGGCGATGACCAATTTTAAGCTTCAGTCTGTAGCAATCTATTCTAGGATCATTGTATAGAAGGCCTACGATATGTAAAAGCATATGATTGAGAATCAAGCTTCGTGATTATTTCCATACAGCCATACTTTATGTCTAGGACGATATGATGAGTGTGTAGGCTTTACTTTACTTTTGACTGGACAAAAGTAAACAAAATCCCTTTGTTTCCTCGATATGACATCCCTGTCATACGAGGAAACATGCGACTTCCTGTCGCACTCCATGAAACGAATAACGGTAAATACTCAAATGATGTGGCATAAAAAAGCACCCCATCTGGAGTGCTTTTTTAATCTGTAAAAACTACAAATTAGATTTCACGTACCGCACCTTTCGCCGCACTTGTGGTATGCATGGCATACGCTTTCAGTGCTTTTGAAATTTTACGTGGACGTTCCTCAACTGGATGCCAGCCTTTGGCTTCTTGCACTTCACGGCGCGCAGCCATGGTTGCATCATCCACAGCCAAGTGAATGGTACGGTTTGGAATATCAATTTCGATGATATCGCCATCTTCAACCAGACCAATTGCACCGCCTTCAGCCGCTTCAGGCGATACGTGACCAATTGAAAGACCTGATGAACCGCCAGAGAAACGACCATCGGTCAATAAGGCACATTCTTTACCTAAACCTTTCGATTTAAGGTAGCTGGTTGGATACAACATTTCCTGCATACCTGGGCCACCACGTGGACCTTCGTAGCGAATTACCACTACATCACCGGCTTTAATACCGCCACCCAAAATACTTTCTACCGCAGCATCCTGACTTTCAAAGACACGTGCTGTGCCGTTGAATTTTAAAATCGAATCATCTACACCAGCCGTTTTGACGATACAGCCATCCAGTGCAATGTTGCCGTAAAGCACTGCCAATCCGCCATCTTGCGAGAAGGCATGTTCTGCATTACGGATTACACCGGTTTCACGGTTGCCATCTAAAGTTTGGTAATAACGGTTTTGCGAGAAAGCAGTTTGAGTCGGCACACCGCCTGGGGCTGAGCGGAAAAACTCGTAGACATCAGCATCTTCAGTACGGATGATGTCCCATTTATCCAAGGCATCTTTTAAGGTTTTTTCATGTACTGTGGGTACTGAAGTATCCAATAAGCCTGCGCGGTCAAGTTCACCCAAGATTGACATAATCCCGCCTGCACGGTGTACGTCTTCCATATGTACATCTTGTTTTGCTGGTGCCACTTTACACAGCACTGGAACGTTACGAGAAAGACGATCAATGTCAGTCATGGTGAAATCGACTTCAGCTTCATGTGCCGCGGCCAATAAATGCAGTACAGTATTGGTTGAACCGCCCATTGAAACATCTAAAGTCATGGCATTTTCAAACGCTGCTTTAGTCGCAATTGAACGCGGTAAAATGCTGTAATCATCTTGTTCATAATGGCGTTTTGCCAGTTCTACAATCAACTGACCTGCACGTTCGAATAATTTTTTACGGTTGGCATGCGTAGCTAAAGTTGAACCGTTACCCGGTAAAGACAGACCCAAAGCTTCAGTTAAACAGTTCATTGAGTTGGCGGTGAACATGCCTGAACATGAACCACAGGTTGGACAGGCAGAGCGTTCGTATTCAGCTACTTCTTCATCGGTGAAACTGTCATCTGCTGCAACAATCATCGCGTCGACCAAATCAATGGCTTTTTCATCACCACGAATTTTGACTTTACCCGCTTCCATTGGGCCACCCGACACGAACACCACTGGAATATTGAGACGCATTGCTGTCATCAACATGCCCGGAGTGATTTTGTCACAGTTGGAAATACAGACCATGGCATCGGCACAGTGTGCATTGACCATGTATTCAACCGAGTCCGCAATCAGGTCACGTGAAGGCAATGAATACAGCATGCCGTCATGCCCCATCGCAATTCCGTCATCTACGGCAATGGTATTGAATTCTTTGGCTACACCGCCTGATGCTTCAATTTGACGTGCCACAAGCTGACCTAAGTCTTTCAAATGGACGTGACCCGGTACAAACTGAGTGAAAGAGTTGACCACCGCAATAATCGGTTTACCAAAATCTTCATCTTTCATTCCGGTTGCGCGCCATAAGCCACGCGCACCCGCCATGTTTCTTCCGTGTGTCGATGTTTTTGAACGATAGTCAGGCATTGTGTATTTCCAACAAAGTTTGTGCTCGAAATGAATTCTAGGATTCACTCTGGCTGAATGATACTGATATATAACGCTAAATCAGTCGAAATATAGATATATCTTACTACAGCTTGCAGTTAAGCAAAGTCCTGTAAGCATGATCTTTTACGAGAGAAATCTATGGATCTTTCGACGATTCATATAAAATAAACTGATACTGAAAGCTAATATAACGCCATAACACTGAATTAAATACAAAACTTTCATGAATAATTTTTTAATTTTGCATTACTTTATTTTATTATTAATCGCTTTTAAATGAAAACCCATCTTCAAAAAATTGAGATAAGTATCTTAGTTTCAGTAGCTTGTGAGTTCATGTACACGACCTTAGGTCTCGCTCTGGTTTTGCCTTATAATAAGTTAAGTTTATTTGGAATTTCATGTGTGAAAATCATCTTTGCGGGTACCCCAGAATTTGCAGCGGTCGCCTTAGACGCGCTGTTAAAAACCGACCATGAAATTGTGGCTGTTTATACCCAACCTGACCGCAAAGCAGGTCGCGGGCAAAAACTTCACGCATCCGCAGTCAAAAAATTGGCTTTAGAACACAATATTCCGGTTTATCAACCGTTACATTTCAAGTCTTCTACTGAAGAAGGTCTGGCAGCTCAACAAGAACTGGCTGCTTTGGGCGCTGATATTATGGTGGTGGCAGCCTATGGCCTGATCTTGCCGCAAGTGGTTTTAGACACGCCTAAATATGGCTGTTTAAATATTCATGGTTCATTATTGCCACGCTGGCGCGGTGCAGCCCCGATTCAACGTGCCATTGCTACCGGCGATCGCGAAACCGGCGTCACCATTATGAAAATGGCTGCTGGTCTGGATACTGGTGACATGATGTATAAAACTATCTGCCCGATTGAATCCACCGATACTTCTGCAACTTTGCATGACAAACTCGCGATTCAGGGCGCGGCAGCCATTGCCGCTGTTTTAGATTCAGAACAAACATTACAGCACTATTTAGAAACGCGTGAAGTTCAGGATGAAGCTTTGACTGTCTATGCACACAAATTGTCAAAAGCTGAAGCTCAGATTGACTGGTCAATCGATGCGCTACAAATCGACCGTAATATTCGTGCCTTTAATCCGTGGCCCGTGGCATTTATCGTACTCGATGAGCAAAACAACCTGCGTGTCTGGAACTCCCAGTTATCCAATGCCACTGCAGAAAATGCTCAAGTGGGTGAAATCATTGCAATTGATAAACACGGCGTCCATGTTGCCTGCGCAAATAACACTGTAATCACGCTAACTGCTTTACAATGGCCGGGTGGCAAACCGCTGAATGCCGTACAAATTTTACAAACTCAAAAACTGAATATCGGACAAATTTTATAATGAGACAATCTCCCCACGCCTCTGGTAAGACTTTAAACTTACGTGCTCAGGTTGTTAAAACGTTATTGGCTGTCCAAAATGGTCAATCACTGGCATCTGTGTTAAATCAGCACATGAATATCGTGTCAGACAAAGACCGCGCGTTGTATCACGAACTGGTGCTTGGCTGTCTACGCCAGTGGCACGCCCTGAAACAGGTGACTTTACCCCTGCTTACTGTACCACTTGAAAATCCGGTGGTTGAAACCTGTTTATATGTCGGTTTATATCAATTGCTGTGTACCCGTGTGGCTGCACATGCCGCAATTTCTGAAACGGTAGAAGCCAGCAAACAACTGGGCATGGAAAGTTTAAGTGGCGTGGTGAATGCCATTTTACGCCGTGCAACGCGTGAAACCGAACAGTTCTACGATGTATTGGAAAATGCGTCGAATTTACCAAGCTGGTTGGCTAAACGTTTGAAAAAGGACTGGGGCGAGCAATTTGCAGAACTCAGCTACGAGCTTAAACAGGTTGCGCCACTGACTTTGCGTGTCAATACCCGCCAGGTCAGCCGTGAAGAATATCTCGACATTCTGGAAGATGAAGGCATCGACGCACATCGTTGCGAACTTTCCGATGTCGGTATTGTGCTGGATGAAAGCATTCATGTGCCGAGCCTGCCAGGTTTTGAAGCCGGCGGTTTTTCGGTACAGGATGAACACGCTCAGCTTTGCGCAAGCCTAGTGCCCAATCTGGACGGCAAATTTGTGATTGATGCCTGTGCAGCACCGGGTGGTAAAACGGCGCATCTTTTAGAGAAATATCAGCCGAAAAAACTGATTGCACTCGACCAAGACGAAAAACGCTTGAAACGTGTCTCCGAAAACCTGGAGCGCCTGATTCTCGATGGCAAACACGTGGAAATTATCACCGCAAATGCAGCGACATGGACTGCACCTGAGCTTGCAGATTGCATCGTACTGGACGCGCCATGTTCAGCGATTGGTGTGATTCGTCGCCATCCAGACATTCGTTTACTGCGTCAGTCGGGTGATATTGCCAAAACGGTTGAGTTGCAAAAACAGATTCTTGAAAATATGTGGCAACAGCTGAAAGTCGGTGGCACCTTGCTGTACATCACCTGCTCGATTTTAAAAGCTGAAAATGAACAGCAAATGGTGGATTTCTTCGCCAATCATGCCGATGCACAAGAACAAAAAATTGATGCGGACTGGGGAATTGAACAAATCCACGGTCGTCAGTTATTGCCACAAGTGGGTCATGGCGATGGATTCTTCTATTGCCGTATCCAGAAAACTGCTTAACGACATAACGGTAATGCAAATAAAAAGGTGGCTTTCGAGCCGCCTTTTTTATGTGTACGTTTCTTAAATATATGTTTTTAAATATATTTTTTTAACTGACAAATTTAAACAGCACTAAACTAAGCGCTAAAGATGCCATCCCAATGACCAGTCCATACACCGTTTCATGCCCTTTGGCGTAACGCTTTGCTGTGGGTAACAGTTCATCCAAGGCCAAAAATACCATCACCCCGCCAATCACGCCAAATACCGCACCATACACACTAAAACTCATAAACGGTGCCAAAATAAAGTAACCGAGTGCCGCACCCAATGGCTCGGCCAAAGCAGAAACAAAACTGGCGCCTAGAGCCAAATCTCTGCGTCCGGTCGCCATATAGACCGGTAAGGTAATCGCAATACCTTCAGGAATATTATGAATAGCAATGGCTACTGCTAATGGTGCACCCAAGGTCGGACTTTCTAATGTCGCAAAAAAGGTTGCCAAACCTTCAGGGAAGTTGTGTGCCGTAATGGCGAATAAAGTCAGTAAACCGGTACGCCTTAATTGTCGTTGTTCGATCTCGGCGGCATTGTTCGGTTCAATGGTTTCATGTGGATTGGGAATAAAATGATCCAGGAGCAAGACTAAAATCACCCCAGATAAAAAGGCAAAAGTACCAAAGGCAAAACCAAATTTAGGATCAAAAGCCTGACTAAACGAAGCAATCGATTTATTTAAAATTTCAGTCAGGGAAACATAGATCATTGCCCCTGCTGAAAAAGCCAGGCCGAAAGATAACAGGCGATAGCTGGGTTGCCTAAAAAATAAAACCAATGCTCCACCAATCACCGTGGCCAATCCGGCAAGAAAGGTCACTGCAAATGCGATCCACACTTGGTGCTGCAAAATGGTTTGCATCAATGTGCTCCATTTCAGAAACAAGAAAGCCATTACCATAAATGATAATGACTTTCGTTTACAACAACAATCAGTTTATTTGAAGATTCTTAGTCTTCTGGTTCTTCCGGATTTTTTGCCAGATGAATGACAGACAGTACCAGACCACCCCATAATAAAACAATGGAGAAAATCATCATGATCAATGCAGATGTATTCATATTCCTTCTCCTAACTATGACGATCTTTAACTAGGCTTAATAAAATGGCGCCCAGAATAAAGAATGCAATGGTGCCCCCACCGATCACCCACAGCGTACTTGCGGGATAATCACCATAGCCTTCTGCCATGATTGATTTCAAGGTTAAACCCAATGCCAATAATAAAGACAACGGCGTGATCACGGTCAGCATGAACTTCCAGCTGCCCCCCAGCTTCAAACTAGCATATTCGTTCACATGCGTTTCCAGCTGTTTCATCAATGGACGGCGGAACCAAGACAATAAAATAATCGAGAACAGACCACCACCGACAATACCAATGTTGTTAGCGAAGTAGTCAATGATGTCGACAAATGTAATGGCACTATGGGACGAGAAGATTATGGTCGACACCACTGCTGAACCACCAGCAATAATGGTCACTGACTTGTTCTTTGACCAGCCAAGCTTGTCCTGGAATGCCGCAATTGGCACCTGCAGGATGCTCACCATCGAGGTTATACCCGCAACGGTTAATGACCCGAAGAATAAGAAACCGAACAGGTCACCGCCTGCGCCTAAACTGGAAATGATTTTCGGGAAGGCAATAAAGGCCAGACCGATACCACCAGATACTACATCTTCAACTTTGGCGCCTGAGCTGAACGCCATAAAACCAAGCGCTGCAAAGACACCAATACCCGCCAAGATTTCAAAAGACGAGTTGGCCAATGCCACCACGACGCCTGAACCAGTCAGGTTAGTTTTGCGTTTCAAATAAGAAGAATAAGTCAACATAATCCCGAAGCCCACCGATAGTGAGAAGAAGATGTGACCAAAAGCTGCCAGCCAGACTTTATAATTGGTCATGGCGTCCCAGTTCGGGGTAAAGAAGGCATTTAAACCATTAACGGCACCGGGTAAACGGACCGCCTGAATCACCAGGATCGTGAATAAAATCACCAGCAATGGCATAAAGATTTTATTCGCCAGTTCTACCCCACGGCGTACCCCACCGTAAAGAATCAGCATGACCACTGCCCAAACGACCACCAGACCAAAGAACAGTACAGGCACAAAGCCGAACGTCAGCCCCTCACCATTTTGCAGGTAGCTGTTGAAGAAGAAGCCTTGAGTATCTGTTCCCCACTGCTGCCCAAAGGAATAGAACATATAACTGCCGGCCCAGGACAATACGCTGGCATAATAAATCCCGATGATCAGAGTCACCATCACCTGCCACCAACCCAGAGATTCTGCATTCATGAGTTTTTTATAGGCCATTGGTGGTGCTTTGCGGAACTTGTGTCCGACTGCATAATCTAAAAATAATAAAGGTAAACCTGCTGCAAAAATCGCAATCAGATAAGGAATCAGGAATGCCCCGCCACCATTTTCATAGGCAATATATGGAAAGCGCCAAATATTCCCCAAACCTACTGCAGAGCCAATTGCTGCAATAATAAATCCTGATCGGGCTGACCAGTTTTCTCGAGTATCTGTCATAGAACACCTAAGCCTTTAGATCCCTTTAAATGCCGCCTGTTGTTGAATTATCTGGCGAGCAAGAAAAAGTACCATTCAAAAATTAATCTTTTTATGTCTGAAGTTAGTTCTACGCCTTTTGAGCATGCTGTTCTAAATTGCAAACAGGCCGTCATCACAAAATCTTGCTTAAAGTCTTTTGCGTCTTTTTGCCTTTCAATGCTTGAACAATACCCATTTTTTCGAGCTTTTTCTGTAGTTTTTGCGGAAATTATTTAATTTTATAATCTATAAATTATGAATTGATCAAAATATGGCTAATTTTACCGTCTGTTTAAGTTAGCGTGCTTTTTTTAAAAGGTGATATTTTTTTTATTTGTTTAGCTGAATGGCAATCAGCATCTTTCAAAATACTGATTGCCCGGAATTTTTTTTATCTTTTAATCGCTAGAATACGCTGTTCCTGCATGTCACGAATCGCATATTGCACGCCTTCACGTCCCAGACCGGAGTCTTTCACGCCGCCATAAGGCATGTTATCGACCCGGAAAGAGGGAATGTCATTAATAATCACGCCACCGACATGCAAGTGATCCCAGGCATACAGCATTTTATTCAGGTTCTGGGTGTACACCCCGGCCTGTAAACCAAAACGGCTGCTATTGATTCGCTCTATACCTTGTTCAAAGCTTTCATACTTCTCAATTATTGCCACAGGCCCGAACACTTCATCTTTATATACTTCTAAAGAATCATCGACATTTTCAAGCAAAGTCGGTTCAAACATCACCCCGTTCAGCTCACCACCGACCAGCAAGCTAGCACCTTTTTCCACCGCTTTATCGACCCATTTTTTCAGGCGCAAAGCTTCTGATTCCTTAATCATCGGGCCAACCAGCGTGCTATCCAGCCGCGGATCGGCAGCTTTAATTTTTTTCAGCTGAGTCACCAATTTTTTCTTCAGTTCGGCATAGACATCTGCATGCACCAAAATGCGCTGCACACTAATACACACCTGCCCGGCGTGGTTATAAGCGCCGCCAATCAAACGATTCACCAAAGCATCGCTAATTTCAGTATCTGCATCTATCATGACGGCGGCATTACCGCCCAGCTCCAAGATCACTTTCTTGCGCCCGGCACGTGCTTTCATGTCCCAACCGACCACATCCGAGCCGGTAAAACTGAGCAGTTTGAAACGGTCATCGGTAACCAGTACATCGGCATGTTCACGCGGACAGGGTAAAATTGAAAATGCGCCTTTGGGCAAGTCGGTCTCGGCCAGAACCTCGGCGATTTTCAATGCTGAAATAGGGGTTAAGCTGGCCGGTTTAAGCACAAATGGGCAACCCGCAGCAATTGCCGGGGCAATTTTATGTGCGGTCAGATTTAGTGGAAAATTGAACGGGCTAATTAATGAGACTGCGCCAATCGGGGCATATTTCATCATGCCTTGATAACCCGATGCGGCTGCTGTGACCGCCAAAGGAATCATGCGCCCATCGTCCAGCTGGGTGACCGCATCGGCCGCAATTTGAAAGGTATTGATAAGACGTTCCACTTCCGCCGCCGCTGCCTTGCTCGGTTTTCCGCCTTCTGCAATCAGAATTTCTGTCAACTCCGCTCGCATTTCATTAAAGCGTTTCACACAATGCAGCAAGATTTTTTGTTTTTGAAAAGGTTCCAACGCTGCCATTTCTTTTTCCGCTTTTACTGCGGACTGAATGGCTTTTGCGATGGTTTGTTCATTTGCCAAAGCCACCCGTGCATACAGCTCATGCGTATATTTATGTTCTACTTCAAGCCATTGCTCGGTTTTAACCGCTTTACCTGCAACATACAGAGGATAATCAATCACGTTTACAGCTTTATCTGCCATGTAAAAAATTCCTTTCATTTTCTAGAAATAACAGCAATGCAATTTTCTTTCATTCACTATATGATGCGCTGAGTTGGACAGCAGTTCACTATATTTAAGTAACAAAATTATTTTCTAAAAATAACGGATCACATATTCAGGATATCCATGCAATCACTCAAATTATTTTGCTTCATCCTTGGACTTGGCGCAGTCAGCTCTGCACAAGCCGACTTCATTGGTGTTAAAGCCGGCATCGATTACTGGAACTATAGTGCAGATTTAAGCAATCCAGCATCAGCACTTGCACAAGCCCAACTTGAAGATGATCACGGCATGTCATTTTCGGTTGCCGTAGAACACCCGATCCCCTTTTTACCCAACGCCAAAATTAAACATACCAATTTACAGGCTGAAAGTAATCAGAGTCTTGCCGGGGTAAAAAGCCATCAGCTCGATCTGGATTATTCCGACTTCATTCTGTATTACGAAATCCTCGATAATGTGGTCTCTGCCGATGTTGGCCTGGGTGCCAAATTACTGGATGGAAAAATCCAGCAGAACTTTACCCAAAATACTGAAGTCAATGAAACCTTACCCATGCTCTATGCAGAAGCCGGAGTCAAACTGCCATTCACGGGACTTAGTGCCAAGGCAGAAGCCAGTTTTGCCAAGTTAACTGATAGCCAAGTGACTGATGCTCAGGTAGAACTGAAATATGACTTTGTCGATACCCTACTGGTCGATGTCGGTGCCAAAGCCGGTTATCGCATTTTAGATATCCAGCTGGAAGAAGGTTCAGACCAGGAAACCAAATTGAAATTTAAAGGACCTTATATTGGTCTAGAAGCGCATTTCTAAGGCATTGTTGTACGCTTTAGCTTACATGAACTGCAGAAAACGACAGCTGTTCAAGCTGTTTGATTCACACTATATTTAATTCATCAGGAAACAGGAAGTTTCCCAAACTAAAAACAATAATAATCAGTTTGAGCATCAGGATGTGAGGTAGGACAGGAGTTATACCTAAGTCACCAATACGAAGAAGCCCTATCAGGATGATGGGGCTTTTTTCATGCCTCAAATTAACTTCATACACACATAAAAAAGCCTCCCGAAGGAGGCTTAAGTTTAAAGAGAATTTATTTTCAATAGATTCGCTGTTTTAAGAACGGATAGCTTGTGCAGGTGCCGCAACTTTTGGTTCAGCTTTAATTTCAGCCTTTTTTGCTGGACGGATAAAGAAGATGGCAAGTGCGCCAATAATTCCAGGAATCGCCACCGCGATAAAATTCCATTTATGCGGCAGTTCCATGCCCAAAAGCATACCAATCACGATTGGACCGACAATTGCCCCGGTACGACCCACTGCCGATGCCCAGCCAATACCCGTTGAACGGACTGCAACCGGATAATACTGTGCAACATAACTGTACAGTAAAATGCTGCTGCCAATTGAAGATGCACCTGCAAGGCTCACCAGTAAATAAATAACAGGC
This sequence comes from Acinetobacter terrestris, assembly GCF_004331155.1. Classification (GTDB taxonomy): domain Bacteria; phylum Pseudomonadota; class Gammaproteobacteria; order Pseudomonadales; family Moraxellaceae; genus Acinetobacter; species Acinetobacter terrestris. The sequence continues at coordinate 62,461 of NZ_SJNZ01000018.1, forward strand.
TGTGGAGAATTGAAGCCGAGTCCCACTAAAGAAAGTACGCCTACAACTAACATACCAATCAGAACGCGTTTAAAGTCAAAGCGGTCCGCTAAAACCCCTCCACTGATTGTTCCAATCACTGCGCCAACATTCAATGCCAGTAAGAACATTAAGCTGCTGCCTAAAGAATAACCCGCTGCCATCATCAGTTTTGGCAACCAGCTGCCTAATGCATAAAGCATTAATAAACACATGAAAAATGCCAGCCAAAACAGGAATGTTCCTACCGCACGATTTTCACTGAATAATTCTTTTACTGAAGTACTTCCCGATTGATCAGTCGAAGCTAAAACCAATTGTGTATTTGCAGATACTTGTGCTGCCGGCTCAACTTTTTGTAAAAAATGACGCGCCTGATCTTGTTTGTTTGCTTTAACCAGAAAGATTAAAGATTCCGGCAGGAATTTCCAGAATAAAGGCACAAACAGTAAAGGAATCACTGCAATATAGAACATGATCTGCCAACCATAATCCGCGGTAAACCAAGTTCCACACAACGCTGCCAGAATCCCACCCATGGCATAGCCACTAAACATGGTGGTCACTAAAGTACTGCGCACACGTTGTGGTGCATATTCTGAAGTTAAAGCCACTAGATTTGGCAATACGCCGCCAATGCCCAGGCCTGCAATAAAGCGTAATATTCCAAATTCTGTAGGATTGGTGGCAAATCCACCTAAAAACGTAAACAGGCTGAACAATGAAACGCAAATTAAAATCACTTTTTTGCGGCCAATTTTATCCGCCAACATACCAAAGCCCATTGCGCCAAACATCATGCCGGCTAAAGCTGTACTGGCCAACATGCCTGCCTGCACGGCACTCATGCCCCACTCTTGCATGAGTAATGGTAAAACTACACCATTAATGGCCAGGTCATAACCGTCAAATAACACAATAAACAGACACCAAAGCACAAGTTTCAAGTGAAATGACTTGAACTTGGCTTGATCCACTACAGCATTTACATTCATTGTTGTCGCTGTCATGAGTACTCACCTCCAATGTGAGACTTGAATTTTCACCTACAATGGGTTTCTGGCGGAATTTTGTCCACAACTTGAAAGGCATAAACCTATACCTTGAAGGTATATAAAACCTTATCTGAAATAAAATGACAGGATAATACGAGCTAAGACTAGGATTTTTTGTTACATATTTTGCTGTGAACTATAGTTCATCTTTATTTTATTTAATAAAAACAATATCTTAAAAATTTAAAATTTTATATTCGACTAAAGATGATTTGATTGAAAGATTGTCAGAGTTTGCCGCCTAAAAACCCTAAAATGATAGACACAGATATCTTCGAATACACGATTAAACGTTGGCAAAAAAGTATATTTATCCAGCTAAAAACAGCAATAAAATTTGAGCATCACAATGGATAAATACAACCGAAGTGATCTTAAAGCTACTGATATAAACAAAGCCCTATCAGTCTAGGGCTTGTTTTATTAATGTATTAATGCAGACTTTCCAAGCTTTTTAGATAAGCCACAACATCTTTATTGCCTGCCATTTCAGCCAGCTCTAAAGCAGTGTAAGTACTGCGATGATCGACATCTGCGCCTTTGCTCACCAGTAGCTTCACCACTTCCAGATGATCATTTTCAGCGGCTGCCTGTAAAGCGCTATAGCCTTCATCATCGGCTGAGTTGACGTCTAGACCTTCTTGAAGGCGCTGTTCAACCTGCTCAATGTCACCGATTGAGGCCCAGTACACCAGTTCAGGAAGATGCAGTTCGTCGTCATCTTCAGGGATTGGGGAGAATGAGTTGAGTTTCATTTATTGTCCTATAATTATATAAAGGCTATGTACGAAATGATTTTAACTCTAAAAAAATAAAGTTTTCATTGTCCCTGCAAAACTAATACATCCAATAATAGAAGCAATAAGCCAATGTTCTTTGACCAACTCTACTAAAACTATTGGATGAACGCCATTTTTTGCTATCCAATTTGCTTGGGTTTTAATTGATCCATCTAGAATTCTTTCAAGAATATTGGACATAACATCAACTTTTCGTAAAGTTGATCGATGTAGTTTTATAAAATCTTTATCAATAAAAGCAGCGGCTTCTTCTTTTCCATTTAGCATATCTTTACCTGTAATTCTATTTAGCTCACATATACTATGTAGTCGTCCATTTTCCCCATGAGAGGTATATCTAACGGTATATAAACTAATTAAAAGTCTAGCTAAATCAATTTTTCTATCATCATCAATTAAATATGGTTTACCACCTAAAACTTTAAATCTATGTTCAATTGCTTGGAATCCATAATTAATATCTCTCATGTTCCAATGTAGATAGTAACTGCCTTTATTTAAGGCTAAGTACTCAAAGTATTCCCCTAACATTCCTTTTTCTAACTTATCGTAGGCATCAGAGATCTTTTCAAAACTAATATTCTTTTGTTCTGCTGTTTTATGTATTGAAAATGAATGGGTTTGGCCAGAATAAAAATTTCTGATCGCTATAGATGTAATTCTAGGTGTTCTACCATCTTGAATATCATAAAAAGATTCACATGAATAATGGATTAGAAAATAATTTTCTCTTTTTCGCTCTATTTGTTTAAGTGTTTCTTTAGCATCTTTGCGTCTTCTAAGTTTTACTAATTCTGAACCCATACATTCCCCCTCTAAAAATAAGAATTGTGTATTATCTAATAAATTTTAAAAAAAAAGCCCCCTTTCGGAGGCTTCTTTTCAAACTTAATTTCTAAGCTTTGGCTGCTATCTGTTTCGATGCTTTAATCTTTTCAGCTTCATCTTCACTCATAATCAATGCAACCGCAATCGCAGTAATCAATACAGGTAAACCTACCGCCATAAAGTTAAAGTACGCAGGTAAGTTCATACCGAGCAAACCACCAATTAAAATTGGACCTACAATCGCCCCCATACGGCCAATTGCAGAAGACCAACCAATTCCTGTCGAACGTACAGCAAGCGGGTAATATTGCGCTACATAGCTATATAGAAGCATTTGCGAGCCAATTGAAGCTGCACCTGCCAAGAACACCAAAATGTACAGAAGGAATTGATTTGATTGGAAGCCCATTAAGCTCATCACAATCGCACCCATAATTCCAAGGAACATCAGTACAGGTTTCAAGTGGAAACGGTCAGCAAGAATACCACCGCCGACGATACCAACCACAGCACCCACGTTCATTACCATCATGAACATCAAGCTGTTATCCATTGAGTAACCAGCCGCCATCATAAGTTTCGGCAACCAGCTGCTTAATGCATACATCGTCAGTAAGCAGGTAAAGAACGCAAGCCAGAACAACAAGGTATTGGTTGCACGACCACGACGGAACAAGCTCACCACGTTTGCAGCTTCAGGCACGCTTTCTTGCGGTAAAGTGAATACGGTGTTGTCAGTTACTTTCACATTCGGTGCTAAGCGACGCACGATACGACGTGCTTCAGCCTGTTTATTCTGCTTCACCATAAACGCTAAAGATTCAGGTAAGAATTTCCAGATCAGAGGCAGTAAAAATAAAGGAATGCCTGCGATAAAGAACATGATCTGCCAGCCAAAATCTGGGGTAAACCATGAGCCAAGTAAAGCAGCCATTACGCCACCCACGGCATAACCACTAAACATCGTGGTCACCAGCGTACTACGCATCTTTTGCGGTGCATATTCAGAGGTTAAAGCCACCAGGTTTGGCATCACACCGCCAATCCCAAGACCAGCCAAGAAACGTAAAATACCAAATTCAGTCGGATTCGAGGCAAAACCACCTGCAAAAGTCAGTCCGCTAAACAGCACAATACAAATCATGATGACTTTTTTACGGCCAATTTTGTCTGCCAATGATCCAAAGAACATTGCGCCAAACATCATGCCCGCAAGCGCGGTACTGGCTAACATGCCTGCTTGAACAGCACTCAGGCCCCAATCATTCATCAGCAATGGCAAAGTCACGCCATTAATCGCGAGATCATAACCATCAAATAGGATAATGAGTAAACACCAAGCAACTACATTAAAGTGAAATGGCGTAAATTTCGCATGATCTACTACAGAATTAACATCTATTTTTTCCGTTGTCATCGTTCTCATCTCCCATGAGTACTTGTCCATAAATCCTACTGATCATTGTGATAACGAATCAGCCCGAGCGAATATACTGAAGCGTGTTTTACGTCACAATAAGACTATATGTTATGCAACTTTCGTCTATATAAATGGGTATTTTTATATCCTGATTCACATATCAAAAGATCAAAAATCATTGATATATATACATTTTATTATTTTAAAAAATATTTTTACTATTTAAAAATCTTTTTGCTTTCTTAAAAGTTTATGAATTTGAATAACAAAACCCCTTATTTAAAGGGGTTTCACGGTTTTTAAAGACTAAAAATGAATATAAGAACCGGTGGATCACTAAGCCTTGACAGCTTTAAGCTTCTGTTCGGTGACTGAATCTACATCAACAGCACGGTCTTTACGCACAATCAGTGACACGGCAATGGCTACAATCACCACTGGAAGACCGACAGCCATGAAGTTCAACTGATGTGGTAACTCCATACCCAGTAGCATCCCGATCAGGATTGGACCGACAATTGCCCCACTACGTCCCACTGCTGAAGCCCAACCAATACCAGTTGAACGGACGGTTAACGGGTAGTATTGCGCAACATAGCTATACAGCAGAATCTGGCCACCAATCGCTGAAGCACCTGCTACTGCAACCAGGAAGTAAATCACAGGCTGAGGTGACTTAAAGCCTAACAGTGATAATGCCACTGCACCTGACAGACATAAGGTAATAATCACAGGTTTTAAATGGAACTTGTCTGCCAGAATACCGCCGCCCACAGTACCAATTACTGCACCAATATTCATCGCTAGCAGGAACATTAAACTGTTACCTAATGAATAGCCTGCCGCCATCATCAGTTTCGGTAACCAGCTGCCCAACGCATAAAGTGTAAGTAAACACATAAAGAAAGCTAACCAGAACAGCAGTGTGTTCGCTGTACGCCCCTGCTTAAACAGGCTGCTGACAAAAGCAGGTTCAGCAATTTTGATCTCGCTTAAAACCAATTGAGTTTGTGCATTTAAACTCAGCTGATCATCTAAACGCTGCATGATTTGACGGGCATTATCATGCTTTTGGGCTTTCACCAAGAAGGTCAATGATTCAGGCAGGAATTTCCAGATCAGAGGCAATAATAATAACGGCACACCCGCGATAAAGAACATGATTTGCCAACCAAAATCCGGGGTAAACCATGCGCCCAATAAAGCTGCCATCACACCACCTACCGCATAGCCACTGAACATTGTAGTAACCAAAGTCGCACGTAAGCGTGCTGGTGCATATTCAGAGGTTAAAGCCACCAGGTTTGGCATTACACCACCAATACCCAAACCGGCCAGGAAACGTAATACACCGAATTCAGTCGGATTCGAGGCAAAACCGCCTGCAAAGGTAAAGCCACTAAACAGCAATACACAAATCATGATGACTTTCTTACGGCCAATCTTGTCTGCCAATGTCCCGAACATCATCGCACCAAACATCATGCCTGCAAGTGCTGTACTGGCTAACATTCCTGCTTGTACTGCGCTTAAGCCCCAATCTTGCATTAAGAGTGGAAGCGTCACACCATTAATCGCCAAGTCATAGCCGTCAAATAGAATAATTATCAAACACCAGAACACGACCTTAAAGTGAAATGGGGTAAATTTGGCCTTATCAATGACCTCATTCACATTAACTGTATTCATTGTCACGTCTCACCTCCTGTGAGTTTTCAATTTCATCGTTTTTAACCGCGACACATGACATTTAACTCTTTGATTTTATTTTTATTGATTTATCGCGCCATGCTTTCGCAACTGCGCTAGTTGAGCACGCTGAACTTTTCTCAAATACTATACAAAGGTCGCAAAATGACGTGAAAAACTAGACTCAGCGGTCCAGTTTTTAATCAATTTAGTCGCAGGAAAAGGAGGGTTTTAAGTAAATTATTTTGCTCATCTATGAAAAAATACTAGCTGGCTACCACACTATACGTACTAGCAAATACCAGGAGGCAGACCAGAATTGCAACTTGACTCAATAAAGAAATGAAGAAGCCTTGTTTATAGCTGGCAGCAGACAGAATATATTGAAACAGTAAGCCACCAATGCCTAGCATTACCACAAAAGTAATCAGTTTATGGTCTATCAATGATCCTATGGCTTGGGTGATGAAGCCATTAATAATTAAGCTACACAAAATAGCCCAGAATCCGGTTCGCTCTGCCCCAAAGTATTCAGCAACATATTTAGTTGGAAAGTAAATCAAAGCCAATATGACCATTAAAATGAATAGAATTTGCATAGTTTTTCCAAATTATTCTTATATTTAAGTTTATTAAGATCTTCCTTATAATAAAATAAGTGCATTTTTTATACGAATTATTATTTTAAGCATAAAAAAATCCCCCTCAGCGTATGCGGAGGGGGATTTTTAGGAATAATGAGCTGGCGATGACTTACTCTCACATGGGTAACCCCACACTACCATCAGCGCAAAGAGGTTTCACTTCTGAGTTCGGGAAGGGATCAGGTGGTTCACTCTTGCTATTGTCGCCAGCACAACTGTTTATGGATACTTGCTTTGGTCTTATCTATTCACTTTTCAGTGTATGCCAATGCTTTTTCCAAATCTGAACAGATT
>NZ_SJNZ01000019.1 GCF_004331155.1 Acinetobacter terrestris
WCCTGTTCGTAAATCGATGAAGAATGCCAAACCAAAAACACAGCAAGAAAAAGAGTTATTATCAAGGCGTGGTTTGATTGAAACAGTGAATGATCAGTTGAAGAATTAACATCAGATAGAACACACACGTCATAGATCGATCAATAATTTTATGGTGAATGTTATGGCGGGTGTAGTGGCTTACTGTTTAAATCCCCATAAGCCAACCTTTAAAAATTTGTTAAATGGCTGAGGAATCCCTTCGAACTCAGGTTATTTATTTATTTATTTATTTATTTATTTATTAGGCAGAAAAACAATTCATTGCGCATTTTTACCCAAGTTCATTCCAGCAAATATAAAAATCATGGCTTCTGATATTTCTGATGATGAAATCCATATTTTAAATTTGGTATAGGCAAAGCTGGTTTATTTATATTAGGTTATAAGTGGTACAAAAAATGCTTGGATTGTACAGAACATTTATAAGGAAAAATGATGAAAAAAACACTTAGCGCACTTTCTTTAAGTCTCGGCTTATTACTTCCCCTTTCAACTTTTGCCAAGAATAATGTCGTGGTGGTTGCCACAGGTGGCACGATTGCAGGTGCAGGTGCCAGTTCTACAAACAGTGCAACCTATACCGCAGCCAAAGTGCCTGTAGATGACTTGCTCAAGGCCGTTCCTCAAATTCAGAATCTGGCAAATGTTACCGGTGTACAGGCACTTCAGGTTGCGTCAGAAAGCATTACAGATAAAGAACTTTTAACCATTGCACGTAAAGTCAATGAATTGGTGAAAAAGCCCGATGTAAATGGCGTTGTGATCACCCATGGTACCGATACGCTAGAAGAAACCGCTTATTTTCTAAGCTTGACCGTTCATACCGATAAACCGATTGTGGTCGTGGGTTCTATGCGCCCACCTTCTGCATTATCTGCAGATGGCCCTTTAAATTTATATAGTGCTGTTGCCCTAGCTGCTGCCGATAATGCAAAAGCCAAAGGCGTTTTTGTGCTCATGAATGATGATATTTTTGCAGCACGAGATGTGACCAAAACCATTAACATTCACACCAATGGCTTTGCTAGTCAGTGGGGTGCATTGGGGACACTGGTCGAAGGTAAAACCTATTGGTTTAGAAATGTCGTGAAACGTTTTAATAATGCATCTGAATTTAATATTGAAAATATTCAGGGTGATGCGCTGCCTCTAGTTCAAATTGTATATGGTTCTGGCAATATGATTCCTGATGCCTATAAAGCTTATGCAAAAGCAGGGGCAAAAGCCATTATTCATGCAGGAACAGGCAATGGATCTGTTGCAAAAAATATTGTGCCGACTTTAAACGAGCTACAAAAGCAGGGCGTGCAAATTATTCGTTCATCACGTGTGCCACAAGGCTTTGTGCTCAGAAATGCAGAACAGCCCGATGATCAGTATAACTGGGTGGTGGCGCATGACTTAAATCCACAGAAAGCGAAATTACTGGCAGCCCTTGCACTGACTAAAACCCGGGATGCAAAAGAAATTCAACGCATGTTTTGGGAATATTAATATTTAAGCCAATTGAAGAAAGTATGTAGCGATACTTTCTTCACTCCTGAGGTTAAAAGTCTTCATCTGTTGATCTAAAATTTTAAAACAACGACTTCCATTTTTTAAAAAAATTTGCACATTTATTCACCTCATTACAAGAGAATATAAAAACTCAAAAAAATGATCATCAAGCTGCAATATTCCGCTGATAATAATCATCTTACAGAACTTTAGTTCAAGGCATAAAAGTCCATTCAGCAGATCAAAAACTGCTATTCGGGAGTAAGCATGAATACCAGCAATAACTATGTAAAACAGATCAAGAATGCGAAACGTGGTGGTTATACCCCAACCCTTGCCAAAGACATGAATAAACATAAAATTCAGAAAGCATTACGTTTAATAGAACAGTGGAGAAAGCTTGCAGATGAACTGAAGCCACAAATGCAAATTGACATGGCTTTAACCTTGGAAGAATGTGCACAAGACTTAGCCCAGATCCTGAGGCCAAAATAAGCATTGTTATCTTTTAAATTCTTTTTGACTTGCCCACCTTTGCGGCGGATCAATTATTTTTATCTTAAAGCAGGAAAATCAATCGCTCATTTTTTGGCTTGCGTTTTCAGCAAAATTCGCTATTATTCATCCCACGTTGCCGGCATAGCTCAGTTGGTAGAGCAACTGACTTGTAATCAGTAGGTCCACAGTTCGAATCCGTGTGCCGGCACCATTTTATACTTAGCCTCGCTTTTTAGTGAGGCTTTGTTGTTTCTGGGCTTTGGCTTTGCAAAAAATCTCTGAAATGTCAGTGTTGATTATTTTCTCGCGCTGATTTGCACATACTTGACCCAGCCATCTGCATAAAGCTTGGCACATAATTTTGCTGTCATGCGAATTTTAAATCCATCCAGGCCTATACTTTGATGTGGCAATGGCTGCAATGTATGAAAATAATTTGCAAAACCCTGCAAAACGCCTTTAGATAAATCACGGATTTCAATCTCCGCAAAATCATAGTCCTGCAAAGTTTGCTTCAGAGCCGATGCAGTCATTAAATGATCTAAATTTACATCTGCAACTTTTAATAACCATTGATACTTTCGTTTTTGCAATGAATTTAAATCCAGCCATTTCTCAGACCAGATTAAATAATGAAAACCCAGTCTGCCCTTTGAATTTAAAACAGGGTTTACTGAATCAAGAAATGAATTCAAATTGGAGTGATAAGCGGCGTCGATACACAGCACCACATCAAAGCCAGATTTGAACTGAATCTGTTTTAAATTTAAAAAAGAGTGTTGGTGAATCGCAGCAAGCTCAGGAAAATGTTTTTGAATTTGAATCACGCAACTGGATTGCATTTCCACAGCTTCAATGTGTTGAACATAATAATGCTGCTGCCAATGGAGCAGACTTGCACCCTGTCCACAGCCCAAATCCAGCAATCTGTCATTTGAAGTTAAATGCACGGCTTGCGCCAACTGATCTGCCAATTGACGACAAGCATCGGGATAGGATGACGTTGCATCATCCCAATAACCCAGATTAGTCCAAGCGAGTTCAGCATCATCCCCTAACTGTTTTGCGTTAATCGCATACTTATGTTGTGAAAATTGCTGTTGAATCGCTTGAAGCCATTTCATGGATTAGTAGCCGAGTTGTGGGGCAACCTCAACTTTAGGTTTTAATCCCACAAACGGCAATGGTGCACCCAAAATTTCTGCAATATGCATCGCTGAAGTTACTGCAGATTCGAGTACCGGCAAGCCATCGCAAGACCATGAACCACAGTAGAACACTTTACGGTTGAGGTCTTTATGACGCTGCTGTAATTCTTTATTTAGAGCCACGGTTTGAGAGTTCACCACCGCACGGGTTAAGGTAACGCTGGAAATGATTTTTTTAGGATCAATTTCAGTCACTGGTTGCCAGGTTTGGAATACGGGTGTCTTGCCGACCAGACTTGGCTCGACTGAATTCAGCCATACGGTGAACTGTTGGCGGGTAAACTTACGATCCATCATATAACTGAGCACCGCCCAGTCTTTACGCTTGGGTGGCATCACGGTTTGATCAGTGTGAATCACCAATTGACCCTGTTCAAATCTGAATTGCTTTAACAGTGCAATATCATCTGCGAACTGTTCATTATCTAAAAAGGTTTCAATTTTATTGGTCGGTGTTGCCACAATGACACGGTCAAAAACGCGCTGCTCACCTAGTGCATTTTCAACCAGAACTCCATTTTCCTGTTCTTTGACTTGGGTAATGGCAGTGCCATTATGAATTTCAATGTCTTTAATTAGCTTGTCGACCAATGCTGGCGTGCCACCTTGAAGACGCAGTAAAGCATCGCCATCGGTCAATTGACGCAAGAATGTCAATAAAGGTTTTGCAGGCCAGTCGCCAATGGTTTTTGGGTTACAGGTACAAATGGTATACAGCACCGGCATCACCGCGCCATGCCAGAATACTTCTTCGATATCATTATTATTAATAAATTCAGCCAGGCTAATCTCTTGGTTCTTTGACTTAAAGAATCGAGCAATGGCCGCTTTCAGTTGCAGCATGCCTTTGACCAGACGCCAGCCGTATTGTTGCAGCCCTTTACGGTTATTGATAATCGGGAAATTCCCAATACGGCTACGGGTGGTGGTTAGCCAGGTTTCAGTGCGATCCTCAAACAGCCAGCTGCATGCCATATAGGTACGCACGGGGAAAGTGGGTATATCCAGATAGGTCGCCAAACTGAGGGTGTTTTTCCACAAATGCGGATTCATGACACGCAAGGGTGCATCAATTAAGCCGCCTTCAAATTCAATGCTATGGCTGTCCATACCACGTCCAGGCAATGCTTCAAAAATAGTTATGCTATGCCCTGCATCTTTAAGAATTCTGGCGGTAGCTAGCCCAGCCATGCCACTACCAATAACTGCAATATCCAAAATTATTATCCGTCAGTTACACATAAGATTCTTGAAATTATGAACCAAGCGAGATTAAAAGGTGGTATTAAAATATTCCAGAATATATTTTTTTAACAAAAGTCATCATGACAGGTATTAGAAAGATTTTTTACGTTCATTCACAGCTTAAAAAATTCAAATAAATGTGTGAAATTATTATAATTTTTCAAAATAAATATAAAAAAACCTTTAAAAAAAGACAGATATATTAACCAATATTATAACGATCGGTTTACAAAATCATAAATTTTCGTTATGATACATCACATAATAATTTGACTTTCAGATTCACTTTTAACCCCCATAACTATGCAAATGCTGTAAAAACAACAAAATTCATTTCGCAAAAAGCCCCTAAACATTTAGGGGCTTCTTTATTTTCTAGATAATCAACCCATGGCTAAAATTAACTGGCCACTGGGATCTCCCCAAATTTGCCACTATTAAAGTCATTAAAGGCTTGAACGATTTCATCCTTGGTATTCATCACAAAGGGACCATAGCCCTGAATTGGCTCATTCAAAGGTTGGCCAGTAAGCACTAGAAATTTGCTGTCTTTAAGCGCCTGCAGTTGAATATCGGCTTCACCGTCCTGAGCAAACATGACAATGGAACTGTCTTGAACATGCTGCGTTCCATTCAGCTGCATTTCACCAGAGAGCACCACAACCAGTACATTGTGATCGACAGGCACATGAATGTGATGCACATGTTCTGCTTTCAACTCACCATCCCAAACGTTCACAGGACTATAAGTAGAAGCAGGACCGCTATGCTCTGCATCATCCGCTATATAGCGACCGGCAATCATACGGAGATGCCCCGCACCCTGTTCAAGTTCAATCACGGGAATATCTTGTGCTTCAATGGCCTGGTACTTAGGTGCGGTCATTTTGTCTGCTGCAGGCAAGTTGACCCAAAGCTGCACCATTTCAAACAGGCCACCCTTGTTGGCAAATTCTTCAGAATGAAATTCCTCATGCACCAAACCTGCACCCGCCGTCATCCATTGCACATCGCCAGTTTTAATCTGGCCGCCGCCTCCGGCTGAATCTTTGTGAGTCACCCCACCTTGATAAGCCAGCGTCACCGTTTCAAAACCCCGATGCGGATGTGAACCGACCCCATGCTGCTGCGTGGTCGGACTAAAATGGTAGGGTGCTGCGTAATCCAAGAGCAAAAATGGGCTAATTGCCTGACCTAAACGATCGTAGGAAAATAGGTTTTTAACCGGAAAGCCATCTCCGACCCAATGCATGTTCTGGTTACGGTAAACGCCAATAATTTTTTTCATTTCAAACTCCTATCTCTAGGAAACAATATGCGTACATATTAGTCTTTTTAAATATCTCAACATAGCTAAATACCAATACACACAATCTCATTTTTAGGACAAAAATGGGCTTTGCATTTTTATAAAGATTCATTCTTAGCTTAATCCAGCCAAATTATCCTATAAATAATATGATGAATCTCAAATAATCGGGTTTATCCCTAATCATTATCTCATTAATATCAATTCAACCCAGAACATCTAAACAGAGTTCTACTTCTCCACAACACAATTCATGAGGCAAAAAAAATGGGCAAACCCTACGTTCGTTTAGACAAAGATAATGCAGCAGTTTTATTGGTCGACCATCAAACAGGATTACTTTCACTGGTGCGTGATATCGATCCGGATAAATTCAAAAACAATGTTTTAGCACTTGCTGCAGCAGCTCAATATTTCAATCTTCCGACCATTTTAACCACCAGTTTTGAAAGCGGCCCAAATGGACCTTTGGTTCCCGAGCTGAAAGAAATGTTCCCCGATGCACCTTATATTGCCCGTCCGGGTCAAATTAATGCCTGGGACAACGAAGAATTCCTAAAAGCGGTCAAGGCCACAGGTAAAAAACAACTGATTATTGCCGGTGTTGTGACCGAAGTCTGTGTGGCATTTCCTGCACTTTCCGCACTTGAAGAAGACTTTGATGTGTTTGTGATTACCGATGCTTCAGGCACATTTAACCCTTTAACCCGCGATTCGTCATGGGATCGTATGTCCAATGCCGGCGCACAATTGATGACCTGGTTTGGCGCAGCCTGTGAGTTGCACCGCGACTGGCGTAACGACGTTGAAGGTTTGGGTGCATTGTTCTCAAATCACATTCCTGATTATCGCAACCTGATTAACAGCTATAACCAGCACAGCGCTCAAAAATAACAATAGTCTTTTAAAATAAGCGGTCTTCGGATCGCTTTTTTGCAGTTCTTAATGTCCGTTATTTGGTTGATTTTCAGCTACAATAATCACTATTCCCTGGTTCTGTTTTGAGCATGATGTATGCATTCATTTGATGATTATTATTACTTTTTCCTGGTGGTAAAACACGGCGGATTTAGTGCAGCAAGTGAAGCCAGCAATATCACCAAATCAAAACTCAGCAGGCGCATTTTAGACTTGGAAAGTCAGTTTAATGTCAGCCTGATTCAACGCTCCACCCGTCATTTTAAGGTGACGGCACTGGGGCAGGAATTTTATGAGGAATGTTGCAAAGTCATCGCCCAGGTGGAATGTGCCAATAATGTCTTACTGAAACAAAAAAGTGAGCCTCAGGGGTTAATCAAAATCAGCTGCCCTTCAGTGATGATGCGTTTTCAAATTCGCACTTTACTGAATCAGTTTTTAAAAGATTATCCCAAAGTACAGATTGAACTCGAACTGACCAGCCGCCGTGTGGATCTGATTCATGATGATATGGATTTAGCCATCCGCACCAATTTTCAAGCCAATGAAGATTCCAGCTTAATTGTCCGTGACGTGATTAAAACCATGCATTGTTTGGTGGCAAGTCCAGAATTGCTACAAGGACGAGAGATCCAGCATTTTACCGAATTACATGAATTTCCAAGTGTGGTTCTGGGCATTCAAAAATCACAATATTATTGGCATTTAAAAAATCGTGAACATGATGAAATGATTGATATTCCGCTGCAACCGCGGATTAAAAGTAATGATCTAGCCGGAGTCTACTATGCCGTCCGCGATGGTTTAGGCATTGCCGATTTGCCTTATATAACCGTTGAAGAAGACATTAAACAAGGCCAACTGATTCATGTCTTACCGGAATGGTGCTCAAATTTAGGCACTGTGCAGCTGGTCTATGCTTCGCGTAAAGGGCAACGTCTGGTGATGGAAAAACTGATTGATTATCTGGTCGAAGGTTTAAGAGATTTAGCCAAAGATCATTTAGGTTATGCGCTTTAAATTAACAAATGACGCATAAAAAATCCAGGCACACAGTCCTGGATTTTTTAGGAGATGATCTCAATTTGAGATTAGATTTTACCAATCAAGTCGATTGAAGGCGCCAGTGTGGCGTCACCTTCTTTCCATTTTGCCGGGCAAACTTCACCTGGGTGTGCATGAACATATTGCGCCGCTTTTACTTTACGAAGAAGTTCTTGCGCGTCACGACCGATACCACCTGCATTGATTTCGATAATCTGGATTTTACCTTCAGGGTCAATCACAAAAGTACCGCGGTCTGCCAAGCCTTCAGCTTCAATGAGAACTTCGAAGTTTTTCGCCAAAGTCCAGGTTGGATCGCCAATCATTGCATACTGGATTTTTTTGATTTCGTCCGAGCTGTCATGCCAAGCTTTATGGGTAAAGTGGGTGTCAGTCGATACTGAATAAATCTCAACGCCCATTTTTTGGAATTCAGCATAGTTATCGGCCAAATCACCCAGTTCTGTTGGACAAACAAATGTGAAGTCTGCAGGATAGAAGAACACCACTGACCATTTTCCGATCATGTCTTTTTCAGACACTGCAACGAATTCACCATTTTTATAAGCGGTTGCGTTGAATGGTTTTACTTCAGTATTAATTAAACTCATGAGATATTCCTCTAGCTCGTTTCTGGGATTGCTTATCTTGTGAAGCTAGAATACGAAAGTTTCTCGAATAGGTAAAACCGTACTTTTTTATAAAAATTATCGAAAAAATAGATCAAATATTTCTATCAGTTTTCTAAAAATGATTGTTTTGGGCAATAAAAAACCCTTTGCGGTTACAAAGGGTTTTGGATGACGAGTTACCGTTTTAATCTAATTAAAACGGTAGGTCATCATCTAAATCGGCAGGTGCAGCGACAGGCGCAGCAGGTGCAGATTGCGGTGCTTTTGGCTGGAAAGCAGACGGATTATTGTTTGTATAACCACCTTGCTGGTTGTTATTAAAACCACCACCTTGATTATTGCCATAACCGCCTTGGTTATTGCTATTGTTATTATTGTTGTTATAACCACCGCCTTGGTTGTTGTTGAAACGTGGTTGGTTATAACCCGCGTTGTCACCACCTGCAGCTTGTTCACCTTGCTGACGGTTGCTATCTAGCATTTGCATCTGTTCACCACGAATTTCTGTGGTGTAGCGTTCTTGACCGCTTTGGTCTGTCCACTGACGCGTACGCAATGAACCTTCGATATAAACTTTAGAACCCTTACGCAGATATTGCTGTGCAATTTCACCTAAGCGGTTATGCAACACAATACGATGCCATTCAGTTTGTTCTTTACGTTCACCAGTGGTTTTATCAGTCCACGAATCACTGGTTGCAATTGAAAACTGAGTAAGAGAACCACCATTCGGGAAAGTTTTGGTTTCAGGATCTTTACCTAAAGTTCCGACTAAAATTACTTTATTAACACCACGCATCAGACGTACACTTCCTATCTATTTCTATATTTTACTTTATAAGAGTTATGCTTAAATGGCTACATCTTTACCTAACAACTGCGTTAAATCTTGTCGCGCAGCTTCATTTATAAGCTGCTTATCAAT
This sequence comes from Acinetobacter terrestris, assembly GCF_004331155.1. GTDB lineage: Bacteria > Pseudomonadota > Gammaproteobacteria > Pseudomonadales > Moraxellaceae > Acinetobacter > Acinetobacter terrestris. Next base: position 9,319 of record NZ_SJNZ01000019.1, read on the forward strand.
TTTAACATAAGCGAATTGCTGATCAGACATCACCACAACCTCTTCAATACCACGAATTGCCAAAAGTTGAGAAGTCCACTCATCCGTTTGTTTTGCCTCGGGTAAACGCAACACCAGGGATGAAAGATAACGCGGCTGAGCCAAGCCCCAACTGATCAACAACCAGACAATTGCGATAGCACTTAAGATCCCCCAACCCAAAGCAGTATTATTGAGTAACAATAATTGACCACCAATCATGCCACCAAAAAATGCCCCTAAAAACTGACTGCTGGCATTTACACCCATGGCTGTGGCTTTAGACTGAATCGGTGCAGATTTGGATAACCACGAAGGCAACAAGGCTTCCATCACGTTAAAGGCAATAAAGAAGAACCCTAAGCCTGCCAATAAAATGTATTTTGATTCATAGCCAAAAATCAGCACCAGTAAACCCAGGATAATCCCGCCAATCGCAGTCAGGAAAATGCCGCGCATTTTGCGATATTTTTCCGCCAAAATAATGCTTGGAAAAGCAAAAAACAGGCTAATGATCAGTAATGGCAAGTACACCAGACCATGACTGGCCAATGGAATATCAGCAAACTGAATCAGCTGCGATGGCATATAGATAAACATCGCGGTCAGTAATAAATGCAGTGCAAACACTGAAATATGCAAGCGGTTTAAATCGCCCATTTTCAGCACTTGTTTCAGTTGTGCAAGATAACCTTGCTGATAATTTTTATGATGACGGGTCACTTTGGGAACCAAGAGCAACATGGAAATTGCCGCCAAGCCCATAATGGTGGTGACCCAAAACAGTCCAGAAATACCGACTAAACTGGTGAGCCAAGGCCCAAGGCTAAACGCGAGCATAAAGGAAAACCCAATACTCATTCCCATCACGGCCATGGCTTTGCTGCGCTGTTCTTCACGGGTGACATCGGCTAATAGTGCCATCACCACAGCAGAAACTGCACCACCACCGGCAATCGCACGGCCAATGATCACGCCATAAATGGTTTCAGACATCGCGGCAATTGCACCACCCAGGGCAAACAGCAATAAGCCCAAAATCACCAAAGGCTTACGGCTAAAACGGTCAGCCAGCAAGCTAAACGGAATTTGTAAAATGGCCTGGGTTAAACCATATACGCCAACCGCCAAACCAATCAGCGCAGGTGTTGCCCCTTGATATGACTGTCCTGCTACGGAAAACACAGGAATAATCATGAACAAGCCCAGCATACGCAGCGCAAAAATACTGCTTAAGGCAAAGGTTGAACGGCGTTCTAAAGCATTCATCATATCAATAAGCTTGGTTTTATGAGTTTAATTTCGATGGGCTATCCTACAACATTCATGTTATGGATGTTGAGTTATTCAAAGATCAGCCACGATAAAAAAGGGCACATTTTTATGCGCCCTTATTGTAACCGTTTTTCTTAAAAAAGGATTAACCGATCCGTTCTTGACGCTTGGTATATTGAATGGATGCAATGACTGCCCAAACAATAAAGGCCACACCAATCAAACCGGTCACAACTTCAGGTACGTGTAGACCCGTGCCGCTCGCCAGCATAATAAATGCCAAAGCACCAATCGCGTAATGCGCACCATGCTCAAGGAAAATATAAGCATCTAATGTGCCTTTTTCGACCAGATAAATCGTCATTGAACGCACGAACATTGCACCAATGGCAAGACCCAGCATAATGATCACAACGTCAGATGTAATCGCAAATGCACCGATGACACCATCAAAACTGAACGATGCATCCAGTACTTCAAGGTAAAGGAAACCACCAAAACCGGCTTTAATCACACCTGTAGATGCACCACTGGCATCATGTGCAACAGCATTGCCCTGTTCATCAATTTCAGGTTCACCGCCTAACAAGTGACTCAGTACTTGAACCCCAATGTAAATAACGATCCCCCAGATTCCTGCCATGGTCACGGCTAAACGTGCAGTTTCCTCTACATTTGCTGCCATGATCAGCAAGCCAACCAATGCAAGAAATACTGACATTGCAGGTACGTTGGCTAGATTAGACAAACGTGCTTCAAGCCATCTAAACCAGTGCGTGTCTTTTTCGCTATCCAGGAAGAAATTCAGGAATACCAGTAACAAGAATGAGCCACCAAATGCTGCAATTTCAGCATGATGTGCCATCAACTTCTCTGAATAAAGAATAGGATCATTGATCGCCATTTTCACGACTTCAAGCATACCCATGTCCGCAGTGACTGCAACAATCACAATCGGGAACACCAAACGCATGCCAAATACAGCAATAACAATACCGACGGTTAAGAAAATCATTTTCCAGAAATGATCCCAACCGCGCAGTACCGAGGCATTGACCACGGCATTATCGAAAGAAAGTGATACTTCCATGACGGCCAGAATGGCAGTAATGGTTAACGCCGTGAACATGGTCTTTAAACCTGCTTCAGGGCCATGCGTAAAGCCCCAATATGCAGATATAGCCAGACACACGATCGTAAAAATGATTGAGAAACCAAAATGTTTCATCATGATAGATCGACCTATGAACAAATATATATAGAGAGTAAATTCGGTAAAACTTAAAAAAGAACTTAAGATTTTATGTGCACAATTATGACGACTTTTTGCTATTAATCCAAAATTCTTCGTATGATTTTTTTCAAGAGAAATATACTATTTATGCAGCTTGATATCTTGGCGTGAAAACTCTTGTTATAGTCCTGCCTTCTGTAAATTCTTCTTTTATTATCGACAGGATGATGACATGAGCTTTTCTCAAGATGTATGGCAGCGAAATTTGGCTTTATATCAAAAAACTTTAGCCCTGCCATTTAACCAGGAACTTGCACAAGGCACTTTGAGCAAAGACGTTTTTAGTCATTATGTGATTCAGGATGCGCATTATTTACTGGCTTATGGTCGATCACTTGCAGTCTGTGCTGCCAAAGCCTTTGAAGCCGATGACGTGATTCAGTTTGCCGAGGCTGCCAGAATTGCCATTGTGGTTGAACGCAGTCTGCATGATGGCTTTATGCAGGAATTTGATATCACCAAAAAAGAATTTGAATCCACGCCTCTTACCTTGGCTTGTCATCATTACAGCTCGTTTTTAACGGCAACTGCTTGGTCTGAAAGCTATCCGGTGGTCTTGGCTTCCTTACTGCCATGTTTCTGGATTTATGCCGAAGTGGGTAAAGATATTGTCGATAATTCAATCCCGAATAATCCCTATCAAGCTTGGGTCGATACCTATTCAGGTGAAGAATTCAATGAGGCGGTGCGAAATGTGATTGCCACAATTGATAAAGTTGCTGCACGCTGTGATGCCGATACCCTTGAGAAAATGCACCAGGCTTATACCACAGCGGCCAAACTGGAATGGCTGTTCTGGGATAGTGCATATGATCAACGCCAGTGGTTGGGCTTGGATCAGTAATAAACAATAAGAAATGAATTACTCCCTTCTACTGTTAATAGGCAAGATTTTCTCACCAAGATTACTTTAATCATCTCCCCTTGCGGACTCAAAATATATTTTGAGTCCGCAAGGGGAGGGATTTTTTTACTGCTGAAATATCTGCCAGCCATAAATCAGCCCGGCTGCTGCCACAACCCAGCACAGCGTTGCTACGCCCAAACACGACCACATCGACATTCTGGTTGCCAGCACATACACCATCAACAGATAAATAAAATAGGGAATGAGCGACCATAACCCGAATAAAGCGGTTTTCTGTAAAGCTGCTGCACCCTGCTGCTGTGACACAATCACATGCGCAATCAAGGCAAAAGTCGGAAATAACGGCACCAGTCCTGCAATATAAAATGCCTTGCTTTTAGAAAGTATCGAAATTAGCAGTACCACTGCGGCGCCCAATATACATTTCAAAAATAAAGACAACATATTCACAGATCCAGCAGGCAAACGTTTTTAAAAATGAATTCTATGCCGATCCTTAAAATATATTTACTACAATTAAAGCAAGCAATGCAGGGACAGCCTGAATATAAATGATCTTTTTACTGGCAGTAATGCCGCCATAAATCCCGGCAACCCAAACACAGCCTAAAAAGAAGTTGGCCAGTGCCCTGGCATAAGCATCAGGTGCAAACAGCGACCAAATTAATCCGGCAGCTAAAAAACCGTTATATAAACCCTGATTTTGCGCTAAAACTTTGGTCAATTTTGCCTTTTCCAGATTATGGCCAAACGCCTTCATGCCAGACGGTTTATCCCACAGGAACATTTCAAGAACCAGAAAATAAATATGTAGCAATGCAATCAGTGTGATTAAAACTTTCGCAATCATTGTTTTAATTTCCTTTTTTATTTTGATGCTATTGTGCTGTGATTTTGCTTTTTTAGCGATACCTTCTGCAACATGATTCACATTAAAAGTAACTTATTCAGGCTTGTGGCGCTCTAGAAAGCTCGCTACAGTCTTATAAAACTTAATTAAATTGATTTAGCCGACACAATATGTCGCTAAAAAATGATTTTATTCAACTTGAACAAAATTAAATCGCTATCATATATAACCTTCAATTTGCACATTACCGAGATGTTTTATGAGCCAAAGTCATATCCGTATTCGAGGCGCACGTACCCATAACTTAAAAAATGTGTCACTCGATATTCCACGCGACAAATTCGTGGTGATTACGGGACTCTCAGGCTCAGGTAAATCTTCCTTAGCTTTTGACACTTTATATGCTGAAGGTCAGCGCCGTTATGTAGAATCGCTTTCTGCCTATGCGCGCCAGTTCCTTTCGCAAATGGAAAAACCGGAAGTCGATTCTATTGAAGGTTTAAGTCCTGCGATTGCGATTGAACAGAAATCTACCAGCCATAACCCACGTTCAACTGTGGGAACAATCACGGAAATTTACGACTATTTACGTCTGTTATATGCCCGTGTCGGAACACCGTACTGTCCTGAACATGACCTGCCGATGGTGGCACAAACTGTATCTGAAATGGTCGATGCAGTAAAAAATCTGGAAGAAGGCACGGCTTTAATGCTGCTTGCGCCTGTAGTGCGTGAACGTAAGGGCGAATACACCAACCTGTTTGAGCAATTGCAAAGCCAAGGTTTTGTCCGTGCCCGTGTCGATGGTGAAATTGTTGAAATTGACACTCCACCCGAGCTGGATAAAAAGAAAAAACACACCATTGAAGTGGTGGTGGATCGCTTTAAAGTCCGTGATGACTTAGGCAACCGTATTGCAGAATCTTTCGAAACTGCGCTGCGTTTAGGTGGTGACATCGCGATTTTATCGTGGATGAAAGGCGAACAAGCGGATCGTGTGTTCTCGGCAAAGCATTCCTGCCCTGAATGTGACCGTGCCGTTGCAGAACTCGAACCACGTTTGTTCTCGTTCAACAATCCATTTGGTGCCTGCCCTGCCTGTGATGGTTTAGGTACACGCAGCCATTTTAGTACTGAAAAACTGATTCCAAACAGTGAAGTATCATTAAGCCAAGGCGCCATTCGTGGTTGGGACAGACAGCGTCCGTATTACTACAGCATGATTGAAAAAGTCGCAGCGCATTTTGGCTTTTCTCTGGATACGCCGTGGAATGAACTGGATGCCGACATCAAAAAGAAATTCCTTTACGGAACAGGCAAAGACAAAGTTGATTTAAGCTATATCGATGAGCGTGGTCGTCAGCATAAGCGGGTTCAACCTTTTGAAGGCATTTTGCCGCATCTGGAGCGTCGCTACCGTGAAACTGAATCGAATTATGTTCGTGATGATTTAGCGCAATATTTATCCAATGCAGCCTGTGATGCCTGTGGCGGTTCACGTCTGAATGAAATTTCACGTAACGTCCGAGTCAAAGACAAAACCATCGCGCAAATTACCAAAATGTCGATTGGCGATGCCGAAGCTTATTATCAAGACCTACAGCTTGAGGGTGCCAAAGGCGAAATTGGCGATAAGATTTTCAAGGAAATTCGCGAGCGCCTACATTTCCTTGTTTCTGTCGGCTTGAACTATTTAAGTCTGTCGCGTTCTGCCGAAACCCTGTCGGGTGGTGAAGCACAGCGTATTCGTCTGGCTTCGCAAATTGGTGCGGGTTTGATGGGTGTGATGTACGTATTGGATGAACCGTCGATTGGTCTGCATCAACGTGATAATGACCGTCTGCTTGAAACTTTAGTTCGCTTACGTGACCTAGGCAATACAGTTTTAGTCGTCGAGCATGATGAAGATGCAATTCGTGCTGCGGATCATATTATTGATATTGGCCCGGGTGCCGGTGTGCATGGCGGTCATATTATTGCCGAAGGTACCTATGAAGAAATTTTGGCAAATCCTGACTCGCTTACCGGACAGTATTTATCAGGCAAGTTAAAAATTAAAGTGCCGAAAGTGCGTACTCAACCACCCAAACCTGAAGAAAAAATCAAGCTGATGGGTGCTGCGGGTCACAATCTACAGAATGTCGATTTGACCATTCCTTTAGGCATTATGACCTGTGTGACAGGGGTTTCAGGTTCGGGTAAATCGACATTGATTAACCGTACCCTTTTACCGCTTGCCGCAACGCAATTGAATGGCGCAACCACTTTAACCGCTGAAAAATTTGATTCGATTGATGGCTTACAGTTCCTCGATAAAGTCGTGGATATTGACCAAAGCCCGATTGGACGTACGCCTCGTTCTAACCCAGCAACCTATACGGGTTTGTTCACCCCGATCCGTGAACTCTTCGCACAAACACCTGAAGCCAAAGCACGTGGTTATGCTGCGGGTCGTTTCTCATTTAACGTGAAAGGTGGTCGTTGTGAAGCCTGTGAAGGCGATGGCATGATTAAAGTGGCGATGCATTTCCTGCCGGATATGTATGTGCCTTGCGATGCCTGTCATGGCGACCGTTATAACCGTGAAACGCTAGAAGTCGGTTATAAAGGCAAAAATATTTCTGATGTTTTAGGCATGACTGTTGAAGATGCAATGCATTTTTTCGAAGCTATTCCCGTAATTCACCGCCGTCTAGAGACTTTAACGCAAGTCGGTTTGGGTTATATCCGTTTAGGTCAATCTGCAACAACCCTTTCTGGTGGTGAAGCACAACGTGTAAAACTGGCACGTGAGTTGGCGAAACGCGATACGGGTAAAACTTTATATATTCTGGATGAACCGACCACAGGTCTGCATTTCCATGACATTGCGAAACTGTTAGATATTCTGCATCAGCTCCGCGATAAGGGTAATACCATTGTGGTGATTGAGCATAATCTGGATGTGATTAAAACTGCGGATTGGGTAATTGACCTTGGTCCTGAAGGTGGTGCCGGTGGCGGTATGATTATTGCTGAAGGTACACCTGAAGAAATGTCTAAATCTGAAGTTTCACATACAGCGAAGTTCTTGAAGCCATTGCTTAAATAATTTTTTTATCCTAAATGCATGATAAAACGGTGATTCATTCACCGTTTTTTTTATTTTAAATTAAGAATATGACCGCATTAGAAATTTTAGATACAGCGGTTAATTGGACTCGGTAATTCAATCACTGCTATTACGACCTATGTAAACTAAAATTTAAAAATAAACCTTAATAAATCTTGGATTCATGAGTGTGGCATGGATGCCACATGTTTCCCATCACGACATGGATGTCGTGTATGGGAAACGAAAGGTTTTTGTCTACTTTTGACCTTTCAAAAGTAGAGATAATGCCTACGCAAAGGTATCAAAATTGAATCAATCAAATGAGGCAGTGCTGATTTCAAAGAATTAAGCATTGTTTGTTAAGCAAGTTATCTAATATTGAACCCTTAAAAATCATTGAAGATAAACATGGATTACATACAGTATTAAAAGATAGCTTAAGTCAACTTTATGGCTATACCTCTGATGCGGATGGTATTCGCCATGCCATGCTCGAAGAATCTAATTCAACTTATATCGATGCAAAATTTATGCTGGTTGCATGCACCAATTTTATTAATTATTTGATTGAGAAAACCAAATAAATATAGGGTGATACAATATCACCCTGCTACTGCATTTTTCCCATTTTCTTTGGCTTTAAATAAAGACTTATCGGCTTTTTCTAATAATGCCATCCACGATGCTGCACCAACAGCCACACCAGCACTGACAGAAACCTGAATATTTTGATTAATCTCGGCAATGTAGAGTTCAGAGTTGCCAATTTCTTTCAGAATTTTATTCGCGACAACCCAAGCGTCATCAAAATCAGCCTGTTCGATTAATACCAAAAATTCATCACCACCGTAACGAATGATCAAATCTGAATTTCGCACATTAACTTGTAATTTTTCCGCAACCAGCCGGATAACTTCATCACCAACAATATGCCCAAATGTATCATTTACATGTTTAAAATCATCAATATCAAAAATAATGAGGGCTGTTTGAGTAAATTTTTCAGGTTTCTTTTCCAAATACTTAATATATTCATCCAAAGCCAAACGGTTAGATACACCAGTTAAACTATCAGTATTGGCAATGTTCCTAAGCTGAAATTCTAAAGCATCGCGTTGCTGTAGCACACGTTTCAATTTTTTAATTGCCTGTAACAAAGTCACCGGATCATTAGATAACTCATCATATTCACTATCTGTAACCTTATGCTGGGCCAAACGAAAAATTGTATTTCTGGCTTTAATTAAAGGTTTAAATACCCCATTTCGCGCATAGATCATGGTAAAACCTGCGGTAACCAGACAAATGATTGCAACCAAAAGCGTTAGGATAAATTGCTGTTGTGCCTGCTTTTTCTGGTTTTGAGCAACGCTCACACTATAATCAAGAATATAGGTTTGTAAATTCACCACGGTGGCAAATTTATCAACCATTGCTTCTGTGAGTTGCGTACCCGTCAATGAATATGCCCGATTTTGCATACTCTCATTGATTAAGCCCGCAACAATTGGAATACCTTGGTCTAAAAACTGTGTTTTTACTTGGTGGTGCAAAGCCAAATATTCCGGGGTCTTAGCTTGTTTGGGCTGGATAGTATTGACCAAGCCCCATAAATAATGTGCCTGATGTTGAGTCTGTAATGATCGGGCCAGATTATCTTCAGGTATTTTTTCTGCAAAAGTCACCGACGCAATGATATTCGAGGCAATTCGCCCGGCCTGATCGCGTAAATCTGCCAGAATTAAAATGAGGGTGTAGGAATCGGAAACAGATGTGTCCTTAGCTACAGTGTGCAGCAATACATTTTTTAAAATTTTCTGACAACTGTCCCATGCCATGAACATTTGCTTAATCGCATCATCAAGCTGTTTTGAAGTCCGTTCAGATCGGGGCAAAGCAGCATAAGCATCTACAGCTTGACGACCTTGCTGTAACGTTACTTTTAAATTGGATGATAATCCGGGTACCTGAGCAGAAAAGCCCGCTGCATTTAAAATTTGTAGGGTTTGCTCAATTTGTAAATCGACTTCTTTTCGATACCTATGCAACTCATTTAGATTTGCTTCCAACTCATCAGGGGTACTTGACATCACCTTATTCGCAGGCGCCCGCTCGCGCGAAACTTTATTGGCTAAATCTGCAACCGCACGTAGTGCAGAAATTTCCGTCAAGGCACGATCCGCTTTTTGATAACTTTGATAGCTACTAATAATTAAAGGAATAGAAAGGAAAAGCAGTGAGAAGATAATGATGATCATCGACAAGTAAAGCCGTTGGCTAATCTGTTCCGAACGTAATTTATACATGGATTCAGTACGCCCTACACACAAACAACTGGCCAATCATCATCATATTTCGCTTACAATACAAGCGTATATATTACATGATTTTTTACTAAAATAATTCTTTCTTATCAACCGTTTATCTTATTTTTTATAAAAATATATTGTTAATACTTATCTCTAGCGAAGATAAAAGAATAAGCCGAGCTTATCTAAAATATCTAGACTCAATTGCTTGCGCTCGCCCACATCATCGGTATTTTGCATTTCCAGATTTAAAACGAAAGCGGTGATCTGTCCATTTGGCTGTTCCACCCAGCCTGTATACCAGCCAACTTGTGGACTTACATCCATCCCCCAGCCACTTTTAGCATATAGTTTGGTATCCCCGCGACGCTCTATAAAAAGCATCTCTTTCACCTGTTTCTGTACAGCAGCATCAAAAGGCAATTGTTCTGTTGCCAGTTGATAAGCAAATTTCACTTCCTGTTCAGGAGTGATTTTTAAAGGACCTATTAGCCAAAAATTATCAACCTGTAGACCAATCTGTTGATTGCCAAAACCAACACGTTTTACTTCTTGCTGCATTAAGTCCAAACCAATACGTCTGGCCAACTCTTGATAAACAGGAACCGCAGACACCTGCATTGCCTGCCCCAAAGTTATGTCTTTTTCCCATGCAGCAAAACTACGTTTCTTACCATCCCATTTAAAAACTTCCGTGGTAGTTACTTTGTGATGCTGTAAGCCAATCAAGGCATTTAACATTTTAAAAGTTGAAGCTGGAATATAGGGAGAATTGGCACGTGTTAAAGCATTTCCATAACGATTCAACTGATGACCATCGTAAGTCATAAAGACGGCTTGTTTATTTGCCTGATTTAATAGTGTGGCAATATCTTCTGATCGCGCAGAGCTTAATTTTGAGTGAGGTTTTATCACCGCTTTACTCAAATTCTGTTCTGTTCCCATCTGGCAGGCACTTAATTGCATCAAAACGATTAAGCAGCTTAAGTAAAACAATCCTTGTTTCATCTCAAAATCTCGAAAGCATAAGTTCTCTATTTTTATCAAATCCGGCCACATCATTTTGTATAAATTACGCATCACTCAAATATTTTTATTAGAGGGGTAAGAAAATATTTACACATGCCACAAATAAGTGCATAATGCCCCGCATTAGGGCAAGTCAAAATCATTCCTCAGCAGGATTTTTGATTTTTCCGAGATTTTTGGCTAAAAAACCCCAGTTTTCATAGGAAACTGGGGTTTTTTATTACTAAATTTAAGATATTACATATAACTTAAATCAATAACGCACTTTATTGGTGCAATAAAATTCTAAAAAATAATTCAAAATGAACATTTTTTAATATTCTGCTTTGTAATAAAGCAGTGATCAAAAAATAAAAAATTAATAGTCTATTGGTTTTAAAGCCGTGCTGATATTTAGCTATTTTTTATTAAATATGAGAACTCAGCCAGAGCAAGATTATTTTAGGTAAAAAAAAGCCCAACCTTGGGGAAAGTTGGGCATATAAAAACAAAACTTGTTTATGGAGAATCAGATCATCATCACATTATTTCAATGCAATACGACTTGATAGATATATTATGGTAAAAATCTTTAAATAAGTAAAGCCTATTAAACCAGTAGGGTTTTATATAAATCACAAAAGATATGCATAAATGTGAAATATTTCACATATTAAAGATTAAGATGGGTGTTTTTTAAACAACAAAAATAGACATTTCAACTCACCTTTATTGGTTTAATTCATAAAATATTACAAATGTGATAATAAGCTCACCCTATACCAACATATATAAATTATTTTTTTACAATTAACGAATGCAAAGTAACCTAATTTTACATTATAAAAAGTAACTTATTCCGTTTATTAATTTTAAGCAAAATAAATAATTTTGATCCATATAATCCTTTGTTATAAAAAAGTTTTTGGAATTTATAAGTAAAAGTCAGATTGTATAATTATTACTCTACGTGATGTTTATAGTAATATTCCAATAAAATAATGTTCTTTTAGTTCATTGACTTAATGTATTGTTACAATACAATGCCTACTGTTTAATCCATTTTTAATAGAACTGGTAATTATTATGAAAAAACTCGGTTTAGCCACTGCTTTATTATTAGCCATGACGGGTGCTCAAGCTTATCAAGCGGAAGTTCAAGGGACTGTAGGCTACTACGATGCTGAATTAAATGATGGTAACTATAATGTAGGAGCACAAGGTACTTACTACTTTAAAGATATCGATACATCTAAAGGACCGTTGGCTGAAGCTGCTTTCTTAAACCAAGCAAGCAGTATTTCTGCTGGCTATAACTTTGGCCAGTTGACATCTGACATCAACAGTTCTGTTACTGTTGGAGGCACAACAGTAGCGATTAATGAAGAATTTAATGTAGAACAACATTCTTACGGCGTTAAGGGTGAAACCTATATTCCTACAAGTGTTGTACCCGTATACGCAAGCGCATCTTACAATCATTCTGAAACTGATGCTAAAAACGATTTTACAGCTTTGCTTCAAGATGATGACTCTGGCGATCGTTACGCACTTGAGCTTGGTGCTTTAGTTGCGCCAAACTTCTTGGTGGCTGTAGGTTATACCAGTGCTACAGAAAAGGATTCATTAGATACTTTTAACATTTTAAATAATGGTCTAATGAGTGCTTCTATGGAAGCTCGTTCAATTGAAAAAGACAACGATGCAATTACTGCACGTACTAAATATGTAGGTCCAATCGACGGTACTAACATGTCAATTGGTTTCGAAGCTGGCTTGGTTTCTGGCGAAGAAACTATGTATCAACTTAAATCAGATCTTTATGTAACTCCTAAACTTGGTCTAGGTCTTTCTTATACAGACGGCAGCTATAAGAGTTATACCGTTCCAACATCTGCTGTTGGTGTGAATGCTAGCTACTTTGTAACTCCAGCAGTATCACTAGGCGCAAGCTACGTTTATGCAAATGGTGAATATGGCGCAAATGATGCACAACTGGGTGCTGTAAACGCTAAATTCCGTTTCTAATTTTTGATTAGATTCTGAATAGAAAAAAGGACGCTTTAAGCGTCCTTTTTTATTACGGCTTTATGACTAGCTGAATTTATTCTGGGGTGCGCACCAGACTTAAAAAGTGTAGATGGCGTTCATATTGATCAATAATATCTTGTAATAGATCATCTGAAGTCCAATCCATCACATCATAGTTCTGACCGCCTTCTTTTAAAAAGACTTCTGCCTGATAATAGCTTATTTCATCCGCAGTCATTTCTGGCATAAAACTCGGCGGAACCGTTTCTCTTATCACCACCTGGTAGATAAAATTAATTTCATCATGATGATCGACTCTTAATTCCAGGCCATCGGCAATCGAGCGAATGGTCACTGTCAACTTACGGCGCTGAAACTCCTTTTGCACACTTTGAAAGGCCTTGGATACCTCAGTTTGAATATACTGACTCACCTCTGTTTCAGTATGCGGATAATGCATAATCAGGCCTAAACGCTGCTGCCAACTACGTGGGTTTTGAATCGCTCGTGGGGTAATACGTGCTTCTTGTAATGCATTCATTTTGATGACATCCAGACGCAAGGCTTTCACTAAACCCCAACAGATCAACAGCATAATAAAAGTAACCGGCAAGGCACTCATCATGGTGGCTGACTGTAATGCACCGAGTCCACCCACCAGCAGTAAGACAATCGCCAATACCGCCATCAATACGGTCCAAAACAGTCTTTGCCAAATGGGAGAGTTTTCAGATTTTGCGGTTAAATAGTCGGTCACCAGTGCACCGGAATCTGCAGAAGTCACAAAAAACAGCATCACCAGACAGGTTGCCAATAAGCTCATGACGCTTGAAAAAGGCAAACTTTGCAAGAACGCGAATAGTGCGACCGATGAATCGCGTTGAACTGCCACAACCAGAGAATGATTCGCTTCATGCAGAATGCTATACAGCGCGGCATTTCCCATGAAACCCATCCAGATCAGGGTAAAACCGGTCGGAATCAGCAAAACACCGACAATAAATTCGCGAATACTGCGTCCTTTGGATACCCGGGCGATAAACATCCCCACAAATGGTGACCATGAAATCCACCATGCCCAGTACATAATGGTCCAACCGCCAATCCAGCCATTAGGTTGATAGGCATATAAATTAAAGGTCATCGCAAATAAATTTGAGACGTATTGCCCGGCATTTTGGATGGTGGTTTGCAGTAAATAAATAGAAGAGCTGGCAAAAAATACGAACAGTAATAAAGTCAGCACCAAAATTAAATTCAGTTCAGATAGCCGTTTAATTCCCTTATCTAGGCCTAAGAATACAGACATTGAAGCCATGGTGCTGACCACAATAATCAGGATCACTTGGGTACTGGCTGTTTGTTGGATTCCAAACAGGTAGTTCAGCCCCGAATTAATTTGAGTTACTCCAAAACCCAAGGTGGTGGCCACACCGAAAACTGTTCCAATCGTGGCAAAGGTATCCACGGCATCCCCGATCGGACCATAAATTTTTTGGCCAATAATCGGATACAAAGCAGAACGAATTTTAAGTGGCAGATTATGGCGATAAGCAAAATAGGCCAGTGCCAATCCCACCACAGTATAAATTGCCCAGGCATGAAAGCCCCAATGAAAGAAAGTCACGCGCATGGACTGTTGTGCGGCTTGAATCGTTTCGCCCGCCCCTTCCGGCGGTGAGACATAATGCATTACGGGTTCGGCGACGCCAAAGAACATCAGGCCAATTCCCATGCCTGCTGTAAATAACAGAGCAAACCAGGAAGTATTGCTATAATTGGGCTGGCTATGATCGGGACCCAGCTTGATTTTCCCCATGTCCGATAATGCAATATAAATCAGTAAAATAAGAAATATCGCGACCGACAATACATAGAACCAGCTAAAGGAATCTGTAACCCATTGATTGAGATTCTTGGTAATCAGCTCAAATGAGTTTGGGGCTAAAACAACCACCACCAGAAAGATAAAAATGATAGCGACGGTACTTAAAAACACATTTGGATTGACGTTAGCAAACCAGGATGGATTTTTGGAAGGCATACATCCTCCATTTTATATTTTAATTAATGGGATAGACCAAATGGTCAAACAGAGCATTTATCGAAAGATAAATAAAAGACGAGTTAAGCAGAACTAAATTAAAACTCAAACACATCATAAATTAATGACACAAGTCATGCAGTTACATTCCTGTAACATAGTCACAATTTTAGATTATTTATTGGTCTTATTCTGATTGGGTAAATAGGCAATGTATTGCAGGGCGATTAAACGCGAAACAATCAGTGCCAAGTACATGACACCAAAAAACATTTGCAGCATTGCCAACACACGTGCAGGTGCACTCATCGGCATTAAATCAGACAAGCCGGTTGCCGACTGTAAACTAAAACTTAAAAACAATAAATTCAGCCAGCTTTGTAAACCGCTCATATTTGGATTATGAAAACTATCCGGCACCAGTAGCTGACAAATGTTATATAAAAAGGCAAAACCCCAAGCAAGCAGCGTAAATACCGCAGCGGCAGCGAATAGCTCATCCCGGGTTAAGTAACGGTCTTCAAACATATAACGCAATAAACCATAGGCGGCACTAAAATAAGCGGCAGCCTCGAAACCATGCGCAATCACTTGAATCATGGGATAATCCAGGCCCAATAAAATCATTGAAGAAAAAATGACCGCACCACCGACAAAACTCATTCCTAAAATCGTAAACATCGGTGTTTGCCGGATGACCTTGGCAATGACCAGTAAAACCAGAACCCCTAAAAGCCAGGTCAAAGTCCGATAAGTGGTACTGTAATTGCCCGCTACAGATAATATTAAAATGATAAATTGCAGCAAGATCAGCCATGCTGAAGGTAATAAACGAAAAATTTTCCACACATCAATAAGCGCCTGCATTTACCACTCCAAGAGATTGCCGTTTTTTGTTTATCATGCTGTTTTCTTTCTTTTTGATCGGATCAACTTAGCATGAATGAGCGAGCATACGAATGACACATTTGTATGAATATCTGGATGAAGAGTTGGATGAAAACCTAGATAAAAATCATCGAAAAGAATTCGTTAGCTCATGCGCTAGATTAAATTTCGGGACAATATGTGCAAAATAAAAAATCAGCTTTAAAAAACGAATTAAATTCAAAACAATATTCTTTAATAAAGCTCATCTTGAATTTTCAGACCATAAAAAAGTCCCCGCAGGGACTTCTTTATCTTGTCAATTTTAAGTCTTAGTGATCAGATGCACCTGATGCGCCAATACCTGTCATTGAACGAACATACTGTGCGTCAAATGCTTTACGCTCTGCTTGTGCACGTGCTGAATTATCAGTCACCGAGAACAACCAGCAGCAGAAGAACGACAATGGCATTGCAAAGATTGCAGGACCATTAAACGGATTGATTGGTGTATCAGAGATGCCTAATGTATCTACCCAAACGGCTTTAGACAGCACAATCAGCAGCACTGCAAGCCCTAGACCTACCACACCGCCAATCACCGCACCGCGCGTGGTCAAGCCTTTCCAGAACATTGACAGCACAAGTACCGGGAAGTTGGCACATGCAGCTACAGAGAATGCCAAACCGACCATGAAGGCAACGTTTTGTTTCTCGAACAAAATACCCAAAATCATCGCAAAAATTGCAAGACCTAAAGTCGCGATTTTTGACATGCGAAGTTCAGATTCAGGCGTAGTACGGCCTTTTCTGAATACGTTTGCATACAAGTCATGTGAAATTGCTGAAGCACCAGACAAGGTCAAACCTGCCACTACGGCAAGAATCGTTGCGAATGCCACCGCTGAAATGAAGCCCATGAACAGGTCACCGCCAAGCGCATCACTCAAGTGCACCGCAGCCATGTTGTTACCACCCACAAGCTCTAACTTGCCAGTAACGGCCATTTTCGCTACATCAAGGAATTGCGGGTTATTCGATACATACATGATCGCACCGAAACCGATGATGAAGGTTAAAAGGTAGAAATAACCAATGAAACCTGTTGCAACCACCACTGACTTACGTGCTTCTTTCGCATCTTTCACTGTAAAGAAACGCATTAAAATGTGCGGTAAACCTGCAGTACCAAACATCAATGCAAGACCGAGCGAGATTGCATCAATCGGATTTGCAGCCAGCTTACCTGGTCCCATGATATTGCCGGCTTCAGCCAAACTGACATCATGTACTTTAGAGAAGATCTGAATCGATTGTTCAAACATTTCAGTGAAGCTAAAGCCCACGCCTTTCATGACCATAAATGCCATGAAGGTTGCACCTGAAAGTAACATCACCGCTTTGATGATCTGTACCCAAGTGGTTGCCAGCATACCGCCGAAAATCACGTAAGCCATCATCAGCAAGCCAACAATCACAACTGCGATGTTGTAGTTCAAACCAAACAACAGTTTGATCAGCTGTCCTGCACCAACCATCTGAGCGATGAGGTAGAACGCAACCACAACCAGTGAACTGATCGCAGCCAAAGTACGTACTGGTTTTTCTTCCAAACGGAAAGACACTACGTCAGATAAGTTGAATTTACCGAGGTTACGTAGACGTTCAGCCACCAGGAACAATACGATTGGCCAACCCACCATGAAACCCAGTGAGTAAAGTAAACCGTCAAAACCTGAACTGAACACCAGTGCAGAAATACCCAGGAACGACGCAGCTGACATATAGTCACCGGCAATCGCTAAACCATTTTGAAAACCTGAGATCCCGCCACCGGCAGTATAGAAATCTGTGGTACTGGTGGTTTGCTTCGCTGCCCACTTGGTAATTACCAATGTGAAAGCAACAAAGATCACGAACATAATGATCGCGTGCCAGTTGGTTGCCTGCTGTTCAGCGGCTCCGAGATCTGGGCCAGCCATGGCCATACCCGACATTAGCAGCGTTAATGCTGCAAGGGCTTGAGCCTTCAATGAATTCCATTTCATATTAGTGCGGTCCTTTTTCTTTGGCAATTGCTTCTACTTCTCTCATTGCTTCTTGTGTTAATGGATCCAACTTATTGTTCGCAATATAGGAATACACACCGCAAAGTAGAAATGATAATACGATGATGCTTAGACCCAGTGGCATTCCCCACGTTGTTACACCACCGCTAAAAGAACTCATCAAGAATTCTTTGTTATAACCAACAAGCAGCATAAAACCCACGTAGACGAACAACATAATTGCTGTAAGTGTCCAGCTCAGTGTGCTTTTTTTACTGACCATCTGTTTAAATTTCGGATTCTGTAGAATTTGCTCTACCTGTCTCTCATCCATAACCCATGCTCCTGTTTGCGCCCAGCCTTAGGCACTATTTTTTAATTCGAATTATTACGTTGTATAACTTAACAATCTTGTTGGGTAGTTGTAATTAATACTTTGGTCGTTAAATTTTAACCAATTACACTGGTCAGATTATCAGATAGGGTATCATTACGATATAGTTTTACACTGTAGGCAATATGAACAGCTGGCTCATTATCGGGGTTCTCGCCCTCTATATCGCATTACTTTTTATTTGTGCATTTTTTGGGGAAAAACACGCGAGTCGATTAAGTACCCGTGGTCGCATGCTACTCTTTAGTTTAACTTTAGGGGTTTACTGTTCATCCTGGACATTCTATGGCGCAACCGGTGCCGCTGTTCGCGAAGGCATTATCTTCCTGCCCATTTATCTGGGACCCTTGATCTTTGTCGGAGTCGGATACGATATTTGGCGACGCTTGGGCCGAGTGCGTCAGCATCATGCCATTTCCTCCATTGCCGATTTTGTTGCAGCTCGCTATGGCAAAAGCGGGACATTGGCCTCCCTCGTCACCATTCTTGCCGTCATCGCCATTATTCCCTATTTGGCCTTGCAGCTCAGAGCGATTGCCTTAAGTGCTGCGGTGATTCTGCAACAGGACTCTGGCATAGAAAGCACCACCAATGGCGTGCTGTTCTTGACTGGGGTATTGGCCATTTTGGCCATGATTTTTGGCACCCGGCAAATTGCCAATACCGAACAACATGGCGGTTTAATGTTGGCGGTTGCGTTTGAGTCCTTTGTTAAATTATTTGCTTTACTCTGTGTTGCCTTGTTTTTTGTGTTTGATTCTCCGGACAATTTAAAACAAATTTCAAGCGATGTTGCTGATACCTTTAAAGAAGTTCAACTGTTTGGTGTGCCGGAAACGTTTTGGGTACAAACGGTATTGGCAGCACTGGCGGTCATTTGTTTGCCGCGCCAATTCCATGTGGCTGTAGTTGAACTACGCGATGAAAAACATATTCGTGGGGCACGTCGCTGGTTTGCCACTTATCTGATTCTGACCACCATCGCGATTATTCCAATTGCCAGCTGGGCATTACATGCCGCACCGCAATTTTTAGCCATTCCCGATGTGGCTGTTCTGTCCTTGCCGCTCAGTTATAACCAGGACTGGTTGACGTTATTGGCTTTCCTGGGTGGTTTTTCTGCATCAACAGGCATGCTGTTGGTGTCCTCGGTCGCTTTGTCGATCATGCTCAGTAATGACCTGATTATGCCGGCACTCTGGCGCACGGGCATCCTTTCACGTCACGATAAACGTCTGCCTTTGGTACTGAAATTTACCCGTCGCATCTGCATTTTAGCCGTCATGTTATTGGGTTTCCTGTTCTTCCATTTCTTTAATGACATTGACCAACTCTCTGTTTTTGGCTTGCTCGCGTTTAGTGCAGTGGCACAATTCTCCCCTGCCCTGATTGGTGGACTGTATTGGCGTGGCGGCAGTAAGCAAGGGGTCTATGCAGGTCTGATTACCGGCTTTGTGATGTGGGCATATACCTTGCTATTTCCAACTGTGCTGCGTAGCTTGCCTGCGGAATATAGTCAGTTTACCCAGCAATTGCTGAGCCTCGGGCCTTTTGGAATTAACTGGTTACGTCCAGAAGCCTTGCTCGGTTTTCAGTCTTTTGCAGCATTGACCCATGGCGTGGTCTGGTCTTTAGGTCTGAATATCCTGCTCTATGTTTGGGTATCTCGAATTTTCCGTCCCAGTATTGCAGAGCAGATTCAAGCGGAAAGTTTCTTCTATTATGAAACCAAGCCCTTACCCTCCCACAGTACAACCAGTGACATTAATTACCTGCAGCATGATGTTGCCCGTCTCAAAGTGGGCGATTTAATTGCCCTCGCCAAACGGATTACTGGCGAAGGCCCCACGACAAAAGCCTTCCGCCAATTCTGTGCGCAAAACAATGTCATCCTGAATGAAAATAGCAGTGCCAACGGCATGTGGTGGCGCTTCACCGAGCAATATCTGGCAGGAACCATCGGTTCAGCTTCCGCACGTACCCTGCTCACCACTGCAATGGTGAATAATGGTTTAGCCCTCGGTCAGGTGGCGAACATTCTGGATCAGGCATCGCAATGGCAGCGTTTTAACCAAAACCTGATCATGACCATGATTGACCATATGACCCAAGGGGTGAGTGTGGTTGATGAAAATATGTGTCTGGTGGCGTGGAATAATCAGTACCTTAAACTGTTCGATTATCCAAAAGACATTGTCTATGTCGGCTGTCCAATTGCAGATTTAATTCGCTATAACGCAGAACGTGGTGAATGCGGTCCGGGTTCAGTTGAAGAACACGTACGTAAACGGATTCACTGGATGGCTATGGGCAGCGCGCATGAATTTGAACGGATCCGTAAAGATGGCCGGGTGATTCAGATGCGTGGCAACCCGATTGAAGGCGGTGGTTTCGTCACCACTTTTGCCGACATTACCGCATTCCGTGAAAATGAAGCGGTGCTTGAAGGACGCGTTCAGGATCGAACCCAGCAGCTTGCCAATGCGCTTTCCGAACAACAACTGGCACGCGAACAAGCCGACCGCGCCAATATGTCGAAAAGTCGCTTTATTGCAGCGGCCAGTCATGACTTGTTACAACCGATGCATGCCGCGCGTTTGTTTAGTACAGCTTTAGAACAAAGCGTGCAGTCGGATGAAGACCGCAAGACATTACAACAACTGGATCGTGCCTTGCATGGTGCAGAAAGCATGTTGTCTGCCCTACTGGATATTGCGCGTTTAGAAGGGGGTACCATTCAACCCAAGCGTCAATCATATCCCCTGCATGACTTGCTCAGTGACCTGGAACTGCAATTTAAATCGATTGCGGCGCAACGTGGCATTAAACTCAGTGTGCATGATGCCCAGTTCTGGATTGATACCGATCCGCAGTGGATTCGCCGTATTATTCAAAACTTTGTCAGCAATGCCTTGCGTTATACCGCTAAAGGCAAGGTGATTGTCGGTGTTCTGCGTTCTGCAGAAAAACCCAACAATATCCGTATTGGGGTTTGGGATACCGGTCCGGGGATTGCAGAAGAACAGCGCATTAAACTGTTTCAGGAGTTCGAACGCTGCGGTCATACCTCGCCTTGGGGTGAGCAAGGTCTGGGACTCGGCTTAGCCATTGTGCAACGCATGACCAGCCTGCTGGACTACCCGGTACACGTCTATTCTGAATATGGCAAAGGTTCTTGCTTCATGATTGAAGTGCCGATTGTGGAAGCACCGAAAGTGGTGGCAACACCAGTCCAGGCAATTCCGCTGAAAAGCAAAGCCTATAAAATTTTATGCCTGGACAATGATGAAACCATTCTGGAAGGCATGTCGACCTTGCTGACCAAATGGGGTTACCAAGTGTTTAAAGCGACGGAACCTGAACAGGCGCTAGAACTGATTCAGCAAGAAAACATTCAAGTGTGGCTGGTCGACCAGCATTTGAATAACGGTAAAATTGGTCTCGATTTCATTCTGGAAAATCGTCAAGAGCAAGTTCCTGTGGCATTGATTACCGCAGATTCAGATCCTGAACTGCCACAACATTTGAAAGAACTGAATATTGTGCTGCTGAAAAAACCGTTAAAACCGGCCTCACTTCGTTCATGGTTATCGGGATTAAAAATCTCTAACTCCTAAGCCTAAACTGTAAAATCAGACGTCCATTTCACCTTGCTGAAATGGACGTTTTTTTACACAAAAACACCTATAGTTACGCGTACTGGCAATTTAATTTTCCACCTAGGCAAAACTGTTGAAAAAGTCTTATTTTCAGGTCTGTTGTATTGACCAAAAACTCCAACCCTGTATTTTCTATGGCAAAGAACATCAAAATTCAAATATACACTTGTATAATTAGTTACAATTTCGCAAATTATTATTATTAAAGGTATTTTTTTAATAAAAAGCCACTCTATAACTTTAGTCGTATTCCGTTCGTCGCCATCCTGGCTCATATATGAGAGCAACAAATGATCAGTTTAATTTCTGTATCAGTACGTACATCAAAACACTGCCCAAGAAACTGATCATCATAGAAAAATCCAGGAGTTTAAGATGAACATTTCTGAAGCCAGAAGCCATGGCGTAGATCAATCGCAACAATTTTACCGTCAATATGGTGCCAATGCCCTGTTACCTGAAATTCAATGGACTGAATTATTCAAGCCCAGCCACTTGAAAGACACACATATTCAGGCATTAAACACCTTGTATCAAAGTGCGGTTCCGCTTGCATTACAAGTGTTTGATGAATTGAATTTTGATGTATTCAGTCCTGCTGCCTATAAACCGCAAGGCTTGGGTTTATTTGACCGACTTGCTGAACAAGAAGATAAGCTGATCCAGTCCTTAAAAGCCGAATCTAAAGACTTAAGCGATGCAGTACGTCACCAGATTTGGAGCATGTTATTGCGCGGGGGTGCGGTGCTGGTCTTTAAAGCATGGCTGGGCAAAGTCAAAACCGATGAGAATCTGCTCGATACCACCCAGTTTGATGAATTGTCTGATCTGCTTTTTATCAAGACCCCACCTTTGGAATTGGCACAGCACTTAGAGGTAAATGCCCATGCCAATGAAGATCATATCTTCCTGCTGTATGGCAGTGATGTCTATTTAGACCGTTTTAACAGTCTGGAAACTGCGACTTTATTTGTCGATTTAGGCGTATATGATGCGGCATTTTTAAGTTTACGAGATGAAAGCGTGGCTGAATATCTAAAAGAACAAGCATATGTATCTCAAGAGCAAATTGATGATCTGCAATGTGCATTAAATCCATTATTTTGCACAGACCATACCCCCAGACAAAGCTACGTCGCCTAATCTAAAACACTAAAGGCTTTGAATTTCAAAACATCTCGCGCAATAAACCTCGCAATAAAAAAGGCACTTTCATCAAGTACCTTTTTCGTTCAATGCTGGGTTTAGCAGATTACATTCTCTTTTCTTCAATATTTAACGCACTGATCGCCAATACTGCCTGAGTACGGTTTTGTACATTCAATTTACGGAAAATGGCAGTGACATGCGCTTTAATGGTTGCTTCAGAGACATCAAGCTCATAAGCAATCTGTTTATTCAGTAAACCTTCAGCCACCATCATCAATACACGGAATTGTTGCGGTGTCAGCGATTGAATACGTTCTGCCAGCGCAGTTTCATCTGCGGCACGTGGATCAAAATTCAGGTTGGCAGGCAAGTTTGGCGGTAACCAGATGTCACCTTCCAGCACCTGGCGAATCGCCTCGCCAATATGGCTTGGATGTGCTGATTTAGGAATATAGCCCATTGCACCATGCGCAATGGCACGTTGAATAATTGAAGTTTCTTCATGCGCAGAAACCACAATAATTGGAATTGAGGGATATTGTGCACGGACGTGAACCAAAGCTGAAAAGCCCGAAGCGCCTGGTAAATTTAAATCCAATAAAACCAAATCCGGTTCTGGTCCGTTATCTAAGCGTTCGTACAACTCATTTACTGCAGCTGTTTCATGAATTTGAGCTTGCGGTAAGCTGTAACGAACGGCCTGAATTAAGGCATGACGAAACAGCGGATGGTCATCAACGATTAAAATATTCATAAGCGACATGAAGGATCTTGTGCACAGTGGTTTCTATTCTAACCATAGTCACGCATTTAAGGATATGCAAGATCTCACTATTTTTACATTTAAGCCGATATTCACACTCACAAATTGGCAAAATTATGTATTTTCTTAATTTCTTTCAATCTAATCACTTTTTCATATAAATTTTATCGTCTAAAGAAAAATGCTTATTAATAATCAAGATAAACCTATAAATCAAATAATTAACAAGCCTTAAAACGCCAGTTAATCACAATTTTCGTTATATCTTAAAATCAGATAACTTTTCTGTATTTGCTTATTTTACAGCATATGCCAACTGTTGATTAATAAACACATTCCGAGATTTTATTGTTTTAGGTTATTCCAAAATGTCTATTTTAAATACACAAAAACCCTTAAATATTGTTGCTGTATCGGGTGGTTTGAACAACCCGTCAAAAACTGAAGCTTTGGTTCAAGCGATTCTGGACGAACTGGGTGAAGCCACCCCGATTAATGTCCATTTCATTAAATTCAGCGAAATTGGTCAATTGATGGGCGGTGCGATCTACCGCAATCAATTACCACAGCGGGTACAAGATGACTTGGCTGCCGTAGAAGCAGCAGATGCACTGATTGTCGGGACGCCAGTGTACCGCGCATCATTTACCGGTTTATTTAAACACTTTTTCGATTTTGTAGAACAAACCGCATTGGTCGATGTGCCTGTGCTACTTGCGGCTTCAGGCGGTTCTGAACGTCATGCCTTGGTTCTTGAACACCAGTTACGTCCATTGTTTAGCTTCTTCCAGGCACAAACTTTGCCAATCGGTGTTTACGCGACTGACCGCGATTTCACGCCTGAATACACCATTCACAGCGAATTCTTGCGTGACCGTATTACTTTGGCCGTAGCACGTGCGCTACCAATTCTTGAATGGGCACCGGCAAAAGGTCAACGTGCAGAAGTGGTCAAAGAGAAAACCCAACAAGCCAACCAAAACCTGGGCATTAATAAACAAATCGAGCAGGAAGAAGTGCTTCCTTCTGCGGCAGTGCCAAGCCTGGATGCAGCAGAATCACGCTTGCACAGCAAAAAATCACCGAAGACTCAAGTCGCTTAATTAGCGGCTTCCAACTCGAGGGTTTAAAAATGTCACAACAACAAGCGCAGCAAGACAACAATGTAAAATTTGCCTATTGGGTACCCAATGTCAGCGGCGGTTTCGTGGTCAGCAACATCGAACAGCGCACCGACTGGAGCTATGAGTACAATGTCCGCTTAGCCCAAGCGGCAGAAAAAAGCGGTTTTGAATACGGCTTAACCCAGATTCGTTTTGCGTCAAGCTACGGCGCAGAAAACCAGCATGAATCGGTCAGTTTTAGTCATGCGCTATTGGCGAAAACTGAAAAAATCAAACTGATTGCAGCAATTTTACCGGGACCGTGGAAACCTGCTCTGGCAGCAAAACAATTGGCCAGC
Organism: Acinetobacter terrestris; assembly: GCF_004331155.1. GTDB lineage: Bacteria > Pseudomonadota > Gammaproteobacteria > Pseudomonadales > Moraxellaceae > Acinetobacter > Acinetobacter terrestris. The sequence goes on from NZ_SJNZ01000019.1 coordinate 34,452, forward strand.
ATTAATCAAATGACCAATGGCCGTATCGCGATTAACGTGGTCAGTGGCTGGTTCCGTGGTGAATTTGATGCAATTGGCGAAGAATGGCCAGAACACGATCAGCGTTATGCCCGTTCCGAAGAATTTATTCGCAGCTTACGTGGCATTTGGAATACAGATCACTTTAATTTTGATGGTAAGTTCTATCAGTTTAAAGATTACACGCTACGTCCACAGCCATTGCCAAACAAGCCGGTTGAGATTTTCCAGGGCGGCAGTTCACGTGCAGCACGCGATATGGCAGCAAGCGTATCCGACTGGTACTTCACCAACGGCAATACGCCTGAAGAGCTGAAAAAACAGATTGATGATATTCGTGAAAAAGCCAAAGTGAATAACCATCAGGTAAAAATTGGTGTCAATGCTTTCATTATTGCCCGTGATACCGAAGAAGAAGCCAAAGCCGTGCTGCAAGAAATCATCGACAAGGCCAACATCAAGGCAGTAAAAAACTTCGGTGATGCCACCCGCGAAGCCGGTGCATCCACTGCTGAAGGTGAAGGCAACTGGGCAAAATCAAGCTTTGAAGATTTGGTGCAGTATAACGATGGCTTTAAAACCAACCTGATTGGTACACCGCAGCAAATTGCTGAACGTATTGTGCTGCTTAAAAATATCGGTGTCGACCTGGTTCTTTCCGGCTTCTTGCACTGTATTGAAGAAGTGGAATATTTTGGTCAGAAGGTCTTGCCTTTGGTGCGTGAACTCGAAGCAAAGCAGGCCGAACAGCTACAGGCAAAATCAGCTTAAGCCATCCCATTATAATAATAATGCTTTACCCCACTTCATCCCCTCAGGACTCGGCCTGAGGGTTTTTTTTATGCAAATACAGTAGTCAGATTCCAGATTGCTCCTTACAATCGAAGTCATCTGAATAAGGAAAATGTCAATGTATACAGGTATTGTTCAAGGCTTGGAAAAAATCATTGAAATTAAAAAAGGTGATGGTTTTATTACGATTGTGGTGAGCAACCAGCAGCACTTTTTTGCCGATGTTTTTATTGGTGCAAGTGTTGCCATCAATGGCGTATGCCTGACAGTCACCACCATTGATGCCGCACTGAATCAAATTCATTTTGATATTTCTGATGTCACTTTGGCACTCACTACCTTAAAAAATTTAAAAGTCGGTGATGCGGTCAATATTGAACGCTCTGCCAAAGTTGGTGCAGAAAATGGCGGGCATAACCTGTATGGACACATCGAAGGCACTGCAATTGTTAAAGCTCTTGAACAGCGCGGTGAGACTTTCCACATTGACCTGCAGATTCCAGACGGCAATATCAAATACTTCTTTCTAAAAGGTTTTATAGGGCTGAATGGTTGCAGCCTCACCATCAACCGTGTCGATCGTCAAGCGAGTGAAATCTCGATTGATTTGATCCCTGAAACACTTCGTTTAACCACATGGAAAGATGTCAAAGTTGGTGATGAAGTAAATTACGAAATTGACCAGATGACCCGAACCTTGGTGGATACCCTGGAAAATATCCATCAGCGTTAAGCTTTCTTGTCTTAGTTTGATTTGCTTCGAGTCATAAAAAAGCCTTGATCTAAAGGCTTTTTGAGTTTTGGATAGGGCGCTCAATCAAGAATAAAAACTTGGATCAGGCACTTTGCCGGTCAACACCCACTCGCCCACTTCCTGATATTTATAATCAATCGGGTCATGCAGCGTCTGGGTACGCACATTTCGCCAGAAACGGTCTAGATTCAGTTTGGCTGTGGTCGCACGTGCACCCATCACTTGGAAAATATTTTGCGTCACAAACAGCGAAGTATTGGTCGCAGCAATTTTTGCAGTGGCAATGGCAATACTGACTTCACCACGTTGCTCGGCTGTTAGGTTCTCGCCGATATCCCAAGCGTTCTGCAAGGTCTCTACCGCTTTATTGGCCAGTAAACGTACCCCTTCCAGTTGCACATAAAACTCGGCAAAGTGCTTTTGCATGAATGGATCATTGACTGCATTTTCAGCCAATGATTTTGACCATGCTTTCTGGCTTTGCACAGTTTGTTTTGCAGTTTCAAAAGCGCCTTCGGCTACGCCCAAGAACATATGCACAAAAATCAGCTGTGCCACTAAAGGGCGTAAGCTCGAATACGGCGTACTCAGCGGTCCCGGATTGAGCAGCAATTCATCTTCTTGAATTTTGACCTGCTCGAAATGACTACTGCCACTGTCAGTTTGGCGTTGTCCCATATTGTTCCAGTCACCCAAGAAACTGACCCCGTCGCGCGCAGTCGGAATCACGCCAATCAGTAATTTTCCATCCTCGTTATAACCTGAGCAAAGCAGTACATCTGAATCCATCGAACCTGAACAAAAGCTTTTATCACCATGAAAGATATATTCATGTTCAGAGACTTTCACTGCTGTAGTGCGTCGGTCCAACGGATTTAAAGTATTGCCCCAAAACAGGTTTTCCTGAGCAGTTTGCTGAAACCATTTGCCATATTGTTCAGGTTGTGAAAACAGTTGTACCGTTGCAATCAGTAAATGATGAAAACCATAAACATGCGCAAGTGAACTATCGACTTGAGCAATCGTCTGAATGGTTTGAAAAATTGTTTTCCACGTTGCCCCTTGCCCACCATATTGGGTTGGAATAGACAGACCCAATAAGCCACTTTGACGAATTAAATCACGCTCGGATTTTGGGTTGCCACCCTGCTTGTCACGTTCTGCGGCAGTGGTTGCAAACTGTTCGGCCAGTTGTCGGGCGATCTCAATCGGTTGAGCTGAGGTTAACGGTGTTGAAGCATTCATAATATTGTCTGATTATTCCTATATTTTTAGCTTAGCAGATGATGTTTTGCTGCTTTATCTCAATGCCTGCAGTCCTTATACGCAAAATAAAAATACCGCCTGAAAAATACAGGCGGTATAAATAAAATGACTTACTTGTCGGGGTAGACGGTCGCAATCAGATTGTCCACCACCTGTGGATCTGCCAAGGTTGAGGTATCGCCCAAGGTATCCAGCTCATTGGCAGCAATCTTTCTTAAAATGCGGCGCATGATTTTACCGGAACGGGTTTTTGGCAAGGCGGGTGCCCAATACAAAGCATCCGGTGTAGCGACGGGTCCTAATACCTTGCGTACCCAGCTGACCAGTTCTTTACGCAGCTCGTCAGATTCCTCAAAATCGGCCTGCAAGGTCACAAATGCACAGATGCCCTGACCCTTAATGTCATGCGGCATGCCGACCACGGCAGCTTCAGCGACATGCTCGTGTGCCACCAGGGCACTTTCCACTTCTGCCGTGCCTAAACGGTGTCCGGAGACATTTAATACATCATCGACCCGTCCGGTAATCCAGTAATAGCCATCTCGGTCACGGCGTGCACCATCTCCGGTAAAATAAGTCCCTGGATAAGTCGAGAAATAGGCTTCAATAAAACGTTCAGGATCGCCCCAGATGGTGCGCATCTGTCCCGGCCAGGAATCCTTGATAATCAGGTTGCCTTCCGCTTCGCCTTCCAGCTCTTTCCCTTCAGCATCGACGATCGCCGGTTGGATGCCAAATAATGGTCGGGTGGCAGAACCCGGTTTTAAATCGGTTGCACCCGGTAAGGGTGAAATTAAAATCCCGCCTGTTTCGGTTTGCCACCAGGTATCGACAATTGGACAACGGCTTTCACCAACCACGGTGTAATACCAGTTCCAGGCTTCCGGATTAATCGGCTCACCGACAGATCCGATTAGACGCAAGCTGCTGCGGTCACTCTCACGGACAAAGGCATCACCTTCACGCATCATGGCGCGAATTGCCGTTGGGGCGGTATAGAGGATGGTGACATTGTGCTTGTCGACAATATGGCCGGTACGTGCCCAGGTCGGATATTGTGGTACACCTTCAAACATCACCGTGGTAGTACCGTTCGACAATGGCCCGTATAGCACATAGGAATGCCCGGTAATCCAGCCGACATCTGCAGTACACCAGAACACATCATCCTGCTTGATATCAAAGACTTCACGGAAAGTCGAGTTCACATAAGTCAGATAGCCACCGGTGCTATGCAGCACACCTTTGGGCTTGCCGGTTGAACCTGATGTATACAGGATAAATAAAGGATCTTCGGCATTCATCGGTTCAGGGGGGCAGATTTCATTGACCGACATGATTTCCATGTGATACCACAGGTCACGTCCTTCCTTAAGTTCAATCGGGTTGCCGGTACGGTGCACCACTATCACATTTTGAACGGACTCGGTTCCCTGCACCTTGAGTGCCGCATCGACATTTTCTTTCAGTGGAATCGGCTTGCCACCGCGCATGCCGGAATCGGCAGTAATCACGACTTTTGCCTGACAGTCTTCAATCCGACTGGCCAGTGAGTCTGGCGAGAAACCACCAAATACCACACAGTGCACCGCACCAATTCGTGCGCAAGCCAGCATAGAAATGGCCGCTTCAGAGGTCATGGGCATATACAGCACCACACGGTCGCCTTTGGTCACGCCATGTTTTTTGAGTACATTGGCAAAACGGCAGACTTCATCATGCAGTTCTTTAAAGGAAATAATTTTATGCCGTGAAGGATGATCGCCTTCCCAAATAATTGCAGGTTTATGCGGATGTTCTTTTAAATGACGGTCCAGACAATTGGCACTCAGGTTCAGCTGTCCATCGGCAAACCATTCGATCTTGAAATTATCCTTGTCGAAACTGGTGTTTTTGACTTGGCTAAAAGGTTTAATCCAGTCCAGTTTGTTGGCCTGTTCTGCCCAATATTCATCAGGCTGATCAATGGATTTCTGATAACGCTCGAAATATTCAGACTCATTGGTGCGAGCGGTTTTTTTAAATTCTTCTGGTACAGGATAGATCTCTTTCATAGGTACTTCCTTGCTCTTTTCATCTCATCACGAGATGCCATGCCACGTTCTTGATTTTATTGACTGCATACCCACAGTATGACGATTATTTTTCAACCGCTTCAATCATGCTTTGGTCGTAGTTTGTTTATACAAGTTAAAACACAGACTGCTTATCGTATACAACAAAAAAAATGATCTTGTTCGTATCTGATCTGTTCATTTGATCTTATAATTTAACAAGAAAATGCTTTCACTGCTTTACGACAACCTCCATTTTATTACCTCCTTCTTACCCGGAAAAGCATATGAACCCGCAAGACTCATCTCCTTTTTTTTCCCGACCGCAACCGGTCAAGGCAGATAATCCGCTCTCTCCAGAAGGGCGTTTCGGTCGTTTGAGTTCAATTGGCTGGTATGGCTTTGTCCATTTAATTACCTTCTTTGCCACCATTGCACTAAGCCTGACCATGGGGCTTTTCAACCTGAATACCCTGTCGGTGGACAATCAGTTTGTGAATACTCTGACAGGAATCGCAGGCCTCGGCTTCGTGGTGATTTTGGTACTGTATATCTATTTCCTGATCGTGATTACGGTACGCCGTTTGCATGACCTGAACCGTACTGGCTGGCTGATTTTGCTGTTTCTGGTGCCACTGCTGAATATTTTTATGGGTCTGTACCTGCTTTTGGGTTCAGGCACCAAAGGCATCAACAACTATGGTCTGCCGCGTGAAACCCCGGTCTGGGAAAAAATATTGGCCTGGTTGATGATTATCATCACTGTGTTAAGTTTCCTGGCTTCAGGCAGCATCGTGTCGTATATGTTTGGTGCCGGTGAACTGGAAATGCCGCAAGAAGTGATCCAAAAAGGCACTCAATACTTTTAGACAGGCTGACAGTTTTTTCACAAAACTAGCGGGAATGCCACATATTGCTGGTTAAATTATTGCTGAGTTTCAGGCAAAATAGCGCATAATTTTTATGATTCGGAAAACCAGTGGCTGAACAAAACAATGCCTTGAGTGAAGTGACCCAAGGCACCTCAGACCTGTTGCACGAAGCAGGCGAAAAAACCGCACAAACCGTGCTTGAACACACCACAAAATACAATGATGCCTATTCGACCATCGACAAATTTGTCGAGGCATTTTGGGAACGTTTACCTTATATCTGTATTGCGCTGGTGGTGTTTACGATTTTCTATTTACTGTCAAAACTGTTTAAATTTTTTGTCCGTAAAGCTTTAACAGACCGCACCTATACCAAACAGAATCTGGTTCTGGTACTCAACCGGGTCGGTAGTTCAGCCATCATGTTCTTTGGTTTCCTGATTGCCATGGTCATTGCCATTCCGGGATTCACCCCGGGTCAGCTGATGAGCGCATTGGGGATTGGTTCGGTCGCGATCGGTTTCGCGTTCAAGGATATTTTCCAGAACCTGCTTTCCGGTATTCTGATTTTGCTGGGTGAACCGTTCAAAATTGGTGATGACATTATCGTATCGGGCATGGAAGGTACGGTTGAAGATATTCAGATTCGTGCAACTTTTTTACGTTCACCCGATGGACGTCGTATCGTCATTCCAAATGCAACCGTTTATACCAGCGCAGTGACCGTAAATACGGCATATACCCGTCGCCGCTGTGAATTTGTGGTCGGTATTGGTTATGAAGATGATATCCAAAAAGCCAAAGATATTATTACTGCCATTCTGGATAAAGATCCAACAATCCTGAGCCAGCCTGGGTTTAGCGTGAATGTAATCGCACTGGCTGACTTCTCGATTACCTTAAAAGCGTTCTGGTGGGTCGATACGACTGAAACAGGTATGGGAACGTCGATCAGTGCCGTACAGGAACGGGTGATTCAGGCCTTTGCCGAACATAATGTTTCTATTCCTTATCCAGTACAGGAAGTCAAAGTCTATCGTGGTGAAGGCCATGAAGATGCTTCAGCCCGTGCTAAACAGCCGACCTAAAACATAAGAAATAGCTGTCTCAGTACGGAGAATACGGTTGCCGAGGCTTACTGCCTGGCAGCCGTTTTTTATCAGTAAATCGACCTCATAGGGAATAAAACCGCCTTCGGGTCCAATCACAATCGTACATGGATGATCAATCGCAAAGGGCATTTTCATCTCTGCATAAGGATGGGCCACATAGGCCGGACAATCCGCTGTAACTAAACTGGGCAGTACATCCTCTACAAAAGGTTTAAAGCGTTTATAGATTTCAATTTGGGGTGCAATTGTATCCCCGGCTTGCTCCAGACCCAGCGTTACATATTGATCTAACTGCTGTAAAAATGGCGTTTGCCAATAGCTTTTATCGACTCGATAACTGTGCAAAAGAATAATTTTCTCTACGCCCAGCGTGACACTGTCCATAATTAAACGGCGTAGCACTTTAGGACGTGGCATGGCCACAATTAAAGTCACCGCTAGTTTCACCGGAACAGTTTCTTCTTTAACTGGTTTTAATTTTATGGCTTGTTCGGTCACTTCGACAACTTCGGTCAGGTAACGTTTCCCTTCGCGAATCCCCACTTTTAATGTGTCTCCGACTTGCACATCAACATGCTGTTTTAAATGTTCAAGCTGACGTTTCGAGCTAATCGACCAGATTTCTGATTCAGTTTGGCGTGGGTCAAGAAGGACGATGTTCATAGAATCCTGTACTAAAAAAATATGCAATCATTCGATACACGGAAGGCGACATGGATGTCGCCAGCAGTGCTGAGGTACAGGATGTACCTTCAGCACTGCAAAAGATTTTTGTTACTTTTAATCTTTTAAAAGTAAAAAGACCTACACGAAAAAAATAGAAACTTAACCATAATTTTGAGGTCGTGAATGCTCTAGTCCCAAATGATTTTTAAAGATACTGATCAATCACCGCAATATGCTTTGCTAACGAGCCTGTATTTTTAAGCATGATTTGCTGTGCCTGCTGGTTCAGTTGCTCTGCAGCTACCTGATCATTTAACAGTTCAATTAAAACTTTCGCCGCCTGCTCTGCATCGTTCACGACTTTAACGCCGCCTACAGCGACAAACTCATCAACAATGGTCTGGAAGTTAAAGTAATTTTTACCTAAAACCGTCGGCACATTTAATGCAACCGGCTCTAAAATATTATGCCCACCGCCCGGTTCATTCAATGAACCGCCCACAAAGCAGACTTGGCTTAAGGCGTACCACAACCACATCTCACCCATACTATCGGCTAGGTACACTTGGGTATGCGGCTCAATAATTTCACCTAAACTGCGGCGTTGAGTATTTAAATCTAGGTCTTTTGCACCCTGAAACACCTCGTCAAAACGTTCCGGATGACGTGGCACCACAATCACTACAATCTCTGGATATTGGCTAAGATAAGGCTTTAATGCGTTGAGTAATTTTTGTTCTTCAGGTGCATGCGTACTGGCAATGGTGATGATTTTACGTGCTGCTAAATTCCAGTCTTGTTTCAGTTGCTGCGCCTGTTGAATAAAGCTTTCAGGGGCATGAATATCAAACTTGATACTGCCCAATACCTGACTTTTATTCTCAGACATGCCCAAATTTAGGAAACGGTCTAAAGTCGCCTGATCTTGAGCCAGTAACTGGTCTAAACCACTGAGCATGCCTCGGCTAAGCCTTGGAACCTTGCTGTAGCCTTGGGCAGATTTTTCTGAAAGTCGTGCATTGATCAATAAACACGGCACTTTAAATTGCTGGGCCTGATCAATTAAATTCGGCCAGATTTCAGTTTCTACCAAGGCCAATAATTTTGGCTGATATTTTTGATAAAACGCCTGAACTAATTTTTTCTGATCGGCAGGCAAATACACCGCCTGGAACAGATGCTCATAGGGGGCTTTTAAAAACAGGGATTTGGCCCGTGCCTGTCCGGTCTTGGTGGTATTGGTTACTAAAACCGCATGACCCAATTTTAAATAATGTTCGATTAAGGGCTGTGCCGCATTGGTTTCGCCCACAGAGACCACATGAAACCAGATTGCATGCAGGTTTTTAGGCTGCTGGAATGGTCCAAAACGCTCAAGACACTCTTGTTGCAATTGCTCCATATCCAACGCACGTTTTTTGATCCGCCATTGATACAATGGTTTAATGACTGATAATGCTGCGTTGTACCAAAAAGGAGTAGCCAAACAAGTTGCCTCAAATTGTGTTCAATCGGCAAAATATAACAGAGCAGCCTTCACATGTTAATGAATTCTGCTCTGTGCAATGATTTATTCTGCTTTATTGATCGATCAACTTAGCTTTCAGCCAGCTGCTTATTTAAGAATGGATAGTCGATATAGCCTTCTGCCACATCAGTACCAATCATATTTTCAAACTTCACCTCATTCAGAGGTTCATCTTCTACCAGACGCTCGAAAAGGTCAGGATTGGCGATATAAGCCTTACCAAAAGACACTGCTTCGGCTTTGCCTGAGCTTAATAATTCAAGTGCATCGTCACGGCTTAAACGCATATTGGCAATATAAGGCACACCATTTGAACGCGCTTTCATGTCCAGGCTAATGCTGTCATCCGCCAAATATTCGCGGGTAAAGAAGAAGGCAATGTTACGTTTACCCAGTTCTTCTAGCACATAACCAAAAGTTTCTTTCGCATTGGCATCGCCCATATCATGCTCATCGCCACGCGGTGCCAGATGCACACCGACACGACCTGCACCCCAGACTTCAATCAGGGCATCCACCACTTCAAGCAGAAAACGCGCACGGTTTTCAACAGAACCACCATAAAGATCGCTACGTTTATTGGTTGAACTTTGCAAGAATTGGTCAATCAGATAACCATTGGCCGCATGCAATTCCACACCGTCAAAACCGGCAGCTTTGGCATGAATGGCAGACTGTTTATATTGCTCGGTAATGGCATGAATTTCTGAAATTTCCAGTGGACGTGGCACCACATATTCACGTTTTGGACGCAGCAAGCTGACATGACCCGCCTGTTTGACATCACTGGCAGAAACCGGCGTTTCACCGTTTAATAAATCAGGGTGTGATACACGCCCCACATGCCACAATTGCGCCACGATCAAACCGTCTTTGGCATGCACAGCATCAGTCACCTGTTTCCAGCCTTCTACTTGCACATCGCTAAATAAGCCAGGCGTTTTTTCATAACCATTGGCTTCTTCAGAAATCACTGTTGCTTCTGAAATGATTAAACCTGCGCTGGCACGTTGTGCATAGTATTCGGCCATCATTGCGGTCGGTACACGGTCTGTTGTAGCACGGCTACGTGTTAATGGTGCCATCACGACACGGTTTTTAAGTTTAAGTTCACCAAATTGAATCGGTGTTGAAAAATCTGTCATCCAGCAATCCTCTTACAGCTTGCCTGGACTGATTTAGTCTAAAGCGCGTGCTGTAAATGTTGTAAAAATTCTTGGATCAGTGCTTCATTACGCGAGAAATAAGACCATTGCCCATATTTGGTCACATGAATCAGTCCTGCCTGTTGCAGCACCGACAAATGATTGGACATGGTCGATTGAGAAATATCGGCAATTTTTTCCATCTGCCCTGCGCACACGCCACGACTAAAATCATTTCCGCACTCTTCAGTGGAAATGTAACGCTCAGGTTCTTTTAAACATTGCAGAATCTGACGTCTAATCGGGTTGGCTAAGGCTTTATAAATCGCTTCTGTGTCCATCTCATTTCACTCATGTCATGATCAGCACCTTACCAAAAATCATTATATCGAATTTATACGATATTAATATCGAAATTTATCGATACTGTATATTCATTTTGTAATTTGCTGCAATCTTGTACAACTTCACTCTATTCTAACATTGTCTGATCATTGAGTTTTATCAACATCGAATGACCAAATTTTAAAGCTAAAAAAACAGAGGACCAGCCTCTGTTTTTCAAATAATAAAATTACAGACCCTGTTTTAAACTGGCTTCAATAAATTTATCCAGGTCACCATCCAGCACTGCACCGGTATTCGAGCTTTCCACACTGGTACGCAAGTCTTTAATACGCGAATCATCCAGTACGTATGAACGAATCTGGCTACCCCAACCGATATCGGACTTGGTATCTTCCAGCGCCTGTGCAGCATCGTTACGAATTTGCATTTCACGTTCATACAGTTTTGCACGTAACTGTTTCCAGGCATGGTCACGATTGGCGTGTTGTGAACGCTGGTTCTGACAAGCCACCACAATACCTGTCGGTGCATGGGTTAAACGTACCGCAGAGTCAGTTTTGTTAATATGCTGACCACCGGCACCGGATGCGCGATAGGTATCGGTACGAACGTCCGCAGGATTAATATCAATTTCAATATTGTCATCAACTTCAGGCGAAACAAACACCGCAGAGAATGAAGTATGACGACGGTTACCCGAGTCAAAGGGTGATTTACGCACTAAACGGTGAACACCGGATTCGGTACGCAACCAACCATAGGCATAGTCGCCTTCTACACGAATGGTCGCCGATTTAATTCCGGCAACATCACCGTCAGACTCTTCCATCAATTCCGCTTTAAAGCCGTGACGTTCAATCCAGCGCAAATACATGCGCAGCAGCATTGAAGCCCAGTCCTGTGCTTCTGTACCACCAGAACCCGCCTGAATTTCCACATAACATGGGTTTGGATCCATGGGATGACTGAACATACGGCGGAATTCAAGTTTTGCCAGTTCCGATTCAGACGCATCTAATTCTGCCTGCACATCTTCTAGCAGGCTTTCGTCGTCTGCTTCAACCGCCAAATCAAGCAACGCTTGCGCATCTTCTAGCTGCGTCGATAAACCTTCAAGTACATTGAGTACGTTTTCAAGCTCGCCTTTTTCTTTGGCCATGGCTTGTGCACGACTTTGATCATTCCAAATCGCCGGATCTTCTAACTCGCGGAGAACCTCTTCTAAACGCTCTTTTTTCAGATCGTAGTCAAAGATACCCCCGTAGTGTTTGACCACGGTCGTTTAAGTCTTTTAATTGGTTTAGATAAGGATTAATTTCCACGTGAATTACTCTCAATCAGAATACTAGGCTTAAATACCTGTCAATTATAACACAGAGCATGGATGCAATTTTAGAGGGCTAATACGCAATAACAAAGCTCAGTTTTTGAATGTAGAAGCTGATGCTGCATTTGGCGATGAGGATGAAGTAACGATTGCTGCAGACTATTATTTCGACCAAGCATTTAGCTTAGGTGCTGCATATCATATTCAAGATGATGCTGAAGAGGATGTCGATTTCTTCTCAATTCGTTCTCAATATTTCGTTAATTCTAACTTTGCAGTGGGTGGTGAAGTAGGTTTTGGCGATGATGTTCAGGCATTCAATATCAATGCAACATATGGTTTTTAATTGAGCAATAAGTCATAAAATAAACAGTTAAAAACACTCTCAAATGAGGGTGTTTTTTTAATGTTAACTCTCTATTTTGTTACAAAATACTAAAGATTTTATTAAAAATTCACATAAATCCATGAACTATCCACAATCTTAATAAAACAAAACATTTAAATAATTTCATACATTCCAAATACTTAATATTAAAAAATTACATAACATTACGTTAGCAACATTGAGTAACCTTGCGAGGATTGACCCAATCTGATTTTGGTCTAGACTAAAACTTGTAACAAAAAATGTATTAATTTTAACCATAAATTTAAGGGGTAGTATCCATGAAAAAATTAGCCATTGCTTCAGCACTTCTTTCTGCTCTAGCAGTAACAGGTACAGCAAATGCATACCAAGCCGAAGTAGGCGCAGCAGCAGCTTACGTTGACCCAGATAATGGCGGTTCAGGTAGCGCTTTAGGTGTAAATGGTACTTATTACTTTAACCCCGTTCAAACTCGTAATGCTCCACTTGCAGAAGCAGCTTTCCTTGACCGTGCAAGTAATGTAAGTGCTCAAGCAACTTTTGCAGACCAAGGTGATAACGTAGAAAGCAATACCTATGGTGTAAATGCTGAAGTCTATGTTCCAAATACTGACTTCTTTATCGGTGCAGGAATTGCTAAAAACGATACTGAAGTTGATCTAGGTCCACGAACTATCGATACTGATTTAACTACATATAGTGCAGAAGTAGGTTATCTCCCTGCTCCAGGTTTACTCATTGCAGCCGGTTTAAAAGGTTGGGATAATGATCAGGATGACGGTGTAGATCCAACACTTCGTGCAAAATATGTTACTCAATTAAGCAACGGTAATGACATCAATCTAGAAGCAGGTGCTTCATTTGGTGATCTTGATGAGTATAACTTAGCTGCCGATTACTTTATTGATAAAACACTAAGCGTTGGTGCTGACTACTACAACAATGACTTAACTGATCAAAGTGAATTTGGCATCAATGCCCGTAAATTCCTTAACCAGCAAGTTAGCCTTGAAGGTCGTGTTGGTTTCGGTGAAGCTGGTAACAATGACTACAACTCATTTGGTGTAGCTGCGAAGTACCGCTTCTAATTGATCTAAAATAATTTAAATGAAATAGCCCATCTTCGGATGGGCTATTTTTTTGTTCTAAAATAAAGCATTTAGGTATTTTTTGCACATTGACGGGGCGAATATAAACTGTACAATTTGTTACAACTGTTCATGAAGCAGTCATATTTTTATAACAAAACCGAGATACTCTAAAATGTTAAAACAAATTGCTCTTTCTGCTGCACTACTTGCTACTTTGGGAACCACTCACGCTTATCAAGCTGAAATTAATGCTGGATATGAAAACACTGATATTGAGAATTTAGGGGATTTAGACACCATTTTTATTAATGGTAAATATTATCTTAATGGGGTTCAGGTAAAAAATGCTCCGTTAGCAGAAGCCGCGTTCTTAAGTAAAGCCAGCAATATAGGTCTGGGTTATGCTAATGCAAGTGGCGACGGAGATGAGGATATTGATGCACTTGGGATCAACGGCGAGTTTTTTATTCCAAATACACAATTTTATGTAAGCGCTGCTCTTAACCAAACCGATTTTGGTGATGAAGATAATACTGGTTATGCTTTTGAAGTCGGTTACTTACCTATTGAGGGTTTATTATTAGCTGTTGGGGCAGCTAATGAAAATGTAGATCCTGTACAAGTTGCTAACTATGGATTTACTGCAAACCTTTTAAATGCTGTAACCGTAGGTGAAGATACTGCTTTATCTTTACGTGCCAAATATGTGACTTTAATTGGTAATCACTATGCCAATTTTGAAGGTATCTCATATATGGGTGATGAAACAACTTATCGTTTAGGCGCAGATCTTTATCTTGATCCGACATTAAGCGTAGGTGTATCAATTGCTGATTCTACTGCTGATGAGTCAGATACTCTTTTTGGTGTTCGTGCTCAAAAATTCTTTACTCCAGCCATTGCTGCGGGCGTAAACTATACAACTACTGATGGTGCTGATTCTTTTGGCATTAATGGTACATTCCGCTTCTAATCACTCAGATTAAAAGTCAAAAAACCGCTCATTTGAGCGGTTTTTTTATTGTTCTAAATGCATGACACGCAGTTGTAAACTCACGTTGCCATTAAATTCATTTTTATCCAGTTCATAGACCAGGCGAACACTATCTTGCATGGCATCAAATTCGAATTTTTCACTGGCATTAAAGGCAATTGCTTCCACAATTTGACCATTATCCAAAGCCAAACGCAGTTTTAAATGGGTTTCTTTCAACCAGCGATAATCTAAAACTTTGAATACACCTTCAAAAATCGGCGATGGAAATTTTTGTCCCCATGGGGTTAAGTTTTGCAGCAGATCGACTGTATCAATTTGAAAAATTGCCGTCGGCAATTCACCATCGGTCCATAAAGTGGCATGGAACAACGACTCATCCATAGTCGAGATTAATTGCTCAAAAACCTGTTTGAATTCTTCAAAGTGCTGTTTCTGTATGGTTAAACCCGCTGCAGCAGCATGTCCACCAAAGTGGCTGACCAAATGCGGATGTTGTTCCGCAATCAGTTCAATCGCATCCCGAATATGCACGCCTTCTATTGAACGTGCAGAACCTTTGATATGAATGCCATCATCATCTGCCGCAAAAACGATGCTTGGACGATGAAACTGTTCTTTTAAGCGACCAGCCACAATGCCAATCACCCCTTGATGCCAATGCGGTTCAAACAGAATTAAAGCTGCAGGTAAATCTGCCTGATCCAATTGCAAGCTTGCTAATTCAGATAAAGCTTCTTGCTTCATCTGCGCTTCAACCTGGCGACGCTCAACGTTTAACTGATTCAACTGCTGCGCCAGTGGATAGGCAGTTTGCATATCGCTCGCCATGAGACATTCAATACCTATGTCCATGGTTTCCATACGCCCAGCCGCATTAATTCGAGGACCAAGTACAAAGCCTAAATCTTGTGCCTTGAGTTGAGGTGGCTCTCGTCCTGCAATATCCAGCAAAGCACTAATCCCTGCACGACATTGATTTTGCTGAATCCGCTTAACTCCGGCATCCACCAAGATCCGGTTGTTATAATCCAGACTTGCAACGTCTGCATAAGTACCCAGTGCAACCAGGTCTAAATACTGTGCCACCTTGGAACTTGATTTTCCTGATTTACGTCGGTGACTCGACAGGTTGGCAAGCAAGTAAAATGCAACGCCCACCCCTGCCAAGGCCTTACTTGGAAAGTCGCAGCCCAGTTGATTTGGATTCACCACCGCTTCGGCCGTAGGCGTTTCCTTGGTGGTCAAATGGTGATCGGTAATAATCACCTGCATGCCATGTGCTTGGGCTTGTTCAACCCCAGCATGACTGGAAATACCATTATCGACCGTAATCAGTAGGTCTGGCTGATACTTTGTAAACGCCAGATCTGCAATTTTCGGTGTTAAACCATAACCATATTTAAAACGGTCCGGAACCAAATATTCAATATTTGCGCCCATGTCTCTTAAAGCCAGAACCATCAATGCAGTGCTTGTTGCACCATCCGCATCATAATCGCCAACAATGACTATTTTTTTATTCTGATCAATGGCTTGATCCATAATTTGAATGGCTTGTTCTAAACCTTTCATATTTGGAGCAAGTAAATGCTTCAGTTTAAGTTCAAGTTCTTGTTCGGATTGCACACCACGGCGCGCTAAAATTTGCGCAATAAAGGGCGACACGCCCTGAATATTTTCAGGGCGTGTAATAAAAGGTCGTTGCTGAATCAGGGTTTTTGGCATTTAAGGCATGAGCCGCTGTAATTTCCATGTACCGTCGATTCTTTCATAACTCAAGCGGTCATGTAAACGGTTTGGACGGCCTTGCCAGAATTCGTAATAATCTGGTTGCAAACGATAGCCACCCCAGAATTCAGGTTTGTCCAGCTCTTCCTGATTAGCGACCTGCTGATGCAGATTCCAGAAGCGCTGCTGCAATTCTTCACGGCTGGCGACCACACCACTTTGCGGAGTACTGATATGAGCGGCGATCTGACTTTCACGCGGACGTTTATGATAGTAGTCCGTCGATTCCTCTTCCGAAATTTTAATAACCTTGCCGCTAATCCGGATCTGACGTTCCTGTTCCTGCCAGTAAAACAGTAATTCAGCATACGGATTTTCGGCCAGATCCAGACCTTTCTGGCTGTCATAATTGGTATAGAAGTCATAACCCGCTTCAGTAGCACCGCGCAACAAGACTGTACGTACATGCGGACGGCCCTGTGCATTCGCAGTCGCCAGCGACATGGCATAAGGTTCATGTAGCTGTGCAGCTAGTGCATGATTAAACCATTGCAAAAATTGCATATGCGGATTGGGATTGACCTGATCTTCGTATAACTCGCCCTTTTGATAGTTTAGACGCAGTTCACTCAGATCCTTAATCAGATCACTCATTCACTTTTCCCCTATTTTAAGCGGCGTTGGCACGTACAGCATCAGCCAATGAATTTGCCAGTGTGGTTACCTCTGCAAGATCCTCGCCTTCAACCATGACACGAATAATCGGTTCAGTTCCTGATTTACGAATCAGTAAACGGCCACGACCTTTGAGCTGTTGCTCCGCTTTATCAAATTCAGTCACCAGTGCAGGCACAGCATAGGGATCAAACATGGCTTCTAAACGAACATTCACCAAAACATTAGGCAATAAATGGAAATCGGCAACCAATTCATGCAAGGCTTTTTTCTGTTCAACCATGACCGTCAACACTTGCAAGGCTGCAATAATCGCATCGCCTGTGGTGCTCTTGTCTAGAGTCAGAATATGCCCGGATGGTTCACCGCCAATTACCCAGCCATTTTCATCCAGTGCTTGCAGCACATAACGGTCGCCTACGCTGGCGCGTATAAATGGAACTTGGGCTTTCTCGAGTGCCAATTCAAGTGCCATATTGCTCATCACGGTCCCGACAATTCCCGCAGGTTTATGACTGGCTTGGGTCGCCAGAATATAAAGGATGTTATCGCCATCGACCAACTGGCCATATCTATCCACCAAAACCACGCGGTCGGCATCGCCATCAAAGGCAATCCCCAAGTCAGCTTGATGCTCAACTACTGCTTTTTGCAGGTTTTCCGGATGGGTTGAACCACAATCTTTATTGATATTTAAACCATCGGGTTCGTTATACAGTGCAACAACTTTAGCACCCAATTCTTTAAATACCGAAGGACCCACGTTATAGGCAGCCCCATTGGCACAGTCCACCACAATCTTTAAATTGCTTAAGTCAAAATGGTAAGGGAAGGTTGATTTACAGAACTCGATATAACGGCCGTTGGCATCTTTGACACGAACGCTTTTACCCAGGTTTGCGGTATCTTCAATTTTTAATTCTTTTTCAAGTTCTTGATTAATCGCTTCCTGAACTTCATCAGGCAGTTTTTTGCCTTCGCTTGAGAAGAATTTAATCCCATTATCAAAATAAGGGTTATGCGAGGCTGAAATCACAATGCCTAAACTGGCATGTAAAGCACGGGTTAAATGGGCAATGGCTGGTGTTGGCAATGGCCCCAATAAATGAACATACACCCCGGCAGCATTTAAACCGGCTTGCAAGGCAGATTCTAAAATATAGCCAGATAAACGGGTATCTTTGCCTAAAACAACGATGGGTTTAGTTTTCTTGCTATATTGCTTTAATACCTTCCCCGCAGCAAACCCGAGCTTAAGCGCAAATTCAGGTGTAATTGGAAGTTCCCCAAACTTTCCACGAATACCATCTGTTCCAAAATAACTCATTTTTTACTCACTTCTTATACAGGTGTGATGATATTCATCATCCAATTTTATCCGCAATTACTTTACACCAAAATCAAAAAAGCCGTCATACAAATGACGGCTTTTCATAGCTTGGATTACTAAAAATCAACCAACACGGTAGTTTGGCGCTTCTTTGGTAATGGTCACATCATGCACATGTGATTCAGACATACCCGCTGAAGTAATTTTCACGAATTTCGCATTTTGACGAAGATCTTCAATCACCGCAGAACCGGTATAACCCATAGATGAACGCAAACCGCCCATCATTTGATGCACGATATTACCCATTGGGCCTTTGTAAGGCACGCGACCTTCAATGCCTTCTGGAACCAGTTTTTCAGCACCGGCTTTAGAGTCCTGGAAATAACGGTCTGCAGAACCCGTCGCACCCGCCATTGCACCTAACGAACCCATACCGCGGTAAGCTTTGTAGTAACGGCCTTGGAAGAATTCAACTTCGCCCGGTGCTTCTTCAGTACCTGCCATCAATGAACCGACCATGATGGTGCTTGCACCTGCACCAATGGCTTTTGCCATATCGCCAGAGAAGCGGATACCACCATCAGCAATCAAAGGAATCTGTTCTTTCAATGCATTGGCAACGCTGTCAATGGCAGAGATTTGCGGCATACCAATACCGGCAACAATACGAGTCGTACAGATTGAACCCGGACCAATACCCACTTTAACCGCATCGGCGCCGGCATCAAGTAAAGCCAATGCAGCATCACCGGTTGCGATATTACCGCCAATCACCTGAACTTGCGGATAGTTGGCTTTAACCCAACGAACACGTTCAATTACACCCGCAGAGTGACCGTGTGCCGTGTCGACAACAATCGCATCTACGCCAGCTTCAACCAGTGCTTCAACACGTGCAGGGGTTTCAATGCCGGTACCGACTGCAGCGCCTACACGCAGACGACCGAGGTCATCTTTACAGCTGTTTGGATAAAGCTCTGCTTTACGGAAATCGGTAACGGTAATCAAACCTTTAAGTTCGTTGTTGTCACCAACCACCAATACTTTTTCAATACGGTTTTTTTGTAATAAGGCTTGGATATTTTCTTTAGATTCGTTTTCGCGAACAGTCACCAAACGGTCTTGCCCAGTCATGATGTTGCTGACGGGTTGCTCTAAATTGGTCACGAAACGTGTATCACGACCTGTCACGATCCCAACAACTTTGCCATCTTTAACAACAGGTACACCGCTGATATTGTTGGCTTGAGTCACCGCAATCAATTCACGAACCGTTGTTTCTGGAGTCACAGTGATAGGATCTTTCACCATCCCTGCTTCGAATTTTTTCACACGGCGTACTTCAGCTGCTTGAGCAGTAATATCCATGTTTTTATGCAGGATGCCGATACCACCGTTTTGCGCCATCGCAATTGCCATACGTGATTCTGTCACAGTATCCATTGCAGCTGAAACAAGGGGAATATTCAGATTAATGCCACGAGTAAGGCGTGTCTTTAAGGAGACATCTTTTGGGAGAACAGTTGAGTAGGCAGGGAGTAATAAGACATCATCGAAGGTTAGCGCTTCTTGAACGATGGTCAACATAACAGTCTCACTGGTAATTTCCGTGCGCTATTATAAACAAAAAATACAGGTTTATTCATGCTAATTTCAAAGCGCAATGCAAAATAAATTTTTATTAATGAACATTTACGCGGTTTTTTGTTCAAAAACAGCCACTCTGCTGCATTATGCTGCTGAAGATTTAATTTTATGGACCATTAAATCACCTGATCAAAATCGTCGTCATTAACTGGTTCTGCTGTTTCAACAGTTATAAGCGGAATCATATTGTAGGCACGGCGGGCTTTATTACATTGCTCATCGGCAATTTGCACTTCTTTGCAGCTAGAACTGCGCACTGTATAAATTGCACAGCTGACCTGTTCACCAATTTTTCCCTCGAGCGCTGCACAATAGGGCTGTGCCTGATTGGTGCCTTGCATACACGAGTAAACCGCAGTAAGCGGTTCGGTATACTGCTCCGGCATGGCAATGCCTTCCGCCCAATAGAATGAAACCCGGAAATGAGCACAACATGCTCCACAACTCAAACATGCATCCTGCGTAGTAACTTGAGACAACATTTCTTATAAATTCTCGTCATCAAAAAAAGTTTTTTAGGCGGAAAAATATAAAAAATGTTGCTTTTATACGCAAGATAAATCAGTGAACAGCAAAGATATTATTCAGGGCAGGTAAATACCGTTTCATCCATCAAGTCGATTCCACACTCTAAATTTTCAATCCAGTCCAGGAACTGGTTAATCTGCTCTTTACCCATGAATGGCGTGCCGTGCTGTGGCACGATCATTTCAATATCCATGGTGCGAACCATATTGACCCAAAGGCGAATCACTTTATTGGAACACATATAGCGCTGGTGAAAGCTTTTCATCTTTGGAATATGCGCCGCAAAGTTTTCCAGCGGCTTAGAAGCATCATCCACCATCGACGCGCCCATATCGCCTGAAAACAGAATTTTCGCAATCGGATCGTAAAACTGGAAGTTGCCAACAGAATGCAGGAAATGCGCAGGAACAACAATAATACGTGACTCGCCCAAAGGAATGATCCCACCATGGTCTGGCAATTCAATCAGGCGTTCCAGCCATCCCCCTTTCATTCGGTCACTCATAAAGGCCGAGTTCAAATGCGGTAAGAAACGCGCCCAGAGTTTAGATGCCACCACTTTGGCTTCGGTATACACCAACCAGCGTGGCATCGAAGTAATAATATCGGGGTCTTGGTGTGAAGCCATCACATAATCCAGATTGGTCAGGCGGGTATATTTGTTCAGCTCCATGGTCAGTGGGACATAGGTTAAATCGCCACCTGGATCCAGCACTGCGGCACGTTCATTATCCAGAATTAGAAATTGGTTGGCCTGTACACCCTCACCTTTGACCAGACTGGTAAAGCTAATACATTTATGTGTGCCATTATCAAATAACACTTGTGATGTAGTGCGATCAAATGCCATAACCCATTCCCCCAAATATTGCTGTAAAAGTGCATTTTTTAATGCCCTACAACATATAGGGAATTAGGGCGATTTACAACACAGATATATTGAAATATTGTCAGATTTATCAGTAAATTGTGGCACATTTAGCCATAAAAAATCCCGACTAAAATGCCAGGATTTTTCACTACCATTCGACTTTACAGGAAGTAATGTTGCACCAAAGTAGCCACACCAATGATTAAGAAGATGCTCGCACCAATTTTATGAATCAGTGGAATTGGTAATTTGTCCGCCAGCTTGTTGCCAACAAAGACTGCCGGTGCATTGGCAATCATCATTCCGATTGTGGTTCCTAGCATTACCCAGAACACACTGTCAAAACGCGCAGCCAAAGCGACCGTTGCCACTTGGGTCTTGTCGCCTATTTCTGCCAGGAAGAACAGCACAAAGGTTGCCCCAAACACGCCATATTTTTGCCATTTATTAATATTATCGGTTTCATCTTCCAGTTCGTCTGGAACAAGCATCCACAGTGCCATCGCAATAAAGCCAACCGATACAATCCAAAGCAACACGACTGGGCTTAATACCGTGGTAATCCACTGGCCGAGAACAGCCGATATACCATGATTCAATAAAGTGGCAAATAAAATGGCAAGCAGGATAGGAACAGGTTTTCGAAAACGGGCTGCCAGCAACAAAGCTAATAACTGGGTCTTGTCACCCATTTCAGCAAGGGCAACAATAGCGGTTGAGATGAGCAGTTCATACATGTGATCTTTCTCTGGCTAGCAAAATTTGCCGATGACTTACCGCTCCTGCTAGCCAAAATCTGCGGAGTGATAAATCAAAGGTCTTGCCAACAAAAAAAGCTTTGAGAAAAGCTGAATTGGTTCTTTGCTATGATGACCATGTTCTGTTGAACAATTATGTTGACCATCACCTTTTTACATTGCGTAAAAAGCGGCTACTCCCCAATGAAGTGCGGTGATTTTAATCGCAAAGCTGTTTTTTATCAAATCAATTTGCTGACTGGCTTTTGAAACGCAGGATAAAAAATAAAATTAAGCGATGAAGATGAGATGAGTCCTATGTTCCCGACATCTTCGTAATCTGTATCTATGCCCATAAAAAAACCCTGCCGGAACAGGGTTTTTATGATTCATGCTTTATGAACTGATTAGAGCAATAAAGTACGAATATCCGCTAAAAGCTTGGTCAATTTATGGGTAAAGCGTGCAGCATCAGCGCCGTTAATCACACGATGGTCATAAGACAATGACAATGGCAACATCAGGCGTGGATCAAAACTTTCACCATTCCAGACCGGTTGCATGGTTGCAGGTGAAATACCCAAAATCGCCACTTGAGGCCAGTTCACCAGCGGGGTAAATGCGGTACCGCCAATTGAACCCAGACTGGTAATGGTGAAATTCGCACCTTGCAAATCTTTCGGTGATAATTTTTTCTCACGTGCCTTTTTACTTAATTCACCCAGTTCAACCGCAATTTGCTTCACTGATTTTTGGTCCGGGTTACGCAGTACAGGTACGGTCAAACCATCAGGCGTTGCTACAGCAATCCCCATATGGATTTCATTGCGCAGTAATACTGACTTTTGATCATCCGCCAAATGACCTGCAAAATAAGGCTCTTCTTTTAAAAGATGCGCCAGAGCTTTGGCAATGAAAGCCAAAATGGTCAGGCTAATACCTTCTTTCTTAAAGTTGCCTTTCAACTCGCCGCGCCAAGCTTCAAGCTCGGTAATATCCGCAGCATCAAACTGCGTGACTTGAGGAATGAAGTTATTCAATGACAGTTGCGGCACAGAAACCTGTTGCAAACGTGTCATGGCTTTTTCTTCAACACCACCAAATGCAGAGAAATCGGGAAGTTTTGGCAGACCGGCTGCCTGAACGGCAGCAGCTGCTACAGGAGCAGGTTGCGACGTCGTGAGGCGGGTTTTAACATAAGCCTTCAGATCTTCTTTCATCACACGCGCATGCGAACCAGATGCTTTCACCTCTGATAAAATCACACCCAATTCACGTGCCAGTTTACGCACAGCAGGGCCAGCATAGACTTTCGAGTTGGCTGCATTCTGCTCTTTGGTCAGCTTGTCTGCATTATCCGTCGTCGCTGCCGCTTGAGCGGAAGGTGCAGCCGGGGCTGTTTCTGCTTTTGTAACTGCTGCTTTCGGTGCTTCAGCTTTAGCTGCAACAGGTGCAGCATCTGCTTGCGCTTTACCTTCAATCGTAACCAGTGCAATGCCTTCAGAGACCTTTTGACCCAATTCAACGTGAATCACTTTAATCACGCCTGCTGTAGAACTGGGTACTTCAACCGTGGCTTTATCCGACTCAACCACAATGATGCTTTGATCCGCTTCAACCGTATCGCCGACTTTAACCAAAATTTCAGCAACAGTGGCTTTATCCACCCCCAGATCAGGCACGCTAATTTCAATTGCACCGCTTTGAGCGGGAGCAGCTTCTGCCACAGGTTCAGATTTCGTTGCAGCGGCTGGTACGTTTTCTACCTTTGGAGTCTCAACTACAGTGTCAGCTTGGGTGCCGCCAGCAACTTTGACTTTAATCAGCACCACGCCTTCTTTTACCGTGTCGCCTTCATGAACTTCAATGCTTTCAACGCTACCTGAAACTGAACTTGGCACTTCTACAGTCGCTTTATCGGATTCAACCACGACAATGCTTTGGTCAACTTCAATGGCATCGCCGACTTGTACCAAAATTTCGCCCACCAGCGCTTTTTCTACGCCAATGTCCGGTACCTGAACTTCAACAATGCTGCTGCTCGATGCAGCTTTAGAAGCCTGAGTAGAATTTGCTGCTTGATG
Organism: Acinetobacter terrestris; assembly: GCF_004331155.1. Taxonomy (GTDB): domain Bacteria; phylum Pseudomonadota; class Gammaproteobacteria; order Pseudomonadales; family Moraxellaceae; genus Acinetobacter; species Acinetobacter terrestris. The sequence continues at coordinate 58,395 of NZ_SJNZ01000019.1, forward strand.
CGGCTGATGTGATGCCAGTTCCTGCCTAATTTCCTGATCAGGCAGCGAGGTCGGGGTATTTTCCGAAGTCTTTTCTGAAGCATCCGCCTCTTGCACTTCAGTTGCCGCATTGGATGCATCTTCTGATTCAAGCTCGACCAATGCCACGCCTTCAGTAACATTATCACCCAGATTAACCAAGATGCTTTTCACCACGCCTGCTGAAGTGCTCGGCACTTCAACAGAGGCTTTATCCGATTCCAGCAAAACCAGGCTGTCGTCCACATCAACGCTATCGCCCACTTTGACCAAAATTTCTGCAACGGTGGCTTTATCGACCCCAATATCAGGTGTTTTGATTTGCATGCTTAGTTCTCCTCACCTGTTGGTTCTTTATAATCCGCAACCGCTTGAACTTCTGGATGGGTTTGAGGCGCCCACGCTACTGGACGGTCTGTATCTAGCTCAAAGCTTGAAATCGCATCCTTGACTAAACGCGCATCCACTTCGCCTTCATCCGCTAATTTTTTCAATGTCGCAACCACAATGTGCGCTGCATCGACACCAAAGAAACTGCGCAAATTGCCACGCGTATCTGAACGGCCATAACCATCTGTACCTAAAGTCACATATGGACGGTTGTCGGGAAGATAGGCACGGATTTGTTCGCTATAGGCACGCATATGATCGGTTGCAGAAACCACGATACCGTCGGTACTACGCAATTGCTGAGAGACCCAGCCTTCTTGTGCTTCTTCCGCCAATGGATGCAGGCGGTTGTATTCTTCAACGGCCATGCCATCACGTGCAAGTTCGTTGTAGCTGGTTACGCTCCACACGTTTGAATTGATCTGGTATTCATCACGCAGAATTTTCCCAGCTTTAATCACTTCACGCAGAATCACGCCTGAACCCAATAACTGAACAGTGGCTTTTTCATCTTCTTCAAGCAAGTACATACCACGTTTAATGCCTTCCTCAACCCCTTGTGGCATTGGCGGATGCTCGTAGTTTTCATTCATTACTGTCAGGTAATAGAACACACGTTCCTGGTTGACATACATGCGTTGTAAACCGTCATGCACAATCACCGCAAGTTCATAACCGAAACATGGATCATACGCCACGCAGTTTGGAATGGTGCCGGCAAGAATGTGTGAGTGACCATCCTGATGCTGCAAGCCTTCACCATTTAATGTGGTACGGCCTGCTGTTGCACCGAGCAAGAAACCTTGTGCCTGAGCATCGCCCGCAGCCCATGCAATGTCGCCAATACGCTGGAAGCCGAACATCGAGTAGTACATGTACATTGGAATCATCGGCAAGTTATTGGTTGAATAACTGGTGGCCAATGCCGCCCATGCACTCATCGCACCGGCTTCGTTAATTCCTTCTTGCAGCATGTGACCATCTTTGGCCTCACGATAGTTCATCAGCTGTTCTTGGTCTTCAGGGGTGTATTTCTGACCATGTGCAGCGTAAATACCCAACTGACGGAACATGCCTTCCAAACCAAAAGTACGCGCTTCATCGGGAACAATCGGCACCACGCGGTTTTTAATGGCTTTTTCTTTTAATAATGCAGAAATTAAACGCACCATCACCATGGTGGTCGATTGCTGCTTGCCATTTGAGCCTTTTAACACGGCATCAAATACAGACAACTCAGGAATTGGCAATGATTCACTTTCTTTACGACGCGCTGGCAGATAACCGCCTAAAGCTTCACGACGCGCCTTCATGTATTTCAGTTCAGGCGAGTTTTCGCTTGGACGATAGAATGGAACTTCTTCAAGCTGTTCATCAGTAAATGGCAGGTTAAAACGGTTACGAACGTATTTTAAAGATTCAAGCTGCATCTTTTTAATCTGATGCGTTTTGTTGACTGCTTCAATTTCTTCAGACAGACCATAACCTTTGACAGTTTTCGCCAGGATGACCGTTGGCTGACCTGTTGACTTCATTGCTTCGGCATAAGCCGCATACACTTTGTATGGATCATGACCGCCGCGGTTTAAATTATCAATATCTTCATCACTGAGGTCTTTCACCAGCTCTTCAGCTTCAGGATATTTACCGAAGAAGTGTGCACGGGTATATGCCCCGCCTTTCACTTGGTAACGTTGATAATCACCGTCTACCGCTTCATCCATAATCGCTTTCAGCGCGCCAGATTTATCTTTATCCAATAGCGGATCCCAATGGCGGCCCCATACCACTTTAATGACACGCCAGCCGGCACCCCGAAACAGTGATTCAAGTTCCTGAATAATTTTACCATTACCGCGAACAGGACCATCCAGACGTTGTAAGTTACAGTTCACCACCCAGATCAGGTTATCGAGCTTTTCACGACCCGCAAGTGAAATCGCACCGGTACTTTCTGGCTCGTCCATTTCACCATCGCCCAGATAAGCCCAGACTTTACGGTCTTCTTCTTTGATCAGACTACGGTTCATCAAATATTTTTGAATATGTGCCTGATAGATCGACATGATTGGACCCAGACCCATCGATACGGTCGGGAACTGCCAATAGTCTGGCATTAAGTAAGGATGCGGATAACTTGGCAGACCATTCCCGTTCACTTCACGGCGGAAGTTACCCAGTTGTTCTTCGGTCAGGCGGCCTTCAAGAAATGAACGTGCATATACGCCCGGTGCGCAGTGACCTTGATAATAGATCATGTCACCGCCGAAATGATCATTGCCTGCACGGAAGAAATGGTTAAAACCGACATCATACAAGGTGGCTGAAGAAGCAAAACTGGCCAGGTGACCACCGAGATCGTCACCGGTTTTATTGGCACGCAGTACCATGGCCAAAGCATTCCAGCGAATCAATGCGCGAATACGGCGTTCCATGTCTTGGTCACCCGGCATGGCTGGGGTTTCTTCAACTGAAATGGTGTTGAGATAAGGAGTATTTAGACGCTGAATGGGAACATGGGTAGCGATTGCGCGTTGGTAGAGCTTTTCAAGCAAAAAGGCCGCTCGCTCCGTTCCCATGTGTTGTAAAACCGAGTCGAAAGCATCTTGCCATTCTTGGGTTTCTTGCGCGTCAGTATCACCATAAAACGCCATATTCCACCTATTCCTTGAACCTATATATATTCTCTATATGTACCATACTTTAGCGGGCTTCAGTTATTGCCACAGCTGAATACGGAATAGCACTATTATTTAGATAATAAATACCCATTGACTATTCTTTACGCAATAAAACAAAAAACCGCCAATATAGGCGGTTTTTTTT
>NZ_SJNZ01000002.1 GCF_004331155.1 Acinetobacter terrestris
AATAATTCAAGTGAATTTATTTGAAATAAAAACCTTAAAAGCGTTATTTTCACCCGATAAAGTCCCCATCAAACAAGAGAAGCTTAAATGAGCTTCCTCTTGTAAAAATTGTGGGACAGCAGTGCCCTTTGGGGTGCTTTTTTATTTCTATAAAAAACATTTCTTGCTCAACCCACAATGAGTCTTGCATTTCAAATCCTGAAATGTAGATTTACCACGTTCTTGGATCCCACGGCTTAAATGGCGTAGTCAGTTGTACATCTTCCTCAGGATCATATTTCGCAGGTTTCAACTTTTGAGCTTTTTTACGCACTTTACCTGTATTTTGATCTTGGGCCACAAAGTTAAGACTTTCCGACTTTAACTGGGTAAATGCGATTTCGTTTAAGCCTGCTTTTTCAGGCACGATCATCAAGGGTCCCGAAACTTCACGACGGGTACTTAAATTTTCTTCATCATATTTAATGAAATAAGACTGCCCTGCTTCTAAGGTAAAATCTAAATATTTAGGCTTTTGAAAATGCTGTGTACCCAAAGGACGACTGCTCGATAAACGATACGTTCCTGCGGGCAATTCCATCCAGTAATAATGATTATTCAATAAACTCGGAATACGCTCACTATTAATAAAAAGACTGGATGCCACAATTTCTTGACGGTTCCATTTGCTGTCAGGTCGGTACATATACACAATGGCAGCTTGATCATTTTGTGCTTGTACAGGCTGAAAGCGCTGTCCTAATTTTTGGTTGACCCAAGCTCCAATGGTAAACATACCCAGACGGTGCTGCTCAATAAAGCCAGGTTCACTGTTAAAATCAACAGGTTTTAAGGTTGATGTTACTTGAGCATGTTCAACAGCAGATTTGCCATGACAACCCATCAAAATAATACTTGCACAGACCGCAATACAGACTCCACGCATGATTTTCCCTCACCGCGTATTTTTTATTTTTTGTACTCAATTAAACACTTAATTTTTCGCTATTATTAATCGCGATATTAATTTTACTTCGTTAATTTTATTTAGACGTCCACGCCTAGTGATTAAGATTAACATTCAGTTTTATTTTTGGAAATAAAAAACGTGCGAAAACACCAGTTTTCCGCACGTTTCAGACGAATAGCGAATTAAGCAGATTTAGAATTTACAACTTTCAAATCTACTTTAAGCGCAGCTTCAGTCTCTGCTTTAGGTTGACGCTCTGCCTTTAACTCTGGCTTTCCTTCACCACTAATCACCGCATCATTTACAATCACAGTACCCACATCGGTACGGCTTGGTAAATCATACATGGTTTCAAGTAAAGAATTTTCCAGGATTGAACGCAGACCACGTGCACCTGTATTGCGTTCTAATGCTTTTTTAGCAACAGCACGCAATGCAGAATCTTCAAATACAAGGTCAACATTTTCCATACCGAATAAATATTGGTATTGGCGTATTAAGGCATTTTTAGGTTCAGTCAGAATCTGCATCAGTGCTTCTTCATCCAACTCTTCCAAAGTTGCAATAACCGGTAAACGACCAATGAATTCTGGAATTAAACCAAATTTCACCAAGTCATTCGCTTCTACTTGACGGAACAAATCAGACAATTTTTTAGTTTCGTCTTTTTTCTTCACGTCTGCAGTGAAACCAATACCGCCTTTTTCTTGACGTTGTTGTACGATTTTCTCAAGACCCGAGAATGCACCGCCACAAATGAACAAGATATTCGAGGTATCAATTTGAATGAACTCTTGTTGCGGATGCTTACGACCACCTTGTGGTGGAATTGAAGCAACTGTACCTTCGATCATTTTCAATAATGCTTGCTGAACACCTTCCCCCGATACATCACGGGTAATGGATGGGTTTTCAGACTTGCGGGTAATCTTGTCGATTTCATCGATATAGATAATACCCTTTTGCGCTTTTTCTACATCGTAATCCGCTTTTTGAAGAAGTTTCTGTACGATGTTTTCAACGTCTTCACCGACATAACCGGCTTCGGTTAATGTCGTTGCATCTGCCATAGCAAATGGAACATCTAAAAGACGCGCTAAAGTTTGAGCAAGTAAGGTTTTACCTGAACCTGTTGGTCCAACCAGCAAAATATTACTTTTCGAAAGTTCTACAGCATCATCAGGTTTATGGCCTGAGTTGGTGACTTTTAAACGTTTGTAATGGTTATAAACCGCAACTGAAAGCGTTTTTTTCGCGACATCTTGACCAATGACATATTGATCAAGCGCAGCACGAATTTCATGTGGTTTTGGCAAAGGTTTAGTTGCCCAATCACCAGATTCGACTTGCTGACTGGTCTGGACTAAATCTAGGCATACGTCCACACACTCATTACAGATGTAAGCGTCCTCACCTGCAATCAGTTTCCCGACTTCAGACTGCGTTTTACCGCAAAATGAACAATGCTTTTGTCCTTGAGGATGTTCGGACATATTCACTCCAATATTAAAATCTGAAAATTATGGACGTTTACTTAACACTTCATCCACGAGACCGTATTCTTTCGCAGCCTGAGCTGTCATAAAGTTGTCACGGTCAGTATCTCTTGCAACAGTTTCATAGTCTTGACCACTATGCTCTGCCATTAAACGGTTTAAACGTTCTTTGATGAATAGAATTTCACGGGCGTGAATTTCAATATCCGATGCCTGGCCACGGAAACCACCGAGTGGCTGGTGAATCATGACACGGGCATTTTCCAAGCAATAACGTTTGCCTTTTGCACCGGCATTCAACAAGAACGCACCCATAGATGCCGCTTGACCCATACAATAAGTCACCACATCCGGTTTAATAAACTGCATGGTGTCATAAATTGCCATACCTGCAGTTACAGAACCACCTGGTGAGTTAATATAGAGGTGTATATCTTTATCTGGGTTCTCTGCTTCTAAAAACAACATCTGCGCAACAATTAAGTTGGCCATGTTGTCTTCAACTTCACCGCTCATAAAGATGACACGCTCACGTAAAAGACGTGAAAAAATATCAAAAGAACGCTCACCACGAGACGATTGTTCTACAACCATTGGTACTAAAGCGTTATTAATTGTTGGAACATACATACGTTATTTATTCCTAAATTTTTTGTTACTCAACTCATAGTCACAATATGAGGGATAATTGTCGAAATTGCAAAATATTCCCAATTAAATAACAGATATTTTTTGCATAAGCATTATTAATACAAGCCACGCTCAGTATAAGCCAATGCATAAAAAAAGGCGCATGATGCGCCTTTTTTCGATCAGCTAAACTTAGCCTTGTTGACGAGCTTGTTGCTCTTTCAACAATTCTTCGTAGCTTACCGCTGTATCAGTCACTTTAGCAGACGCTAAAATGTGATCAACAATTTGATCTTCTAATACAACCGCTTCGATTTGAGCACGTTGCTGTTTGTCATTTTTGAAGTATTCAATCACTTCAGTCGGGTCTTCGTAAGAAGAAGCCATGTCGTCGATATAAGCTTCAACGCGAGCAGGATCAACTTCGATTTTAGCATCAGCTAAAACTTTGCTCACCAACACACCCAATTTAACTGCTTTTTGAGCTTGTTCTTTGAACAAGTCATCTGGAAGCATGCTGCTGTCAAATGCTTGCGCACCTTGAGCACCAAACTGTTGAGTGAATTGTTGAATCATTTGTTGACGTTGACGGTCAATTTCTTGAGCCAACATAGATTCAGGAACTTCAACTTCGTTTGCAGCTACAAGCGCGTCAAAAGTCGCAGCTTTAACTTGATTACGAAGACCGTTCTTCACTTCACGATCCATGTTTTTGCGAACGTCAGCTTTTAATTTTTCAACGCCTTCTTCTTCAGTTAAACCAAAGGTTTTCAAGAATTCAGCATCAATTTCTGGAAGTTTTGGTTTTTCAACCAGTTTCACAGTAATTTTGAACTGTGCAGCTTTACCAGCAAGGTTTTCAGCTTGGTAGTCTTCAGGGAAAGTAACATCAATCACTTTCTCTTCGCCTTTCTTCATTCCAACGATACCGTCTTCGAAGCCAGGAATCATGCGACCAGAACCTAAAACAAGTTTAAAGTCTTCAGCAGTACCACCTTCAAACTTTTCACCATCAACAGTACCTTCGAAATCGAAAGTTACTTGCATGTCTTTTTTAGCCATGCCTTTGGTTTCAGCCCAACCTTGACGTTGTTTCTGAAGATTTTCAATCATCTGGTCAACGTCTTTGTCGTTAACTTCAGTTGTTTTACGTTCAACTTCCAAAGCGTCAAAAGCTTTCACTTCAACTTCTGGATAAACTTCTACAGTTGCTTCATAAACAAGAGCATCTTCTTTATTTTCAACTTTATCAATGTTTGGCATGCCAACAGCATTGATTTTTTCTTGCTGAATTGCTTCGAATACTGTGTCACGAATTACATCGTTCACAACTTCTTGATAAATACCCGCGCCATATTCACGACGTACAACATTCAAAGGCACTTTACCTGGACGGAAGCCGTTGATCTTCACAGTTTTAGCAGTGCGTTTTAAACGAGCTTCAAATTGCTCGTTCACACGGCTCGTCGGTACAGATACATTTAAACGACGGGCAACGCCCGAAACCGCTTCAGAAGTTACTTGCATGGCTTCCTCGATATAGAAATAGTAATTGCAATTTTGAAAGTGCCATATTATATGACAACATTGGAAGATATACAAAACAGGATGATTTAACCATTAAATTTTAAGCTTTCTTCCGATAAAAATCCGTTTTTATTTCAATTTCCTAACATTTTATCTGCCAAAGACGCTCATTTCGTATATATTTTAGCTAAAAGCGTAAATTTTTCCAAGTTTGAGTTCTTTGCTGATTTAATTCATGCATCTTAAAGTAGTGTTGGATCATTGCTTATATTGACCAATAAAAAACCTGCATCAACTTTTAACAATTCCAATCACTGCACATCAGTTTTTAATGACTTGGAAAAATATATAACTCACCAATGCCATCGTTCCAACTTCTCTTCATCACATTCATCATCCAAAACAAAAACGGATGATCTGTGTGTAATTTCATTACAAGACATCTCTTTCATCACAAAAGATCTAGAATAAGTTGGGTATCCCTCTCCCATCGAGTGAAAAGATCCATTAAACGTTGCAGATTATTTGTATGAAATTATAAAGTCCAGACAGAGATTTTAAAAATGAGGCTGAACATCTGGAATTAAAATTACTTTTTTGTTTTGGCATGAATTTATAATTCAAGATAATTGTAACCAGCTTATGCGGTGGCTTTAACTCGAGCTATTCCAAATAAATGTAAGCGATGAAATCGAATAAACATGATTTAACATTAAATTAACTGTTCGATATCATAAATTGCTTAAAAAATGCTAAATATCAGTATGATTAAAATTCACAATCATAAAGAACGAATCAAGAGATTTTATAGATATATATTTAAAATCATATGCTTGATAAAAATTTATCGTATTTTATTATTCTTTCTTGGAATTATAAATACGATAATGATCGCAAACTCCAATCCAACTTAATAGTTATAAAAAATAAGAATCATTATTATTCTCATACCTTTTCCCAGTACACTTTTTGAGTTAGAAATGGCCTTCATTAAAACACGCAAAAAAATCGTATCTTCTGCGATTGTGTCATCACTTTCAGTCATGGCGGGTAATGCAATTGCACAAGATCAAGTGACCCAACTTGATACTATTCGTACTCAAGCAGAAACAGAACAAACACTTAAAGTCGATAAATCTGCGAATTCCAAGTTTGTTGCTCCACTGCTCGATACGCCTAAATCAGTTTCTGTGATTTCTAAACAGCTGATTGCAGATACTCAAGTGACAACTTTAAGCGATGCTTTGCGTACTGTGCCTGGTATTACTTTAGGCGCGGGTGAAGGTGGTAACCCAAATGGCGATCGTCCATTTATTCGTGGTTATAACTCTGAAAGTTCGATGTATGTGGATGGTGTGCGTAGCGCAACTTCACAAAACCGTGAAATGTTTGCTGTAGAACAAGTGGAAGTTACTAAAGGTTCTGCATCTGCAATGGGTGGTGCGGGTACCACTGGCGGTAGCATCAACATGATTTCTAAAGTTGCGAAGCAAGGTGACTTCCTAGAAGGTTCTGTTGGCGCAGGTACAGACAATTACCAACGTATTACTTTAGATGGCAACAAAGATTTTGGTAATGGCATTGCAGCCCGTGTTGCGGTATTGGGCCACAAAAATGAAAAAGCGGGTCAAGCCGATGGTGCTGAATATGCACGTGCCGGTATTGCGCCAAGTATTACTTTTGGTTTAGACACCCCTACTCGTGCAACTTTAAGCTATTACTACTTAAAATCTGACGATACTCCAGATTCAGGTGTTCCATATTGGAATTCTGCAGACAATACTGCTACTGGTAAACCATTAAATGCTAAACAAGGCATTTACTACGGCTGGAAAGACCGTGATTTCCAAAAACAGGAAAATCAGATTGGTACAATCAAGTTAGAACATGATTTAACCGACAATTTAACCATTAGCAATACTGCTGTGTATAGCAATTCTAAAAACGATTATCTATGGACCAACCCAGATGATTCTCAAGGGAACATTTATAAAAATGATAATGTGTGGGCACGTGTAAACTCTCGTGTCGCTGATACAGATACCTTTACCGACCAGCTGGCATTAACCGGCAAGTTCAATACTGGTGCTCTTGAGCATAGCTTTAACTTGGGCGCTGAATATTCAGATCAGGAAACTGACCGTACCCAATACATTATTGATGGCCTTAACGCTACAGGTAGTGCAAATAATGCCTGTACGCCTGCCAATATTACTTCGGGTTGGTGTACTTCTGTTCAAAATCCTAATCGGGGGCCATGGACAGGAAGTATCAGTACAGAAGGTGCAGACCAATACAATACACAAACCAAATCCACTTCTGTTTATTTCTTAGACAGCATTGAATTCAATCCACAATGGATTTTAGACTTGGGCGTTCGTTGGGACAAGTTTGATACTGAACAAACCATGACTTATGGTGCACGCAATAGTGCTGTTTTAGGATCATCCACTACCCCCCCAACAAAACTAGTTGGCGAGAAAGACACAGCTGAAAGTGATACTGACTTCTTTACTTATCAAGCAGGTCTTACTTTTAAACCTGTAGAGCATGGTTCAATCTATGCAAGCTATGCAACATCTGCAAACCCTGTTGGTGTAGATGCTGGTGACGGTTCCGAAGGGGTAGGTGCGGCATATAGCAACTTAGATCCTGAAGAAAGCCAAACTTTTGAAATTGGTACTAAATGGGATCTTTTACAAGATCGCTTGAATTTAACTGCCGCAATTTTCCGTACTGAAAAGCAGAATGCTCGTATTCAGTTGACTCCTACCACTTATAGCAACATTGGTGAAAGTAAAGTTGACGGTATCGAGCTTGGCTTGAACGGTAAAATTACTGACAAGTGGGATATCTCTGCAGGCTATACCTATCTAGATAGTGAAGCGACTAAGAATGGCGTAAGCTGTCGCGGTACAACCTGTACTGACCAAACTGTATTTAACGGTAACCAAATGCCTAACGTTCCTAAAAACAGCGCTACACTTTGGACAACATATCAAGTTCTTCCACAACTTCAACTTGGTGCGGGTGCAACCGCAATGGATAAAGTCTACGGTGACTTAGCCAATACCAAGTATGTTCCAGGTTACGTGCGTTACGATGCCATGGCACGTTACAACGTAAACAAAAATGTTGATCTGCAATTGAACGTCAACAACTTGTCTGACGAACGCTACTTCACGAAAGCTTATGCATCACATTATGCAACTGAAGCAGAAGGCCGTAGCGCTGTATTGTCTCTAAACTTCAAATACTAAGCTCAATTAAAACCATAAATTAATTATGGATTTGATTTTAAATAGCCTCATAATGAGGCTATTTTTATAGCTATACAAAATTCATTCTTCCAAAGGTGTATTGCCGTGATTCATCATATTCCTAACGTCCTGACTAAAGAACAAGTTCAATATTTCCGCGAAGAAATGAATAAAATTGAATGGGTCAATGGTAAAGTCACTGCGGGTACACTTTCAGCTACGGTCAAACAGAACCAACAGCTTCCAGAAGATCTTCCGCTGACCCATCATTTAAGTACGATTATTTTAGAATCACTCGGACAACATCCATTATTCCTGTCTGCCGCCATTCCTTTAGACATCATTCCTCCCCTGTTTAACCGTTATGAACGCAATGAAGCCTTTGGTTTTCATGTCGATAATTCAATTCGTCGAATCCGAGGAACCAATGAGCGTTTAAGAACCGATTTGTCCTGTACAGTTTTTTTAAGCGAACCAGAAGAATATGAAGGTGGTGATTTAGTCATCGAAGACACATATGGCTACCATGAAGTTAAACTTCCGGCAGGCGACATGATTCTCTACCCTTCCACAAGCTTGCATGAAGTTACGCCTGTGACCTCCGGTTGCCGTATGGCATCCTTCTTTTGGGTGCAAAGCATGATTCGTGATGAAGCAGAACGTCATATGTTATTTAATCTTGATCAGAGCATTCAGAACCTGCGTATGCAGCTGGGGGACCAGCATGCTGAAGTGATCAAGCTGACCAATCTTTATCATAATTTAATGCGTAAATGGGCTGAACTTTAAGCTTTATAACGCCAAAATAAAAAAGGCTGCTGGAACTTAATATCAGGCAGCCTAACCAGTAACTTGCAAGTATTTGAATTCTTAATTATTTTATCTTTTAGTCGAATTTAACTTCTTTGACATCGTTTTTCCCTTTAAGCATGATTGCTTTATCTAATAAATAAGCGCGAATTAAGTCATATTTCCATCCAATTTCATCATCATTAAATACTTGTTACTATTGTTAATGATAATAATTATCATTAGAATTCGCATCAATTGTTACAGGCCATAACAATATCTCCGCTTTTGCTGCTATTTTGCCGACTTTAAAAGTTGCAAGGCAGTAATGGAATTTTGTCATATACGATATTAGGGATTAGCTACAATGGCACAGATTAAAAGCCGCAAACACAATCGAAATGCTCAACTGGTTGCTTTAGCGGCCTCTCTCCCGCTCATGGCTCATGCAGCGAACACACAAGATGTCACTCAGCTTCCAACCATTACAGTGAAATCAGATGCAGAAAATAAATACAAAGCCGATAAGGTGAGTTCGCCTAAATATACTCAACCTCTGGTCGATACCCCGCAAACAGTTTCAGTCATTAAAAAAGAATTATTAAAAGAACAAGGTGCAACCTCCCTGGTTGAAGCCTTAAGAAATACCCCGGGAATTACCCTACAACTGGGTGAAAATGGCAATACCAGTGCCGGTGATGCTTTCCAGATGCGTGGATTTTCCACTCAAACTTCGACCTATGTCGATGGTATTCGTGATCTGGGTGCTGTTACTCGGGATGTATTTAATCTGGAACAGATTGAAGTAGTCAAAGGCCCTTCTGGTGCAGAAGCAGGACGCGGGTCGGCATCGGGTTATATTAACCTGGCCAGCAAACTTCCTCAGACTGAAAATAGCCGTGAATTTTCGGCTACCTACAATACTGCTGAGCATGCACGTCTGACTGCCGACATTAATCAGGTGATTAATAATAGTACCGCTTTTCGCTTAAATGCGATGGGACAAGACGGCGGGGTTGAAGGTCGGGACTATCTTGAAAATAATAGTTGGGCCATTGCTCCTTCCATTTCCTTCGGCTTAGATACCGATACACGTCTGCATCTCTATTCGCAACATGTTCGTCAACGTAATATTCCAGATGGCGGAATTCCGACTGTAGGGATGAAAGGCTTTTACAATGCCGATTCTGCTTTAAGTTCAGCGCCTAAAGTCAACCGTGAAAATTATTATGGTCATGTGGATGATCATGAAGATGTCGATGCCGATATGTTTACGGCAAAGATTGAGAGTGATCTGGCTGAAAACGTCAAACTGACCAATATTATTCGTTTAGGCAAAACCCATATGCAACGTGTATTAACCGGGATTAATACACTCAGTACCAACAGTTCAACCAATCCTAACGACTGGACAGTGAGCCGCTCTCGCCAAGGGGTGGATCAGGAAAATAAAATTCTCGCTAACCAGACGACTTTAAATTTAAATCTAAAAACCAGAGCCATTGAACATGATGTCGTTGCGGGTTTAGAATTTTTAAAAGAACAACAACATACAAAAACTTTAGCGACTCAAATGCCGGGCCAAACGGCTGTAGCAACACCTTGGGCAAATTTATACAATCCTGATCGGAATCAAGTATTACCCGGCTTAGTTTATAACGGTGGCTACAGCAACGGTGAAACAGATACAGCTGCCGCTTATTTGTTTGACACCCTGAAGTTTGGTGAACGCTTCCAGCTGAATGGGGGTGTGCGTGTCGATTATTATGATACTGAATATGATGGACTGGCTATTCCCCGTAATGAAAATGCCTTAGTCGCATCCAGTTTTGCTGCACATGACACGTTGGTCAGCTGGAAACTCGGTGGTTTATTTAAGCCAACCCCATTTAGCAGTGTCTATGCATCTTATGCAAAATCACTGACGCCTCCGGGAAGCGCGAATTTCACCTTGTCCGAAACAGGTGCAAACAGCTCGGCAGCCGAAGCTCAAGAAACCCATCATTATGAAATTGGCACAAAATGGGATCTTTTAGAGGGCAAATTGGCGTTGAATGCTGCAGCTTACCGTACTGAAAACGAAAACCAGTTTACGATTGATCCCATTACCCAGCTCTCGGTACAAGAAGGTAAAAAGCGCGTTGATGGTGTAGAACTCAGTGCTGTGGGACAAATCACCGATGTGTGGAATATTTCAGCAGGTGTCGCGCATATGAAAGTGAAACAGCTGAATCAACAGACGGAAACAGCAACAACCTTGGCTGAACGCTGGTCACCGGAATGGACTGCAAGTTTATGGTCTACTTATGATGTTGCAGGCTTTAAACTGGGCTTAGGTGCACGTTATGTCGATGATCAAAAACGTGTGATTACGGACAGCACTACAGCGGCAAATATGCCAAGCATTCCAGGCTATGTGGTATTTGATGCCATGGCAGGTTATACCCTGAATAAAAATACCTCTGTAAACTTGAATGTCTATAACCTGGCAGATAAAGAATTCATCAGCACCTTGAACAATGGGGGTGGTCGTGTGATATTGGGGCAACCGCGTTCTGCAGCCTTAACCTTTAACTATAAGTTTTAAGCAATTCGCCAAGTCTTAGCAGATTGAGTATAAATGTAGTGTATTAAAGCTAATGCACTACATTATTTTATTTTTGGGCCTCAACAATTCAAGGGATGCATAAAGCTGATGATGTTACATATTCCTGAAATTTTAACCAAACAGCAGGTTGCTGAATTACGTCAGCAACTGGATGCGAGTCATGCCTGGGTTCATGGTCAGCAAAGCGCCGGCTTTCAGGCTCAAAAAATTAAAGATAATCTGCAAATTGATGTGAACAGCATTATTTATCAGTCCCTTTCCCCGAAAATACTGCAGGCCTTACAACGAAATGCTCAGCTAAAATCGGCTGCCCTCCCCAAACATATCCTCTCTCCTTTATTTAACTGCTATCAAGAGGATGGCCATTATGGCAATCATGTCGATAGCGCAGTGCAATATTCAGATGCAACCGGACATGCGATTCGTACCGATGTTTCAATCACGCTGTTTTTGTCTGAACCTGATGAATATGCAGGGGGTGAACTGATTATTGAAGATAATTATGGCAGCCATGAAGTGAAGCTGGATGCTGGCGATGCCATTCTCTACCCAGCTACAAGCTTGCATCGGGTTGAACCAGTAACGCACGGTAAAAGAATTGCAGCATTTACCTGGTTACAAAGCATGGTCAAAGATGACTGGCAACGCAGTATGCTATTTAACTTAGATATGACCATTATGAAACTACGGCTACAAGTGGGTGATTCCGAAGAAATCATCAGTTTAACCAGTCATTATCATAATTTATTGCGCCAATGGGGCGATCTATGAAACCAGCTATCCCCCTTGAGCCCTTCAGCCAAATTCCAGCACATTTACAAACCCTTGCCGATTATGAACAACAGGCTGAAAAGCACCTTCCGAAAAATACCTGGCACTACTTACAAGGCGGTGCGATGGATGAAGTCAGCGTTCAAGAAAACCTGGATCAATTTAAAAAAATTCAGCTGATTCCCAGACATTTAAACGACCTGACTCAAGGCAATACAGAATGTGAAATTTTGGGGCAGACTTTTCCTCATCCAATTTTTTTGGCCCCGATTGGTCATCAGCAACTGTTCCATGCTGACGGTGAAATGGCGACTGCCTTAGCGGCTGAAGTACTACACAGCAACCTTATTTTAAGCACCTTTAGCAATACCGATATGCGTAGCCTCAAAGCTGAAAATCAGTACAAATGGTTTCAGCTTTACTGGCAAGGCGATCGTGAAAAATCGCTGGCACTGGTTAAACTGGCTGAACAGCAAAAATTCAAGGCGCTGGTGATTACGGTAGATTCACCGCATAGCGGCATTCGCGATCGTGAACGACGGGTATTTTTTCAGTTACCGCAAGGCATGCAACATCCACATACCCCGGCACATATTCCCCTGCCTGAAATTGGTGAAGATCAACATCCTGTCTTTAATGGCTTAATGCAGATTGCGCCGAAATGGCAGGATATTGAATGGATGATTGCCAACACGTCTTTGCCGGTTATTTTAAAAGGTGTGGTTCATCCCAAAGATGCAGAACGTGCAGTTCAATCTGGTGTGCAAGGACTGATTATTTCCAATCATGGTGGGCGGGTTTTAGACAGCTGCATTTCGCCACTCACTGCCCTGCAGCGGATTAAAGCAGTTGTGCCTCAGGATTTCCCTTTAATTGTCGATGGTGGAATTCGTCGTGGCACCGATATTTTTAAAGCCATTGCCTTAGGTGCTTCAGCGGTCTGTATTGGTCGACCTTATATTCATGGTTTAGCGGTTGCCGGTGCTTTAGGCGTTGCCCATGTGATTAAAATCTTGAAGGAAGAATTTGAGATTACAATGGCTTTAGCAGGAACTGCGACATTAAACGAGATCACTTCCGACTATATTTTTCATAAACAGCCAAATTAAAGGAAAATATTTTCTATAAAGTTGTTGTAAACGCAAAAATAGAAAATTATTTTCGGAATAAATGGATTAATATTTAGTTATAGATTTGCAAGTGCTGCAATAAAGCTAAGTCGTAATAATTTATCAATATTTTACGACTTTCGACTAAAGTATCCTAAGCATTACTTGTAAATTGATAGAATAGACACAATCTATATTCGTAGTACGTTGCCGTTATCCACGACTTAAGCAATGCCTGCTACACAAGGAGTTACCTCATGATGTTGGCTGATCCAAGTAAAAAATATCGTCGCATGTATCAACGTGTCGACTTGCCAGACCGTCAATGGCCAAATAATGAAATCAATCAAGCGCCTATTTGGATGAGCACTGACCTTCGTGACGGTAACCAAGCCATTTTCGAACCGATGGATATGGAACAGAAATTCAAAATGTTCCAGATGTTGGTGAAAATCGGCTTTAAACATATTGAAATCGGTTTCCCTTCTGCATCGCAAATTGACTT
Source organism: Acinetobacter terrestris (assembly GCF_004331155.1). Classification (GTDB taxonomy): domain Bacteria; phylum Pseudomonadota; class Gammaproteobacteria; order Pseudomonadales; family Moraxellaceae; genus Acinetobacter; species Acinetobacter terrestris. Next base: position 13,645 of record NZ_SJNZ01000002.1, read on the forward strand.
TGATTTCACCCGTAAATTGATTGAAGAAAATCATATTCCGGATGACGTTTACATCGAAGTTTTGGTTCAGGCACGTGATCATTTGATCCAACGTACGTTTGAGTCTTTACAAGGCGCGAAACGTGCGATTGTGCATATCTATAACTCCAACTCCCCGACTTTCCGTGAAAAAGTGTTGAATGTTGATGTTGCCGGCGCAAAACAGTTGGCGATTAATGCTGCACAGAAAGTGAAAGAATATGCAGCAAAACAGCCTGAAACTGAATTTGTATTCCAGTACAGTCCTGAATGTTTTACTGCAACTGAATTAGAAGTCGCAAAAGACGTTTGTGATGCAGTCACTGAAATCTGGGAAGCATCACCGGCCAACAAAGTAATCTTGAACTTGCCTGCAACGGTTGAAGTTTCAGGCCCACATGTGTATGCCGACCAAATTGAATGGATGCACCGCAACATTCAACGTCGTGACGGCGTGATCATTTCTGTGCACTGTCACAATGACCGTGGCTGTGGTATTGCAGCTTCCGAATTGGCGATTATGGCCGGTGCTGACCGTGTCGAAGGTTGTGTATTTGGGAATGGCGAACGTACCGGTAACGTCGACGTTGCAGCGATTGCCTTGAACATGTACACCCAGGGTGTTGCACCAAACTTGGACTTCTCCAATATTAATGAAATTATTGCGACCGTTGAAGAATGTACTGGTTTGCCTGTTCACCCGCGTCATCCGTATGCTGGCGACTTGGTCTTCACCGCATTCTCGGGTTCGCATCAAGATGCGATCAAGAAAGGTTTCGAGTTCCAGAAGAACCAAGAAATGTGGGATATGCCATACTTGCCAATCGACCCTAAAGATTTAGGTCGTGACTATGATGCGGTGATTCGCGTCAATTCACAGTCTGGTAAAGGTGGTATCGCCTACTTGTTAGAATCAAACTACAACGTGGTATTGCCGCGTCGTTTACAAATTGAATTCTCGCAAGCGGTTCAGCAAGTGACAGATGAACAGGCTAAAGAAGTTTCAGCACAAGATATCTGGGCTTTGTTCAAACAGAATTATGTTGCAATCAAAGATGCACATTACTCTGCGAAAAACTACCGCTTGTTTGATGACAATGGCAATCAGGTGATTGAGTTGGATATCGAAGTGAACGGTGAAAAGCAGCACTTGCGTGGCGAAGGTAACGGTCCTATTTCTGCCATCTTGAATGCTTTGCAATTGCCAATTGATGTGTTGAACTATGAAGAACGTAGCATTAGCTCGGGTGCGCATGCCAAAGCCTTGGCTTTAATTGAACTTCAAGTGAAAGGTACCGGTAAATCTGCATTTGGCGCAGGTATTCACGATAATATTGTGACTGCCTCAATCGAAGCGATTATTGCCTGCACCAACCGCATGATCGAGCAAGGTGTATTAAGTACAGAACAGGTGATTGCGGCTGCCGTATAGGTATTAGCAATAATATTTAGCACTAAAATGACTTTAGAAGGATACCCTCAAGTGGTATCCTTTTGTTTATACATCCTAAAGATTTAAGGCGAATTATTCCTGTGTCTTTTCCAGCTGACTCAGTGGGTCTCGTTACCCCACAAAAGTTTTCATTCGAAGAGCCGTTAGAGCTTGAATGTGGCCGCATTCTCCCACGTTTCGAAATCATGATTGAAACCTACGGTACGCTTAATGCCGATAAATCGAATGCAATTCTGATTTGCCATGCGTTGTCTGGGCATCATCATGCCGCCGGCTATCATCATGAAGATGATAAAAAGCCCGGTTGGTGGGATGCCTGTATTGGCCCGGGTAAAGCGATTGATACCTCTAAATTCTTTGTTGTTGCCCTCAACAATATTGGTGGCTGTAGTGGCTCTACCGGTCCGATCTCGCCGAATCCTGAAAATGACAACCGTCCTTATGGGCCAGATTTCCCTTTAGTTACCGTTCGCGACTGGGTCAAAACCCAAGCCATGCTGTCTGACCGTTTAGGCATTGATGTCTGGTACTCAATTATTGGCGGTTCGCTTGGTGGCATGCAGGCTTTGCAATGGTCGGTCGATTATCCTGATCGTTTAAAAAATTGCGTGATTATTGCCAGTGCACCCAAACTGTCGGCACAAAATATTGCCTTCAATGAAGTGGCGCGTCAGTCAATTTTGTCAGATCCAGATTTCCATAATGGCCGTTATCTGGAAAATGACAGCTATCCAAAACGCGGTCTGATTCTAGCCCGTATGGTCGGTCATATTACTTACCTGTCTGAAGAAGCCATGAAACAGAAATTTGGTCGTGACCTGAAGTCCGGCAAGTTTATGTACGGTTTTGACGTGGAATTTCAGGTCGAAAGCTATTTGCGCTATCAAGGTGAGCAATTCAGCCGTAACTTTGATGCCAATACTTATCTGATTATGACCAAAGCACTGGATTATTTTGATCCTGCACGTGAATATGAATTGTCTTTAACCAAGGCGATGGCGAATACCCAATGCCGTTTTCTGGTAGTTTCATTCACTACGGATTGGCGTTTTACCCCGAAGCGTTCACAAGAAATTGTGGATGCGCTGATCACCAATCATAAACCTGTCAGCTATGTCGATATTGATGCAGAACAAGGCCATGACTCGTTCCTGTTCCCTATTCCGCTTTATGTGAAATCATTACGTGCATTTTTAGGTGGCGCAGAACACCTTGCAGCAACACCTCAGGAGACTGTGTAATGCGTATCGACCATCAATTGGCAGAAACATGGATTAAACCCGATTCAAGCGTACTCGATTTAGGCTGTGGTGATGGTGAACTGCTGGCTCATATGGGCAAAAAGCACAATATTCGTGCCTATGGACTGGAAATTGATCAGGAAAAGATTGCAATTGCGGTCAGTCGAGGTTTAAATATTATCCAACAAGACTTGAACCTCGGTTTAAGCCGCTTTGCAGACCAGTCATTTGACTATGTCGTTATGGCACAGGCTTTGCAGGCAGTAGATGCACCAGACGTATTATTGCGTGATATGGTGCGTGTGGGGAAACAAGCGATTATTACCTTTCCTAACTTTGCGCATTGGAAGACGCGTTCTTTCTTGGCTTTAAAAGGAATGATGCCTGTTTCAAATGCTTTACCGTATATGTGGTATAACACGCCTAATATCCACTTATGTACTTTCCGTGATTTTGAAGCACTTTGTGCTGAAAATGATATCCGGATTATTAATCGACTCGCCGTGAATGGGGATCAACAAGGTAGTTTACTCAGTAAACATGTCCCGAATCTGTTTGGTGAAGTCGCTATTTATCGAGTGAGCGCATTATGAAAAAAATATTATTAAGCACACTACTGGTTGGTTTTTTTAGCATTCAAGCGCATGCGGATTATGTTGCACCAGCACCGTCTATTTCCAGTCAGGCTGCACAATATTCTGTCATGGATATTAATAGCCTGATTAAGTCAGCAAAATCTGGCCAGGCCGCTGCACAGTTTTATTTGGCGACCAAATATCAACTCGGCAAAGATATTCAAAAAGATGTACAGCAAGCTTTTGCCTGGTACAAAGCCGCTGCGGACCAAGGTCTGACTGCTGCCCAGTTGAATGTCGGTCGTATGCTGGCTGATGGTATGGGCACCAAAAAAGACGAAGCTTCGGCGCGTAAATACTTTGAAAAAGCTGCGAGTCATGGTGACAACCGTGCCAGCTTTAATCTTGCGATGATGGAAGAGCAAAAGAAAAATTACGTGGGTGCATATCAGTGGTATGAACTTTCTACCCGTGATGGCATGCTCGACAATAAAGTGATTTCATTATCTGAAGGTAAGAAGACAGCATTGGCTGCCAACTTAACTCAAGAGCAAATCCGTATGGCACGTGACCGTGCCGATAAATGGATTCAAGCGCAATAATTTTGCCTGACTCTAGAAAGCACCTTCGGGTGCTTTTTTATTGGCTAAATTATCTAGATAAGTTTGCTAAAATACACACAATTATTTTCACATTAAGATTGAAATCATGGCGTCTCAAGACTGGTTATCTCAAGGAACTCTCGTTCTTGCAAGCAACAACAAAGGTAAAATTGCAGAATTTGAGAAAATGTTTGCAGAACTCAAGCTGCCTGTCGAAGTGGTTGCTCAGGGCAAGCTCAACATTGAAGATGCGGTAGAAGATGGGCTGAGCTTTGTTGAAAATGCCATTATTAAAGCCCGTCATGCGGCTAAAATTTCTGGCAAACCGGCCATTGCCGATGATTCCGGAATTTGTGTACCAATTTTAGGCGGTGCACCGGGTATTTACTCAGCACGTTATGCAGGTGAGCATGGGGATGATGCTGCCAATAATGAAAAACTGTTAGCGGACTTAAAACCGCTACGTAAAGACGGCGAAGTGATTGAAGGGATGTTTGTCTGTGTACTTGCTTTGGTACAACATGCAGAAGATCCGCTTCCACAAATTTTCCAAGGTATCTGGAAAGGAGAAGTCTTGGAAGCAGCACGTGGTGAAAATGGTTTTGGTTATGACCCATTGTTCTGGTTGCCTGAACTTGGGATTTCCAGTGCAGAACTTTCTAAAGCAGAGAAAAATAAAATCAGTCACCGTGGTCAGGCGATGCAACTGTTTAAGGCGAGTTTGGAGAAGTAAAACCTTTTCCAGCACCTCCCTTTTTCAAAGGGAGGTTGGGAGGGATTTTATATTGAGCTCCCCTCACCCTTGCGCAACAGTGTTGCTCATCTCCCAGAGGGAGAGAGAACTTTTCTTATCTTTATAAACCCGGCACTAAAACGTGCAACACCACCCCATAAATCCCAATCAAGATTGCACTGGCAATTGTCCCTGATGCAATATATTTCGCTGAATGTCCTGTGCCCTGGTAATAGGTTTCTAAAGCCACAATATTGGCTGCTGGTGGCAAGGCAAAGAACATAAACATGACCGCATAAGTCAGCCACTGATGCGGTATCGGCAAAACATAATAAGCTGCCAAACACACAAAGACAGCTAAAAACATCCGGCTACTGATCAGTAATAAACTCTGTTTTAGATCACTCAAACCAATACGAATTTTACTGAGCCACATGCCCAGAATGCACATCCCGGTAAAGGTCACCAAGATCTTATTGGTTTGATACAACCTCTGTACCCATGGATGCGACTCATAAGCGGTAAAATCCCAGATCGACAGAATAGCGGCTAGACTTAAGGCAAGAACAGGAGGAGAAAGCAGGACATTTTTAATAATAAATTTTGGATCTTGCTTGCTTTGACTGACTGCCATCACTGCACAAATATTGCCAAACAAGGAACCGCCAATATATAAAGCGACAATTGTGCTGCTGGCTTTCGGGCCAAATAATGCCAAGGCAAAGGGAAAACCCAACCAAGCCCCATTTAGATAGCTTAAGCACAGCGCACGTAATTTATCTTTTTTAAAATAATAAAAAATACAAAAGAAGAATACCGAACTGATAAAGCTAAAACCAATCAGCCACAAACTGCCCTCTTGGTAAAACACCATATTGTAGACAATGATCGCTGGAATAAGCAATCGTGCCAGTAGCGAAGCCAATAGCTGTCGTATCGGTGTTAAAACATGGACTCCCCAATATCCAATCAAGAATGAAATTAAAGGAAGAATCAATGCCATAAGATGTAGTTTGATAAAAGCAGAATGGCTTAAATCCTAACATAATTCTATCGGGCAAATGGCTTGTTGCATCTAAACTGAAGAACAACGACGTTTATATTCTGCTTCAATCTCAATATAAAAAATCATCCTGCTTAGATTTAAAAAACTGGCTTGTTACCCGCATTTTTTAGTGGCTTATTTAGTAGCTTAAAGGCAAATTAATGTGAATAACATCCCCTTGAGTTTGGCCCTGTTGCGATTTTTCCTGCCACAACCATGTTTGATTTTTCATTCTTAAAAAATTAGAACAGCGTGTGCCATACACGGGACTTTGAATGAAAGTCGATGAAAGTAATTCTTCCATCTCTGCACTAATACCGGTTTGTGGGAGATGTCCAGGAAGGATCTTTCGTTCATCTTCTAGAATATCCCACACCATAACTTCAAGATCCGCTTCTGGTGTATCTGCATGCTGCAACATCGGCAAGAATTCTTGGGTAAAGCGTTTACGCAAATGTTTGGTCTTCTCCCAATGTTCAGTCATCAAACCATTGGATACCACATACACGCCTTTGGCTAAAACCTGGGGTGCTTCACCGCGATTGCTCATATAAACCGCCTGATCTTGATCGCCGAACAATAAATTAAAACCAGCATAATCACATTGGCGTTTTTCTAATGCTTGAGCAAAGCGGATCGGGGTTAAATCAGATTCTAAAAAGGCTTGAATCAGATGACCGCGTGAAGTCGGATAGGTTTTTTTATCGGTCGCATCCCGGAAGTTGGTCACGACTGCCCATCTGCCGGATTTTGTTACGCCCATCCATGTTCCACCCGATTGCAGGTCTTGTCCGGCAATAATCGGGCTATTTTCCCAAGCTTTTAAACCGGTTGTCGGGCGCTGATAAAACTCATCCCGGTTTGAAATAAGACATAAAGGCGTATCTTCCAAGACTTGCCAAGCTAAAGCGACAATACACATAATCTATGCTCTTTATCTTTACACATTGAATGTACAACATTTTTCATCACATTCAGCTAAAATCTGTGCAAAACAGAATCACAAGGAACAGGAATGCTGACCTATCCAAATATTGACCCAGTTGCCGTATCGCTGGGACCGTTACAAGTCCATTGGTATGGACTGATGTATTTACTGGCATTTTTATTTGCCTGGGGACTTGCCACTTATCGTACCAAACACCGGGATGGCTGGACACCCGACATGGTCTCTGACCTGATTTTCTATGGGGCTTTAGGTGTCGTGGTCGGTGGTCGTCTTGGCTACGTGTTCTTTTATGGCTTTGAGCAATTCCTTGCCAATCCGCTCTGGCTATTCCAGGTCTGGACAGGTGGTATGAGCTTCCATGGTGGCTTCCTGGGCGTGATGATTGCCATGCTGTTCTGGTGCAGAAAATATCAGAAAACCTGGTTCCAAACACTCGACTTTATTGCACCCTGCGTACCGACGGGCTTGATGTTCGGCCGTATTGGCAACTTTATTGGGGGCGAACTCTATGGTCGCCAAGTCACCGATCCAAACTTTGCCTTGGGCATGGTTTTCCCGACCGATCCGCTGCAATTGGTGCGTCACCCCTCACAGCTTTATCAAGCATTGGCTGAAGGCTTAATCCTGTTTATTGTGTTGTGGTGGTTCAGTTCAAAATCACGTCCACGTATGGCCGTTTCAGCCTTGTTCCTGATCGGTTACGGTATTGCACGTTTTGTGGTGGAATTCTTCCGCGAACCCGACAATGGACAGCTGTTTATTGGCTGGATGAGCAAAGGTCAATTCCTGACTGTACCGATGATTTTGATCGGGCTATGGATGATGTGGTATGCCTACCAAAAGAAAATTTATGATTGGGGTCCACAGAAAAATACTTAATTTTTAGCGAGGCAAAAGCCTCGCTTTTTTAGCTTTGTTTTTGCTAAAGTGCAGTCAGTCTCCGTCTATCTATCAGAAGAATATGCTCGAATTTTGGTTTAATCCTAAAGTGTCTATGCTCGGTAAACTCATGATCTTTGCTGTCATTGCGATTGCAACAGGCGTGCTTTACTGGATGGATCCGCTAAAACCTGATGCAATTCTGATGTTCCTGGGAACAGGGATCATTTTCCTGATTTGTCGTTATTGCAAAATTCATTTTGCCGCAAAAAACCCAACCGGACTGTTATATCGCCTGCTGACCTGGATTCCGATTGCCTTGTTACTGGCCCTTATTTTTATGCAGATGAAAGAGGGTGAAATTTTAATTCCGGGGGCACAAGGCATTGGCTTTACGGCTTTAGCCATCTGCCTGTTTTCACCTTTGTCTTTGCTAAATAAAAACAATGTTTCAGACGAGAAAAAATAATGCTGGAATTTTGGTATTCAGATCAATGTAGCCTTCAAATCAAGCTGATGGTCTGTATTGCTACCTGTGTGATGATTTATCTGTGCTCCACAGTGCAACAGCTTTCACCTATATTTACAGGAATTAGCATTGTGATCGGCATGGGCATCCATGGCTTAAGAGCATTAAGCTTAAAAATTGCAGCAGATAATCCCTATAAAAAAGGTTTTGTTATTCTCATTCTGGTGATGCCGCTTATGGCGTTCATCACTTTAATTTCAGCTTTACCGGCCCAGCATAAAATCATTCTCGCCATGCAAGTGATTGGATTTGCTGCAATCGGTTTGTTTATCTTGTCAATGTTTCCAAACCGTAGCTTTGATAAAAATGAACAGAGATGACCAGGCATCTTTGTGATTCAGCTGCAATTCATGCATCATTATCAAGATTGATGAATTTTATCATTGATCAATTTTCTATTTCTGAAAAATAAAAAAGACCGCTAAAAGCGGTCTTTTTTTCAATCATCCGAAGACGATTAAGCAGCTAATGCGTCTTTCGCTTTTTGAGCGATAGCAGCAAATGCAACTGCATCATGCATAGCGATGTCTGCAAGTACACGACGGTCGATAATCACTTGAGCTTTTTTCAAGCCAGCGATCATACGGCTGTACGATAAACCATTAAGACGCGCACCAGCATTGATACGTGCAATCCACAAAGCGCGGAATTGACGTTTCTTTTGACGACGGTCGCGGTAAGCATATTGACCTGCTTTAATTACTGCTTGGAACGCTACGCGATATACGCGTGAACGAGCGCCGTAGTAACCTTTAGCACGAGCAAGAATTCTTTTATGACGGCGATGAGCCTGGACACCACGTTTTACACGAGCCATTTATAAATCTCCTAAAGGTATGGGCACATACGGCGAACTGAAGCAACGTCACTTACGTGAACCATTACACAGCCGCGCAATTGACGAATACGCTTAGCAGATTTCTTAGTCAAAATGTGGCGTTTGAACGCTTGTTTACGCTTGATACCGTTAGCTGTCGCTTTAAAGCGTTTAGCAGCACCACGGCGAGTTTTCATCTTAGGCATAACAACCTCTTTTGAACACCTGTTCGGAACGTCTGCACCATTGCAAAAACGACCTGCAGGTAAGGGAGCCAGTATTCTAAAGCATCTTTGCTTAAAACGAAAGCAGATATGCCCAAAATACTCGACCAATCGTCTACTTCTCTTAGTTTTATTTCCCCTATTAAATGCAGGATCTTTTTATTAATAATTCAACTATTCAGCATTATAATTATCACGACATAAGAATATTGGACCAACATGACTCCCGCACAGGATGCTTTTGCAGCACTACGCTATCGTGATTTTTCTATTGTCACGATCAACCAGTTCTGTCTTACCCTCGCCATTTTAATTCAAGAAATTATTGTTGCGTATTCACTTTATCAGATTACCAAAGACCCTCTAACTCTCGGTTTAATTGGACTTGCCGAAGCAATTCCATTTATTACCTTGTCTTTATGGGGCGGCTATTTTGCAGACCGCTTTAATAAACAGACCATTATGAAAATCTGTTTGTTCTTTGCCGTGCCTTTACCTGTGGTTTTGTGGTGGCTGTTTCATGCCTATGGCCTAGGTCAAATCGGAGTGAATACGCTGTCTTGGGGAATTTATGCCGTGATTTTTGGCTTGGGCACGATTCGTGGTTTTTACAACCCATCTGCAACTTCACTCAAGCCTTTTCTGATTCCACGTGAACTCTATGCCAATGGTGCAACCTGGACCACGATCGGATGGCAAAGTGGTGTGATTATTGGTCCTATGCTCGGTGGTTTTATGCTGGCATTTTTAGGCCGTGAAACCAATTTGCTGTCGGTCGCGGTATTGCTGAGCATCAGTTTTATCCTGATTAACCTGTTGCAGAAACGCAGTTTCCCCAAAATTGAAACAGATAACCTGCTGGAAAGTCTGGGCGATGGTTTCCGCTTTATCTGGAAAACCAAGATTGTGTTGTGGGCAATTTCACTGGATCTGGTTTCCGTCCTGTTTGGTGGGGTCATTGCCCTGCTGCCTATTTTCGCAGAAGATATTTTAAAAATCGGCCCTGAAGGTCTAGGTTATTTACGTGCAGCTCCTTCCATTGGCGCACTTTTTACCATGATTGCCTTAACCAAGTTTCCACCCACGCAAAATGCCTGGCGCAATATGCTGCTTGCCGTAGCCGGTTTTGGAGTATTTACACTGCTGTTTGCCTTCTCGAACAACATGTGGCTATCCCTGTTTGCGCTAGCCATGACCGGTGCCTGTGACAGTATTTCAGTCGTGGTTCGGCAAACCATTCTGCAGATTTACCCACCGGAAAATATGCGTGGTCGCGTTGCCGCAGTAAACGGCATGTTTGTCTCAAGCAGCAATGAACTCGGGGCATTTGAATCGGGCTTGGCCGCAAAATATATGGGCACCATTATGGCAACAGTCTTTGGTGGCTGTATGACCATGGTGGTGGTTGCGATGAGCTGGGCAAAAACCCGTGATTTATTTGGCGTAGATATCACGAAAGGTGATGATCAAACAGGTTAATTTACTGTTTAGACTTGCGAGTATTTCTAATTCAGGAAATACTTCGCACTCACCATGCTCCGCTATCGATACAACCTCTGGCTTGATTAAAGAAATAAATATTTATGAAGCAAATCCTGTGTTTTTCTCTACTTATAAGCTTACCTTTAACTGCTACCTATAGCGCTACAGCTAAAGCACCAAAACAACTCTCGGTTCAGAAAAGTGCAGCCCTTCCCGCGCATTTAACCACGCGCATTCAGTGGACCAAATTCCCACATCCTTCTTATAAAAATGAAGACTTAAAAGATCAGAACCGTAGCGCGATTATCCGGATCTATGCAGATGAAACCGGCACAATTAGTAAAGCCAGCGTACAAGAAAGTACCGGCTTAACGCATTTAGATGATCTGTTAATTAAAGCGGTTCGTGAAGCCCACGTAAAACCCCATGTCGAAAATGATACTGCCCTGCCACAAATTGGCTATCAAACCTTTAGCCTTAAACTCAGCCAAGAAGATGATGCAGAAGTTTGCCAATACAGCTTTAATTCTGAAAATTGGCAGGCGCAGCAATATAATAAAAAAGCCCCCTTTTCGTATCGTGCTCAACCGGACTTAGATCTCGACTCTGAACAACTCAACGGACACAATCGTGCGGTGAAATTCACCTTTAAAGTGAATAAACAGGGTAACGTGAAAAAAGTAAAAGTGAAAAAAGGTTCAGGCATTTATGCTTTAGACCAGCAAATTGTACGTGCAGTCTCAAATGCAAAAGTAGATGTGCCGCGCAAATATTGGGTTTATAAAAAATCGACTCTTAAAGATGAAATCAAGTTTGATTTAGCTCAATGCCGGTAATTTAAATACTGATCTAGGCCATAAAAAGAGATGCGCAAGGCATCTCTTTTTTCAAAACATTAAAAAAGCGGCATAGATAAATAAATAACGGCCTACTTTGGCAAGGCTCACGATCCATAAAAAACGCCAAAAGTTTTCTTTGAGTAAGCCTGCAATCAAGGTAACCGGATCACCAATAATCGGCACCCAGCTCAATAGCAACGACCAGTAGCCATACTTTTGATAGGTTCTCTGTGCTTTCAACATTTGCTGCTCAGAGACAGGAAACCATTTTTTATCTTTATAGTGCTCGATTTGAAAGCCCAGCCACCAGTTCACGCAGGAACCCAGAATATTGCCCAAGCTTGCAACACACAGCAGTCCAATAACTGAATGGCTGCCCTCGGCCAACAAGGCCAATAGGACAGCTTCAGACTGTAATGGCAATAAGGTCGCTGCGCCAAAGGCAGAAATAAACAGTAAAGCGTAGGACAGCATTATGTGAACAACAGTTTAAAGGCCGAGTTTTAAAGACCAAGTTGTTTCTTGGTTTTTTTATATTCGTAAATCGACCACACAATGAATAAAGCCATCGCCAACCATCGTGCTAAATCATAGCGATGCGCAATCACGCGAAAAATTTCTTTAGATACAGATGGATCATTGGCTTTTAGCGTTTCTGCCACGGATTGCATATGCACAACTTCAGCAATAAACAGCAACAGGCAAGCTGCGATACCAAAGATGATTGCCCAATAAATTTTCTTATTCGTTTCAATAATACGGGTCAAATTTAAGAAAAAGTCATTCATAGCCATGAGGTCCAATAAAAAACCACCGCAACGGGTGGTTTATTTTTGCGAGATTTAAGCGGTGTTATTCCGCAATCTTAGCACAAAAAACATTTTTCAATTTTACCCTCAGCTATTCACTTGAATGGCCAATGCACGTTGCACTGCCGGACGTGCAGTTAAACGCTCCACATATTCTTTTACGTGTGGATAATCTTCGAGTTGAATTTGCTGCCATTCATAACGCAAAATCCACGGCAGAATGGCCATATCTGCAATTGAATATTCGCCAGCTACATATTTTTGACCAATCAGCTGCTTATTCAATACACCATATAAGCGTTTGGTCTCGGCGACATAACGATCAATGGCATAGGGAATTTTTTCAGGTGCAAATTTACCAAAATGATGATTCTGACCAAGCATCGGCCCCAAGCCACCCATTTGCCACATTAACCACTGCTCAACTTCAACGCGTTGCTGTTCATCCTCTGGATAATACAAGCCGGTTTTGCGGCCCAAATATTGTAAAATTGCACCAGATTCAAATACCGAAATGGCTTCACCACGTGGTCCATCCTGATCGACAATGGCCGGAATTTTATTGTTTGGAGAAATACGTAAAAAGTCAGGTTGAAACTGATCATTTTCCATAATATTGATGGGAAAAACTTGATAATCCAAGCCCATTTCTTCTAAAGCGATTGTAATTTTATGACCATTGGGCGTTCCCCAATAATATAGATCAATCATGTTCTCTACCTTTTGCCGTTCTCGTTTTACATGACATTATTGAACTGTGCCCATACTTATATCATGTTTTATATTGATAAATCATTAATCTTTACTCAAACTTAAAAGATAAAAAATTATGTATAAGCATTTATTTTTATTCACTATTATAAATTTTATCTTTTTTTAATCAGGAATTCTTGAAAACACCCAAAACAGTACAATATAAAAAAGAGCAATGATCTTTTCAGATATTGTTCCACATACTGTTGATGAAATACATCACAGAATTGCAATCTTGTTTATAAAACTTTTCTGAACTCAGGAGGTTATATCAATGAGCAATCTCAGTCTTACTCCGCTATTCCGTCGTAGCATTGGTTTTGACCGTTTCAATGATCTATTTGATTATGCAATGCAAAGCGATACGCCGAATTATCCAAACTATAATATTGAAAAAACAGGTGATAACAACTATCGCATTGTGATTGCTACCGCTGGATTTAATGAAGATCAGCTTGAGATTAATCTTGAAAATCAGCTGCTCACCATTACCGGCAAAGCGGTTGAAGAAAATTCAGATAGCACGGTTGAATTTTTACATAAAGGCATTGCCAGTCGCTCATTTAAACTTTCGCTACACTTAGATGAACATATTGAGGTACAGCAGGCAGATTATGAAAATGGTTTATTGAAAATAAATTTGCAGCGTTCTGTTCCTGAGGAAGCGATGCCGCGAAAAATTCCAATCGGTCGTAAAACCAATGAGCAGATAGAGACATCTAAAACCGAATAAGCGCGAAAAGGACCCGTCATCGATGGGTCTTTTTAATTTTTGTTTTATTCAAAAAATAATGTTCTAAAAAGCACAACAATTAAATCTTAAAACATCCTGACTTGAATTTAAAATATACTGCCAGATACGGATCTAAAAACAACAATCTATCTTTGTGAAGAAAAACAGGTAAAAAATGAATTATTCAAGACAACCCAATATTAGCCCATTTGCGATCCTAATCGCCTTGATCTGTTTTATTATCCTGATGATTCTGATCCTGTTCGGTTGGCCACATTATAAGGTTTGGAAACAAGGCATGGATGGTCAAGCGGCACTGGCAGAAGCAGAGCAATCGAAAATGATTCAGGTACAGGTCGCCAAAGCAGAACTGGAAAGTGCCAAATTGCGTGCTCAAGCCATACAATTAGTCGGTCAAGCCGCGAAAGATTATCCTGAATACCGTAAACAGGAATTTATTGGCGCCTTTGGCGAGGCATTACGTGATGGCCGTATTCAGCAAATTATTTATGTACCGACCGAAGCCAATATTCCGATTGTGGAAGCGGGCAAGAACACTAGCCCTGTACAACAATAAAAAATACAGGCATAAAAAAGCACTGCATTTGCAGTGCTTTTTTATTAATGGATCAACGCATGCTTATTTCTTACGTTTCGGTCCAATGAGCATGCCCATTTGACGACCTTCCATTTTTGGTGCTTGTTCGACTGTACCGTATTCAATTACGTCTGCTTCAACTTTTTGTAATTGAGCAAGACCTAATTGTTGGTGAGCCATTTCACGACCACGGAAGCGCAAGGTAATTTTTACCTTGTTCCCTTCCTCTAGGAAACGAAGAATTGCACGTAACTTGATGTTGTAATCACCAATGTCTGTACCAGGACGCAACTTAATCTCTTTAACCTGAACTTGATGCTGTTTTTTCTTCGCATCTTTTTGCTTTTGCTTCAGATCGAATAAATGTTTGTTAAAGTCCATGATTTTACAAACAGGCGGCTCTGCATTAGCAACGATCTCAACAAGATCAAGCTCAACTTCTTCTGCAGCGCGCAACGCTTCAGCTAAAGAAACGATGCCCTTTTGCTCTCCTTCAGCACCAACGAGACGTACTTCTTTTGCACGGATCTCGTCATTCAATGCAGGACGATTGCTTTTAGCACCTTGTTGTTGGTTACGGTCAGGCTGTTTAATCTTTATTACTCCACAATATACCGGCCACGTTCGGCTACGGCTGCTTTCACTAGGTCAACGAAGGCATCAATTGACATAGTACCTAAATTTTTTCCTGAGCGGGTACGGACATTTACTGTACCTTCCTCTACTTCACGGTCTCCAAGAACCAGTAAGTAAGGAATACGCTCTAAAGTACGTTCACGAATCTTAAAGCCGATTTTCTCATTTCTCAAGTCAGAAATGGTACGAATTCCACTTTCTTTAAGTTTAGCGACGACTGACTCACACGCCTCAGCTTGTGAATCGGTAATATTCATTACACACGCTTGAACTGGTGCTAACCATGGTGGCATGAAACCAGCGTAGTGCTCAATAAGAATACCAATAAATCGTTCAAAACTACCCAGAATTGCACGGTGCAACATCACAGGCTGATCGCGATCATTATCTTCTGTTACATAAGATGCGTCTAGACGCCCTGGTAAGTTGAAGTCACACTGAATAGTACCACATTGCCAGATACGGCCTAAACAGTCTTTTAACGAGAATTCAATTTTCGGACCGTAGAACGCGCCTTCACCCGGCTGTAAATCCCATTCAAGACCCGCAGCATCTAAAGCATCCGCCAAAGATTTTTCCGCCATGTCCCAAAGTGCATCTTCACCGACACGTTTTTCAGGACGAGTCGACAACTTCATTTGTACGTCTTCAAAGCCAAAGTCTTTGTATACGTCCAGTGTCAATTTGATAAAGTCTGCAACTTCAGGACCAATCTGTTCCTTGGTACAGAAGATATGTGCATCATCTTGAGTAAAGCCGCGTACACGCATAATGCCGTGTAAAGAACCTGATGGTTCGTTACGGTGACATGAACCGAATTCTGCTAAACGTACTGGAAGATCACGGTACGATTTTAAACCCTGGTTAAACACCTGCACGTGACAAGGACAGTTCATTGGTTTAACCGCGTAGTTACGGTTTTCAGAATGCGTGGTGAACATGTTGTCTGCATAGTTTGCAGCATGTCCTGATTTTTCCCACAGCGTAAAATCCACCACTTGCGGGGTACGAATTTCTTCATAACCATTGTCTTGTTGAACTTTACGCATGTACTGTTCAAGAACTTGGTAAATGGTCCAACCGTTCGGATGCCAGAATACCATACCCGGTGCTTCTTCTTGCATATGGAACAAATCAAGCGCTTTACCAATTTTACGGTGATCGCGTTTTTCTGCTTCTTCAATACGTTTTACATAAGCTGCAAGCTGTTTCTTGTCTGCCCACGCTGTACCGTAAATACGTTGTAACTGTTCATTCTTCGCATCACCGCGCCAGTAAGCGCCAGAGATTTTAGTCAGCTTGAATGATTTTAAGAATTTGGTGTTTGGAACGTGCGGACCACGGCACATGTCCAAATAATCCTGATGGTAGTACAAGCCCATTTGAGTTTCTTCAGGCATGTCTGCAATCAAGCGTAATTTGTATTCTTCACCGCGCGCTGTGAATTCTGCAATCACTTCGTCACGAGGAGTCATTTTTTTCACGACTTCATAGTCTTGATCGATGAGCTTTTTCATACGCTCTTCAATCGCTGCCATGTCGTCTAATGTGAATGGACGTGGCATCCAGATGTCATAGTAGAAACCTTCTTCAATGACAGGACCAATTACCATTTTCGCTTCTGGGAACAATTGCTTAACAGCATGACCGACCAAATGCGCGCAAGAGTGACGGATAATTTCCACGCCTGCTTCATCTTTAGGCGTGATAATTTGTAAGGTTGCATCTTCAGTAATCAAGTCAGACGCGTCAACAAGACGATCGTTTACACGACCTGCAACTGTATTTTTTGCAAGACCAGGGCCGATGCTAAGCGCAACGTCCATCACAGATACGGCGTGATCAAATTGTTTTTGATCGCCATTGGGTAAAGTGATAATTGGCATAAGAAAATCCTTAAGGAGTGATGCCCCGTACCATGGGGCATATCACCGCGAGATTATGATCGAGGAGAACCTCAAAAGATAAAAACGGTGGATAAATAAAAATCGACTTGAATTTTACACGTCTTAGCCATGGGATTAAACCTTTTCACCTAGAAAATTCGCGATTTGGCTCATTTTGAATTTATTTGCCAATACTTTGTCTTTACTCAGATCAGGAAATTTTCAGCTTTGTTTTTATTCTCTAAAGCTATTCCATATTTCAAATGTGCCCTGTACGTAAGCATAAAGCTGAGCAAATTGCGGAATAATCGCTTCACTCTGAGTCGGCCTTAAAAACACATAATCATCTACAGCAATAGT
Organism: Acinetobacter terrestris; assembly: GCF_004331155.1. Classification (GTDB taxonomy): domain Bacteria; phylum Pseudomonadota; class Gammaproteobacteria; order Pseudomonadales; family Moraxellaceae; genus Acinetobacter; species Acinetobacter terrestris. The sequence continues at coordinate 30,806 of NZ_SJNZ01000002.1, forward strand.
GCATTGTTTGGGAACCTGGAGCATTTCCTGATTGCTACTGCGGCCATACAAAATGTGCGGCTGACTTTTTTCAGGATAGATATAATCTGCGCGCCAATAACCGCCATACACGAACAAAGCTTGATAATGATGTGGCAGATGATTCAGCACTTCCAAACCGGGTAATTGGCTATAGGGCAAAACTTTCAATACCGGGGTGGCAATCCAGAGTGCACATTTGAGTTCCGATAAATGATCCAGATCAAAATCACTCGGCTTGACCAGCATGGAACCAAAAGCCAGATCATTGCATTCGCTCTGCTGGCAATGCTGCATAAAAGTTGGACTTCCACCCCCGTTAAAGCACAGACCGTCATGCCATAAATCCGGGAATTGCTGCTGAATAATATTTTTGTATTGTTGATAAGTGTGTTGCGATTGTTGATAACTTTTTTCAGGGCTGGTTATAATTTTCGGCAATTTGGCGACATGTGCGTCATAGCCCATCAAACCGGAGAGTTTTAAATGCCTTGGATGCTGTTGAATCAGCTTGAGCAATGCAACAAATTGCTGCGAATTTTGCACTCCACCACGATGCAAACCGACATCAATTTCAATATTTACATTCAAACTGATGTCGAGTTGTTGAGCGAGCTGCAAATATTGTTGCAATCGGCTCAAATCATCAATCAGCCACTGAATATAAATTTCGTGTTGAGCATTGCTTTGATAAAATGATTCCACTGCCCGGATCGGCATGGGTTTGCCCAGCAAAATATCGGCTTGCCCAAATATCTGGATAATCTCTGCAATATGCGGAAGATGAAACAGCATAAAACGCTGCGTATTGAGCTTTTGGCTTGCCAGTTTGAGCAGCTGCATACTGGCCAAGGATTTCACCACCAAGCGCGGTTTTAACTGCGTAGGCAATTTTGACCGCACAAAATTCAAATTATCTTGATAAGTTTTTATATCTAAAATCAGTTGCGGTGTACCTGTTCCCTGCTGTTTTAAATACTGGGTTAATTGCTGAAAATAATTCGGTTGCATCACTCCCCCGACTGCTCAATTAAAAAAAGCTGCTTTAAATACGGATTGAGCCATTTTTGATTGGGATCCAGTTGTTGACGCAACACCATAAAATCATCCCATTTCGGGTATAAATCCCGAAGTGAAGCTGCGCTCATGGAATGCAATTTCCCCCAATGTGGCCGTCCCTGATATTTCTGCAAAATAGGCTCGACCAAATCAAATACGACGTGATAATCCTGTTTATAAAATTGATGAATCGAAATGGAGACCGAATCGCGCTTATAAAAAGGGCTCAGCCAGATATCATCGCCTTTGACATAGCGAAATTCGATCGGAAAAAACATCGGCACTTGATGCTTGCGTAAGCGATGTAAAACCTCCTCCAGACACTGCAAGCCTTGCTCAAGCGGAATCTGATATTCCATTTCATTAAATTTGGTATTGCGTGGAGTGGGGAAAATCTGATTTGATCAATCCACATAACAAGTCGGTTTGACAAACACACTGAGCAGTTTTTGCAGATAGGAATTTGCAGCAGGCAATCTTCGCGTCAATTCCGAACATAGGGTCAGCAAAGCATCCTCTGAAGGCCATGCATCCTGTCTGGGCTGAATCGCCTCATCCGTTTCATCCAGGGTTTTTAACATCACCTGATCAGAATGAAGAAATGCCCAAAACTCAATATGTCGGTGCTGATGCTTCCATTGATCAATGTTTGCAAATACCTCTTGAATGGGACACAACCGAATCTGCTCTTTTAATTTATAGCGTGGCCGATTTTGCAGGGTGATTTTTGTCAGTATGCCTAAACTGCCCAGGGCAACACGTCCGGCCTGAAAGATATCAGTATTTTGCTGACGATCACATTGCAGCAGCTCGCCCTCTGCGGTCAGCAATTCAAAAGCTTCTACAAAAGCAGAGAGACAGGGTAAATCGATACCCGTGCCATGCGTTCCGGTAGAAATGGCGCCCGCCAGGCTTTGCTGATCAATATCGCCCTGATTGGCTAAGGCCTGATGGATTGGAGCAAGATATTCGCCTAAGTCATATAAACGCGTACCCACTTGTACTGTGCATTGGGTTCGATTTTCATCAAAGGCAACCACGCCCTTGAAATGATCGAGATTGATCAGCACTGCATCCGTCTTGACTAAAGCACTGAATGAATGCCCTGCGCCCACTGCACGAATCTGCGCATGCGACTTTACGATATTTTGCAATTCATAGATCTTTTTGGGCTTAAAAATCTCAGGGCAACCGTGCTGACTGCCCGACCAATTTCGCCATGTTTCATCCGCCTGTTGTATTTTCATTATTATTCCTTGGCTGATATTATTTTAATTGCTCAACTAGAGTAAAATACCTAAAAAATCAAACATGGGAACCCATGCGTTCAAAATATTTGAGTGCGCTAAAATAATTTCATTAATATTTAATATGTTAAAAATTATAAAAATGTACTCGACTAAAGCATAAATGCAAGATTGCCGAGAAGTGCATATCTTTTTAACAGGATATGAAAATAAATACAGAATGGAGTTTCAAAATGGTTAGCGCATACGATGAATTACCGCGTACCCCTGCAAACTTTGTAGCGTTGTCACCTTTACGCTATCTTGATCGCGCAGCATATATCTATCCGAATCAGAACGCGATTATTCACGGTAAGCGCCGTATTACCTGGCGTGAGACATACAATCGTTGCCGTCAGTTTGCCAACCAACTCCAAAACTTGGGCATCGGTAAAAATGATACCGTTTCTGTACTGCTGCCGAACGTTCCTGCCATGATTGAGGCGCATTTTGCTGTCCCTATGGCAGGTGCGGTACTCAACACCTTAAATACGCGCCTAGATGCCAAAACACTCGCATTCATGCTTGAGCATGCTGAAACCAAAGTGTTATTGGTCGATCCTGAATTTACCGCACTTGCGACAGAAGCACTCGCACTCATTAAACAAGATATCTATGTGATTGATGTCGCTGACGAAGAATATGAAAATGCGTCAACACCGATTGGTCAAGTTGAATATGAAGACTGGATTGCGCAAGGCGATGCCAATTTTGAATGGCATTTACCACAAGATGAATGGGATGCCATCAGCTTAAGTTATACCTCTGGAACCACGGGCAATCCTAAAGGCGTGGTTTACCATCACCGCGGTGCCTACATTAACGCAGCCAGTAATATCATTGCCTGCGGTATGACGCCTCGTGCCACCTATTTATGGACACTGCCGCTGTTCCACTGTAATGGCTGGTGCTTTGCATGGACCATGGCTGCTAATGGCGGTACCAACGTCTGCTTGCGTAAAGTCGATGCGGAACTGATCTTTAAACTAATTGCTGAGCATAAAGTGGATTACTTCTGTGGCGCGCCAATTGTCTTGTCCATGCTCATCAACATGCCTGAAGAGAAAAAGACCAAGCTTGATCACCGTGTCGAAGTGATGGTGGCAGGTGCTGCGCCTCCAGCAGCGATCATTGAAGGAATGCGCAATATTGGCGTTAACGTGACTCATGTTTATGGCCTGACAGAAACCTACGGTCCTTCTGCACTTTGCGCATCACAAGCAGGCTGGAGTGATTTGTCGATTCAGGAACAAGCACAGCTGCATTCACGTCAAGGGGTTCCTTACCCATTACAAGACGGCATGAAAGTACTTGATCCTGAAACCATGCAAGAAGTTCCACATGATGGTCACACCATGGGCGAAATTATGTTCCGTGGCAACATCGTGATGAAGGGTTACTTAAAGAATGCTGAAGCGACAGCAGAAGCCTTCGCTGGTGGATGGTTCCATACCGGTGACCTTGCCGTTTGCCAGCCAGATGGCTATGCAAAAATTACCGACCGCTCCAAAGACGTGATTATTTCAGGCGGTGAGAATATTTCATCGCTAGAAGTGGAAGAAGTGCTGTATCAACATCCTGCAGTTCTGACCGCAGCCGTGGTAGCAAAACCTGATCCACGTTGGCAGGAAGTGCCATGTGCTTTTGTGGAATTGAAAGAAGGTAAAACAGCAACAGCTGAAGAACTGATTGAATTCTGCAAACAACATTTAGCACGCTTTAAAGTACCTAAAGATTTGGTGATTACAGAAATTCCGAAAACATCGACAGGGAAACTGCAGAAATTCATCCTGCGTGACTGGGCAAAAGAGCGTGCTACAGGTGAGTTTCAGTAATTTTTTCTTCTAACATCAATAACCTCAATCCCAACCTTTCTTCTAATAAAGGAGTTCCCTCTCATATTAGGAGAGGGTTAGGGAGAGGTCATATACATTGAAGAAATATGTGATTTTTACTTAGCAGTATAAAAATTGGTAATTTGAAAATATTTTTTGGAATAAAGGTCAGCCCTCTCTCTAACTCTCTCCCTGAGCAAGCGACAATGGCATTGCATTGTCGCAAAGCGCAAAAGAGAAATACCAAAGCATAAAAAAAGCGACTCATATGAGCCGCTTTTTTATTTCGATCAGGGAAAACTCAGTTATCTGAAATCAATGCCACTTGCTGAATATAGTTAAATAATTTCAGCTTAGAGGCCGCGATTTGTTCTTCAGGTAACTGTTTGCTGATGTCACGCTGAATACGCAGGATATGCTGACGAATCGGATGATGTTCTGCCGCATTATGTGCTTTCATGAATTCTTTGATTGCCGGATCACCCTGTGCAATCATGCGGTCAACCCAACGCTGCAACTGTGCGGTTTTTTTCGCACCTTGTTGCGGCGTTAAATAAGACAGAATAACTGCCTCATCTTCATTACGTAATAATTTACCAATACGTAAGAACTGACGGCGGCGGGCTTCGTGCGAAGTAATTAAACGTACATCTTCCAATGCTTCAATTAAACGTTCTTCCACAGGGAGTTTCTGAATTTGTTTAAGACTCAATTCAGCGAGTTGTTCACCTAAAGCAGCCATACGCTGAACTGCTTTTTTTTGTTCGGTTTTGCTTGCACGTCCTTCTAAAGTTTCAAAGTCATCTTCAGTAAAACGCTGTTGCGGTCGACGTGCCACGATTAATCTGCCTCGTAAAATTTTGCTGCAAATAGCGCCTGAATTTCAGATAAAGCTTGTTCTTCATCTGTACCCTCAAGCACTAAACGTAAAGTTGTGCCTTTGCCTGCACCGAGCATGAGCAAGGACATAATATTTTTTGCATCGACTAATTTATCACCTTTACCAATTTGAATCGATGAACGAAATTTGGTGGTAACTTCAATTAGCTTTCCAGATGCACGCGCATGTAAACCTAGTTTGTTAATTACGTCAACAGTTGTGTCAATCATGACCAGTGCTTCATTTCCCTGTGTAAGACCTGAATAGACCATTTTGTCTCAAGAGCTTTTTTGAGTCTATCCACTATATATACTGAACGGTGCTGCCCTCCCGTACACCCAATCGACACTGTCATATAGTGACGATGCCCCTCTGCAAAGGCAGGCAACCATTTATCTAAAAAATGATAAATGTCTTCGAACATTTCGCCGGTTTGTTCACTCTGCAGTAAAAACTGCTGCACAGGTAAATCTAAACCTGAATATTTTCGTAATTCCAGATCCCAATGCGGATTAGGCAAATGACGGACATCAAAGACATAATCGGCATCCAGAGGAATACCGTGCTTATAACCAAAAGATTGTAAAATTAAAATTAAGTTATCGGATTGTCCAAGTTTAGACAACAAAGTGTGCTTTAGATCATGCACACTTTTATCCGTTGTATCAATATGAACTGTGGAACGTAATTGTATCGGAAGCAATAAGGTTTTTTCTTCCTGAATACACTGATTCAAACTTTTAAAACGGCTGGCTAAGGGATGTGGGCGACGCGACGCACTAAAACGGGAAATAAGTTCCTGGTCTTGTGTAGTCAAATAAATGATATCGACCGAACCATGGCTCTGCATTTGTTCAAAGACATGATCAAACTCCTGTAAATCCGCGCGCGTACTGCGTACATCGACCCCTAGAGCCAATTGTTCCAGATTATTTTCACTGTCCAGTTTGGCAACAATTTCAGGCAGCAATGCCAAGGGCAAATTATCTATACAGTAATATCCCAAATCCTCCAGCACCTGCAAGGCAGATGATTTTCCTGATCCGGATTGTCCTGTAACGATTAAAATACGCTTCATGGCAAGGCTGTCCTTAACTAAATCTTACACAGTATACTTAACTTGCAAGTTATCAATCAGTCGTGTTTTACCTAATTTTGCAGCAACAAACAAAACCAGATCCTGATCAAATGCTTCTATTTTTTGTAATTCCGGAGTACGTGCTTCCACATAATCCACAATAAAGCCTGCTTGTGTCAACGTATGCTTAATACTTTCCAACACGTCCGCCAGAGCCACACCACTTTGAAGTTGTTGTTCAGCAGCTTTTAAACTTTGGAAAATGGTCGGTGCAATCTGACGATGTTCTTCACTTAAATAACCATTACGTGAACTGAGTGCCAAACCATCTTCTGCACGGGTAATCGGCACACCAATCACTTCCAGCGGAATATTCAAGTCACGCACAAACTGACGAATTACTGCCAGCTGCTGATAATCTTTTTGGCCAAAGAAAGCAAAATTCGGCTGCACCATATTAAACAGTTTCGTCACAACAACCGCGACGCCATCAAAATGGCCGGGACGCTGTAAGCCACATAAATCATTGGTAATGTCAGACACAGTGATATTGGTTAAACGCGGCTTGTTACCATACATTTGCTCAACGGTGGGCGCAAATACAATGTCACATCCCACATCTGCTAGCAAATGACTGTCATGCTCTAAAGTGCGTGGATAATTTTCAAAATCTTCATTTGGGCCAAACTGAATGGGATTGACAAAAATACTGACCACCACAACATCACAGATCTTGCGTGCTTCACGTACAAGGTTTAAATGACCTTCGTGTAAATTGCCCATGGTTGGAACAAAACCAATAATTTTTCGCGCTGATCGAGCCGGACTCAGTGAAGCAGTTAATCCTTGAATGGTAGTTTCTGTTTTCATGTTTACAGCTCGACTTGAAAAGTGTGTTCTTTAGCAGGGAAAGAACCATCCTGTACTGCAGCATGGTAGGCTTTAAAAGCATCCAGAATTGCAGTTTCCCCTGCCTGTTCTTTCATAAAGTTACGTACAAATTTAGCCACGCGACCAAAGGTCAAGCCCAACATATCTTGAACGACCAGCACTTGACCGTCGGTATCTGCACCCGCACCAATCCCAATCACAGGAATATGCGGGAACAATTCACTAATTTCTTTACCCAATTGTGCCGGCACACATTCTAATAATAATAATGCAGCCCCCGCTTCTACCACGGCTTTACAATCTGCAATCAGTTGATCCGCTGCTTCACGCGTACGTGCCTGTAATTTATATCCGCCAAAGACATGAACGGATTGAGGTGTTAAACCTAAGTGTACACAGACTGGAATGCCATTACGTGTCAAAACAGTGACAGTTTCACTTAACCACGCACCGCCTTCCATTTTGACCATTTGCGCGCCAGCTTGCATGACGGTTTTTGAGCTTATCAATGCATCATTTAAAGTGGCATAACTCATAAACGGCAAGTCAGTCATAATGAAGGCATGTTGATTCCCACGGCGTACCGCAGCGGTATGGTAAGCCATATCTTCCACAGTCACAGGCAGAGTTGAATCACGGCCCTGGATCGACATCCCTAAAGAATCACCAATTAAAATGCTGTCGACTTCTGCAATTTCCATTGCCTTTGCCATACTGGCATCGTAACAGGTCAGACAAGAAAATTTGCGTCCATCAGTTTTAAATCGTCTTAAGTCGCTGAGACTAATCATCAAGATGTTCCTCTAACACGTTCCAAGAACATGCCTAAATTAAATATTTGACCAAGATTCATCATCCAAAACAGTCAGGGTTGGATGTTGAACCACGGGTAAATCTTTTAATCGTTGTGCTTTAATTTGTATATTTGCATCTAAATCTAACAAGGGTATGACCACAAAATCACGTTCGAACAATCCCACATGTGGAACGGTTAAACGTTCATTTTGAATGTGTTCTTGACCATAGACCAATAAGTCTAAATCTAAAGTACGCTCGCCCCAACGACGTAAACGCACCCGACCGGACTCTTGCTCGAAACGTTGTAACTCATCCAATAAAACCAAGGGAGCCAAATCAGTTTCCAGCTGTACCACCGCATTTAAATAATTCGGTTGGTCTTGTGGTCCCATGGGTGGGCTTTGATATAACCTGGATGTTTTCACGGTTCCAAGCGTTGCCAGCTTTTGCACAGCTTCAAGCAAAATCTGACGTGAATCACCCAAGTTACTACCTAAGCCAATATAGGCGACTGTGCTCATTGTGTCGGTCCAAAAACAACTTGGCTTAAATCACGTTTTACACGTTTACGTTTTAGAATTGGATGGTCATATGCAATCTCTGAACCACCTGCAGAAACGGTTTGAACAGGTCTATCTGGTCGGGTTCTGCTCTTGCGTTCACGACGGCGTGGTTCAGGCTCGTTTACCAAAGGCTCAATTTCAACAGAGACGGATCTAGGTTCAATCACATCTTCTGTTGCAGCTTTACGACGACTTTTTGCACGTTGACGATTGTATTGACTAATGGCACGTTCTTTTTCATCCGTACTCATCAGCTGATATGAATCCCACCACATGCCCATACCTTGGGTGGTGTTGTCGCCTGACTTCTCACGAAGCAACAGGAAATCGAAGCCGGCACGGAAACGTGCATGGGTCGACAACGCTTGGATTTGTTGTGGTTTTGGATTCAGCAAACGGGTTTGCATTTCCCAAACTTCACGAATAAAGGTTTCTGCAAAACGTGGAATGATAGTACGGGTGGCCTGACGCTTTAATACATCCAAGCCCGCTTGTGCACGTGCTTCTGCAGCAACAACACCTTTACTGAGATAAAATTCACAACGTTCTAAAAAGGGCTTCCACAGCAACACTGCATAGAAAAATGCAGGGTTAATGGTTTTACCGATTTGAATACGCTGATCGGTATTGATGGCGGCACGTTCGATAAATGTCGAAATATCTGGACGGATATCCGCAAATAGCTGACGCCAGATATCAAAATCAATCAGCATTGGGAGCACACGGTTCAAATGGCCCATGGTGAACAATTTCTGCGATTCGTCATATAAACGATGCGGAGAAATATCACGCAACAACTGGGTCATTTCAGGGGTGAAAATCTCTAAAATCTCAGGTGCAATACTGAAATTTAATTTTGCCGCGAAACGCAAAGTACGCAGCATACGCACTGGATCTTCTTCAAAACGTAAAGTCGGATCGCCCAATAAGCGTAAAGTTTTATTTTCTATATCATCAATTGCATTACAGAAATCGAGCACGATCCCTTTACGCGGTTGGTAATACATCGCATTAATGGAAAAATCACGACGGACAAAATCTTGCTCAATCGTGCCCCAATTATTGTCACGTAAAATCATGCCTGAAGCAGAAGTGACTGCTTTTTTAGGCGGTGCACGGAATGTCGCAACTTCGATCAGTTCTCGGCCTGAATAGACATGAGCAAGCTCAAAACGTCGTCCAATAATACGACAACGCCGTCCGAAAACTTCTTTCACTTGCGCCGGTGTTGCATCAGTGACTGCATCAAAATCTTTGGGATTAAGACCCAACATTAAGTCACGGACACCGCCACCGACGATATAAGCTTCAAAGCCTGCCTTATTTAAGGCATCGATAACATCTAATATGGAAGAAGGTAATTGAGCGGTTGATAAACCACATTTTGACGCGCGCAAAGTTTGCAAAAGACGCTGTCTCCTACGTCTGAACGTAAAATATCTAAGATGACGCTAATCATATATCTAACACAATCAAAGGGCAATTTGATTATCTCAATGCTAAATATATTGTTTGGCTCTTCTTGACTGCTTGACCTATGAATTACAGGCTTAATCGTTCTTTATTCTTGGCAAATAAAGCGGGTCCAATCCCCTTCACCTGCTGTAATTCCTCAATGTTTTTAAATTTTCCATTTTTTTGACGATAGGCAATAATTGCTTCCGCTTTTTTTAAACCTACCCCAGACAGCTGTTGTAACTGTTCCAGATTGGCTTGGTTCAAACTTATTTTAGCCCCAGTGGATGCCTGTAAAGCAGGTTTCGCCAAATAATAATTTTTTGGCGGAGATACATGCGGTATTTTTAAGCGTGCATCTTCGGCTTCCTGTTCAGCCTTCCATTTTAAGTATTGTTGATCAAACTGTTGAGCATAACCGGTCGTTCCGCTCAGCACTGACATCAATACACCCATATAAAAAATTGCATTCAGGATCTGTATTATTTTTTTCATTATCGGCCTTTTATTTTAATTGTTGTTTTGCCTGCTCCCAGAGTCGATCCATTTCTTCTAAAGACAGCGTTTCAATTTTTTTATGTTGTTGCTGAGCGTGATCTTCAATGAAAGCAAAACGGGTTCTAAATTTATGAATGGTGCTTAAAAGCGCCATTTCACTGGAAAGTCCCAGTTTACGTCCAACATTGATGAGTGAAAACAAACAATCACCAAATTCATCGAATATTTCGTCGGAATTTTGATTTTGCATGGCGTGTTGCAGCTCTTCTAGTTCTTCATTCAGCTTGCCATAAGCGCCTGCTACATCAGGGAAATCAAAGCCAATTTGTGCCGCATTTTTTTGAATTTCATGTGCTTGTTGAATTGCAGGACCATGCTTGATGTCATCCAATCGTGATTGGGCTTTGCCTTGTTTTTCTTGTTGTTTAATTTTTTTCCAAAGTACGGCTACATCATCGGAACTGAGCTGTGAAAATTGCTCTGCCTGAAACACATGTGGATGACGACGGATTAACTTTTCAGTAATCGCATTCACCACATCATTAAAATCAAAAGCCCCAATTTCACTATACATTTGTGACTGAAACACCACTTGCAGGAGTAAATCACCGAGTTCATCGCGTATCTCGTCTGTATTTCCTTCCCTGACTGCTGCTTCTACCTCATACGCTTCTTCGATGGCGTATTTGGTGAGGCTTTGCGGAGTTTGCTGCTGATCCCATGGACATTTTTCACGTAACTCACGCATTACTGTCAATAATTTATCCATGTTTTCATCACTCCAATCATTTTGAAAAAATCCGTTTTTCGCAGTCAATATTTGTTATGCTCAACTAAAATCTTTAAAAACAAGCGCTACAAAAACAAAACTGAAAGGAAAAAAAATATATGCACAGTATCTTTATTAGTGGTGCAGCACAAGGAATTGGGGCCGCAATTGCAACACTGTTTTATCAACATGGCTATAAAGTCGGCATATATGATATCAACGAAATTCAAGCCCAGAAACTTGCTCAGCAATTAGGACCACACGCGAAAGCTGGTTTGCTCGATGTTGCCAATTATAAACAATGGCAACAAGCTTTGAGCGAATTTCAGACTTGGGCAGGCGAAATGAATGTGTTGGTCAACAATGCTGGCATTCTCTATTCAGGGGCTTTTGAACAGACTGATATCGCAGAGCATCACCGAACCGTCGATATTAATATCAAAGGTGTTTTAAATGGTTGCCATGCCGCTTTACCTTTTCTAAAGCAGGCTTCTTCCGCTCGTATTATCAACCTGTCTTCTGCCTCTGCGATTTATGGACAACCTGATTTAGTCTCGTATTCAGCCAGTAAGTTTGCGGTTCGCGGCATTACCGAAGGCTTAGATATTGAGTGGCAAAAATACGGCATTCGCGTTTTAGATGTCATGCCCTTATTTGTTCAAACTGCTATGGTTAAAGAGATGGATGCAGGCAGCATCCAAAATATGGGTGTGCATTTAACTACAGAAGATGTCGCTCAAGCAATTTATGCACGTGTGCAAGCGAAAGACTCCATATTCACCAAAACTCATCAAGCAGTCGGACTTAAAACCAAAGTGCTGATGACCCTTTCCAAGCTCAGCCCGCAGTTCCTCAACCGGATGAGCAATAGGTTTTTGGCGAAAAGAAAATGAGAGAAATCAAAATAAAAAAAGAACCTGATGAACAGGTTCTTTTTTTATTAAGAAAATCGCTCAATTATTAGTGAGAGATTTTCTTATTTACTTTTAAACATAGAAACAAGCAAGTTATTATAAAAATGAAGAGATATCTTGTGGTTTCGATGCAGCACTCTCAGGCATTTTAAATTCAATCCCAGCTTTTTTAAGTAGTTTCGGATATTCCACCAGAGCCATACTTGAGTTTTTAGCAATACCGGTAATATCACCTACAACATTTTTTGCATCAATCAAAGATAGACCAGTATTTGTTAAGCTCATAGGATTTGTCATCACGCCCATGCTGACTTGTTTCGCACCCAAAGCCAAGTCACGAGCTGTTAAACTTGCAATCACAAAGTTTGATGCAGACGCCAATAAATATTTCTTTTGCTCTGCACTAAGTGATGAAAGTTTTGCAACTGTTGCATCTTCATCCTTTTTCGATGCATCAAGAACCGCATTCGACATTACTACAATTTCTTTTTGAATCGCTTCTTTTTCTTTCGGATCAGAAGTCGCTTTCAAACTTTTTTGTTTTGTTCTTAATTCATCTGAATCTTTTTTACTTGCAAGCAATGAAGCCAAAGCACTACGGCTTTCAATGAACATTGCATTGGTTGCTTTTGCTTGAGTAAAAAACCCATTCAAATCCATATTTGAAGAAGATACACCTGTAGCAGATTCAGTGAGTGTCGAAGCAAGACTGCTGAGTGAACCAAAGCCTGCATAAACGCTTGAAGCCCCCATTGATGCTGTTATTGCTAAAACAATCGCAATTTTTTTCATACGTCATTACCCTTATTGTGTGGAATCGGCTTTTTGCACGATTTGATTTAAAATTTTTGGTAAAGCTTCAAACATCTGAATGTTGTACATTTCATGACGATGTTGGTGATCGATACCCTTCAATCCGATTTCTTGCTGCAACCCATAGGCACCAATTTTTTCAGCTTTATCATTAAATCTGCGCGCACCACTCGCCATGACCAAGGTGGCATCACAGTTGCTTTTATCTGCATTGCATTTAATGCTGTCTTGTTTCACTTCGATCTTAAACACCGGTTGCAGACATTCATTTTGCGGAATATGGAAATTGACTTTCATATCCTTTTTGAATCCGGCATTTTCAGTCATGCTAACCACTGAATCTTTCAATAAAGTCTGGCCTTTAAAGCCTGAACCTGTAGCATAAAATGGCCGTTTCGACTGACTGGTAAACGCGTGATAAATCAAAGGACCAAAACCATAGAAAGGAATTTCGCCGACTTGCTCGGTATGCAAACCCGGACATAAAACACGGGCTTGTTTTGAATCACCAACCGGAGCAGAGCTATCCAGCAAAACACTGTCACCAGAACGCACTGGTAAACGATCTCTGCTGCTGACAGGAAAATCTAATTGCGCTTTGACTTTCGCACCCTGACGTTCCAGTACAGTGGCTTCCCATGTTGGAATCAGGATATTACGCCCTGCTGCTTTATCTTGATGATAGACATGGACTTTCATGCCGGTCGTTAAGCGCTCGCCAGCATCATCAATGCTAATGCTCTGACCACTTGAAGCCGAGACTTTTAAATCAGAACGGGTGAATTGAATGCCTTTTTGAAATTTTTGACCTAGTTTCAAAAGTGCATTTTTCAGTACCACTTCCTTACGCGCATCTAAAGAAAAGCCCATTCCTTCAGAAATAACGTCTTTAATATCATCTGTTGCGTGGGCGGAATAAATAACACGACCGGAGTGATCAATCATTTCAGCAAAGACTTCGCTATGAAAAACCTGCTGCTGGGTCATTTTGCCGATCTGCTGTTGGTAGGCAATCACTGGAACGACATTAATGCGAATAAAGAATTCCGGTAATTCACGCTGATTAATATCTTCACTTTGAGCCAAGGCAGTCTGTTCACTGACACTTTGTGCCATGGCACTATAGCGTCGGTTGACGGGAGTTAAACTAAACGAGGCTTGCTCTCCCACCGCATCAGAAAAGATTTGCTCGATTAGATCTTTCGACTCACCTTGATAAGTCAGCACATCAACCACCAAAGCCTTTGGCTTATTCATGGCTTGACGCGTATTGGTAGATACTTTGCTAAAACGTTTACTATTACCTGACATTAATACTGGCAAAGCTACAGCGTAATCACTGTCCGCATGAACCACACGAATCAAATCACCGTCTGTCGAACTTAGCTCATCCTGTGCGGCAATCCCCTGATTAAAACCTTTATCTAGAACCAGATAAGATTTCCATTGATCGATCACTTGAGTTTCGGTTTCAGCAATTTTAAGTTTCGAGTTTAATTCCTGAGTAACCTGTTGCGTCAAGCTCAGTAAAGTACTTTGAAATTTTTGCTTAATTGCTGCTTTTGTTGCAGCAGATTCAATTTCAGCAGTGAGTACTTGAATCGGTTGAGACAGGGTTGCACTATCGCTATAAATCACTTCGCCCGACAATATATTGGTAAGCTTTAAGCTTAAGGTGACAGGCAGAAAAATTTCTGCGGTCGAATCCTTTTTCACAATGTATTGACTCGCACGTAAAACCTCTAGCGATACAATATAGGTACGATTTTTAGTTTTTTGCGAAATGGTATCAACAATTTGCGTACCAAAATTTTGCTTTAAACTTTGTAAAAAAATTTGCTCTGCTTGCTTACGTGTTGCCGGGTTATCAATCGCCCGACTAAAATCACAGTCAATTGAAGAACCATTGGCTTCATACTTGTTGGGATCTGTACGACAACCTTGTTCTAGACCAAAAATACCTTGAGATGGATAGATTTGTATATTGGCTTGTGCAACAGATACCGAAAGCATCGACATTGCAAACAAGAGTGCTTTAGCTTTTACTTGCATTGTGTACCGCCAATACAAAGTGTAATCGTATTACCTGCCTGTAGGCGTTCTGCACTTGAAAGCGTTGGATTGACTTTACGTAGGGCTTTCGCCAACTCACCGGTAATTGGTTTACTGCTCTTATAGGTCATGGTCAATTCGACCAGTTTGCCATCCTGTGTACGTACATCAATGTTTTCTGCACCTTCAATTTCTTCAAGTGCCATATACAAATCATCACCTAAACGTGTAGAGACATTGCCTGAAACACTTTTCACAAAAATGGTGATGTCTTTACCGTACATTGAACGATTTTTAGAGTAGGCAAGAATTTGTGGTCCCACTTGGCTAATCGCTAAATCACCCAGTTTTTTTGCCACATTGGTTCGACATGAATCTGTAGTTGCACCTGTCGATGACTCAGTACGAGTTTCACCGCCCATTAAAGTGCCATCATCTACAGAATAAATTTTAAAACTGACTGCGCCGTCGCAAACAAACTGTCCTGTTGCTTGTGAACGACCACGGTCATAAATGTACGAACTTCCCGCCATAAACCAATCGGCTTTTTCCTTACGTGCCGCAACTGCCAATTTCGCAAGCTCTGTATCACTTAAAAGCTGTTGAATAGTCAGGCTGCGACCTTTCAGGTAAGTACTACGAAAAATATCGGAATCCAACAAGCGTAAATCGTAACGGGAAGCTGCAGCGGCAATTGCATTTAAGGTTTGATTGTCATGTTCAGCTTTAGTACTTGGTGTCTGATATTCCACATATTTCACAAAGCTTTGAATATCGTTCTGGCGTTCAGATTGACTGTAATTTGCCGATTCACTGGCGTTATAACTGCTTGAAGATGCAGATTTACCCGAATTGTTATGACTTGCTGAACGTGCAGAAATGCCTGCACCAGCCCCATAATAATTGCCATAGACATAGCCTGATGCCGCTGCAGATTTGCCTTTAGACGAATAAGAACTGCTGTCGCTTGCTTTGGCACTTTCACTCGCTTTATAGCTAGCATCTTCATCATAGCTATAGCTACGATCGGAGAAATATGAAGTAAATTCTTTTACCGGTTTAGAGTTATCTTTAGGTACACCGAAATATTCGTCCATAACAATCATGATTGGGCTTGAACGACTGTTCTTTTTAGAGAGACCAAAATCATTCAGAATAGAGCGGAATTCTTGGTCGTCCATTTCCAAGCTAATTTGAGTCACTAACTCATTCTTGCCTTGAGTCGAACTTCCACGATTCATGATATAGGTCGGATCAACTTGCTTCACAATTTCATCTAAATACTGTTGTGCCTCACCCATGGCTTGTGGACCATTTATTTTTTTGATCATTGCAATGACGGCATCTGTTTTCGCATTGTTGAATGCCTGGTTACGTGTGCCATTCGGATCTTTTTTGATAATAGCTGCTTTACCCTCACCATTTACTTTAATGATTTCTGCATTGGCAATTTGTCCTGCAAATATACACATGAGCGTCAATACGGTTTTTTTCATCTTTTTACCTTTTTCACTAAAGTTTTTTTGGGTATTACAACTTTTACATTTTGTTTATTTTTTACGTGATTTATAAATCTACAAAAAACCAACAAATAATAAACACATTTTAATATTAACTCCATCACATAATTTTATTTTTTATTGATTTTCAATAAATTATAAATATTTAACTTATTATTTAGAAACTCTAAACAAAAAATTCTTAGATTAAGGGCGAGTTTTAAATGAGTTTTAAATGAGTTTTAAATGAGTTTTAAATGAGTTTTTTAAATAATTTTAAGTGTGTTCGGAGTAAGACCAATAAAGCTGATCCAAACCCAACAGGTCATAATGAAAAGAAAAATGTGAGGTGAAGCTGAATAATAAATTGAGATGCTTTTTTCAAACCAAAATAGCCATTAAAAGACACCTGCCAAACTCAGCCCGCAATTTATTAACCGAATAAGCAATATGTTTTTGGCGAAAAGAAAATAAGTAAAATTGAAATAAAAAAGAACCTGATTAACAGGCTCTTTAAAAAACTCAATGATCCATAAAGTTTATTTTAAAAAACTCTTTTAGGATGGGAAAAATATTTTAATTTCTGGAAAAGTAAAACCTTTACAGGATGCCTCTGAACGCCATGCGACCGTTAACATGACATGAGCTAAATTGAAATTTTGATACGCAAATGTTCCGATTAAAGGATGACTACATAATCCTCCATCATAAACAGGATGCACCCGAGTCTCCAGCTCATTTAAATTGAGATGTATCCCCAAGCCAGATGCTTTCAATACCGCTTCTTTTGTGGTCCAGACTTTAAACCAATAATCACGATCGTGTTCCAGTTCATTCCAGTGTTGCAATTCATTGGGGTGAAAAGCATGTGCTGCTAAAGCTTCAAATCGTACCTTTCGGTCCAAGTCTTCAATATCCACCCCTAAATCTTGCATATGAATACTGGTGGCTAATGCATATTTTTTTTGACTATGACTATGATTAAAATAAAATTCAGGAGATTTAATCAAATATGGTTTGCCATGTTGGGTTGTAGCAAAATCTTCTTGCTGAATGGTTGTGCCTAATTGCTGGGAGAGCAATTGATTGCGGTAACGATAGATGGCCTGTTTTTGCTGTTGAATTTTGGTCTTGCGATCTAATTCCGTAGATAAAGGGACAATATGCTCAATTGTATCGACATCTATACGTATCAATCTGGTCACGTGTACACCCATTATCCCAAAAAATATAATGACATCTTAAAACAAAAAAGCCCAAAGTAAACTTCGGGCTTTTATGATCAATAAACGCTTAATTAGCTTCTAAATTTCTTTTCAGCTTTCTTGAATTTCTGAACATAACGACGTTTACGTGCTGCAATGCGTTCATCCATTTGCGTTTTACGACCTTCAAATGGATTTTCAGACGTTTTAAAGTCAATACGAACCGGTGTGCCTTCAAGTTTATAGACACGGCGGAATACATTTTCCAAATAGCGACGATAATCCGCAGGTGTTTTATCAACCTTGTTACCATGCACAATGATTGTTGGTGGATTTTGACCACCCATATGGGCATAACGCATTTTAATACGTTTACCGCTAATCATTGGCGGTTGATGGGCTTCAGTTGCATCATTCAAAATTTGGGTTAATTTCGCAGGTGAAACTTTCAAATGTGAAGAATCAAACGCACGGTGAATTGAAGGATATAACTCCCCTACACCTGTACCATGCAATGCAGAAATTAAATGCACTTTAGCCCAGGGGATAAAGTCAAAACGACGGTCGACATCAAGCTTACATTGCTTGCGGTCGTATTCTGTCATATTGTCCCATTTGTTGATTGCAATCACCATTGCCCGGCCCGCTTCTAAAGCATAGCCAATCAAATGTAGATCTTGTTCAACCACGCCTTCACGTGCATCCAACACCACAACCACAACGTGAGCGTCTTTAATGGCTTGCAAAGTTTTCACGATTGAGAATTTCTCAACCATTTCATCTACCTTGCCTTTACGACGTACACCTGCAGTATCAATCAGCGTGTATTTCTGCTCATTCCGTTCATACGGAATATAAATAGAATCACGCGTGGTACCTGGCATGTCATAAACCACAACACGCTCTTCACCCAGTAAACGGTTAACCAAAGTCGATTTTCCGACATTCGGACGACCAATGACGGCTAAGCGTAAACCGGTGTTCTGATCATGTAACTCAGGATCTTCATCCTCAGGAACATCTTCAAGTACATCTTCAAGCATTTGAGCGACACCACGACCGTGGCTTGCTGCAACATGCATGGGTTCGCCAAAGCCGAGTTGATAAAATTCAACCACTGCAGCTTCTGCATGTACACCATCAACTTTGTTTGCAACCAAGTAAACTTTTTTCCCGAGGGTACGAAGTTCTCGTGCAATTTGTTCATCTGACGCTAGTAATCCCGCACGCGCATCAACAACAAAAACAATAATATCGGCTTCATTAATGGCTGTTTTTGATTGCTCAGCCATATATGAATCAATACCGGCTTCACTTTCGCCGATACCGCCTGTATCGACTACAATGAAGGATTTATTTTGGAATACTGCATCGCCATATTTGCGGTCACGAGTAAGACCAGCAAAGTCAGCAACGAGTGCATCACGACTCTTGGTAATCTGGTTAAATAACGTTGATTTACCGACGTTCGGACGTCCAATTAGCGCAATTACGGGTTTCATAAATTAACGGTTCTGCCAAACGCTTAACGCGCCCTTTCTGGTGGAGACATATAGTTGTCCATCAATTTCGCGTAGTGAACGTACTTCACCACTTGTTTTTGATCGACCAATGAGTTGCCCAGAAGTTGGATCGATCAGGTGCAATACACCATCTAGATCACCAACCACAAGGTCTTGTCCGAGCACAACAGGATTACTGAGCTGACGATTGAGCAAGCTATCGTTTTGCCATAATTGCTCACCTGTTGTGAGTGCATAAGCAGTGATTTTTCCATCTGCCTGTGCAACAAAAACGGTATTATTCATTACTTCTGGACGTTGAATACTGCTTGCATCTTCACTCCACACCACTTGTTGTGAAGCCAAATCTGTAACAGTGACTTGTCCTTGGAAACTGGTTGTTACAAGAAACTGACCTGCAACAACTGGATCGCCATCAATATCATTGAGGCGTTGAATATCTGAACGGCCATCGCTTACTGCAACACGGCGCTGCATACGCGGTACGCCACTGAGTATATCAAGGGCATACACATAGGCATTTGATGAAGCAATCAATACCGTACGCGGATCGAGTGCGACCGGAGATGCCATTCCACGTAAGCTAAATTGTACATTAGGAAGGTTATATGTCCAAACTTGCTGACCGGTGGCAAGGTCATGTCCATAAACAGTGCCATCATTACTGACGGTAATCACACGACCGGACTGGATCAATGAAGTCGATAAAATTGATCCAGTTAATTGTGCAGTCCACTTTTGCTCGCCTGTCGCCTGATCTAAAGCAAACAGTTGACCTTTTTTATTGCCAACAACAACAGTGCCTTCACCCGCTTCCACACCAGAACTTAAGCCCTGCTTAGAAACTTTTTTCTCCCAGACACGTTGCTTACCTTGATAAGCCGCGACTTCACCTTCTGGATCTAGGGCAAATATCACACCGTTATCTACATCTAAACGCAGACGTAATGGATCTGCTTTCGAGGTTGATGAAACACTTTGAGAAAATACCGGAACAAGACTTTTGGCTTGGGCCAACTTAGGTAACGGATTCGGTTTGACCTCTTCCACTTTAATTTTATTGGTTGAACAGCCAACAAGTGCGAATGTTAAAATTGTCAGCGCAAACGGTATTTTGTATTTTCTATCCATCATGACTCATCCACTTGTGTTTCTAAAATTGGTCGTTCCACATCAGGATCATCAACTAAAACGCCGACACTTTCGAGTTTAATTTGTAAAACTTGACGCTCCTGCTGACGCTCAACCAGTGCATCCCATGCACTCTGGTACGATTTTTTAGCATTTTCTATATCATTTTTAGCAACATACACATCACCCAGCGCTTCATCAGCAGTCGCTTTAAAAGCGGGATCTGTCACTGCAACCAATGTCTTTAATGCATCATCATATTTCTTTTGTGCAAGTTGAGCATAAGCCAAGCGCAGCTTAACCAACTGAACCAGACCGGCATCATCAAGCTGAGAATTTTCAACTTTCTTTAACGCTCTTTCTGCGTGTGCATAATCCGCTTTGTCATAAGCCAGTTTAGCCATCAACAATTGCGTTTGAATGGCTTGGGCAGAATCTGGGGCTTCTTTTACAATTTTGTCCGCAGTTGCAGACAAGGCATTAAATACGTTGGCATCGCCTTGCGCATTTTTAGCATCATCCATCAACTGTTGAACCTTGGCTGTTTCCATCTGAGATTCAGCCAGGTTTTTCTTCTGCCAATATTCCCATCCGAAAAAGGCAATCAACGCAATTAAAATCCCACTAATCATGGCAGAGCCATATTTCTTAGTGAAAGATTTCAAGCTATCAAGTTGTTCTTCATCACTCAATGCGTTCATGTGATTACCTTTTCCTTATGTTTTTTAAGCTTATTTTGAAGAAAATTTTTCAATGAAAAATGGCACAATATTCGCCACAACAACATCAGTTTGCTCAGCGGTCGCCAATTCTTTCACAGCTAATTGCTGAGCTTCCCACTCACGTTCACCTGCAATCACAGCAAAAATAGCGCCTGATTGATCCGCTTTTTTCATCTGAGATTTCATCGAACCTTGTGAACCGACTTTCAGGCGAATATCGCTATTTGCCGCTTCCAGCTGGTTACGAATTTGTTCTGCAAGTACCAAGGCTTTCCCTTGTGATGCAGGATCCGACAACAAGAATACTTCACAATCGCGTACAGGTGTATGGTCTTCAACCTGCTCAAGTAGAAGCAGTAAACGCTCCATCCCCATCGCAAAACCAACTGCAGGTACAGACTGATCAGCCTTACCTTTCAATTGCCCTACAAGGCCATCATAACGACCACCGGCACAAACTGTTCCTTGTGAACCCAAGTGCGTAGTTGTCCATTCAAAGACAGTTTTGTTGTAGTAGTCCAGACCACGAACCAGTTTCTGGTTGATCACGAAGCTAATACCAGCGTCAGTTAAATACTGCTGCAATTGCGCAAAATGCGCCAAAGTTTCTTCACCCATAAAGTCGTGAAGTTTCGGTGCATTTTCAAGAATTTGTTGCGTACGTGCATCTTTAGAATCGAGAATACGCAGCGGATTGGTTTCTAAACGACGCTGTGAATCTTCATCCAGTTCTGCTTTATGTGACGTTAAGAATTCCACCAATGCAGCGCGATATTCCGCACGTTCGTCTGATTCACCTAAAGTGTTCAATTCAAGTTGAACTTTATCAGCAACACCCATGCGTTTCCACAAACGCGCAGTCATCAAAATCAATTCTGCTTCCATATCTGGTGTAGCCACACCAAATGTTTCCACACCAAATTGATGGAACTGACGGTAACGGCCTTTTTGTGGCTTTTCATAACGGAACATTGGTCCGACATACCACACACGAGGGGTCGCACCGCGAAGCAAATTATGTTCGAGCATGGCACGTACACAACCTGCAGTCCCTTCAGGACGCAAAGTCAAAGACTCAGGTGGATTACCCTTATCTAGGAAAGTGTACATTTCTTTTTCAACAATATCCGTCGCATCACCAATTGAACGTTTGAACAGATTGGTCTGTTCAACAATCGGCAAACGGATTTGCTGGTAGCCATAAGCATCCATAAGTGATGCTAAATGTTGCTCAAGACGTCTCCACGCAGCAGTTTGCGTTGGAAGAATGTCATTAAAACCTTTGATTGCGACAATTGAACTCATGATCTACTCAGAAAAACCTGTGCGAATAATCTCTTTAGATTTAGCTTTTTCAAGCTCTAGAACGCGTTGACGAACCATCGTTTCGATTTCATCAACCAGTTGATTGGTATCGATTAAATGGCTTTTCTCGCCATTACGATACACCAGTGAACGCGGACTTGCACCTACAACGCCAATATCGGCTTCTTTGGCTTCGCCCGGACCATTCACCTTACACCCGATCACGGACACATCCATGGGGGTACGAATATCTTCCAAACGCTCTTCCAGTGATTGCATCACTTTAATCACGTTAAATTCCTGGCGCGAACAGCTTGGGCAGGCAATAAAGTTAATGCCGTTAGAACGAAGCCCCAATGATTTTAAAATATCAAAACCAATTTTCACTTCTTCTTCAGGCTCTGCTGCCAAGGAAATACGCATGGTATCGCCAATGCCTTCCATCAACAGGCCGCCCAAAGCAATCGCTGATTTCACTGAACCAGTCCGGTAAATGCCGGCTTCAGTCACACCCAAATGCAGTGGATTATCGATTTGCGCTGACAATAAACGGTAAGCATCCATGGTCAAAAACACATTTGATGCTTTCACCGAAATCTTGAATTCCTGGAAATCCAGACGGTCTAAAATATCGATATGGCGCATCGCAGATTCAAGTAATGCCTGACCTGTCGGCTCGCCATATTTTTTCTGAATATCTTTTTCCAGTGAACCGGCATTTACACCAATACGCATGGAAATATCGTTATGACGTGCCGCAGCCACCACTTCACGAATTTTTGCTTCCGAACCAATATTGCCCGGATTGATCCGCAAGCAATCTGCACCAGCATCGGCCACAGCCAAAGCAATTTTATAGTCGAAATGAATATCGGCAACCAAGGGTACTGTAACTTGCTTACGGATTTCACCGAATGCTGCTGCTGCTTCCATTGAAGGTACAGAAACACGCATGATGTCCGCACCGACATCGGCACAGCGCTGAATTTGTGCAACAGTTGCCGCGACATCACAGGTTTCAGTATTGGTCATACTCTGGATGCTAATCGGTGCATCACCACCTACATAGACGGAACCAACACGAATTTTACGAGTGGGACGGCGCTTAATCGGATTTTCAATCATTAATATCGCTCTTCTCTTTACCCATTAACGTGACAAACGGAAATCTGCTTTGCTATTCACTGTATAAGGTGACAACGCAATATTTTCATTATTCAAGGTTAAGGTTACAGCTGATGCATCATCCAGACGAATTTGGAATGGAGTTTCACCATTTAATTTCACTGTCGATGCCTGACGACCTGTTGCCAGAACTTTACCGGTTGAATCCACAATATGCACAGAGGTTGGACGGCTAAACTGAAGTTCCAGTTGATCACCCGATACAGCGGTTGAATTATCTAAATTCAATACTTCCACGTCAGATTGTGCTGGGGTAGTTTCTGGGCCATCTTCTTTATTTGACGACATGTTTTGCACAGCTATCACGGCAGCAACTACAGCAAACAGCACCACTAAAGCAATAACACTACGTTTTAACCATTTCTTATTGCGATCACGATTTGAACCTGGCAGTTTGCCCATGATCTTAATCGGTGAATTGTTTAAGGCATGATTCGGCAATAATCCTGTATCATTTTGATAAATTTCATCAAAACGTTGAATAATTGCGCTTGCATCGACCTTTAAATATTTGGCATAAATACGGTAGTAACCTTTAATAAAGGTCGCTTCCGGCAAAGCTTTATAATCATCTTGTTCTAAAGCTGTCAAAGTTTTCACTTGCATGTTCAAATCTTTGGCAGCGTCATTTAATTCACGCTTTTGTGCAATTCGAATTTGACGTAAGTACTCACCTGGACGCTGAACATTTCCTAATGCATTGGGTACTACGCTTGAACCATTTGATTGCTGTGAATTAGGATTTACTTCCATACGGCCTCAGTACTGTACTGTAATTGCAGATAACGTTGGTATTCCGGACTTTCCGGGAAAAGCGCACGCAATTGATTGACTAGTGCCTGCATTCCCATCGTGTCACTATTTGCCCGTGCATTTCGGATACCAATCCAGAGCGCACGCGCACCTTGATTCTTTTGACCTACACCACGCACAAACTGTTCATACAACTGTGTCGCAGCAGTGGTCTGCTGTTTCAAATAAAAAATTTCGGACAACTCTAACATTGAAATAGAGGAATCGCGATTTACTTGTAGGGCCTGTTTGAATGATTTTTCAGCATTCGTCATGTCACCTAGTTTTAAGTAAATGCGTCCAACATTTTCCAGTGCTTTATAGCGCTGATCATAACCCAATGTTGTCGCAGCTACATTGAGTTGCTCAATCGCATCATTATAACGCTCAATTTGATACAAATAAGTACCGTAGTTGTTACGCGCTTGTGCATTTTTCGGATCCGCAGAAATGGCACGCTTAAAATATGCGTCTGCTTTATCCATACTGACTTTACTGCCCTCTTGTTGCAGTAAAATCCCCATCATCATATTCGCAGCGGAATCTCGAGAATTCATTTCAAGCGCTTGATCTAAAGTACGCTTTGCAGAATCCAGATCACCGGATTTAATATATTCTGCAGCCAATTGAGTGCGAACTTTAACTGCTTTTTCTGGATCTTTCTTCACCATTGTTGTCTGTGTCTGACAAGCAGTGATAAAAATAGCAGACATACAAATCGTTGTAATAAAAGCTAATTTATATGCGGGCTTTCTCAATTGACGTCCCCTTTTATTATCCTTGAGAGCGCATAATCTCATTACTTTGCGCAATTTTCTTTTTCCACTGTTCCGCACGACGGGTACGGTCAGCCACTTGACCCACTAACTGTCCGCACGCAGCATCAATATCATCACCACGTGTCTGACGAATCGTACACACAAAACCGGCATCAGACAAAGTTTTTTGGAAAGAAATAATGCGGTTACGGCTTGAACGACCGTATGGTGCATGTGGGAATGGATTAAATGGAATTAAATTAATTTTACTTGGTAAATTTTTGAGTAACTTAATCATTTGTTGTGCATGTTCAGGATGGTCATTCACGCCATCCAGCATCACATACTCAATGGTCACATGTTTACGTGAACTTTCGTTGCCATCTTTAGCAATATAACGTTGACATGCAGCAATCAATTGCTCTAACGGATATTTTTTATTAATTGGAACCAATTCATTACGCAGTTCATCATTTGGCGCATGTAAAGAAATGGCAAGCGCCACATCAATATCTTTCACCATTTGGTCAATCTTCGGTACCACACCTGAAGTTGATAAGGTCACACGGCGTTTAGACATACCATAGGCAAAGTCATCCAGCATAATGCGCATTGAGCTAAGAACAGCTTCATAGTTAAGCAATGGCTCGCCCATGCCCATCATCACCACATTAGTCACTGAACGCTCACGTTCTGCAACGGGGACTTCTTCCATATAGGAATAGTTTGCCATCCAAAGCTGACCGATGATTTCTGCAGGAGTTAAGTCACGCTGGAAACCCTGTTTACCGGTCGAGCAGAATGAACAATCCAGCGCACAACCCACTTGTGAAGAAATACACAAGGTTTTACGTAGACCGGTTTTATCTTCTGCTGGGATCAGTACGGTTTCAACCAGTGAACCTTCACCATCGCCAACGCGGAACACCCATTTACGGGTACCGTCTTTAGAATAGTTACGGTGTACCACTTCTGGTGCTCTGACTTCACAAACCCGTTCGAGTTTTTCACGAAGTTTGCCTGAAATATTGGTCATTTCAGCAAAATCAGTCACAAAGAACTGATGAATCCATTTCATCACCTGACCGGCACGGAACTTCTTCTCGCCAATATCTTCGAAGAATTTTTCCAATTGCGGACGTGACATGCCGAGTAAGTTCACTTTTTCCACAGCATTTTGCTGTGTTGGAGTGGATGGAGATGGTTGCTGTTCAGCTGAAATTGCAGAGACAGCGACGACTTCAGTACTCATGTGTAATTACCTAAACCATGTCTAAAGATGAAAGGAGAAGCTCAATAATCGAGCAAAGTTTTATTCAGAGAATAAAAAAACCAGATAAGTATAATAACACTTATCTGGCTTGAATACTTCGAATTAACGAGTACGTGGAGCAATCTCAGTTTGCGCGAAGAAGTAGTTAACTTCACGATCAGCAGATGCTACAGAGTCAGAACCGTGAGCAGCGTTTTCGTCGATGCTTACAGCGAAATCTGCACGGATAGTACCAGGAGCAGCTTCTTTAGGATTCGTTGCGCCCAAGATATCACGGTGAGCAAGAACAGCGTTTTCGCCTTCAAGAACAGATACAACAACAGGACCAGAAGTCATGAATGCAACTAGGTCACCGAAGAAACCGCGTTCTTTGTGCTCAGCGTAAAAGCCTTCAGCTTCAGCTTGAGTCAAATGTTTCATTTTAGTTGCAACGATTTTAAGACCAGCTTTCTCAAAACGAGCAAAGATGTCGCCAATGTGGTTTTTAGCAACTGCGTCTGGTTTAACGATAGATAAAGCGCGTTCGATAGCCATGATTGGCTCCTTATGTCAATTTGACGAGAAAATTTTGCCGCATTATACCGAGATAATCAGCAAGTATCAGCTTTTGATATGTAAAAAGTTGCTTTTTTCGATTTACTGATTAACGAACTTCGTCAATCCACGCCATTTGAATGCCTTCCAATAAACCTTCAGTCGATTTTTCCGGGTCATCCTTGAAGTCTGGCAATGCACAAACCCATGCATGCAGGTCTGTAAAGCGAATCCATTGTGGATCGACATCTGGATGGGCTTCAGAAAGTTCAATGGCAAGATCAATGGTGTCAGTCCAACGTAAACCCATGGTTATTCCTAAACGCTAAATGGATGCCCTACTTTAACAAATTCCTAAAATCGAGAGAGAGTTTTTCGATTTTTAAAAGACATTTTTATAACACGATATTTAAAAATGGTGCGGTAAAAATAATGCCCGTCGCAACCAACACCCCAATCAATGCGCCTACAATCACATCGCTAGGATAATGCAACCCTAAAACCATACGTGATACGGCAACCAAAAGCGTAAACGGCAACATAAAAACAAGTAACATCGGCTGAATATAGCCCAACACTGTACTGGCCATGACAGCATGCAAGGTATGTCCAGACGGAAAACTGAAATGATCTAGCGGCGGCTCTTGTAACAGAACCACTTGATGCACCTGATAAGGTCGAGGACGCGTGGTTTTTTGTTTTAAAATTTTATAAATTGCAGAGCCCACAGATCCACTAATTAAGATATACAGCAATTGCTCTATATAAAAGCTATCTTCCAGTACCCAAAGACTGGCCAACATTAGGCACCAAAACAAACCATTGCCCAGACGGCTGATAATTTTAAAAAAATAGGCAACGGTTTGTGAATGGGAAAAATGATTCAGATATAAACATCCTTTTAAATCGAGATCCAGCATCGTTATTATTGCTTTTTTTAATTTCATGATGATGCTCCTTTAAGCGTCTGCTTAAAATTCAGGATGTCATTTGCCTCTCTCTGGCAACTCCATAAAGTGCCTGTTCAAATTGTCGTACCGGATGCTGCCATCCTGCATCCATTACTGTTTCACGGGCTTTCATCCCCATGTATTTCAACTGTTGATTATTCGGCAATTGATCAATTGACTGAATCAGTTTATCCATCCGACCTAAAGGACTTAACCAACCGGTTTCACCATTTTTCACATGCAAGTGCGCACTGGCATAATTATAAGCAATTATCGGCAAGCCACTTGCCATAGCCTCAAGCACAACATTACCAAAGGTTTCCACTTGGCTAGCGAATACAAATACATTGGCGCTTGCATAGGCCTGAGCTAAATTCAAACCGCTTAAGTTTCCCATAAAAATAACGTCATGACTTTGGCATAACATTTCCAATCGGCTTCGATCTGGCCCGTCACCGACAATAACGAGTTTTACATCCTGCCGAGTCGCTCGCTTCATAGCCATATATGCATTCACCACAACCTCTATTTCCTTTTCGGGAGATAGCCGTCCTACATACAACATCACCCTGGTTTCTGCAGTGACCTTCCACTGTTGGCGCAAAGCATCCGAACGATGTTCTGGAGAAAAACATGCAACATCCACACCACGCCCGACAATAGCTAAAGGACAACGAACTCCAAACTTTCTTAAAATATATTCTGTATCTTTGCTGGGAATACATGTCAGTTGTGTATTGTTATGAAACCAACGTAAATAATGCTGAACGGGCTTAACTAAAAAAGCCAAATCAAAGAAGCGACTAAATTCTTGAAAAGGTGAATGGAAGCCACTTGAAACAGGAATTCCTTTGGTTTTTGCAGCCTGCAAAGCACTTAAACCCAAGGGTCCTTCGGTAACAATATGCACAAGGTCTGGTACAAATCCATCCAGTGCATATGATACTTTTAAAAATTGCGGCCAACCAAATTGAAGGTTTGAATACTTGGGAATAGATTGCGCTCTGACCAGACACTCTTTAGTGGGTGTAAAGTCATGACAAGTCCGCTGTTGCTCTGGTCGAATCAGTAAAATTTTATGACCTTGTTTTTGTAAGCCTTTACATAATTGTAGTAAAGACAGTGCCACTCCATTAATTTCTGGAGGCCAGGTCTCGGTAACAATAGCTATTTTTAGGCGTGGACGAACCAAGTCACTTAAAACCTGGATCTCATCGCACCTAATATCTTGCTTTTTTTGTTTAAAAAAAAATTGAAAACTTTCTGGAAAATCTTGTTGTTTGAACAGACTTGTCGTATATAAATTTGTCATACAACACCTATATCATTATTTTAAACCTAGCTTAGATGTTGTTTCTTGCAGTTTGATGATTTTTAGATGACCGTTTCTTGACATATTTTATAAGGCAAATTTTATAAAACAAAATGAATAAAGACTAAAGCATTACCTATGTAACGTGCTCGTTAAATATCTCTTTACGGCTGATTTGTATCCATAAAAATCCTTATATTCCCTCAGCACTGATATATAAAACCATTCAAATAACAAGCTTAAGTAAACTGCCTTCCAAACTAAACTATTTTGGGACGGCACTTAAATTATCGAAATAAATTCTCTACGCTCTAGTCATTTTTGTTATTGAGCAACTCAAAACAATCTATAGATTGGGTAACTTATTTAATAACCAAATTTATTTTAGAATGAAATATCAACTGAAACTCGATCTCGATAGATGCCTGCAGGAACACCATTTAAGGGATTATCTTCAAGTTGTACAGAGATAATATATTTTTGTCTTTGCGCCCCGGCCTGATTAAGATGCACTCCCCATAAATTTTGATTTGCTCCTCTCAAATTTAACTTGGTCCGTAATTTATACGGCCCATTTGAAATATAACTCATTCCATTCGGTGTGGTTAAATTTTGGCTATTGAATAAAATTGAATAGCTCGCGTCACATGAAATATTAAATGAAGTTGCCGACTGACTACGCTGATAACTTGCCAAGCGCATTTCTGAGTTGGTAAATCCATCAATTGAACATTGTTGAGCAGCAACCATTTCACTCATCAATGCGCCTAAAATTATTAAAATGAATTTATTCATTTTCAACTCCTATTTACATACGGTACTCAAAACCTGATTAGCTAAATTTTCGAATTGATTCTGATTAAGGACAAATTGAGACTGGCATTGCGTTCCCCCTTGCGTCTTAACTACAAGGTTGTAACGATCAGGCTTGGATACATACAAATAGACGATCCCATCACTACCCATAAAATATGGCTCTGTGGATATGCCTTGTACCTGAACTTCTGATCCTGCCAATACATTATTTCCATTGATATCTTTAATATTTATAGCAAGGCGTTTCGTTTTATAAATGGGAAAATCGATTTTATATCCGCGTTGATCTAGGCCAACCAGTCTTTTAGAAGAAGATTCAAAAGTTTCCTCCATAGGTAGCTGATTCTGATCAAAAGAAATATCATAATTTATATAAGGAATAATATGATGTACAAACATATAGCCTTTATTATTGGTGCTACCGACTAGTGAGGAGGATTTATAAATATCCAAATTTGAATGATTATTGACGTTAACAAGGGCAAAAGCATTATCGGCATATTTGGTTAATGCCGCTTTATTACCCAACCAAACTAATGCGCCTTCAAACATGGCTTGTGAAATTCGATTATCTTGATATTCATCATGAGAAACACGTAAATTACCAATATCAGTTTTCCATAACCCATAAGCATTATAATTTATTTCATCTTCAATTCGATTTACACCTAATACATAGTCAAAGCCATTTTGTGTCATCGTTGTTTTTCTAAAGCTTAGTCGGGTTTCATCGTTATCAGTATCATGGTTTAAATTAATTTGACCTTTTCCAACCCAATTATAATTAAATGCAATATTAAACCCATAGTCTTCATCATCTCCAAAATCTTTAAAAAAACCCAAAGTTGAATACAAATTATTGGTTAAATTTTTTCTTGCAATAATATCAAAAACTTTGCGGTCATTCGGGTCAGCATTATTAGACGTATAATTTGTCTGATCGATATAACTTATGTTTAGTCCATCTATATATTTAAGGTTATAAAAATTAAAATAAACCAGATTGGAGGTTTTTATATTAGAATTAAATTCTTCATCGCTAATATATTTATATTGTTCAGAAAAAAAACGGCTATTTAGTCCAAATGACCAATTCATAAAATCTCGGCTAAGAGATACAGAAGCACCATATCCTTGCTCATTTTCAGCATCACTTAGCGCAAAAGCAGTGTCTAAAAGTACAAATTTACTTAATGCTTGAGTCCATAACAAACTGGCATTACTCGCCTCCTCACTATATAAAACATCTCCTCCTAAAGTAGTGGATGAAGTAATTCCTCGCCGAAAATATAATTTTGAAAAAAAGTCTCGGTAATCATCATCAACCTCATCATAGTTATATCTGAGTTTACCTAAAGAGAAATTGTATTCATTTAATTTAGGTTTGAGTAATTGATTATTGATATAGATAGGAAAACTCTGAACAGTTCTATTACCCAAAATATCTTCTACAACAATTTGGGCATTTCCTGCCTGATTAATGAGTGCACCTGTAGGCAGGGAGTAATTACCTGGTGTCACAGAATTTTTATACAATTGAACGCCATTAAGGTATAAATCAACTGTGGAAGGTAGCGCAGCACTTCCTTTTAGAGTCGGTGCATTCCAGTAAATAAAATCTGGCCGATCTGTATAATTCGTCCCAATACTCAGCCCTCCAAACCGGAATGAATTATTTAAAGTGTTATAAGGACTGGTCGTATCCCCTAGTGTTAATGTTAAAAATTTTTCAGGAAACTCAATATCTAAAGTACTGTTTACTCGAAGTAATTTCTTTTCGAATTCATCTGGACTATTTCTATATAAAAAAGAATTTTTTAATAACCAATAGTCTTTAAATAGGCCTAGTTCAGAAAACGTATTAAAGTCCTGCTCATAATTATCTTTACTATAAAAAAGACTATAGTTCAAAAAACCACCAAAACTTGCTTTTTCTGGAGGCGTAGTAGTATTTAAATTATATTGCGTATCTTCAAAATAATCTGGTGGAAAATTTATTTTTATTGCTTGTAAAGCCTGATCATCTTCAAATTTTATTAAAGATGAAGTCAATAGACAAAAATCTTTTTTAATCGTATCCCTGCTCAATTTCTCAATACGGACCCCCACATTTTTTAAGGCCTGACATTCAATAAATTTTTTTCCATCTCTCAAAAAAGTAACTGCTTCCGTTTTATAATCAAGGCCATTGATCCAGATATTTACAATGACCATACCCACTTCTTGTTGTTGATTTACTTGCTGATTAATATCTGCATTTACATGAGTAAAACCTATACTACAAACGATCATTGTAAGAATTTTATTGGCCTTCATAGCACTCCCCCCTATCCTTTTACCGAGTATTCCAAATACTTCTCATCCTTATCTGTTTTAATTTTAATTTTTAACTCATTATTATTAGTAATTTCTCCAAGCTCAAGCTTGATCCGATTCCCCCCTAAAATATATTGACCTAATTTCTTTTTTAAAATTTCTTTATCTTTATTATCCGTTACAAGAATTTCAATAATTTTTATGTGCGATTTGGCCACATTATCAATATTTAAATAAGCCTGATTATCTAATTTCTCTAATTTTAGATTTAATTTAGGATTCACCTGTTTTCCAGCAAATAATGGCAAAGAAAAATTAAATAAAAAATTAATAGTAGAATCATCTTCAATAGGGGCAACTTCTTTAAAAATGATACGCCATGTTTGTTCTTGATTCATATTTGTTAATGGTTGACTAAAACCAACACGTACAACTTGTTTACTTTCGGGCTTTAATTCAAAAGTTTTAGGATTAAATAAAAGTGTTTTATCTTCTTCTAAAATATCTTCACCTTGCTGATTTTGTTTCCACTTCACTGCAGAAATTTCAAATATCCGTGATTTCTTTAATCCTGTGCTTTCGACGCTGACCGTGGTACTTCTTTGCCGGGTAGAATCTTGAATATATAGTTGTATAGGGTTAAATTTTATTCCTGCAGATACAGATAAACTCCACAAAAGTAATCCGCAAAAACCTATTATTTTTTTCATCATTCTTTGCCCCAAATATATAAAATTATTTTTCTGCTATAAAGGCTAAAAATAGGAGATGCTGAAATGCACCTCCTATATGATCTTTTTTTTAAAATAGAGAATGCTTGTAAGTTAGAATTTAACTTCTACACCATAAGTTCCTCGGTAAGTACCCGCATATGTTCCGATACCAATGTTACGGGCCTGAGCTCGAACACCATAAGTATGTTCCCGTCCATCCCAAGTAACCGTCGAGCCACTACTGTATGCAGCCCCACCCCGTCGAGTAGTTTGAACACTTACCGGCACAGAACGAGTACCATTGACCAGTGTTCCAGGAGGTGTAATGGTCAAACTATAATCAGCATTGGTACGTACACCAAAGGTTGTGGCGTCTGTATAATTATTTTGTTCTGTAAGTACAAGACTTGAATCTGCAATATCAAGATCACAATGTTTTGGAACTTCTAATACAATATCAATTTTGCCTTTACAGTCATGACCGCAAGAAGATTTTCCTGGTTTATGCCCACCTCCACGATCTGCTTCTCCTGCATGCACGCTTGTTACACATACACCAAAGGCTAGTGCTGCTAATGCGGCTTGTATTGTTTTATTCATAACTTTCTCCATTTCTTTTTAAAGAATGTAATAAGAATGTTTATATATTTAATGTTAACAATTACGTTTGTAACTCTTTTTATTATGAGTAAGGTTTCGTAATCGTTGAGTTATCTTATTACGATTAATATAAAAATTTTAAAAATGTTATTATTCACAATATTTTTTTATATTTTAATTTTTCAATACCATTCATAGATAGAATACTATTTTTATTAAGGTTTAAATTACTAAACAATAAGATACAATTTAAACTTGTTTCCAATTATGTCAAAAAACAACTAAATATTTCTTAAAATAAATTAATAAAAAACTAAATACTTAATTTCTATATTTTTTTTAAATTA
Source organism: Acinetobacter terrestris (assembly GCF_004331155.1). Lineage (GTDB taxonomy): Bacteria > Pseudomonadota > Gammaproteobacteria > Pseudomonadales > Moraxellaceae > Acinetobacter > Acinetobacter terrestris. The sequence goes on from NZ_SJNZ01000002.1 coordinate 64,696, forward strand.
TGAAGGTATTACACAAAAACATCATAAGATTACATAAATTACAAAAGAGTAAAATTTATTTCTTATTTTCTAATAAACACGTGATTTATTTTTTAATTTTACGTTATTTTTATAACAACCTCTGATTTGAATAATTTTATGCTCACACTCTCATCATTAAAATATTAAACAATTAAAAACATTCAATAAAAATTAAAAATTCACTTTATAAATCTTATTCAAAATAAAAATCTTGTCATAATTATTCATTATTATGATTGTATTTATATTGCTTCCGATATTCTCTGAATCGTGAGCAATCGTACTTACTTTAATTCAGCATGTAATGTTTTAAGAATGATTTTCCTAAGAAATTAAATCGTATATTTATTGAGAAATAAATTATAAAAAAATTAAATGAATATTTATTTAAATAAAATTTATAATTTAGGATTAAAAAGCGATTAATACTATTATTAAAAAATACATAAGCCAACCCATGTAAAATCCACTTAGCTTAAAAAAAATGAGTTAATTCAGACTATTAAATTACACTTATTTCACATACAGAAATTTAATATCAAAAAATCCCAAAGCTATTGTTCAATATAAGCTTATACATAGCATAATTATTCTATTAAAAATTCATATTTATTCTATTCGATTTAATAAGCCTTTTTCTACTTGGTACATTTGTCCATCTCCAAAATCAATCTGTTGTTTATCACCCTGTAATTTTGGAAATCCTATAATCCTTTCAAGTTGGGGGGAGCGTTGAAACTGCTGGGTTTTGGGGTTAAACATCCAGTAAATATAACGTTTATCTTGAATGGTTCGTTCTTCTGAAATATCTGACAACACAATATCGTAATATCCATCAAAATTAACATCCATGTAACCAATACTTTTCGGAAATGCGCTAAATCCTGACAGCGCCTGTACAACGCTATTGTTATTTTTATTTACAATGTCTACTCGTTTAAGTACCGAACCATAGGGTTGCTGAATATCTTCCAGACCATAAAATTTAAAGATAAAATTAGGTTTATCTGTAACTTTTATTGCAGGCTCAAACTGAATGGATTTCCCCAAAGCATCATCACCTTCAGCAAACATCGCCTTCAGATCACCGCTATTGGCATTCAGCATCCCCGATAATTGATAAGTCCTGCTTGTTATATTTTCAGGGTCAGCATCAACAGATTTTAAATTCAACTGATCGCCTTTTTGCAATCCTTTTAAATTGATTATCTGATCTTCAATAAGGTCATATAAAGTAGCATGCGGATTCCAAATCCCAGCATACAGACTAAGAAAATAACGTCCTTCGGTCGATTTCAACATGCGTTGCATGGAAACTCGAACATTATTGAGTGGCTTGTATTCTGGAGCATTTAAAACGGTTTCAGCCATACTTAGGTTGGAAAAAGTCAACGCAGCAATACAAAGCAATAATTTAGTTTTCATTGTTCAGCACACTCATAAATGCGGAAATTATGAGTACTGTATCACAAAAAAACCACTCAATTGAGCGGCCTTTTTTGTATCTTTGCAACAGAAAGAAAACTTAGTTCTTTTCTTTATCTATGATTTTGTTTGCTTGAGTCCACGGTATGAGCAAATTCAAAGCGCTGCTTTGAATGAAGTGCAAGGAGACAAAACTCTGCTTGTCACAAAATGTAAGAAAGGGAAAGCTACCTTGCATAAAAAAGCCCCTGTTAAAAACAGGGGCTTTTTGACTTAGAAATTAGAACTTAGTTCTTTTCTTTGTCTACAACCTTGTTCGCTTGAATCCAAGGTATGAAAAAAATGGAAAGCATTGCTTTCCATTTTTTGTAAAGAACGAAACCTTAGTTCTTTTCTTTATCTACGATCTTGTTCGCCTGAATCCAAGGCATCATAGAACGTAACTTATTACCTGTCACTTCAATACCATGCGCTGCATTTTGACGACGACGTGCAGTCATAGATGGATAGTTCAACGCACCTTCTTGAATGAACATCTTCGCGTATTCGCCAGATTGAATACGTTTAAGCGCATTACGCATTGCTTCACGAGACTGTTCGTTGATAACTTCAGTACCAGTTACATATTCGCCGTATTCAGCATTGTTAGATACTGAATAGTTCATGTCCGCGATACCGCCTTCGAACATCAAGTCAACGATCAATTTAAGTTCGTGTAGACATTCAAAGTAAGCCATTTCTGGAGCATAACCTGCTTCAACCAAAGTTTCGAAGCCCATTTTAACCAATTCAACAGCACCACCACAAAGAACTGCTTGCTCACCGAAAAGGTCAGTTTCAGTTTCTTCACGGAATGAAGTTTCGATAATACCAGTACGTCCACCACCTACGCCTGAAGCGTAAGAAAGCGCAACGTTACGTGCATTACCAGAAGCATCTTGGTGAATGGCGATTAAGTCAGGAACACCTGAACCACGTTGGTATTCAGAACGTACTGTGTGACCCGGTGCTTTCGGTGCAACCATGATCACGTCTAAGTCAGCACGTGGAACAACTTGGTTGTAAAGAATTGAGAAACCATGAGCAAATGCTAAAGTCGCACCTTGCTTGATGTTTGGCTCAATCTCGTCACGGTAAAGTTGTGATTGGAACTCATCCGGAGTCAAGATCATGACTACGTCAGCTTGCGCTACAGCAGCAGCAACTTCAGCAACTTTAAGACCTGAATTCTCAGCTTTTTTCCAAGAAGTAGAGTTCGCACGTAAACCTACGGTCACGTCAACACCAGAGTCTTTAAGGTTAAGCGCATGTGCGTGACCTTGTGAACCGTAACCGATGATCGCTACTTTTTTACCTTGGATGATAGATAAGTCAGTGTCTTTATCGTAAAAAATTTGCATTGCTGTCTCCGCTTAAATGCTTTTGTTTCCTTTTTCCCAAGCCAATGATGTTATTGGTATTCATTGGCCTAGAACCTCATCTATAAGATGAGCAGAATGTGTGAATAAAATTAAAATCGGTTAGATTGTTAAAACTTTTTCGCCGCGCGCGATACCTGATACACCTGAACGCACCACTTCAAGAATGGTATTTTCTGCCAGCGCATCAATAAAGCCGTCTAGCTTTTCAGTGGTACCTGCGATTTGAATCGTATACGTCGTCGGTGTTACATCGACAATTTGTGCACGAAAAATGTCTGCAGTGCGTTTAATTTCGGCACGAGCTGATCCAAGTGATTTCAATTTAATCAACATGAGTTCACGCTCAATGTGTGCACCTTCAGACAAATCTACAACCTTTACAACTTCAACCAACTTGTTGAGCTGTTTGGTGATTTGTTCAATTTTATGATCATCACCATAAGTGGTGAGGGTTAAGCGCGACATGGTGGGATCTTCAGTCGGTGCTACATTTAAAGTCTCAATGTTATAACCGCGTTGAGAGAACAAACCGACTAAGCGAGAAAGCGCACCAGCTTCATTTTCAACGAGTACAGAAATTATGTGTCTCATTTTGTGCGCTCTCCTTTTCCTAACCACATATCTTTCATAGATTGACCAGCAACCAGCATTGGATAAACGTGTTCTGAACGATCAACCATCACGTTAATGAATACGCATTTATCATTGATGGCCATTGCTTCTGCAAGCTTAGAGTCAAGCTCATCTGCATGGTCAATTTGAATGCCGACGTGACCGTAGGCTTCCATTAATTTGGCAAAATCTGGCAATGAATCGACATAAGAACTTGAATGACGACCTTCGTAGTTCATATCCTGCCATTGTTTAACCATACCTAAAGCACGGTTATTCAAGCAGAGAATTTTCACATTTAAGCCATATTGCTTACATGTTGATAATTCCTGAATACACATCTGAATCGATGCTTCACCGGTAATACACACAACTTGCTGGTCCGGGAATGCGAGTTTCGCCGCCATGGCATATGGCAAGCCCACACCCATCGTTCCTAAACCGCCAGAATTGATCCATTGACGTGGACGTTTGTATTTATAGTAGTTAGCACCGAACATTTGATGCTGACCAACGTCTGAAGTAATGATGGCTTCACTGTTGGTGATGCGATCAAGTGCTTCAACCACCTGTTGTGGTTTCATTACACCATCAACACCTGGTTCATAACGCAAGCCATGTACTTTGCGCCATTCATTAATTTGAGACCACCACGCAGCAATCGCTTCAGGATTTGGCTTAGAAACATTCATTTGTTTCAATTGAACCAACATCTCTTGAAGTACAGGTTCTACTGCACCCACGATTGGAATATGCGCCATGATGGTTTTTGAAATCGTCGCTGGGTCGATATCAATATGAATTACTTTTGCATTTGGACAGAATTTTGCCGGATTATTGGTTACACGGTCATCGAAACGTGCACCGATACACAAAATCACATCTGCATTGTGCATGGTCATGTTGGCTTCATAGGTACCATGCATGCCCAACATACCAACGAACTGCTCATCAGTCCCCGGGAAAGCACCCAAGCCCATAAGGGTATTGGTTACCGGGAAATTTAGAAGATGTGCAAGCTCTGTAAGTAATTCAGATGCATTGCCTTGAACAACACCACCACCACTATAGATGACTGGACGTTCAGCGCTAATCAGCTCTTCAATGGCTTTACGGATTTGACCTGAGTGACCACGATGCGGTGGCTGATACGAACGCATCTTCACTTTTTCAGGATATTCGTAAGCAAATTTTTCTGCAGGATTGGTTGCATCTTTAGGAATATCAACAACCACAGGACCTGGACGACCTGAAGAGGCAATATAGAATGCTTTTTTAATAATTCCAGGAATTTCACTGGCATGACGCACCTGGAAACTATGTTTCACGATTGGGCGAGAAACACCAACCATGTCTGTTTCCTGGAATGCATCTTCACCAATTAAATGTGTTGCAACCTGACCAGACAAAATCACCATTGGGATTGAGTCCATATATGCCGTTGCAATAGGCGTTACTGTATTGGTTGCACCTGGGCCTGATGTAACAAGTACCACACCAGTTTTACCGGTTACGCGCGAATAGGCATCTGCCATGTGACCAGCAGCTTGCTCATGACGTACGAGGTAATGATTGATTTTGTCTTGTTGAAAGAGCGCGTCGTAAATATGCAGTACTGCGCCGCCTGGGTATCCAAATAAATGTTCAACGCCTTCGTCCGCCAATGCGCGAACAAGCATTTCACCACCAGATAAAAGTTCCAACGTGATTCACCCTAATCTTTTTCACTAACAAATGGAGGGCATTTGTAGTGGTTAATTCATTAACTGTATGCACTGTTATAGCACACAAATTTCATAGTTTTCATAGCAATAGGAAAAAAATCTGACCTGACTGCTGTTTGAGCAATATGAGGTCTAAAACATGTTGGGATAAACATATTTTGTTGGCTTTGTTCAGCTTCTCGGCTAGAGAAGAAGTCCATTGCTAAAATGACGCTGATTCGAAGGGTGATCAAATAAACGCATATAAAACTACAGTCAGCATTTTTGTGGTTTCGACTATTAAAGTCAAGTTTAAAAATTAGCTTTTTCTTGATTATTTACAGACCGTCTGTTTTTTAAGCTTTTTGATTGATTTCAGCATTTATTTGTTTATGGATGATTTCACCAGAAAAACCAATCACTTCGTTACACTTAACAATTTGCTCATAAAAAAATACTATAAATTAAATAAATAATTTTAATATGTTATGGCTTTGCAGATTTGTTTTTCTGAATAAGGTTTTTAAATAGCCCTGTCAGTTACTAAATATTTCGTCTTTATTTTCATCCCAGCCGCACCACTCATGCGATCATAAATTGATCAAAAACAGAATAGCTTGGAATTAAAAATTAACGCCACAATGAACCATTTTTGTGCAAGATTCAACCTACCCTATCATTCGTCAGCTTATCTTTTTTTTCTGCAAATAAGCGAAAATCATATAAAATATGAAACCTAGAATGTAAATATCTTCCATATATTACAACCGACTGATTATTATAGGGACTTGTTCATTATGTCATTATCTTTGATTAAAACTGGATTCATGGCTGCATGTGTTACCTTCAGTCTAAGTTCCACCACCGGCTTTGCTAAAGAATATTACAAATGGGTCGATGCAAAAGGTTCTACGCATTACACCACTACTCCACCACCCAAATCGGCCAAGAAAAAAGGTAAAGTGGATACCTATGGTGTCTCTCGCACTTCAACACCTAACCAATCAAACTCTGAAAATATCAACAATATAGAGCAGCCGACTCAAAACACCACCATCGTGTCTGGCGAAAAAGTCATTGTTTTACCAACGCCAACTGCATCACCTAGGAGCCAGGCACAACCGGATAATGAGACTTCGGCACCTGCCGCACAATGACCGATTTGGCTGTATAAATTCAACCGCTGATATTTATCCAAAAACTTCGATATTTTCTTATTTATACATCGCCGCAAAATTCACTTTTAGGTGCATTTTGCGCTATGCTGTGCAACAAACTTTTAACCGTTGTTCTTAATTACGTTTATGACTACTCACATTGACCCTGAATATCAAGCCAGTGCGATTGAACCTTCTGTCCAACAAGACTGGGAAACTCGCAAAGCCTTTAAAGTTGCCGACACTGTAGAAGGTAAACATCGCTATATCTTATCGATGTTCCCTTACCCAAGTGGCAAGCTGCATATGGGTCATGTGCGTAACTACACCATTGGTGACGTGATCAGCCGTTTCCACCGTTTAAAAGGTGAAACTGTGCTTCAGCCGATGGGTTGGGATGCGTTCGGTCTTCCTGCAGAAAATGCAGCGATTGCCCATCAGGTTGCTCCGGCAAAATGGACGTTTGAAAATATCGCATATATGCGTGATCAATTGAAAAAACTCGGTCTTTCAGTGGACTGGGATCGTGAATTTGCAACCTGTACTCCAGAGTATTACCACTGGGAACAATGGCTATTTGTACAGCTGTATAAGAAAGGTTTGATTTATCGCAAACTTTCAACAGTGAACTGGGATCCAGTAGACCAGACTGTTCTTGCAAACGAACAAGTTGAAAATGGTCGTGGCTGGCGTTCAGGTGCATTGGTTGAAAAACGTGATATTCCAATGTATTACTTCCGCATTACCGACTATGCGCAAGAATTATTAGACGATCTAGATTCACTCAAAGATGGTTGGCCACAACAAGTGTTGACCATGCAGCGTAACTGGATTGGTCGTTCACAAGGCATGGAAATCACTTTCCCTTCAGCGAACCCTGAAGTGTATGCAGACGACTTAACCGTTTATACCACTCGTGGTGACACCTTGATGGGTGTGACTTATGTTGCAGTTGCGGCTGAACATCCATTGGCTTTAAAAGCTGCTGAAACGAATCCTGAATTGGCTGCATTCATTGAAGAATGCCGTATGGGTTCTGTAGCTGAAGCCGATCTTGCCACTGCTGAAAAGAAAGGTATGGCAACAGGTCTTTCAGTTAAGCATCCTGTGACTGGTGAAGCAGTTCCGGTTTGGATCGCCAATTACGTATTGATGTCTTATGGTTCAGGTGCGGTGATGGCTGTTCCTGCACATGACGAACGCGATTTCGAATTTGCCAACAAATATGGCCTAACCATCAAGCAAGTCATTGATGCCAAAGGTGCAGATGATGCTGAATTCTCTGCTACGACATGGCAAGAATGGTACGGTTCAAAAGAAGGCAAACTGGTTAATTCTGGCGAATTTGATGGCCTGGATTTCCAAGCTGCTTTTGATGCGTTCATTGCCAAATTAGAACCACAGAAACTTGCTAATACCAAAGTTCAGTTCCGTTTACGTGACTGGGGTGTTTCTCGTCAGCGTTATTGGGGTTGTCCAATTCCAATGATCAACTGTGAAACATGTGGTCAGGTGCCTGTACCTGAAGAACAGCTTCCAGTGATTCTTCCGACTGACGTGGTGCCGGATGGTTCAGGTAACCCGCTGAACAAAATGCCTGAATTCTATGAAACTCAATGTCCTTGCTGTGGCGCAGACGCACGTCGTGAAACAGACACCCTGGATACCTTTGTAGAATCATCTTGGTATTACGCACGTTATGCATCGCCTGACTTCACTGGCGGTATGGTGAAACCTGAAGCTGCACAATCTTGGCTTCCAGTGAACCAATACATCGGTGGTGTTGAACACGCGATTCTGCATTTGTTATACGCACGCTTCTTCCACAAATTGATGCGTGATGAAGGCGTAGTACAAGGCAACGAACCATTCACCAACTTGCTCACCCAAGGTATGGTTTTGGCGGATACCTTCTACCGTGAAGCAGATTCAGGCAAGAAAACCTGGTTTAACCCTGCGGATATCGAGCTAGAAAAAGACGAAAAAGGTCGTGTGCTTTCTGCAAAATATAAAGCTGACGGCCAAGAAGTTGTGGTTGGCGGTCAAGAGAAAATGTCGAAATCGAAAAATAACGGTATCGACCCGCAAGCGATTATTGACCAATACGGCGCAGATACCGCACGTGTATTCATGATGTTTGCAGCACCACCGGATCAATCGTTAGAGTGGTCTGATGCAGGTGTTGAAGGTGCAAACCGTTTCTTGAAACGTGTATGGCGTTTGGCTACAGGTTTCCTTGAACAAGGCAATAGCGCTACGACTATTGATAAAGCAAATTTATCAAAAGATGCACAAGATTTACGTCGTAAAACGCATGAAACCATTCAAAAAGTGAGTGATGACTTAGAACGCCGTCATGCATTTAATACAGCCATTGCAGCACAAATGGAATTATTGAATAGCATCAACAAATTTGAAGCGAAATCTGACAATGATGTTGCGGTTGAACGTGATGCCATTATTACTTTGCTCACAATGCTTGCCCCATTTGCACCGCATTTAAGTCAAACCTTATTGACTGAATTTGGTATTGAGTTAACTGAAGCACTGTTCCCAGTTGTGGATGAGTCTGCTTTGACGCGTAACACGCAGACCATCGTGGTTCAAGTGAACGGTAAGCTTCGCGGTAAGTTGGAAGTTTCAGTCGATATCTCTAAAGAAGACATTTTGGCTCAGGCAAAAGCCTTACCAGAAGTTCAACAATTCTTGACCGGTCCTACCAAGAAAGAAATTGTGGTTCCGAATAAACTTGTGAACTTGGTGGTTTAAGATCCTTGAGTTCCCTCTCCTGAAGAATTGTTTAAGCACTGCTTTAAAAAATTCTGCAAGTGAGGGTTAGGGATAGGTAAATTATAAAAGCCCCTCATCCTGACCTTCTCCCTGAGCCATATATGGCGCAAGAGAAGGGACTTTCTGAAGGATTTCACAATTCTAAACAAAGCCCGTTGTCAATCAACGGGCTTTGACTTTACAATCAACTCAGGAATTCATTTACCCATCTTTGGGATAAACCGAGGAATAAGCATGCATTTGGTTCAACGTGTTGCAGCGATTGTATTAACTTTAGGTCTAAGTGCCAGCTTAGTCGGTTGTGGTTTTCATTTAAAGGGAACCAACCCAACGACAGCTCCTGTTGCGTACTCAAAAATGAGTTTAGCGCTTCCAGATAACACAGAAGAATTACACGAAAAACTTGCAATATACCTGGGTGCGACCGGCATTCAACTGAGCAACAATCCAGATGCTTATGTATTACATGTGCTTGAGTACACGCCTCAACGTCATGAACTCAACGGTAAACTGGTTGAAACCTTGCTTCGCTTAACCGTAACTTTCCGCATTGAAGATGCGCAAGGTAATCCTGTCACCGAACCACGTACTCTGACAGCTTCACGCAGCTATCAATATGACGTCGCGACCGTAAACACCGACGATCAGGAACAGAAATATCTCAATCAAGTCATTGTGGATGACATTGCACAGCAAATTGTGCGTCAGATTTCATCCAATCGTTTACCGAAAGTCGCAGCCAAACCAGCAACGTCAACCACTCAACCTTAAAGATAGAAATTAAGCTATGAAACTTGACTATCCACAAGCACTGAAACGTGTTGATGAAGCTCGCGGTGCTTGGATTATGTATGGTCAAGAGCCATTACTTGAACAAAATTTACTCGATGCTTTTCGGAAAAGTTGGCAAAAACAAGAAATCGAACGTCAGCGTCATGACATTAATAACGTGAGTGACTGGAAAAATGTCTTTAATGCTCTAAATAGCTTATCGCTTTTTTCCACTCAGCTTGCCATTGAAGTGCATGGCAACATCAAGCCTGATGCAAATGGCATCAAGCAACTGAAAAGCTATATTCAGCACAATGAACAAAACCTGTTGCTTGTGGTCATGCCCAAACAGGACAGCAGCAGCTTAAAATCCAGTTTCTTCCAGGTGGTGGATGCCAATGGTGTTACCGTACCGCTGACTGCCAATTACCCACAAGACCGGCAACGGATTTTAGGAATTGAGGCAGAAAAACTGGGGATTAAACTGGCCAATGATGCCTGGGCTTGGCTGGAACAGCATCATGAGCACAACCTGCTCGCTGCCAAAAACAGTTTAATGCGTGTCAGTGATACCTTTGCCGATGTCGACGTGATTCAGATTGATCACTTGTATTCATGTTTGCAAGACCAGTCGCGCTACACCACTTACGATTTAAATGATGCCATTCTTGCGGGAAATTTAGCCCAAGCAGTGAAAATTTTTCAATATCTGATTGCTTCAGGTGAGCCGATGAGTCTGATCTTATGGAGCATTAGCAAAGAAATGCGCTTGCTGATGCAACTGTTTGAACAGCCGCAAAATGCCTTGCAACTCGGTATTTGGAAAAATAAAGTCAGTCAATATCAACAAGCCTTAAGACGGCTCAATCCCAATAACTTTCTGACTTGGCCTTCGCTGCTGTTACGTATTGATGCGTCCATTAAAGGTTTGGGAAAAGAAAATCCTGAGCACTTGGTCATGCAGGCCATTGCCAGCATGTGTGGTCAAAGTTTATTTTCCAGCTAGGTTTAGGATTCATCTGTTTTCGCTGATGCAGACCATTTTTTCTAAGCTGAATATTTTATTTTTATGATTTGAGTGATCTGCTTCTAAGTTCCATTTCAATATCACGCTTGCTATGTTTTATATATTTTTCATCTTAATTAAAAATCTCAAAAAAAGTACTTAACAACAAAGCACGTTAAAAACTTATTGAATAAAAAAGAGTTTTTTTGTAAAAAATAGTTATCATTTCTATTTGATGCAAAAATATTCACGTTTTATCCTCATTTAGCTTTTATAATCTGTTCAATTTCCTCAATTTGCACGCTCACTATGCCAAAAATAAAACCGTCCAAAATAGTTGTTGCTGTGGTCTGCATTCTTGCTCTTGCGGTCACAGCCTGGTTTTTCTTAAAGCCCAAAGAGCAACCACCTCAATACATTACCAGCGAAGTCAGCCGCGGCGATATTGAAGACTCTGTGCTTGCAACTGGTGTACTTGAAGCCACCAAAATGGTCAGCGTCGGTGCACAGGTTTCCGGTCAGGTCAAAAAAATGTATGTGAAACTGGGCGACCAAGTCAAACAAGGTCAGCTGATTGCACGAATTGATTCGATTCGTCAGGAAAATGACCTGAAAACGGCTGAAGCGAGCATTAAAAATCAACAAGCGCAACTGGCAGTCAAACAGGCAAACTTAGCCAAAGTTCAAGCGGAGTATCAACGCCAGCAAGCGATGTATGCACAAGATGCAACTTCACGTGCTGAACTGGAATCTGCACTGGCAAGTTTTAAAACAGCACAAGCGGACATCCTGGCGATTAATGCACAAATTGAACAATCTCGTTTAACCCTGGCAACCGCCAAAGAAGATTTGGGCTATACCCAGATTGTTGCGCCTATGGATGGCACCATTGTGGCGATTGTGACTGAGGAAGGTCAAACCGTAAACGCCAACCAAAGTGCACCGACCATTGTTAAGTTGGCAAAACTTGACTACATGACCATTAAGGCTGAAATTTCAGAAGCCGACGTGATGAAAGTAGAAAAAGGCCAAACGGTTTATTTCACCACTTTGGGCAATAGCGACAAAAAACACTATGCAAAACTACGCCAAGTAGAACCGGCACCGAATTCAATTAATACCGAAACCAATAATTCATCTACTTCATCTTCTAGTACTGCGGTGTATTACAACGCATTATTTGATGTCCCGAATGAAGATGGCAAGTTACGTATTGATATGACGGCACAAGTTTATATCGTACTGAATGAAGCAAAAAATGCCTTAACTGTGCCTGCAGCAGCTTTGCAAGGCTCAAACCGCCCGCAAGGCAAACGTGGTGAGCGTAGTGCAGACAAGGCCAAAGAACAAAAACCAGCCGATGCCGATCAGGCTAAAGCTGAACGTCCAAAACGCCTGGAACTGTCTGCTGAAGAAAAATCACTGATTGAACAAGGCAAAGCCTCTATGTCAATGGTTCGCGTGGTTCAGGCCGATGGTACTGCAAAACCGCAACCAGTCTTGGTCGGTTTAAATAACCGTGTAACCGCTCAAGTGATTAAAGGCTTGAAACAAGGTGACAAAGTGGTGATTGCAGATGCTTCCGATACCTCGAATGATTCTGCAAAGCGTAGTAATAGTCGTGCTGGCGGTGGTGCTGGTCCAATGAGAATGTAATGATGAGTCAAGATCAACAACCTTTGCTCAAGGTCACAGATCTGACTCGTGAATTCCCCGCCGGGGAAAGCACCATTCAGATTCTGAAGGGCATTAATTTAGAGATTTACCCTGGAGAACTGTTGGCCATTGTCGGCCAATCAGGTTCAGGTAAGTCAACCTTGATGAACATTCTCGGATGTTTAGATCAACCCACTGCAGGCAGCTATCAGGTTCAAGGACGTGAAACCCGGAAACTGGAAGCAGATGAACTGGCACAACTGCGCCGTGAATACTTTGGTTTTATTTTCCAGCGCTATCATTTATTGGGAGATTTAACTGCGGCAGGCAATGTCGAAGTTCCGGCTATTTATGCAGGGGTGGATGCATCTGCACGTCAGGAACGTTCAACCCAACTGCTGACAGACTTAGGGCTGGCTGAAAAAACCCAAAACCGTCCCAGCCAGCTTTCCGGTGGTCAGCAACAACGTGTGTCGATTGCACGTGCCTTAATGAACGGTGGCGATGTAATTCTGGCCGATGAACCGACCGGTGCACTGGATAAAAACAGTGGTATTGAAGTGATGCGTATTTTACGTGAACTGAATGCCAAAGGTCATACCATCATTTTGGTCACGCACGATCATAATGTAGCGAAAAATGCCTCGCGCATTATTGAAATTAGTGACGGGAACATTATTTCGGACCGGGCCAATGTGCCTGAAACGGATGGTGAAGTGCTGGAGAAGCGGCAACTTGACCGTACACCACAAAAGAAAACCCCATCTTGGCGCTCTGCTGCCGACCGACTGGGTGAAGCATTCCGTATGGCCATCCTTGCCATGAATGCACACCGCATGCGTACCTTCCTGACCATGCTCGGGATCATTATTGGTATTGCATCGGTTGTGTCAGTTGTGGCGCTCGGCAATGGTTCACAAAAGCAGATCTTGGAAAATATCAGCAGTCTTGGTACCAACACCATCACGGTGTCCCAGGGCCGTGGCTTTGGTGACAATTCCAAGACCGCTCAAGTCAAAACCCTGGTTCCGGCCGATGCTGAAGCTTTGGCCGAACAGCCCTATGTCGATGGGGTGACGCCTTCGGTTACCAGTAGTGTAACTGCACGCTTTAAAGATACTGAAGCATCTGCCACGGTCAATGGCGTGAGTGAAGACTTCTTCTATGTTAAGGGCATGACCTTGGAATCGGGTCAGCCCTTTGACAAAGAAGGTGTGACTGAACGTGTCCAGGATGTGGTCATTGATAACAACACCAAGAATACCTTCTTTAGTGATGGCACCAATCCTGTCGGTCAGGTCATTCTTCTGGGCAGCTTGCCAAGCCGTATTATTGGCGTAATTGAAGCGCAAAAATCGATGATGGGTAACTCGGATAGTCTGAATGTTTATCTGCCCTACTCGACCGTCATGAGCCGTATGTTGGGTCAATCCAATGTGCGTAACATCATTGTGCGTGTCAAAGATGAATACCCGAGTACTGCCGCTGAAAATGCCATTCTGAACTTGCTGGTTCAGCGTCATGGCGCACAAGATGTGTTTACCCAAAACTCGGACAGTATTCGTGAAACCATTCAGCAAACTACACAAACCATGACCTTACTGGTTTCTGCCATTGCGGTGATTTCACTGATTGTCGGTGGTATTGGGGTGATGAACATCATGCTGGTTTCGGTGACTGAACGAACTCAAGAAATTGGGGTACGTATGGCTGTCGGTGCACGTCAAAGTGACATCTTGCAGCAGTTTCTGATTGAAGCGGTACTGGTGTGTATTTTGGGCGGTGTCTTAGGGGTACTGTTATCTTTAGGCATTGGACAGCTGATTGGTCATTTTGCTGGCGGTACTTTCCAGATGGCCTATTCAACCACTTCAATTATTGCAGCCTTTGTCTGTTCCAGCATGATCGGGATTATTTTCGGCTTTATCCCTGCCCGTAATGCAGCACAGCTCAATCCTGTTGATGCACTTTCTCGCGAATAAGGATACTTAGAATGCAAATGAATTTTACCAAACTTGCTACTGCCCTTATTTTAACTGGTTCGCTGGTCGGTTGTGCTGCGGTGGTGAAAACACCGTATGAGCAACCTGCTGTAAATATTCCTGGCAACTTCCAGAACAGCAAAGCCATAAGTCAGCAAGTACATGCCGATGTCTATGCAGACCAATGGTGGACCTTGTTTGGCGATGCGCAGCTGAATCAATTGGTCAGTCAAGTTTTAGCCAGCAATACAGATCTGGCAGTTGCCGGCATCAACTTGCAGCAAGCACGTTTGCAGGCCGGTTTAGCTGCAAACCAGCAAGGTCCACGGGTCAGCTCAAGCGTATCGGCTGGGCATAGTATTGACTTAAATTCAGGTGATGATTCCTCACGCGGCTTGTCGTTAAGTGGTGGCGTAAGTTATGAACTGGATTTATTCGGGAAACTGGTGCGCCAAACTGAAGCATCTCGTTGGGAAGCTTTAGCGACTGAACAGGACTTGCAAGCCACTGCACAAAGCTTGGTAGCGACGACTGCAAATTTATATTGGCAGTTGGGTTATCTGAATGAGCGTTTGACAGTTGCACAGCAAAACCTCAGCAGTACGCAAAAGATTTATGAACTGGTACGCACACAGTACCGTGCCGGCGCAGTTTCTGGTCTGGACTTAACTTCAGCTGAACAGTCAGTGCAAAGTCAAAGATCGACTTTAAGCCAGATTGAACAGCAGAAAGTTGAAACGCGCACTGCACTGGCGGTGTTAATGCATCAGCCGGTACAGCAACTCAACATTCAGGAACCGTCTCGTTTACCCCGCATTGCCCTGCCGACCATTGCAGCCGGCTTGCCGGCAGACTTGCTGTCACGTCGTCCAGACCTACAGGCCTCGGAATTACGTTTACGTAAGGCTTTGGCCAACAAAGATGCCACCAAAGCCGGTTACTATCCTTCAATTAATTTGACCGGAAATTTAGGTTCTTCCAGCACATCGTTAACCAATCTGTTGCAGAATCCGGCTTTAACTCTGGGTGCGAGTTTGAGCTTACCATTCCTGCAATATAACGATATGAAGAAAGATTTGGCGATCAGTGATCTGGATTATGAAAAATCGATTATTCAGTACCGTCAAACCTTGTATCAGGCTTTTGCTGATGTGGAAAATGCGCTATCGGCACGTACCGAATTAAACAAACAGGTGGCTTTGCAAGAACGTAATGTACAACTTGCCGAGAAAACCGAGCGTTTAACTGAAGTACGTTACCGTAACGGCGCAATTGCACTTAAAAACCTGTTAGACGCACAGGAAACCACACGTAATGCGCGTCTGTCTTTAATTCAGACCAAGCAAAGCCAATACAATGCTTATGTAACCCTAATGCAGTCTTTGGGTGGTAGTCCAATCAAACAGTTGCCTTAATCTCAGCAATAAAAAAGCCTCTACGGAGGCTTTTTTTATTTAGGTTATCTTTTTTAGTTAAGTTATTTGGCTTTATAAAAATTTAGAAACTCGGGCGATAATATTTATAAGTCAGGCCTTTTTCATTATAAACGTCATAACTTTTTTGCTTAAAGTCAGACACCCATTGCTGGCCATTAAAGCCGGCAATATGTCCATACACATGTTTGCCGGTGCGGTCAATAATATAAATATCACCTTCTTTAGGTGAATCGAATTTAGGGTTAATTTGTCGATAACCAATTTTCGTCAAAGTATTGCCCCAGTCTGCCGCAGCAACAGGATGACTTTGGAACCGTGCACCTGCTGACTCCAAAGCAAGCCGGATACTTTTGGCACACTTTTGTGAACTGCGATATGAGCTAATACCTTGCAAGAAATTGGTGAATTTATTAATATCAATTCGCTGTCCATTGCTTGCAATAATATTCTTTTTTTGGCTGGTTTGAACGGACTTGGACTCTGTATTTTTTTTAGAATTTTTACCAGATTTGGAACGAATTACGATGTTGGTCTGAACGGGAGCATACATCTCATTCATGTTTACATTATAATCATAAGCCATTCTTTACCACTACTCCCAACCCTTAAACGACGGGCTTTTCACTCATTTCGACGGCGAAGATAGTACCCCGGAATATGTGATTTTTCATGTAATAAATGTAATTAAATATAAACAGACCCCGTGAAATTGAGTTAAATGATTATTTTTTGTTAACTTTTATAAATACAAAGAGTGGATAAATTTAATTACTACTCAACAGATAAACGCAAAGCTGTTATTCCCTTTCCAGCCCTCATCATGACTGGGTCATCTTGAACGCGAGACATTGAAGGAGAAAAATTAAAATCGAGCAAATTTTCCATACTCTGCAATTTCTCTCAATAAACTTCATTCAATTTAAGATCACCCATATATTTTGAATATTGAATAGCAACCGACATATAGCGTTTTTTATCGAGATCCAGAAATACTGTAAAGAAAAAGTTTAACCATTTTCTTTATCCTTATCATTTTTAATTCAAAGTCTTAACTTATAAAATTTCATCTAGAGTTGATAGCTGAATCACCCAATTTAATTTCATTAATTTTCATGTATTTAAAGATAAAATTCCGGTTAATCATATTTCTTTATCCTGAGTAAGCTATGGTTTCATCACTGTAAAAAAAAGGCTAATATGTGCCACAAGAAATTCACAATATTATGAGAGAGACATGCGTCAGTATTTAGACCTTTTACAACATATCCTCGACAACGGTGGCGACAAAGGCGACCGTACCGGTACAGGGACGCGTTCTGTATTTGGTCATCAAATGCGCTTTGATCTTTCTAAAGGTTTCCCTTTACTCACCACCAAAAAAGTTCATTTCCGCTCAATTGTGATTGAACTGTTATGGTTTCTAAAAGGTGATACCAACGTCAAATATCTACAAGACAATAAAGTTTCAATTTGGGATGAATGGTCAACTGCAGAACAAACTGCACGTTTTGGTCGCCCGGGAGGCGAATTGGGGCCGGTCTATGGTCATCAATGGCGTAACTTTGGTGCAACCAAAAAAGAAAATGGCTTATATGAGCAGGATGGTTTTGACCAGATTCAATGGCTGATCAATGAAATTAAAACCAATCCCAATTCACGCCGTTTAATCGTGTCGGGCTGGAACCCGAATGAAGCGGGAAATGTTGCCCTTCCGCCTTGTCACACCCTGTTCCAGTTCTTTGTACAGAACGGCAAACTGTCTTGCCAATTATATCAACGCAGCGCGGACGTTTTCTTGGGTGTTCCATTTAACATTGCCAGCTATGCCCTGCTCACCCATATGATTGCGCAAGTCTGCGGTTTAGGGGTAGGCGACTTTGTCTGGACAGGTGGCGATACCCATTTATATGTCAATCATTTTGAACAGGCAAAATTGCAACTCAGCCGTGAACCGTTGCCGCTTTGTCAATTAAAATTGAATCCTGAAATTAAAGACATTTTCGAGTTTAAATTTGAAGATATCGAAATTGTCGGTTATGAATCCCATCCAGGAATCAAAGCTCCTGTTGCGGTTTAATTTTCCTTTTTAGAGTCCCCTCTCTCAAGAGGAAAGGGTTAGGGAGAGGTAAATCAATACCCTCACCCTAACTTCTCCCCAAGGGAAAAAAATTAGAAATCAAACCTATAAAATCCCTCGTCCCTCCTTTAATAAAGCGGGAAATTGTAGAAAGGATTTTGGGATTATTCACAAGGATTAAATAAATGACCTTTCAAAATTTAGAAATTGTTCATGTCGTGGCCATGGATCAGCAACGCTGCATTGGCAAAAATAATGACTTGCCTTGGCACATTTCTGCTGACCTCAAGCACTTTAAAGAAATTACCCAAGGGGGTGTCGTGGTCATGGGCCGCAAAACTTTAGAGTCTATGGGACGTACCCTGCCGAAACGTGTCAATTGGGTGATTACCCGTGACACGAATTGGTCATTTGAAGGGACTAAAGTGGCCTACTCTATTGAAGATGCCTTGACACAAGCCGTTGCCGATGTCAAAGCTTCAGAAAAACCAGATGCGATCTTTGTGATTGGTGGCGGAGAAATCTTTAAGCAGACCATGAACATTGCAGACCGTTTGGAATTGACTCATGTTGAGCTTGATGTTCAAGGCGATGCCTATTATCCAGAAATTCCGGCTGAATTTAAAAAGGTCGCGTCTGAACAACATATTGACGACAAAACTGGGATTGCTTTTGAGTTCGCAACTTACCGAAAATAAAGGCAATAATTCTTTATAACAGTCAAATATGCATAATATTGGGAAAAGGGAATTTTTCGCTGCGCTGGGCATGGCTCTACTGCATTCTGTGTTCAGCCTTTTCGTTATTTTGTCCTCAATTTGGCTGTGTCTTGCCTTGTGGTTTCAGGAACCTTTTGGCTGGCTCATCACTCGCCTACTTATTGGTATCTGGATTGTCTTTGCTTTAAGTATTCTCGGCATTTACATCACCCAACATTTCTTTAACCGTCACACCGATGTACTGATTTATATGCTGGGTTTTCTGCTCGGCTTATTTTGGTATTTTGGTCTGGAAGCCAGGCAAGATCGTGACTGGAATCCGGAAGTGGCTCAGGTGTTGTCTTATGAACAAGATGGCGACAAGATCACCTTACACAATGTGCGTAATTTTAACTGGCATGCAGACAGCCGTTATGATGAACGTTGGGAAACGCGTGACTTTGATCTAAACCAGATTACCGGTGTGAATATTATTACCTCCTACTGGATGGGACCACAGATCGCCCATACCTTGGTCAGCTTTGACTTTGCCAACAGCAAACCCCTGACCTTCTCGATTGAAATTCGCAAAGAAAAAAATGAAGAATTTTCAACTTATGGCGGTTTTTTTAGAAAATATGAACTCAGCCTGATTGCAGCAGATGAAAAGGATCTGATTTATACCCGCAGCAATGTTCGTGGTGAACATGTCTATTTTTTTCCGGTCAATATGTCGAAAACCGAAAGACGCGCTTTGTTTAAGGAATATCTGGGTAAAGCCAATGAATTCAGGCATCAGCCAAAATGGTATAACAGCCTCACCAGTAACTGCACCACGCTGGTGTTTGATATGGTGCAGGCGATATCTAAAAGACATTTACCCACCGATTACCGCCTGCTGGCTTCAGGGTATTTACCCAATTATCTGTATGACTTAAATGCCATTTCACACGATTTAACCATACAGCAGTGGTATGACGTTGCCTATATAAACCCGCGTGTCAGTAAATTAAACAATATCAGCAGTACACAATATTCAACCCTGATTCGCCAAGGCATACCTAAACCAATACTGCAAAAATCACCATAATTTAAAGTTTAAAAATATATAAGACATAGATTTAACGCTAGTGAATTGACTATTTTTTTGTTTATATAGAACATAAGTTAAATCAAGAACGAGAATTCCAATATGTTAAAAAAATTATTTGCTGTTGGCATGATTGGTGCGGCTATTACTTTTAGCGGTTGTGAAACCACACCGAGCACATCTGCCACGATGGAAACTGCAAATTTAGTTCAGTTGCAAAACCGCACCTGGATTGCAACACAGATTGGCAATACTGAAATAAAAACTGCCCCAACTGCGCATAATATTCCAAGCTTACAGTTTGATGCTGCAACCAAACGCGTCAGTGGTGCCGATGGCTGTAACCGTATTATGGGTAGCTATGAAGCTGGTCGAGATACTTTGGTTCTTAGCCAAATGGCAGGCACCAAGATGGCTTGTCTAGATGGCAATAATGTATCGCAACAATTTAATGAAGCACTGACCAAAGTGGCAAACTATCAAGTCTTTGGTAAAACACTCAAGCTGCTTGATCGTCATGGCAACCTTCTGATCCAATTCAGCAGTCCGGTTCAACCCCGTTAAAGCGTGCAGATAAACACCTGAAATCTCAGGCTTCTGTATTTAAAATGCATAAATAAATACATTGTAACTTCATAAAAAGCCCATATATTAAAAACAATAGATAAATACAGGATAAAACCATGCAACAGGCATTATTTGGTGGTGGATGTTTTTGGTGTGTTGAAGCCATATTTTTACAGCTGAAAGGCGTAGAACAAGTGGTCAGTGGTTATGCCGGCGGTCACACTGACAATCCAAGTTATGACGATATTTGTCGTGGTGACACCAACCATGCAGAAGTCATTTTGATTGATTATGATGAAACACAAATTAGCTTTACCCAGCTTTTGGATGTGTTTTTTACCACCCATGATCCAACCACATTAAACCGTCAAGGCAATGATGTAGGCACTCAATATCGTTCTGTGATTTATTATTTTAATGATCAGCAGCAACAACAGGCAGAGCAAGCCATTGAGCATTTGAAGTCAGAAGGCCTGAATATTGTGACTGAGCTCAGCCCTGCACCCAAGTTCTACCCGGCTGAAGAATATCATCAAAATTTCTTTGCCCGAAATCCATCTCAAGGCTACTGCAATTTTTCTATTCCACCGAAACTGATGAAATTACGCAGCAAGTTTCAGGATTTGCTTAAAGCTGAATAAGAGCACTTTTCAGCGAATTTCAGACATAAAAAAGCGACCGTAATGGCCGCTTTTTTTATATTTTTGATTAGTTATCACTGGCAAAAGCAATATCGCTGAGCCCGGCTTCGCTCGCACGAGACATCACTTGTGCCACAGTGTCATAACGTGATTCTTTATCGGCTTTCAGAACAATGGTCGGCTGACGCTGTTCCTGACCCGCTTGTTTGAATTTTGTCTGTAGCTCATCAAGCGTGAGCACATCGCCATTCCACGCCACATCTCCACCCGCATTAATACTGATGGTGACACTTTCAGGCGGCAAATCAATAATATCTGCCGTGGTTTTTGGTAAGGTTAATGGAATTGATGGGTTAGCAACGGTTGCTGTCACCAAAAAGATGATCATCAATACCAACATAATGTCGATGAGTGGAATGAGATTCATCTCATTCATGCCTACATCGTTGTCTTCGCCCAATTGAAAGCCCATTAAGCTTGACCTCCAACCAAATTATTCGCTGTTGCTTTAGCTTCAGCAGCTTGAGCCGAGCTATCTTGCTGCAACATGGTATCAATTAGCAAACTGTGCGCCTGATCTTGTAGCTCATGCGCCAAACCACGATTGACACGGGTACAAATGTTATAAGCCAGTACTGCAGGAATAGCCACCGCCAAACCTAAACCGGTCATAATCAAAGCTTCACCCACCGGTGTTGCTACTTGTGCCAAACCTGCCTGACCGCTCTTACCTACCGCAACCAAGGCATGGAAAATACCCCAAACCGTACCGAACAAACCCACAAACGGTGCAAGTGAAGCAATGGTACCTAAAACTGCAACACCTTTTTCAGCATTGGCTTTTTCAGCAGAAATTTGACGCAATAAAGCTTGTTCTGCCACTGCTTTACGTTGTTCAAAATTTAAAGGTGAAAATTTTGCCTTTAACTTGCTTAACGCTTGAGAAAGTTGAGCATAAGCTTGTTGCTTCAGTTGGCGAGTCCCCATTAAACGTAAAACGAAGATGGTCCATGTCGTAATCGACATTGCCAATAACACGAAATACAGTGTTTTACTCACTGCATCGGCGTGTTGCCAATAAACTGAAAAGTTCATACTCGAACTCCTAAAAAATGTTAGCCGTGTGGATTCAATGTCAATTCAAATGGTTGGTCAGCACTAATTGGATAAGCCACGCCATTTTCTTTGTACGGTTTGAATTTGGAACTACGCACTGAGCGTAAAATCTTGTCATCTAAAGCAGGCACACCACTCGAACGCGAAATACGCGCTGAGGTAATTACCCCTTTTTCATTCGCTTCAATATGTACCACCACAGTACGCGTTTGGCCTTCTAAATCGCTATTGTTATAAGAAGGTTTGGGCGAACGGCTCCATTGCACGCCCGAGCCACCAATCGATACACTTTTTGGAGATGGCGGAGCAGCGGGTGCCGGTGGAGTAACAGGTGCGGGTGGCGCAACCGGCGCAGGTACAGGTTTAACCACTTTAGTTTCAGAAATCGTTGTCGTGACAGCTGGTTTCGGTGGCGCTTCAACCGGCTTCACCACGGGTTTGGGTGCTTCTGCTTTTTTAACTTGTTGAACCTTCTCTACCTTTTTTGGAGGGGGGGGAAGTTGTTTTTCTACAATTTTAACTTCTTTCACTTCCTTAGGCTTGGGCTTTTCTTTTTTCGGTTCAGCTTTCGGCTTCGGCGGTAAAGGTTTTGGTGGTTCTTGAATTTTAACAAAACGAACTTTTAAAGGTTCTTTTTCAACGGGTTTGAGTTCAGGGGTCTTCATTTGCCCCACCGCCCACAATACGCCCATGTGACCGACCACAACGGCGATCAGCGCTGTGATAATTTTCTTTTTCATCGGGTTGGGAGTTTGCATATTTAGAGCGGGAGATTGACTCATTAAAATCGGTTACCTAATTAAAGCGATTGTAGATCAATACAGATTTAAGCAATCAAGCTCATCGGTTAGTACATTTAAAGCACCGTAATAATAAATGAGAAGTGTTTTCATTTGCAACTATTAATTCAGGAGTTTTGATGAGTTTTTTGAATCAAAAACGAAAAAGGCATGCCTAAAGCACGCCTTTTGAATGAATCATTCTAACAATTATTATTGAAAAACAACGGTCTTGTTGCCATCCACAATAATACGGTCTTCAAGATGCCATTTCACTGCACGCGCCAGCACATTTCGTTCGACGTCTTGTCCAAGTTCACGCAGTTGGTCAACCGTAAAGTCGTGATTTACCCGTTCTACATCTTGCTCAATGATCGGTCCCTGATCCAGATCAGCAGTCACATAATGCGCGGTTGCACCAATCAGCTTCACCCCTTTTTCATATGCTTGCTTATAAGGGTTTGCACCGACAAAGGCAGGCAAGAATGAATGGTGAATATTAATCACTTTCATGGTCCATTTAGACACAAATTCTTCGCTTAAAATTTGCATATAACGTGCAAGAATCAGTAAATCATTTCCTTGCATGATTTCATCAATTTTTGCGTAGGCTTCTGCTTTGTTGTCTTTATTGACCGGAACCACAACAAAAGGAATACCGAAGTTTTCAACTGATTCGCGTAAATCTTCATGGTTAGAAACCACGGTGGTGATTTCGCAAGGCAAACCACCACGTGCATGACGCCACAACAATTCAAGCAAGGCATGATCGACTTTAGAGACCAAAATGCCGACTTTTTTGACATCGCTAACCAGAGCCAAACGCCAATGCATGTTATAGCGCTCTGCCACATTGCTCGCAAAAGTTTGGGTCAAACTTTCTTTACGGCTTTGCAAGTTATCCAGTTCAAACTCAACACGCATGAAATAACGCCCGCCCTGAGCTTCAGTCGCGTATTGATCAAGTGCGGTAATATTTGCTCCCTGATGATACAAAAAGCTCGATACAGCTTGCACGATTCCTGGTTTATCCTCGCAAGTAATCAGTAAACGTGCTGTGTTAGCAGTGGTCATATTCATGTTGGTTTATATCACTAATCAGTTAAATTGAAAAACAAGCCGAGCATTCTAACGCTTTTTTAAGGCTTTCTAAATAGGCTATGTCGCATCGTGATTTTTACTTGAAGATAGACTCTCAAATAGTTCTGAAGGCCCCAAAGTGTCAAGCAGATGTTCATAAGTTTGACGGCTTTCACCACGCAAATATGCTCCTTCCAGAAACACCATTTGACGCAATGCCTGCCAGACCCACTTCTCTTCTAAAGTATTTGAGTCGGTAATATGACCCGACATATATAAGAAGTTGGTCCAGTTGGTCAAAACAATCCACAAGTTAATAATCAGGGCCTCAATTTCCGAGTCCGTCATTTGCATCAACCCGGCATTCACAAAGGCTTTATAAATTTTCTGCCCCTGCTGCATCACCTGACCGGCAAAACGTGGGTACATTTTGCGAAAATCATCATTATTTTCAACCAAATGATAAACATCACGATGCAAAAAGCGATAAGCCCAAAGCTGACTGCTCAGTACTTGGAAATAACGAATCTTATCATTGGCATCGAGCAGGCGATCGTCTGGCAATGCAAGCATTTCCAAAGTTTCTTTTTGATATTGCTCCATCAATTCCTTGATAATTTCGTTTTTATTACGAAAGTGGTAATACAAATTACCCGGGCTCATACTCAGTTCAGCTGCAATATGATTCGTTGTAACTGAACGCTCACCGCGCTCATTAAATAACTGTAAGCTGAGCTGTAAAATACGTTCTTTGGTTTTCACCGTTTTGGAGTGAGACATCCTAAAGTAACCATTCATTCAATAGGTTAGCTAGCTAACACATAAAGTAACTTGACTATTTAGAGCTTTTACTCTAAAAATTAAATTAATCGCTTTTATTTAAGGGTAGCAGGTCATGAATAGTCCTATAAAAACAACTTCAATGACACCACATTCTTTCGATATTCCGCACTTACATACTGTGCTGGAACAGCAAAAACATGCCTATCAACGCCACCCTTTACCAAGTGCAAAGGAACGTATTGATCGTTTAGCACGTTTAAAGCGTATCTTAGTTAAATATCAAGATCAATTTGCCGAAGCAATTAATCAAGACTATGGTAACCGTTCTATTGGCGAAACCAAAATTGGTGAACTGCTCACCTGTCTTGAACAGATTAAATATTATAGCAAGCATTTGACCCAGTGGATGAAACCTTCGAAACGCCATGTCGGAATTATTCATCAACCGGCAAAAGCTTGGGTTCAATACCAGCCGTTAGGTGTGGTCGGAATTATTGCTCCTTGGAACTATCCTTTATTATTGTCGGTAGGTCCACTGATTTGTGCAATTGCTGCCGGCAACAATGCCATGATCAAAATTTCCAGTGCGTCGAGCAATTTTGGTCGTGCGCTTGAAAAAGCCTTAGGTGAAGCCTTTTCGACCGAACTGGTTGCGGTTATTAATGGCGGCGGTCCTGTCTCTGATGCGTTTAGCCATTTAGCTTTTGATAAAATTATTTTCACCGGTTCTACCGAAATTGGTAAAACTGTGATGGCAGCGGCCTCAGAAAACCTGGTGCCGGTGATTTTAGAATTGGGCGGAAAATCCCCTGTTCTGGTGCATCCATCCATTGACCTAAAAGATGTCGCGCAGCGACTTGCTGCAGGTAAGCTATGGAATGCAGGTCAGACCTGTGTGGCACCCGACTATATGTTCCTGCCTAAAGGAAAAACGGCTGAATTCATCGAGCACTTTAGGGCGTGTGTGGAAAATATGTATGCAGATATTGCATACAACCAGGATTACACCTCGATTATTAATGACAAACAGTACAATCGCCTGCAAGGTTATCTGGAAGATGCCTGTAATCAGGGTGCCAAAATGATCGAAATCAATCCTAAACATGAAGATTTAACTGCAGTTCGAAAAATTGCGCCAACTTTATTAACCGGCGTAACCACTGAAATGCGGATTATGAAAGAAGAAATCTTTGGCCCGATCCTGCCAATCATGGAATATGATCAAATTGACGATGTTATTGACTTTATTAATAGCCGTCCGCGTCCACTTGCTTTATACTATTTCGACTTTGATCAGGCGCGTGCTGACTATGTCGCACAGCATACGCATTCAGGGCATTTCGGGCAAAACACGGTATTGACCCATGTTGCACAAGACGATTTACCATTTGGTGGCGTAGGTGCTTCAGGCATGGGCAAGTATCATGGTCCAGAAGGTTTCTTCAGTTTGTCTCATGAACGGTCGGTGATGTCGAATCCTAAGCTGTATAGCTTAAAATTCATTCTCCCACCATTTAACAAACCGATTCATAAATTGATTTCGAAGACCCTTCTTCGCTAACTGATCAAGGCATGAGCTATTGCACGTGTTCATGCCGGGTTTTTATTAAATTCGCTTGTCTTTTAAGCGTATTTTTGATATAAAACGCCCCTTGAATGATTTCATCCGTTTACTTTTAATGACTAGCCGCACAATTAGTGCTGTCTAGCAATGGAGTTCACCATGTCTAAGGTTTGCCAAGTTACCGGCAAGCGTCCAGTCGTTGGCAACAACGTCTCGCACGCCAATAACAAAACCAAACGCCGGTTCGAGCCGAACCTGCATCACCACCGTTTCTGGTTAGAAAGCGAAAAACGTTTTGTACGTCTTCGTTTAACCACTAAAGGTATGCGTATTATCGACAAATTGGGTATCGAAAAGGTTGTTACTGACCTACGTGCTCAAGGTCAAAAGATCTAAGGAGTTCGAACCATGCGTGATAAAATTCGTCTAGTTTCTTCAGCTGGTACTGGTTATTTCTATACCACCACTAAGAACAAACGTACTATGCCGGAAAAAATGGAAATCAAAAAATTTGATCCAAAAATCCGTCAACACGTGATTTTCAAAGAAGCTAAAATTAAATAATTTTGCCTTCTTAAAAAAGCGACCTTCTGGGTCGTTTTTTTTTGCATTTTTTTTATCCGGCTTGATACACTTTAGCTACTTTTTTGGCACCCTTTGTGCTTTTGTATTTTTACCCTTAACTTAGGCTTAAGGAGTTTTTAGTGCCTCATGACGTAGATCTCATTATATTATTAGCAGTTGGCTTTGGACTGGCGCTTATTTTTGGCTATATTGCAGCTCGTATACGCCTCCCTCCTCTAATCGGCTATCTCATTGCCGGTATTCTGATTAGTCCGAACACCCCCGGTGTGGTCGGTGATATTCAACTTGCCAACCAGCTGGCTGAACTTGGGGTCATGTTCCTGATGTTTGGTGTCGGGATGCACTTTTCCCTAAATGATTTGATGCAGGTACGTCGAATCGCTTTACCCGGTGCCGTGTTACAAATTGCTGTCGCTACCTTGCTGGGTATAGGTGTTTCCATGATCTGGGGCTGGAGTTTTGGCTCTGCACTGGTGTTTGGTTTAAGCCTGTCTTGTGCCAGTACTGTAGTATTGCTCAAAGCCTTAAGTGACCGTGGCTTACTCAACTCAGTCAACGGGAAAATTGCCGTAGGCTGGCTGTTGGTTGAAGATCTTGTGATGGTTTTGGTCTTGGTGCTGCTTCCAGCCACTGCCGTGTTACTTGGTGGAACACCTGTTGCAGGCGCCAATCCCGATGCAAACATATGGCTCACTTTAGGCGTGACTCTGCTTAAAGTGGTTGGTTTTATTGCCTTTATGTTGATTATCGGTAAACGTCTGGTTCCCTGGATCATGCAACTGGTCGCACGCTTGGGTTCGCGTGAACTGTTTACTTTAACCGTGGTTGCCGCTGCGGTGTCAATTGCCTTTGGTGCTTATAAAGTTTTTGGCGTATCAATGGCACTCGGTGCATTCTTCGCCGGAATGGTGGTCAAAGAATCCGATTTCAGTCACCGCGCAGAAGAAGAGACTTTACCGCTACGTGAAATTTTCTCGATTTTATTCTTTGTTTCCGTCGGCATGCTGTTTGATCCTCGCATTTTGATTGAGCAGCCGCTGCATGTACTTGCCGTGGTTGGCATCATCATGATTGGCAAGACTATTGCAGCGATGGCTTTGGTTTTATTCTTCCGCTATCCGATTAATACCGCGTTAACCGTGGGTGCAAGCCTTGCACAAATTGGCGAGTTCTCTTTTATTCTGGCAACCTTGGGTCTCTCACTCAATTTACTTTCAATTGAAGGGCAAAACCTGATTCTGGCAGGCGCACTTATTTCAATCACGCTGAATTCATTTGTGTTCTCTGCGATAGAACCGGTACAAAAATGGATTCGTGAACGCTCACATCTGGCGCGTTTACTGGAACGTAGTGGTGACCCGCTTTCCATGCTGCCCGATGAAGTCTCTCAAGAGTATTTACGTGATCAGGTAGTGATTATCGGTCATGGTGAAGTCGGTCGTCGCATTACCAGAGAATTAATGGCACAAGATATTAAAGTGGTGATTGCGGAAGAAAACCGCGAAATTGTAGAAAGCTTACGACAAAAAGGCATTGCTGCAGTTTCGGGTCATGCAACCGAAGCAGGTGTACTCATTCAAGCACATATTCAACATGCGCGGCTTTTAGTCCTATCCCCTATGGATATTTTGGATATTCATAAAATTGTGGATATTGCCAAAACCCTGAATCCGCAAATTCAGGTTTTAGTCTGTGCAGAAAGCAAGGCAGAGGCTGAAGTGATCCGCCGTGATGGTATTGGCGAAGTCTATTTTGCCAAAGAGGAAATGGCGAAAAATATGACCAACCATATTCTCAATCAAATCCAGATTGCTCATCAGCAAAATCCCACCCATTAATCTTGTCTGGTAAAAAAACGCACTCATGAGTGCGTTTTTTTATTTGAATGAGATCAGCTCAAATACTTAGGTTGATCATCGACAATCTCTGCCTGCCATTCATTGACCTGTTTTTCCATCATGGCAAACAAGGCAGCTTGCACCATATGCTGTGCAATCTCAGGCATTTGATCACCCAGTAATGACTTCACTTCATCATTAAACTGAATTTTAACCAAGGGTTCTTTTTGAGAGCCTGCATTTCGCAATGCCAACTCACCACCTTCAAGTTGAACCAATTCTAAAATAGCTTCTTGATTACCAAATAATTCTTTCAATTGTTCTATAGACATAGTTCCTCCATGTTCAACATGGTGGCAAAGGCAGTTGCACTTTGCATTACGTAGACTATTTATATAAGGCCGATAGCAAAAACTTCAAGAGCAGAGAAAAAAGATTAAAACTCAACCATCTCGTTACGAAAGCCATCAATCAGCTGAGTTAAATCAAGATGCCATTCACGCAAAATTTTTGTATCCGGCAACCACGCTTGAGGCGTTTGGGTCACTTTAATAATTAAGTTAGATGATGTTTCATGTTCTGGTTCAGGCGCACTTGGTTCAGGTGCATATTGGCACATGCGATAAGCACGTTTTAGTTCAGCAATAAAACCCTGCTTTGACAATTGCTGCATTACGGTCACTTCAGGAGATACTTGTCCCTTTTCCGCCATATTGTCTTCAATCGACTTGAGTGTCGGCATAAAGTCATTTAAACGATAGTAACGAACCAGTTCCTGCAGAAATGCCAGCACTGCACCATGCAAATGGAATACAGCAGCTTCACGATGTGCTTGTGCCTGTTGAATATTGTCAGTTTGCTCAGCTTGTTGACATGAAAGACGTGCAAAATACAGTTTCTGATTGGTACGGTCAGCATGGAAACGAGCAACACGGGACATAGCGATATTCCTAAATTTTGGCGTTTGTTACAGACTTAAGATTAAACTTTATTTTGCTCAATTCACAATAAAAATTATGCATGATCTATGTCAATTAAACAGATTTTACACTTTGCAGCAACTTCGCTCCTGTTCTGGATTGGACTTCTAAAGTCTTAATCCTTCTGAGAAATACACATTCTATTGGAGTCAATCACAGACAGGACCTGAAAATTTTCGTATCATTTTTATCTAAAAAAAGGAGCTTTCGCTCCTTTAATTATTTGTTTTCAGTTTTACTGGTCTCTTCAGGCTTATCTTCAGCCTGTTTCACACGAATACCATGTCCGTGCAAACGCAGCGTATTTAAGCCTTTAATCGCTTTCACAGCTTCACGACCATGGGGCATTTCAACAAAGGCAAAACCTTTCGATTTACCTGTAGTGGCATCCATCACCAACTTGCATGAATCAACTGTGCCAAAGTCTTGAAATAGCTTCAATAATTCAGCTTCTGTTACTGTACGTTCTAAACTACGAACTAAAATTTTCATCTTACAACCTTAAAATAGGCAAAATCATCAAAAAGCACTCGCCTACTCGACTTTTTGAACTTCGCAATAAAAAACAAAATAACGCAATTGCTATAGTTTAATCGAGATCAATGCCAAAATCTAAATTAATCGACTGTCGTTCTATTAAAGCACTTTTCACGGTTTGCTGGCGTTGCTTGTAATGGGTTTCGGTAATGCACAAATTACGGCTTAATTCATTGAGGAAATAACTTTCAATCTTTCGGCCCTGATCATCCATCTGATCACGTGTCCATAAATTCAAATTCTGCTTGGTCAAAATCAGTTCATTTTTGGCACGGGTTAACGCCACATACAATACACGGCGTTCTTCTTCGACTTCATCGAAATTACCCTGCGCACGTGCATGTGGATATTGCCCTGCCGAGACATTGGCCACATAACAGACTTTCTGTTCCGTGCCTTTGGCAGAATGGATGGTGATCAGGGTAACCACATCATCCTGCGACTGTCGTTCAATCTCACTGATCGACACCGGATCGAGCACGTATTCTTCCAGAAACTCACTCAGTTGATCATGCTTGGCAGCCAGTTGTTTGACCAGATCAAAATCACCCAAGCGTTTCGACCAGTCCTTTTTGGCATAATTTTCTTCCAGCTGATCTTTTAGCGCTTCAATACCCAGCGATACACAAGCCTGCACATGATCTTTCAACACCAGCATTTGTTTCATGATCAGCAAAGTATTGTCTGGAATACGGCCGAATTTTTCCAACTTTTCAAAAATTCGCTCGGTCTCAGGCTCAAGTAATAACTGTTGAGCCAGTTTACTTGCCCCGACATCACCCACACCATTCCACAGCGTCAGGAAGCGCATCCAGGCGATATCATCCAGAGGATTGGCAATCACACGCAGTAGGCTGAGCAAGTCCTTGACATGCGCAGTTTCAAGCAATTTCATGCCGCCAATAAAGCGGTAAGGCATATTGGCCTGAATAAATGCCGCTTCAATATGCCGCGCAGCAAAACTTGAACGCACCAAGACCATATGTTCATGCCAGGCCGAACCTTCCAGTAAATGCCGCTCTTTAATGTCGATGGCAATCCATTTGGCTTCATCAAATTCATTCGGGAAAATATGCATACGTGGTTTGACGCCCTCACCACGATAAGCCTCTAAATGCTTGTCATATTGAATCGGGCTTTGATCGAGCAGCCAGTTGGATAAATCCAGAATTTCCTGTGTGGAACGGTAATTTTTTTCCAGTTTAAAAATCTGTGCATTGGGTACACGCTCTTTAAAATGGTGAATATTTTCAAAGTCAGCACCACGAAAACCATAAATAGACTGCGCATCATCACCGACACAGAACAGACTGGTTTTATCTTTCAGCGGTTCCAGCAAGGCCCATTGCAGAGGATTGGTATCCTGCATTTCATCCACCAGCATGTGCTGACAAATGGATGAAACGTAATCCACCAAGCCTTCCGATTGTGCCAGTGCTGAAGCAACAACCGCCAAAATATCGTCATAATCCAGAAAGCTACGCGCCTGTTTACGGGCTTCGTACTCTTTCATGATTTCCACAATCTGGTCTTTATATTCCAGAAATTCTGGCATTTGCTTTTCTAAAGCCAGACTTAATTTTTGCCGCGTATTCCGAGCAAAAGAATAGAGATCACATAACTCTTTCGGCTTTGGCAGGGCATTGGGATTCTTCTTATCATCTTTACCCCGAATCAGGCGGAACATCATCAACTGATCATCACGGTCGATAATCGAGAATTGTTCCAAGCCAAAAGCTTTCGGAAGACGGCGCAGCAAGTACATACAGAAGGTATGAAACGTCGATGCTCTAAGCCCTTTGGCCTGTTCACCCAAAGCCAGTTCCACACGTGCCACAATTTCACTGGCTGAACGGCGGGTAAAGGTCAGAATCTGGATTTGATTGGCGGGTACACCTTGATCAATCAGATAAGCTGCACGCGCCACAATGGTTTTGGTTTTGCCACAGCCTGCGCCTGCAAGTACCAAACTGTGCTTAGATTCGGTGGTTGCGGCTTGCTTTTGTTGAGGGTTTAATTCATCAATCAGGGTGGCTAAACTCATAATCTCTAATCTACTTGGGGATAGATATAGTTTAGCAGAGCTGACCATACATCTGAGATTGGTCTGCTTAAAAACTGAATCTAATCCCATATATTTGTCATCCAGACAGGCGACATGGATGTCGTCTGTTGAACTGTGAAACATGGATGTTTAATCAGTTCAACACAGGATTTTTGTTACTTTTCATCCTTGAAAAGTAAGGCATTACCTACGCAAAAACATTTAAGTTTACCTAGAATAATCTGGTCGTGATGGTTATGAATTTAGGGCAAATATCCGAGCAATAGCCTCACAGGTTCTTTCCAGATTCTTTTCCCCATTTTCTAATGCCGTTGGCAAATCACAAATACCATCCACAATACCAAAAATTGCCGTAAACCCTTCATCATAAAGTTCTTCTATATCTTCCCCAATATAGCCTGCACAAGCAATCACGGGTTTATTCAATCGCTTCGCCACTTGTGCCACACCAAAAGGAGTTTTACCAAATTTAGTCTGAAAATCGATGCCGCCTTCACCGGTAAATACATAGTCGGCTTGAGTAATTTTCTCTGCCAATTGGGTCTGTTCAATGACAAGCTCTACACCTGAACGAATACCTGCACCTGCAAATACCATCAAGCCAAAACCTAAACCACCCGCAGCACCTGCACCTGCGATCTCTTTAACATCAATATTTAATTGTTGAGAAACCAGTTCTGCAAAATATGTAAGGTTCTGATCAAGCTGTTGCACCATTTCAGCTGTGGCCCCTTTTTGTGGGCCAAACACATGCGATGCCCCGTTTACTCCAGTCAGAGGATTATTCACATCACTGGAGATCACGATTTCAACCTGCTTTAAACGTGCATCCAAACCTGAAATATCAATCGTTCGAATTTGATCAAGTTGCCCACCGGCTCTTGCAACTTCATTGCTGTGTGCATCTAAAAACTTTGCTCCCAATGCCTGTGCCATCCCTGCACCCGCGTCATTGGTGATACTTCCGCCCAAACCGATAATAATTTTAGACACGCCTAAATCCAGAGCCGATTTAATCATTTCTCCTGTACCGAAAGTGGTCGTCAGTAAGGGATTTCGCTGGGAAGGCTCGAGCAAATGAATGCCATTGGCTTTTGCCATTTCAATCACAGCAGTTTGACCACCTTCAATTAAGCCAAAATAGGTTTTTACTTTTTGAGTGGCTAAAGGTCCTGTAACTTCACAATCAACCCTCTGTCCATTTAGGCAAGAAACCAAAGCATCGACCGTCCCTTCGCCACCATCTGCCATCGGCACATGAATAAAATGTGCATCTGCAAATATTTTCTGGATGCCGCGTTGTATGGCCTGACACGCCTGTTCAGCAGTCATGCTTTCTTTAAAGGAGTCGGGAGCGAGAACAAAAATTTTAGGCATGATTTTCAAGAATAAAATGAATAAATCTTTTATACATTAAAAAAAGAGCGCATCTAGCGCTCTTTAGTCGAATTGGGTTTAAACATCAGCAGAACTTTGTGGTAATTCACGTTTTATATAAGAAGCCAAGGTCAGATAATTTATGCCCTGAAACAGAATATCGACTGCCAGGAATAGACCTAGCACCCAGAACGGCGCATCGGGTGACATCAAAATAATAATCCCCGTCAGCAAGGTTAAAATACCTGAAAACAATACCCATCCCCAACCTTGATAGGCTTTAAAAATAAAGGCATTCAAGATACGGATGACACCCGCAACAATCAAAACGATGGCTAAGAGATTGGTCAATACAATGGCGGTTTTTACAGGAGTGCTAAATGCATAATAGCCTGCCGTTAGATAAAGCAAGCCGAACAATGCCCACAACCAACGATATCCCCCATCAAAGATTTTAAATGCTGCAATGAAATGTAGAACGCCACCGATCATCATCAGCACACCAAACAGAAAAACGACTGAAAGCGTGGCAAACGGTAAAGAAGCCAGTAACACAATTCCAAATACGATGAGCCAAATACCCAAACCTAAATACCATTTTCGGTTTTCATGCAGCTGATGTCGGACCAGGTCATTTGCTACTTTTTCATGATTCTTCTCAAGTCTTTTGTTTATAAAAAAGGATTATTTTTTCAATATTTTAAAACAAATTTGCGTTATGAATTTGCGATATTTTTATCCACATCAGTACATTAAACTGTGGATAAATTAAGCGTTATCCACATCTTTTATTTTTTCCAGCCCAGTTCAATCGCAGTAATTTCATTAATTAATGTCTGTTGTAAAGTATCCGGCATCTTACTTTTATCGAGTGAGACCGGAATATGTCCCGCCATCAATTCACATTTGGCTTGAGGAAATAAAGGCTTTTGATTGGGATAGGCATAACCAACTGGATACAGCGGTTGTCCGGTTGCCAAGTCGTATTTATCGGTTGCACCGAAAGCATGTAACAGCTCATGTACAAGCACAATTTTGTTTTGTTCAGCCTGTTTTTTAGATGCAAACAAATTGACCGAACCAATCCGGCCTTTTTGCAAGGCGGTTGAATGCTTTAATTCTTTAGTGTGTGCAGGGTCATAATAATTTAAAAATAAAGTCACACTAGGCGCGCCCTCTTTTCTTTCATGCTGTTTCCATGCATAAAAACGGAACTTTAAACTCCATAAAATGGTATCCAGCATACTTGCATGCTCAGGTACTTTAGGTGGAAGTTGTTTGAGTTCTCTCCCCATTTGGAAATACAGAGAAATGGGTTGTCCACGATATTCCGTCGACATCTGTTTCAGATATTCTTGTGCAGCCCTTAATTCAGATAAGTTAAGAGTCTGAATATAGTTCTGGGTAGCAACCTGCCCATCTGCATTAATGGGATGCAGCATCACAATAATGGGTTTGGACCAGTCTTGATTCTGGTCGCGGTAAGCATTGACTGCCACGATGAATAAAATGATGAGTAAACACAGTACCCGAATTTTTTTCCACATTAATTCTTACCATTTCTATGGATAATTAAGTCCTAAACCATAACTTTATTTATTTTAGTAAATTTCTTCTTATCAATATCCTTAAATTCAAGCCATCCTGAGTGGATAGATTCAATAGCCTCCTCATAGTTTCTAATATTCAAATCTGTATTCTTTAGATACTCTACGACATCCTGAATATTCACCCAATCATTTTGTTCCGAATAATGGTAAATAGCTTTTTGTACAAGTCGAATAAATGAACTGAAACTACTTTTTCTTAAATACATTTGGCTACCTTGCATTTTAATTTCGAATACACCTAATGCTTTTACCAAACCTGACAACTTATCATGACCATAATTTCGTGTGTCAAAATCAGGTTTGACAGTAGTTATATATGCTCCTACTAAACCAAGATATGCCCAACCACTATCATCTGAATTATCTTTAACAGCTTTATATATTAGATTTAAAGTAGCTTTATCTATTTGTTGTTTAACAATATCCTTGTCAATTAATTCAATTTTTATGGACTCTTTTACCCCATTATCTTTTTTAATTATTGAATTTTGCTTAATCTCCTCCTTTTCTTCAAACACCAAATTTTCTACCG
The DNA here is from genome assembly GCF_004331155.1 of Acinetobacter terrestris. GTDB lineage: Bacteria > Pseudomonadota > Gammaproteobacteria > Pseudomonadales > Moraxellaceae > Acinetobacter > Acinetobacter terrestris. The sequence goes on from NZ_SJNZ01000002.1 coordinate 100,595, forward strand.
AAATGAATTTATCACATGCTTGTTTGAATGGTTCAGGTGTTGTTTTCCGCCCAAAACCATAAACAATCAAACCATTTTCACGGATTCTTGATGCTAAAGGTGTAAAATCACTATCACTTGAAACAATGCAGAATCCATCTAATGCACCTGCATACAATAAATCCATAGCATCAATAATTAAAATCATATCTGTGGCATCTTTGCCTTTTGTATATGCAAATTGCTGCACAGGTGTAATGGCATGAGGAAGTAAAACGTCTCTCCATTTTTTTAATGTGTCACTACTCCAATCACCATAAACCCTTTTTACACTTGCAATGCCATATTTAGCAACTTCTTCTAATACAGATGAGATTGCGTTAATAGATGAATTATCCGCGTCAATTAAGACAGCAAACTTTTTCGTTTGAATTTCCACTATTACCCCAAATCAATATTTTTAAATTTTTATATAAATCATTCTGACATAAAAAATGCCGACTTTCGTCAGCATTTTTTCACTTCTTAAAAATTAGGCTTCAACCCATTTCCCATCTTGGTAAACCAGGCTCCACTTGGTTTGTTTGCCTTCAGCATTTTCAGAACCAATATACTGCGCCTGGTTCTTACGGCTGAATTTCACCAATGCTGGATTGCCTTCCGGGTCTACATCGGGAGCTTGCAAAATAAACTGATATTTTGGATCAAGCTGTTCAGCTACAGAACGTAGTTCAGCGACTTTCGGCGCACGTGTTTCACGAACTTTCGGGAATTTGCTGGCTGCCAGGAATAAGCCGGCTGCACCATCACGAAGAACAAAGAAGTCATCATGTTTGGTTGAACGTAAATGTTCCATTCTAATTGGATCGACACGCGGAGGCGCTGGCTGACCACTCTTCAATACTTTACGGGTATTGTCACAGCTGGTGCAGGCAAAGTACGGTCCAAAACGTCCCGTCTTGAGCTGCATTTCACCATCACATTTGTCACATGGAATGGTTGGTCCATCGTAACCTTTAATTTTGAACTCGCCTTCTTCAAGCTCAAAACCGGCACAGTCCGGGTTATTCCCACAGACATGCAATTTACGACCACCATCAATCACATAACTGTCCATTGCCGTTTCACAAATCGGGCAACGTTTTTTCGACATTAAATCGGCAGTTTCTGCTGCATCATCATCAGATAAGGCTGCAAGCGACTCAACCGGCGTCAGGTTCAAGGTACCCTTACAACGCTCTTTTGGTGGCAAGTTGTAGCCTGAACACCCTAGGAATACGCCCGTTGTACCGGTACGAATCTGCATTGGACGTGAGCATTCAGGGCAATGCACCGCTTCAACTTCAACAGGCTGATTACGACGCATGCCGTTTTCACCCTGTGCTGTGGTTAAGCGTTTTTTAAAGTCGCCGTAGAAATTATCCAGTAATTCCTTCCAGTTACGCTGTCCATCAGCCACTTTATCGAGCTGACCTTCAAGATCGGCAGTAAAAGCGTAATTCATCAGGTTATTGAAGTTTTCATCGAGACGATCTGTCACGATTTCACCCATCTTCTCAGCATATAGACGACGATTGTCGAGCTTTACATAACCACGATCCTGAATGGTTGAAATAATTGCAGCATAGGTTGATGGACGACCAATGCCTTTTTTCTCTAATTCTTTCACCAATGATGCTTCGGTAAAACGTGCAGGGGGTTTAGTGAAGTGTTGAGACGGATCAAGCTTCTCAAGTTTAAGCACTTCACCCACTTTAACAGCAGGTAGCAAAATATCGTCATCTGCTTTGTTTGCAGCGCGAACTTTGGTAAAACCGTCAAAAACTAAAGTACGACCTTTGGCTTTGAGTTCCACGCCATTGGCATCGACTAAAATGGTTGAAGACAGGTATTCTGCCGATGTCATTTGACAAGCAACAAACTGACGCCAAATCAGATCATACAAACGCTGTGCATCACGATCGACACCGACTAACTGATCACCTTTTAAAGTCACATTTGAAGGACGAATCGCTTCATGGGCTTCTTGCGCGCCTGCTTTATTACCATAAAGGTTTGGCTTGACAGGTAAGTACTTTTCACCGAACTCAAGTTCAATGTGATTACGAACCATATTGACTGCATCATTACTTAAAAAGGTTGAGTCAGTACGCATATAGGTAATAAAACCTGCTTCATACAGCCGCTGCGCCATCGTCATGGTTTTCTTCACAGAGAAACCTAAACGTGTACTTGCAGCCTGTTGCAGGGTCGAGGTGATATATGGTGCACTTGGATTAACCTTGGTCGGTTTATCTTCACGCGTGGTAACTTTATATTCAGCAGTATTTAAAATTTTTAATAAAGCATCCGTTTGTGCTTTATTTTGCAGTTTTAAGCTTTTACCACCTTGTTTGACTGCTTCTAAACGAATCTCATCGCTTGAAGATTTGGTATCTGCAAACACTTGCCAGTATTCTTCAGGAATAAAAGCACGAATCTCACGTTCACGCTCTACCACCAATTTTACCGCAACCGATTGCACACGACCTGCCGATAAACCGCGGGCAATCTTTTCCCACAGCAATGGCGAAATCATAAAGCCCACTACGCGGTCCAAGAAACGGCGTGCTTGCTGTGCATTAACCTTATCAATATCTAAGCGTGAAGGCTGTTTAAAGGCTTCCTGAATTGCATTTTTGGTAATTTCGTTAAAGACTACACGTTGATAACGTGAATCATCTCCACCAATCACTTCTTTTAAATGCCAGGCAATGGCTTCCCCTTCACGGTCCATATCCGTTGCGAGGTAGATTTCATCGACTTGTGATGCCAGTTTTTTTAGTTCAGCAACAACGTGTTCCTTACCCGGAAGCACTTCATAGTGAGCTTCCCAGTCATGTTCAGGGTCAACGCCCATCCGATTAACCAAGGCCGTTTGTGCTTTTTCAGCTTTTTGCTCATCGGTCAGTTTGACACGTGATACAGGTTTTTTTTCTGTACTTTTAGAACCACCGGTCGGTAAGTCACGCACGTGACCGACGGATGATTTCACAATGTAATCTGAACCGAGGTATTTATTGATTGTTTTCGCTTTTGCAGGCGACTCCACAATCACTAAGGCACGCTTTTTCGCAGCACTCGGTGATTTTGCTGTGGTGCTTTTGGATGTAGACCGAGGAGCGTTCGCCATAGTTAATCGTTAATCCTGTTTGTTTGGTTTATAAATTAAAGTTCAGCCAAAGACTTTAAATAAGTTTTCATGTCATCTAACTGTGTTGCTCGCAGGTCAGATTCTTCTTCCCAATAGAGTCCTACACAGTTTGCCTGCATATCAATAGCATAAATGCCCTTTAATGCAATGGGCAAATCGTTAAACTTATCATCACCCTGCACAAGTTTTAGCTTTTGCTCTTCAACACGCGCACGCATTAAAGGCAGGCGAGCATCTGGAATCAGTATGCTGTAATAGGCCACCATACTGGCACGACTTGAGGAGGCCATGGGGATTTTTGTCCAATCGGGAGCGGCCACTAAACGTGGGTGCAGCCCCATTTTTCGTGCCTTCTCACGCATTATGCCTAATGCTTTTTCTCGCGGACTGACGCGAAGACCCAAAATCGAGCCCAAAACAAATACAATAATGAAGCCAATGACCCAAATACCGGTATTTTCCATAGTACAACCTTGTCTGTTCCTTTATTAGAGTTGCATAAGCGCAATATAAAACGCAAGTTACAACGATGAAATTAATTCAAGAACATCTCGTGGCTGTACAGCACTTCAGTGCCATTCCAGTAAATATATCCCTTTTCAATCAATTCTTTAAGCAACAATTTCACATCCGATTTCGGGAACATCTGCTCCAGCAAATCACGCAAGGCATAAATATCTTTAGGCTTGTCCGATTTTAATTCGCGCAATTTACGCGCGACAATGACCTGAACCGGATCAATTTTAGAAAAGTTTTTAAATAAATCTTTTTGCGCATGATGAATGGGATTTGAATGCTGCAGTTCTTCATCTGAGGAAGATTCTGTTTGTAGTTGAGCAAAAATCGGGGAAATGTTCTGTGCTGTTTCTGAAGGCGTTGCTTGCTCTAAATCAAGTTCCGTCCATTGTTTTAATAGTTTTTTACGGAAATTAATTTGCTCATCATAACGTTTCACAATTTTGAGATTAATCAGTAAAGCTATCAGCTGCTGTGCCTGACCTGTTTCAACTTGCAAAATGTTACTCAGCGAGTTTTTAAGTTTCTCAATCGAGTTCGGTTTGCCCTTCATTTTACTTAAAGCGTCACAATATTTTTTGACCAACAATAACTCTGGTTTTTGCTTAATGGTTTCGATACTTGGAATTTTATATTTTGAATTTAATGAAGGTTCTTCTGCCTGAATTTGAATCAGCTTACAGGTCATGTCCGAGGATTGCATCATCTCTAGCAGAATTTCACTGCTTGGCATGGCAGAAATGACTTCAATCGTGGTGTCAGTTTCTAACAACGCGATCAGTTGCCCGACGACCACCGCATATTCGAATTCTTTTTGATCGACCTCGGCAGTTTCTAAAATAACCACTTGTCCACTACTGACCCAACTTGAAAACTCGGTTAAATCTTCAAGTGAGTATTCAAACTTTCCTTGGCAGTTAAATAAGTAAATTACAGCGTAGTGTTGAATGATGTCTCGCAGCAATTGTGCGGTAGGCATATTCTTTTCAAGATCAAGAAGAACGACTTTATTGGACATAATCTCAATAGACAAGTAAGGGAACTTTGAGCCTGCATTAGAGCGAGCCTGAATGGAAAGGTCAAATCAATTCAGCAAAAAGACCCGTGAAGATTGACTCAATAATGCGGTGGTCGATCAGCCATTGGATCAAAATTGGCAATTCCATCGGATAAATCGGCAGACTCAATGCGTTGATACAAAAACTGCATTTGTTTTTTCAAATCAGCTATTTCGGCATGTTGCAGAGACACCTGTTCATTTAATTGTTCAACTAAATCATCTAAAAATGTAATTCGCACTTGCAAATCTTCTATGGGTGCGGAAAATGACGCCTGATCATTAAGATTTTTTTGTTTAGTCATTTTAAGTCCTCATTTTGGATTTCAGGAAACAGTATGGCCTATATTACGTTAAGGGATGTCCAACTCGCGTTTGGCGGACCGTCCCTGCTCGACGGCGCGAACTTCAATTTGGAACGCGGTGAACGAGTTTGTTTGATTGGCCGTAACGGTGAAGGTAAGTCTACTTTACTTAAACTCATTGAGGGAAGTTTACTGCCAGATCGTGGTGAAGTTTCTATACAAAATGGCATCACCATTTCCATGCTGGCTCAAGATGTACCCATGGATTCCGGTAAAGTCGCTGACATCGTTGCCGACGGCGCAGGTGAAGCGGCTACTGTACTCAGAGCCTATCACGAAGCCAGTGATGCGTGTGTACTCGGTGATATGGAAGCATGCGATCGCATGGGTAACCTGCAGCACAAACTCGATCAGGTCGATGGTTGGGCTTTGGAAACCAAAGTAAATTCTATTTTGAGCAAAATGGGTTTAGACCCAGATGCCGATTTGGCCGATTTATCCGGTGGTCGTAAACGTCGTGTCCTGTTGGCACGTGCGCTACTCACCCAACCCGATGTACTTTTACTCGACGAACCAACCAACCACCTGGACGTTGAAAGTATTGAATGGTTAGAAAAATTCCTGCTCGATCAAAATAATTTAACCTTATTATTTATTTCGCATGACCGTTCATTTGTCGACAGCATCGCAACCCGTATTGTCGAACTCGATCGCGGTACTTTGCGCAGCTATGAAGGTAACTACACACGTTACCTTGAGCTTAAAGCGCAACAAATGGAAGCGGAAGAAAAGCAAAACGCTTTATTCGATAAACGTTTGGCTGAAGAAGAAGTCTGGATTCGTCAAGGCATTAAAGCTCGCCGTACCCGTAATGAAGGTCGTGTACGTGCACTAAAAGATTTGCGTGAAGAATCTAAAGCGCGTCGCTCGCAACAGGGCAAAGTGAGCATGGCAACGCAAGATGCCAACCGCTCTGGTAAATTGGTCTTTGATATTGAGCATTTAAGTGTTGCTTTCGGCGATCAAGAACCCATCATCAAAGATTTCTCTGCATTGGTACTTCGTGGTGACCGTATTGGCTTGGTCGGCGACAATGGTGTAGGTAAAACTACCCTGATCAAAGCCATTTTAGGTGAGCTTGAGCATGGCGGCACAGTAAAAACCGGTACCCAACTGGAAGTGGCCTATTTCGACCAGCTGCGCAATGCGCTGGATTTAGAGAAATCGGTTAAAGATAACATTTCTGAAGGTACGGACTTTGTTGATGTGAACGGTGGTCGTCGTCATATCTACAGTTATCTTCAAGATTTCCTGTTCTCGCCTGAACGTGCCCGTACTCCGGTAAAAGCGTTGTCTGGCGGCGAACGTAACCGTATTCTATTGGCGAAACTCCTGCTTAAACCATCGAATTTAATTGTGATGGATGAGCCAACCAATGACTTGGATATGGTGACGCTGGAGCTATTGGAAGAAATGCTCGGTGGTTATACCGGTACATTACTTTTGATCTCGCATGACCGTGCATTTATGGACAACGTGGTCACATCGACTTGGGTATTTGATGGTAAAGGTCACATTGATGAATACATCGGTGGTTATCAGGACTATCTAGAGCAACGCCCAGATCAAACGGCTGTCGGTCTGAAAAGTGATGCCAAGAAAGCCGTTGCTAAAGCCGAAGCAGCTGTGCCGAAAAAAGTAAAGCTCAGCTATAAGGATCAACGTGCTTTAGAGCAGTTACCGGCTGAAATGGAGGCACTTGAGAAAGAACAAGCCCACATCAATGCACAGCTTGCCGATGGTTCTTTATTTACTTCAGATGCTGATCAAGCGATGAAACTTTCTAATCGCCTTACGGAAATTGACGAGCAATTGCTTGAAAAATTAGAACGCTGGGAAGAATTAGACAATCTTAGCAAAGGCGATTAATTTAGCCGCGTTATAAAAGCACCTGTAAAGTATTTTGCAGGTGCTTTTTTATTTACAAAATAACTTCATGTTAAACTGCAGATAAATTTTGGTATAAACGGTCATTATGAGTAAAAAGCCAGACTACAAACCGGGTGAGTTTCAATGGTCTTTCCTTCTTCCACACTATTGGGGCATTTGGATTGGAATCGTATTTCTAATGATTCTGGCAATTTTACCGTGGGCCATTCAGCATCGTCTAGCCACTGTTATAGGCAATATCGCATTCAATCAGCTCAAATCACGTCGTAAAACAGCGATTCGTAATTTAGAGCTCTGTTTTCCAGAATGGACCAGCGAACAGGTTCAAGAAAATACCCGACACGTTTTTGTCGATCAGATGATTGGAATTTTTGAAACCTTAAATGCGTGGTATTGCCCGCAGTGGTTTAAAGGTCGTGTCAGTATTGAAGGCTTAGAACATCTCCAAAAAGCACAAGCTGAGGGCAAAGGGGTTTTATTGCTAGGCACGCATTCAACATTACTCGATGCTGGCGGATATTTATGTGCCCAGTATTTTGAGCCAGATGTCGTCTACCGTCCGCAAAATAATCCGCTGTTAGATATGCTGATCTACCGCTGCCGCGCCACCATTTATGCCAATCAAATTGATCATGATGATATGCGTGGCTTGATTCGTCATTTAAAAAATGGCCGTGCAATCTGGTACAGTCCTGACCAAGACTATGGCCTGAAACAAGGCGTAATGGCACCCTTTTTTGGGATACCTGCTGCAACAGTGACTGCACATCGTCGTTTAATTAAAATGACCAAAGCTGCCGCCGTACCTTTATATTTCTACCGTGATGGCGATATTGCCAATCCACAATACAAAGTCTTGATTCAAGCACTGGTAGAAAATCTGCCGAGCGAAGATGAAGTGGATGATGCAACACGGGTTAACAAGATCATTGAAAGTCAGCTGCGTATCGCACCCACCCAATATATGTGGTTTCACCGTCGCTTTAAAACGCGCCCTGAAGGCTATGACAAAATTTATTAATCAATCCCACACTTTAAAATAATGAAGATAACACCTATGAAAATTATGCAGCTTCTTCCTGAATTGAACAGTGGTGGTGTTGAACGTGGCACACTGGAAATTGCACGTGCGCTTGTTGCAGATGGCCACGAATCTTTGGTGATTTCCAATGGTGGGCGTCTGGTTGCCCAACTTGAAGCGGAAGGCTCAAAACATCTGTCTTTAGCCATTCATAAAAAATCTTTATCCAGTCTTTGGCAAATACGCCCTTTACGAAAACTGATTGAACAGCATCAACCTGACATCGTACATGTTCGTTCACGTGTACCTGCATGGCTGACTCATTTTGCCTTAAAAGGTATTCCGGCACATAAACGCCCGCATCTCATTTCAACGGTGCACGGCTTTTATTCGACCAATCGTTATAGTGCGATTATGACGCAAGCGGAAAAAGTCATTGCCGTTTCTGACAGTGTGGTGAAATACATTACAGAACATTATCAGAACTGTCCGCCTGAAAATATCGTGCGAATTTATCGCGGGATTTCACCGCAAGAGTTTCCTCACGGCTATCAACCTTCTACACAGTGGATCAATCAAACGTTTAAAGATTTTCCTCAACTGGAAAACAAGTTTTTGGTCTGTCTTCCCGGGCGTATTACCCGTTTAAAAGGCCATGAGACTTTAATTGAATTAATACAACAGCTGCAAAGCCAGTATCCAAACCTGCATGCTGTGGTGGTAGGTGGAGCAGATCCGAAAAAAGCAGCTTACTTAAAAGAAATGCAGGACAATATTCACAGCAAAGGTTTAAGCGACAAAATCACCTTTGTCGGTCATCGTTCCGACATCCGTGAATGGTTGGCCTTTAGTGATGTCGTCCTTTCCCTTTCAAATCAGGCGGAAACCTTTGGCCGTACGGCATTAGAAGCATTATCGGTGGGTACACCGGTGATTGGCTGGAATCGTGGCGGTGTGGCAGAAATTTTATCCCATATTTATCCGCAAGGCTTAATTGAGGTAGATGATCAAGCTGCACTTTTAAATGCCGTAAAGCATCATATTGATCAGCCTCAGGAAGTTAAGCCAGTCACGATGTTTAGCTTAAAAGAGATGTGTGATCAGACCCTTGATTTATATAAACAGGTTTTAAGTTTAGATTAAATTTGTTCAGCCCAGCCTATGGATGAGGTCTTGGTGACATACAAAAATAGCTTGGGCATAAACATATAAGCTTAAATAAATCATCTAAAAATGATCAATGTTCTGTTCCTGCATAGATCCACATAGGCTCGGTTTGGCCTGCGCGAACAAAACCCATTGATTGATAAAATTTTATCGCTTGATGTTCAGCAACCAATATCTTTTGGTGAAGATCTTTATATTTAAATAACATTGCTTGCATCATTAATCGGCCCGCACCCAAATTTTGAAAATCGGGATGCACGAGCAGGTGCGGAAAATACACCACCAGATGCCCATCAGATATCGCATTTCCCAGACCAATAAGCTGTCCATCCTGTCTGGCTGTGACCAGACTATGCGAATGACGTAATGCTGCCATCAGCTGAACTGGCTTTTGCGCTGATGACCAATCATTGGCTCGATAAATTGCTAAAACTTCTGCTTCATGAATCTGATCGTGCATTGATATTTCAAAAGTCATCACCTGATTCACCCTTCCCTACTCTAAACCTAGCCATTAACCCACTCAGCAAAGGCCAATAACTCTACATAGAAATCAGTCTGCATAGATATGAAAAGCATCACGTGATAAATCAGTAAAATCAGCAATTAAAATTTAAGTTCTTGCAATGTGGATAGAAACATCACTGAAATTTTATTTTTAGAATATTCTATATTTTAAAATGTTCTATAAAAGTAGAACCCGAGTTCTGCATCCTGCAAAACTCGGGTGTATAAGGTTGTGCTTTTCAAACTTTATTTTTATTATCTTATTTGCGATCCCTTGCTGCATCATATCCATGATGACTCACCATCAGCCCAACATCGTCTTCCATAATGGGATTTTCCGTTCCCAACTCCTTGGCTGATGAGGCTAGATTAAACAGAAACAGAAAAAAGAACTATTCGCGATTGACCTCTATCCATGTAAGCTATTTCGTACACTTTTCCTCTAATTCCCTTGAGGTACTTTCGTACCATTTTTATAGTCCTGTGCAATTTCATCGGTGACCAATTTTTCTTCTTTTTCTGCTTTTTGAATACCTTCCTGAATTGCCTCTTGGGCTTCTTGTTCATCGGCATCGGTTTGTTCCAGTTCATCCTGAACCTGTTCGAAAACGCGACCCGTTTGTAATACGACATACACCGGAAAATGATCCGACCCAACATGTGGCAAACGCTCCATATGGACTAAAGCAAAGTCGGTGCTATGAAAAACATGGTCGAGTGACCAGCGAAACATTGGATAATCTGCATGAAAGGTATTGATATAGCGTCGCCCTACACGCGGATCAAGCAGCCCACTAATGCGCTGAAATAATCGTGTGGTTCTTGACCACGCCACATCATTCAAATCCCCCATCACAATACAGCTTTCATCCAAATCTTTAATTTGATCACCGACCATTAAAAGCTCTGCATCTCGGAGGGTCGAATCTTTGGCTTCAGTTGGGCTGGGCGGTTTAGGATGCAGGCAATACAGTTGCACCGGTTGGCCTGAACGTAAAATTACGGTGGTATGAATGGAAGGAATTTCATCACTTAAAATGAATTTCACTTCGGTATCTTTCAGTTCAAGCTTACTGTAAAGATGCATGCCATACAGATTGTCCAAAGGCACAGGTACACGATAGGGATAATCTTTTTCAATCACGGCAAGGGCTTTTTGCCAGATGAGATCTGTTTCTAAGGTCAGTACCAAATCAGGTTGATGTTTCTGGATCTGTTCAACCAACAAGTGATATTTATCATTTGGAGTTAATACATTAGATACAAGCAAAGAAATTTGCTTATCAGGATTAAGCTGATGCTTATGGACTTTCTTGACCTGTTTCTTCCAGATAAAGGTATAAGGCAGCACCATTTTAAGCTGATATGCGAGTGCCGCAATCAGGGCAGTAAAGACAATTTCACGCCGTAGATCCCATGGCTGATCCCAGACCAACAACAGCACCAAAGCAATCAGTCCCAAAACTAAAATTTGCAAGCGTGGAAAATCGGCCCCTCGAATCCACCATTCATCCCGTGGAATTAATGACCAAAATGTCAGCCATATAACAAAAACTGAAATTAACTCCACCCAAATCATAAGTCTCTGCTCTTTTGTTGCTTTTAGTTTTTCTATGATGAAATAACTTTATCAATTTTCTATGTAACATAAACAAGATATTCCGCTCAATAATATTGATGTTTTCATTGTGTAGTACTTGCAGTTGCGGTCGCTTTTGATACACTCAAGCCCCCTTTTATTTTTTTACGCACCGAGGCAAAGTGACATGAAAGTAGGTCTGGTCGGTTGGCGCGGGATGGTTGGTTCTGTCCTCATGCAACGTATGGTTGAAGAGAATGATTTTGCTCATTTTGAGCCATTCTATTTTTCTACCAGTAATGCAGGTGGTGAAGCGCCTGCGTTTGGCGGTAAGACTGCCCCAGCACTTATGGATGCATCAGACATTAACAGTCTGAAGCAGATGGATGTCATTATTACCTGCCAAGGTGGTGATTATACCTCTGAAGTTTTCCCTAAATTAAAAGCGGAAAACTGGAACGGTTACTGGATTGATGCTGCATCTACCCTGCGTATGGATGATGAAGCCATCATCGTGCTTGACCCGGTTAACATGCATGTGATTAAAGATGGTTTGGTTAATGGCACCAAAACATTTGTCGGTGGTAACTGTACCGTTTCATTGATGTTGATGAGCATGGGCGCGCTTTACCAAAACAATTTGGTTGAGTGGATGACTGCAATGACGTATCAGGCAGCATCTGGTGCAGGCGCACAAAACATGCGCGAGCTGATCACGGGTATGGGTTATTTATATAACAATACCAAAGATTTGCTCGATGACCCGCGTTCACCCATCTTAGACATCGACTCTAAAATTGCATCTTTGCAACGTGGTGAAGGTTTCCCTGCTGCCAACTTCGGTGTGCCTTTAGCCGGCTCACTCATTCCATATATCGACAAACAGCTCGACAATGGTCAGTCAAAAGAAGAGTGGAAAGCGCAAGTTGAAACCAACAAGATCTTGGGCAATCAACAAATCGTTCCAATTGATGGTCATTGTGTACGTATTGGTGCAATGCGTTGTCATTCACAAGCTTTAACTTTGAAGCTTAAGAAAGACGTGCCGCTTGATGAAATCGAAGACATGATTCGTCAATCCAACCCATGGGCAAAAGTCGTTCCGAATACACGTGAAGCGTCGATGACGGATCTGACTCCTGTAGCGGTTACCGGTACATTGTCTGTTCCGGTAGGTCGTTTGCGTAAGCTGAATATGGGTAAAGAATACCTGGGCGCGTTCACTGTAGGTGACCAATTGCTTTGGGGTGCTGCGGAACCGTTACGCCGTATGCTTCGCATCCTCATTGAATATAAAAATGCTTAATTGTTAAAGTTAAAAAAACGAAAAGCCGGTCACAATTGATCGGCTTTTTTTATGTATGCTTTATGTTAGTATTTTACAATTATTCAACATCTCGTTAATCTACAACTTTCGCAATGCGATACAGAATTGAGCTAAAAATTAAGATGACTGCATATAACAAATTAAAGATTGCCATTTTAGCCATTATTACTTCACAGAATATTCATGCGATTACTATTGATCCTATTCAAATTCAATCTGCACCGGGCGAATTACTCTATGCAGAAATGAATTTCCGCCAAGCCGATCCTAATTCACAAATACAAGCCAGCTTAGCCAGTTCAGAAGACATCACCACTTTAGGCGTAGGTCACCAACCGCCTGGACATCTTAATTTTTTTACCCGTCGTGATGGCTCGGGGAATGGCGTGATTACCATTACCTCTTCACGTCCGCTGACTGAAGCTGAACTGAATATTATTATCAAAATTCAAGAAGGCAATGCCACGCGCTTGCAGCATATTAAAACCCCGTTACAACGTGGCAGCACACCTACTCAGGCACGTATTGCCAGCAATGAAAAACCTTTGGCTCCCATTACCATTGTCAGTGAAAAAGATATTGCCTTGCACTTGCCTGAAAGCACTCAATATCAGCTTGCAAAAGCACAACCAGCAGCTCATCAATCCTTTGAAGCCCCATTGATGGTACAAAAAGCAGCGCCGCCTCGCTTGAATGCCATGACTCCCGCACCTGTGGTCATCTCATCAATGAGTATGCCTTCCGCGCAGCCCAATACAACGGCTTTAGCTGAAATAAAAACATCAGCACCAGAACAACTCACCACAAAAAATCAGATTAAAGACACGCCTCTTGCATCGAACAAAACGACTTCCAATGCAATGACTTCTGCAGACCCATTAGTGAGGAAATTTGCAGAATCACCCACTCAAAAGATAGCCGAAAATAAAATAGCGGGTAAACCAGCAGAAAAAGCTGCCGCAAAAACCAAACCGGAAATACCTGCGCCTGCTCCTAAGCCACCCAAACAGCAAAATGAAGCAGTAGCTACAGCGCAAACCACAAAACATGTGGTGCAATCCAATGAGTCGCTTTGGGCGATCGCTTCACGGGTCGCAACTGAGCAAAACCGTCCGGTTGGCGAAGTCATGAAGCAGATCAAAGCGAACAATGAACACGCCTTTATTCAGGGAGATATGAATCGCTTACGTCGTGGTGCGGCATTGAATCTAAATACCGCCCATAGCCAAAAAGAAGGCAAGAAAGTCAGTGTTGCACACTTGGCAAAAACCCCGTCCAACCAATCAGGAAAAGCCAAATATCGCCTAAATCAGGCGGAGATGAGCCTGGTTGCAGAGAAAGAACAAGATTCAGCCAGCGGTTCTGCTAAAAAGAACACAGAAAAAAATCAAACATCGAACGAGTTGTCATTAAAAGTTATGACATCCCGTGAAAAAACCGTTAAATTACAGAGAAACGTAACACAGTTAGAATTGGCATTACGTCACAAGGATCACAGAATTCAATTATTAAATACTCGTCTTGCCCAATTGCAACAACAATTGAAAGCACAACAAGTAGAGAAAAAGCCAACACACTAAGGTGTTATACAATTTGATTTTTTTGGATGAGTTTCATTGATAACAACTCAATCCTGTAAGGGGTAACAACATGCTGCTTTATGTGATTCCGTTTATATTATTATTAGTGATCGCAATTGTATTAAAAAAGCGTGACACCAATAAACAAGCAGAGCAAACGTCAGCATCCAAGGCGAAAGCTAAAAAAGTAAGCTCAACAAAAAAGCCCGCGCAAAAAACTCAAATTGTGGCAAATACGGTTGTTGAGAAGAAAAAAACCACCCCTTTATCTGCTGATGTGCGCAATAAAATTGAAGCGCTCATCCGTGAACGTAATTTTTTCTCTGCTGAAGCACAGATTAATCAGGCATTAAACAGAGACAATTCACAGCATGAGTTGTATTTACTGTTGCTGGATATTCACATCTTGCAAAAAGATGAATTTGCGATTAGCCAACTGATTAATCATCTACGTTCATTAGAACTGGATGAGATTTTAGAACAAGCGCTTGCTAAAAAAGCAGCACATGACAAAGAAGCAGAAGGCTCTAGAGATACTATTGATTTCAAACCAGAAACTTCTATTTCGACACCTACGTATACAGCACCGACTGAACAAAAAAATACGGCTGATTTTGATGCACTCATGAATACTGCTGCTCCATCCGGGACAGCAAATAATGTATCTTTCGATCAGTTGCAGCAAGAATCTTATTCGGCCAAAACAGAAGCAGCTGAAGAAATTCAGCCCTTAGATTTCAATACCCTTTCCTTAGATACAACAATCAAAGCAGAAGTACCTGCCGCTCCTATTGAAGAAATCAAGCCTTTAGACTTCAGTACATTCTCTTTAGACCCGAGTCCTGCGGCAACCGCTCCCAAGCAAGAAGCGACTCCAGTAGCAGAGGAAATCAAGCCTTTAGATTTTTCTTTTAGTTTAGATAATCCGGCAGCAGAACAAAGCACAACAGCTGATGCAGCGGTTACGGCTAAACCTGTGCTTGATGAGAAGCCTGAATTTAATTTTGATTTCTCGGCTGCAGAAACTGTTGCAGCGCCTGAAGCAAAAATTACAGTCGAAGAAACCAAGCCAAGTTTAGATTTAGACTTTAATTTAGAACCCGTAACGAGAACTGAACAACAACCTGTAGAACCCGTTCCAGCAAAAGCTGCCGGTGTGAGTTTTGATATTAGTAATATCAGCCCATCTGCATCTAAAGCAGATCAAAATGATCCGCTGGTTCAATCCTTCCCGGAACTGATTGAAGTCAATGAAATCAGCCTGAATTTAGATCTTGCACAGCAATACATCCAATTGGGTGCTTTTGAGTCGGCACGTGAATTATTGGCAGAACACGAAGCTGAATATACAGCTGAACAACGCCAGCAAGCCGATCAGTTGCGCAATCAGATAGCTTCTTAAGCTATTTCGCTCTACTATAAAGCAGTCATCCTTGGCTGCTTTTTTTATGATGAAAAAAATAGCGTTAATTTATATGGGCGGTACATTTGGCTGCATTGGCGAGCCATTGAGTCCCATGCCTGCTGAAAATTTTATTCCCCAGTTACAACGCGTTCTTCCTTTGCATCTTGATATCGAATGTTTTGTTGCGCCCAGCATAAAAGACAGCAGTGCAAGTACTGCAACTGACTGGCTGCAACTGATTCAGTTGATTCAAAGCCTACAACTTAAAAATTATCAACATTTCGTCGTGATTCACGGCACTGATACCCTCAGCTATGCCAGTGCAATAGTTGCACGATTTCTGGGACAATCCGCACATGTTGTACTCACCGGTAGTCAATATCCTTTATTGAATGTAAGTGGAAGCAATACCCGTGAATTTACCGATGCTATCGATAACCTTAATTTTGCCCTCGATGCGGTGGCAACATGTTCTGTCGGTGTATATTTAGCTTTTCATCACCAGCTTATTCATGCCCAAACAGCGCTGAAACAACATACGACTGCATTAGATGCATTTGCTGGAATAAACGCTAAAGAAAACCTCATCACCCATCAGCAAAGCTATGTCCTCCATGAATCTGATATTGAGAAGGCACGCTCATTTAACTGCTTAAGTTTAATGGCACAGCCAATAGATATAGAACAGCAAATTAAAAACCTGAAAAATTTACAGCAACATCCCCCTCACGTTCTAATCTTACAGGGCTTTGGTACGGGCAATTTGGCGGTCAACGAAGAATTCATTGCTACGCTTCAGGATCTACACGCTCAAGGCTGTGCCATTATTCTCACCACCCAAGTGCCTTTTGGCACGATTGATCAACGCTATGCGATAAATGAATGGATACCACATGCCAATATTATGATGAGTGATTGTCTAGGTCATGCAGATCTTTATGCAAAAGCACTGAAAATGTATTTACAATACGACAGCGTAGACCAGTGGCAGGCCCACTGGCATGATTCAGTATAAATAGAGGTAAATATGCAGCGTCTTGCGGTCGGTATTGAGTTTTCTGGAGTTGAGTATCGAGGATGGCAAACCCAGCAAACTGGCGTGCGTAGCGTGCAAGAAACGATTGAAACCGTCCTCAGCAAAATTGCCAACGAACCCATTATTTTACATGGCGCTGGACGTACTGATGCTGGTGTACATGCCACCAATATGGTTGCACATTTTGACACCTCTGCCATTCGTCCATTGCGTGGCTGGCTGATGGGCGCAAATAGCACTTTACCCAAAGACATTGCCATCCAGTGGATTAAACAGATGGATACGGATTTCCATGCCCGTTTTAAAGCGCAATCACGTCGTTATCGCTATGTCGTCTACAATTCACCGAGTCGCCCTGCACTGCTCTATAAACAAGTCACCCACGTCTATTATCCGCTTGATGTAGACAAGATGATTGAGGCTGCAAAGAAATTTGAAGGCACACATAACTTTGAGAGCTTTCGTGCTGCATCCTGTCAATCGAATCAACCGGTTCGTCATGTCAGCCATTGCCGTTTAATCCGTCACGGCTGTTATTTGGTATTAGATATTCAGGCAGACGGTTTTTTACATCATATGGTACGCAACATTATGGGATGCTTGCTTGAAATCGGTCAGAGCATGTATGAAATTGACCATATTGACCAGATTTTTGCAGCTGAAGACCGTAAAGCTGCGGGGATTACCGCGCCGCCCGATGGCTTATATTTTATTCATGCTGACTATCCGGCGCAGTTTGAATTACCTGCGTTGCCCTTAGGACCGCATTGGCTGAATATGCCGGAATAATGCTTAGCTTACATTTTTTTAAAATATATACCTCCCCTAACCCCTCCTGAAAGGAGGGGAATTCCTCTCTTTTAAAAAGGTAGGTTAGGAGGATTCTTTTAAATATTAATCTTAACGCTGCTTACGCTTTCTATATTCCACTGGCGTTTCATTGGTCCAGCGCTTAAAGGCACGATAAAAAGTACTTGGCTCGGAAAAACCGGTGAGATATACAATCCGTTCTACACTTTCCGCTGTATTGGCCAACAATTTTTTTGCCAAACGACAGCGATAATCAGACAAGATTTGCTGGAAACTGGTATTGGCCTCAGACAGCTGAGTACGCAAACGGCGCGGCGTAATATTCAAATGCGTCGCAACGGTTTCTAAAGTCGTTTCACCACTTTCTAGTGTTGAACCGATGGCACGGCGAACCTCACCGACCAAGTCATAACGTGCGAGTTCTTGCAGCTTTTCAAGCGCCAGTTGCTCATGTAACTGTAATAACTCAGGTTCTGCTTGCCATAACTGATAATCCAAAATGGCAGGATCAAAATATAAACGTGTTTCCTTTTGCCCTAAACTGACCGGACATTCGTAAACCCGAAAATATTCCTCATCAAACGCACCCTGGCTAAAATTGAAGTCGATATAAATCGGCTGAAAACGGCCTTCGGTAATAAATTTAAAGAAGCGCAATACCCCAGACATCGCACATTCAGAAAAATGACGATTGACCAAATTGTCCGACCAGGCACCCTGCTCCCCATTGGTGAGATAGCAACGGTCATCTTCAATAATCAGTTTGGCATGAAATGCATCACTGATCAGTCGTTGATAGGCCAAGGCCCGTTTTAGCCCTTCACCAAAGTTTTCACTCGAAATAAATAGGTGTTCAATCACCTGCCCACGATATAAAGGCAGGTGTTCACCTAAATGCAAACCGATGTCAGGATCTTTACTCACCTCCTCTGCAGCCACCCAAAACGCATATTGGGCACTGAGCGGCGTACGATCATTGGTTTCGACCTGATTTAAGGCCACACCAGCTTTCGTTAAAATTTCTTCAGTTGGCAAACCTGAACGACGAATGGCCTGGTAGCCCAATCGCAAAATAACCGATGCATCAGTTAACTGACCCACGCAAAGACCTTCCTTATATATTATTCATTTATACTTAAAAAGATTAATTTTAGATTAACTGCGATTGACCAAACTGACAACAGAACAATACGATTTTTTGTAGAAAAAATTTATACCCATGGTTCGCTTATTTAACTGACAGATGATCGAGCAAAGCCGCATTGTGCCTTGTTTTATGCAAAAAAATTGACTATAATTTGCGCCTTTCCAATTTATTCATTCAGGTAGGCTATGGCCAATAAAGAGGAACTCATCGAGTTCGAAGGCGTTGTCACCGAGACGCTTCCTAATACTATGTTCCGTGTACGTTTAGAAAACGGTCATGAAGTGATTGCTCACATCTCTGGTAAAATGCGTAAACACTATATTCGTATTTTAACTGGCGACAGTGTTAAAGTAGAAATGACTCCTTATGATTTGACCAAGGGTCGTATTACTTATCGTGCACGCTAAGTTTTAGCGAAAGCAAAAGCCACTTTACAGTGGCTTTTTTATTATCTGCAAAACGCAATCTTGACTCAAAAATCGACTTAAAAATTGACTTTAAATACAGATCCAATCTATAAGTAAATGGATTAAAACCTATTAGAAATTTAAAAATATCACTATAAAATGACATTTAATAGAAAACATCTTTCTCTAGCCAATATGCTCGCCTGTCTAATTTTTCTCATGGCATGTTCGACAGGTGGCAATCATCGTCTTGATCAGTCTCTACAACACTATGGGGGTCAAATTGCAGATCAAGTTCGCAGCCAGCTTGACCTGAATAAATGGGATTTAAGGCCACGCAAGAACCGACTCAGACAGCAGAATTGCTCAGCTACACCATTGTTCGTGATATGAATATCCGATGGGTACGCCCAATATTAGCCCCAGCATCTCGATGGGTGCACCGATGCCGCCCCCTCAAATGGGGGGTTATAATCTCGAGATGAAATGTCAGATAGGGTTTGCTCTAAAAGAAGGAATTGTTCAATCCATTGGTTATGCTGGTAGAGCGTGCTAATGCCAGAGTACAGCCTAAAGCCTGTGTCAGGTTTTAGATAATAGGCTTTGATCTCCAGTCCCCCATCTGTACCGTGTATCAAATAACAACGTTCATTGACAGTTTATCCATCTAAAATAAAGTTTTATTCAATGGAGAAAGCCATGTCATTTCTTCCCTCCGTTGGTCTGTTTACCACGCTTTGCTTATTGTATGGATGTGCTACCTCCCCAATCACCACCGCACAACAACGTGAAGCTTACTTGCAGCAATTCATTGGGCAGACCAGCCAAAGTATTCAAGCCAACCTGGATTTGAGCAGTATCGATTATCAGCAAGTACAATCACCTGCCCTAGATAATCAGACACTCACTTATACCGTGATTCGTCCTATCACCATTCCTGCACCCATGGCACAAAATCCTGCTGACATCGATTCTGGTGCAGTCCCCATACAAATCACGCCTCGAGCGCAAAGCTATGATGTGAACTTGCAATGCAAAATTATCTTCCGTTTAGAAAACAACATTGCCAAGTCTGTTCATTACTCAGGACGAACCTGCTAAATCAGGCCAAAATATCCATAAAAAACGCAGCTCTTTGGCTGCGTTTTTTTATTTAGATCTTGATGGCTTAGTTCAGAGCTGTAACCACAGCTTGACCCATTTCAACAGTACCCACTTTGCTCATGCCTTCAGACATAATATCTGCTGTACGCAAACCTTGGTCTAATACATTACCTACAGCATCTTCAATGGCTTGTGCAGCAGTTTCTTCACGGAAAGTATAACGAAGCATCATGGCAACCGAAAGAATGGTTGCAAGTGGATTTGCCAGGTTTTGACCTGCGATGTCTGGTGCCGAACCGTGGCAAGGTTCATACATGCCCTTACCATTTTCATCTAAAGATGCAGATGGCAACATACCAATTGAACCGGTTAACATTGCCGCTTCATCCGACAGGATATCACCGAACAAGTTAGACGTTACAATCACGTCAAACTGTTTAGGCGCACGTACCAATTGCATAGCGGCATTGTCCACATACATGTGTGACAGGTTGATCTCTGGATATTCTGCTTCTTTCATTGCAGTAACTGTTTGTTTCCAAAGCTCAGTCACTTCAAGGACATTGGCTTTATCGACAGAACATACTTTACCACCACGTAAGCCTGCAAGCTCAAATGCTACTTTGGCAATACGCTTGATTTCAGATTCTGAATAAACGTCAGTGTTAAAGCCTTGTTTTTCACCGTTTTCGAGTTCACGAATACCGCGTGGTTGACCGAAGTAGATACCACCGGTCAATTCGCGAACGATGAGAATATCTAAGCCAGATACGATTTCCGGTTTTAAGCTTGAAGCATCTGCCAATTGTGGATACAAGATTGCAGGACGCAAGTTAGCAAAAAGATTGAGTTCACTACGTAATTTTAATAGACCACGTTCCGGGCGAATTGAGCGTTCGATCGCGTCCCATTTAGGACCACCGACCGCACCCAGTAAAATTGCGTCTGCTTTTTTTGCCTGTTCAGATGTTTGTTCAGGATATGGAGCACCATACGCATCAATCGCGGCACCACCCAATAAACCTTGTTCCCAAGTCAAACCTAAATTGAATTTTTCATTTACGCGTGTGAGTACTTGCTCTGCGGCTTTAACAATTTCAGGACCGATGCCGTCACCAGCTAAAATCAAAATATGTTTAGACATGAGATTTTCCATTTTTCAATTCAGTCATTTGACTGATGGGGATTTTAAATTTTTTTGTTCTACAAACTCGCCTAAGCCATTCAGGACATTATAAGGTTTGCAGAAACGCCGAATGGTCATTTGCTCTTGCTGAAGCTCAACACAGAGTGGATCAGGTGCAGAGGCATTCAACAAATTACCTTTATGATGGGTTCGGTCACGATACATCTTAAAGGTATAGTGTTTTTGCGACATGAAATTGTGGAATACATGCAAAGTTTCAGCGCGGTCTGTCGAGATCGGATAGAAGCGAATCACCAATTCATGCGGTCCTTTCGGTACAGACAAAAACAAGGGATTAGCGTCATTTAATGACTTCTCTTTTAAACGGACAATCCCTTGCTGAATGGCTTCACGACCCACCCGATGACTTTGAGCATCGACAATGTGAATCTGATCCAAACGTTCAAATTCACATTGTTCTGTACCGCTACAGAAGATCAAGGCATTCAATTCTGTCGATTTTGTTTCTTTCACATGTTTAATGCGTACGGTATCAATGCTTTGGCATGCACTTAAGGATGCGACCATAAGACCAAGTACCGCAAGCTGACCATAAACTTTTGCCACTGTTCGAGCCCCCTCACCAATTAAAGCCAACGAGATATTTTTATGGACTCGATATTAGCAAGAGTTAAGCTCCGATACTACTAGCGCTGAAAATTCAAACAATTAACTGCGAATTTCCTGAAATACCCAAGGACGCGATTGCTTGGTTTTCTCTTCATAGACACGAATATCATCTGCGGCTTGAAGAGTTAAACCAATATCGTCCAAACCATTCAATAAACAATGTTTACGAAATGGGTCAACTTCAAATTTAAAGCTTTCGCCCGATGGTGTACGTACTTCTTGGGCTTCAAGATCAATAGTTAACTGGTAACCTTCAGTCGCAAAGCATTCTTTAAATAATTGATCCACAATCTGTTCAGATAAGATCACCGGCAACATGCCGTTTTTAAAGCTGTTGTTAAAGAAGATGTCTGCATAACTTGGTGCAATCACGGTACGGAAACCGTATTCTTCCAATGCCCACGGTGCATGTTCACGACTTGAACCACAACCGAAGTTGGCACGAGAAATCAAGATTGAAGCGCCTTGATAACGCGGTTGGTTCAACGCAAAATCAGGATTTTTTGGGCGTTTTGAGTTATCTAAACCCAAATAACCTTCATCCAAATAACGCAATTCATCAAACAGGTTTTCACCGAAACCGGTACGTTTAATCGATTTCAAAAACTGTTTTGGAATAATTAAATCTGTATCGACATTGGCACGGTCTAATGGTGCAACGATACCTTGTTCAACGGTATATTTTTTCATGTTGTTTACTCCTATTAGCCGAAATTAGAATGAACGTACGTCAACGAAATGACCTGCAATTGCAGCTGCTGCCGCCATGGCTGGACTCACCAAGTGCGTACGACCGCCATTACCCTGACGACCTTCGAAGTTACGGTTAGAGGTTGAGGCACAGTGCTCGCCCGGTTGCAATTTGTCAGCATTCATCGCCAAGCACATAGAACAGCCTGGTTCACGCCATTCAAAGCCAGCTTCCAAGAATACTTGATCCAAACCTTCCGCTTCGGCTTGCTGTTTCACCAAACCAGAACCCGGAACCACCATCGCCTGTTTAATTGAAGATGCAACTTTACGGCCTTTAATCACTTCCGCAGCAGCGCGAATATCTTCAATACGCGAGTTGGTGCACGAACCAATAAATACGCGGTCTAACTGAATGTCAGCCAATGCCTGACCTGCATTTAAACCCATATATTGATAAGCACGAGTCCAGTCCTTGCGTTGCACGTCGTCTTTGGCTTGCTCTAAAGTCGGCACGGCTTCAGACACCGGAATCACCATTTCAGGCGATGTTCCCCAAGACACTTGCGGTTCAATTTCTTCACCTTGCAACACCACGACAGTGTCAAAGTGTGCGCCCTCGTCCGAATGCAAGGTATTCCAGTATTCAACGGCTTGATCCCACTGCTCAGCTTTTGGTGCGTAGTTACGACCTTTGACATATTCAATCGTTTTGTCATCGACAGCGACCATACCCACACGTGCACCGGCTTCAATCGCCATGTTACACACAGTCATACGACCTTCGATCGACATGTCACGGAAGACCTGACCACCGAATTCAATCGCATGACCTGTACCACCCGCCGTACCAATTTTACCAATGATCGCTAACACCACATCTTTTGAAGTGACGCCTTGACCTAATACGCCATCCACACGCACTAACATGTTCTTCATTTTCTTTTGAATTAAGCATTGAGTCGCCAATACATGTTCAACTTCTGAAGTACCAATCCCGTGTGCCAAGCAACCAAATGCACCATGCGTCGCCGTATGTGAATCACCGCATACCACGGTCATACCCGGCAAAGTCAAACCCTGTTCAGGTCCAACCACGTGCGCGATCCCTTGACGGATATCATTGATTTTAAATTCAACGATATTGAAAGCTTCACAGTTGTCATCCAAAGTTTGAACCTGGATTCGTGAAGTTTCATCTTCAATACCTGCAATACCTTGATCACGTTCAGCTTTTGAGGTCGGCACATTATGGTCTGGAGTAGCGATATTGGCACTTAAACGCCAAGGTTTACGACCGGCAAGCTGTAAACCTTCAAAAGCTTGGGGTGAGGTTACTTCATGCAATAAATGACGATCGATATAAAGTAAGGCTGAGCCATCATCTCGTTGTTTTACTAAATGGTCATCCCACAATTTGTCATATAAAGTCTTTGCTTTTTGGGTATTGCCTGCCATGTCGACGCGCTCCATAGAACTGGGTAATGCTTTTATTAACTTCGATTATAACCACGTATTCGCATAAATCTAATTTATCATTTTTATTAGTTTGAAAACTTTTTGGAATTAGTTATTAGTCTATCTAAAGCTGCACTTTTGCAAAATTTTATCTGCATACTTTTCAAATCAAGACGCTATTTACGCATGGTTTTTGAACCCATCAAAATCGATTATTTCGTTACCGAGCAGCCTCAACTTTGCATAAAATGATCGAGTCTATGCTGCATAGGCAACTTCAATTTACCTACACACTGAATGATTTCAAAACTTGTCAGTAACTAACCAAGCACCTATTTCGCAGAATACTCTTTACTCTGTGCCAGTTGCTCAATCGCCTTGATTAATTCAGCCCTGGCCTGATTACACTCAGCAGCGGCTCTGTTTTCATCACCTTCATCGTCTGCAAGCTCGTAGACACCCATCCTTTTTTCGACCGCTTCTTCGAATATATCCAACAAGTATTTAATATGTTTAATGTCCATGATTTATCTCCTGCTAGAAATGCATCAGTAATTGATACCGTGCACTTGTTTTTATAATTGACCCACTTTCCAATTCGTAAAACCGATTTAAAAATACAATATATTCGTTTTTACAAATTAAATAAGACTGATTATCATTTAGCCATATCCCGAGTAAAGATTGAGGACTTAGCCCATGGCTCATATTCAAAAATTCGTTGACAACAACCAGCGTATGTTTAAGAAAACCTTTAGCTATTACATTATGCACATCACCATTGCCATGTTGGTAGGCTATTTCGTGACAGGAAGTATCTGGATGGCTTTAACCCTAAGCTTACTTGAGCCCACCATTCAGGCCTTTGCCTTCTTTTTCCATGAAAAAGTGTGGGAAGCAAAAGCAGCTAAAAATACCCGACAGCAAGAATATAACCAGTTAAACGCAAGTTAAACTATATGAGTCTTGGGTTTAGGTGTGCTCTTCTTTATTAAAATCACTCTCCTTTATAGAGTGATTTTTTATTTCCATGATTCAAATTTACATCTTTATACATTTTTATGTATATATTTTAGGATTAGATTCACTATTAATATAATAATATTTTATAATTATCTTAATATTGTATAACCAGACTATTACTATGAATCTTGCTGCTTTTGAAGCGTTTGTTAAAGTCATGGAAACCGGCTCTATTTCACTGGCTGCCGATCTGTTATTTATTACCCAACCGGCAGTGACTAAACGAATTCATAGTCTAGAAGAATATTTTGGAGTGAAACTTTTTGAATCTGCAGGTCGTGGCGTTCAAGCGACCCATGCCGCACATTCGCTGCTACCCAAAGTTAAAAACTGGTTAAATGAACTGGGTGATATTCACCACACCCTCAGTCATGAACAGGGACAAGTTCAGGGCAAACTCAAAATTGGCACCAGTCATCATATCGGCTTGCATCATTTACCCAGTCACCTGCGTAATTATGTTCAGGAATTTCCGAATGTAACCTTGGATGTGCATTTTGTCGATTCTGAACAGGCGCATGAAAAAGTGCTTGCCGGTGAATTGGAACTGGCATTTTTAACGCTTCCCCCACAGGGCGATGATCGCCTGCGTTATGTCACCATCTGGAATGATCCTTTGGTGTTTGTGGCTGCGCCTTTTCATCCTCTAGCCAATCAGAAAGATTTGCAACTGGAAGATCTGACGCTCTATCCAAGTTTATTGCCCGCTGCCCAGACCTATACCAGTCAAATCACCTTGGCTGAATTTGAAAAACGCGGTCTGAAACCAAAAATTAGCATGAGCAATAACCCGCTCGAATCCATCCGGATGCTGGCTTCCATTGGTCTGGGCTGGTCGGTATTGCCCAAGACTTTACTGAATCAAGATTTACAACAGCTCGATATTAATTTTGAGATGAACCGTCAATTGGGTATGGTCTGGCATCCTGGACGCACTCAGTCTAAAGCCGTTTTAGAACTGATTAAAATGATGAACGGATAAAAACAAAAAGCCGTCTTAGCGACGGCTTTTTCATATTAAACCAGCGAGTTCATCGTTAATTGCTGATTTCAAGTTGAGGCAAAACTCATTTGTATCTTTCACCTCAACATAAAACTATTTCTTAACTGAATCTTCATGTAAAGATTCATTCAACTGATCGACAACAATAGCCCAAGAGCCATCGGATTTAAGTTTTTCCGATAATAACTGGTGTTGTGATTCGGTCCAGAAACCCGCTTCGGTAATTTTGGTCTCGGCAGGAAGCTGATGTGCGGCAATGAACTGTGCAATGGCCTCATCACTTGAGTCTAGTCCGAGTTGCTCAAAAAGGTTGGTCATTCGTGGTCTTACATTACTCATTATCATCCCTCTACGGATCATTAATCACTGATATCAGCATAGCATCATTCAAAACCTTTAAAAGCATCCGAGACGATTTAAAAATCTATAACATCGCAGCAGGTTTGATAAAAAAAGCCTGACTGATCTTTTAATCAGTCAGGCTTTAAGTCTTTATTTAAAAAAGATTTAAAGTTGAATTAAATCGACCAGTCCTGAATTTCCCAATCTTGTTCTTTGGCAAGAGCTGCTAAACGTTCATCCGGATTCACCGCAACCGCATGGTCGGCATACTCCAACAAGAAACGGTCATTGATTGAATCTGAATAAGCCCAAGATTCTTCCACCTTTCGCCCCGAAAGCCATTGTTCCAAACGGATCAGTTTACCTTTTTGGTAACATGCGGTATTGATGACTTTGCCGGTATATTTACCGTCAATGACTTCTGCATTGGTGGCAATAATTTCAGTAATGCCAAACTCATGAAAAATCGGTGCAGTAATAAAATCAGAAGTGGCGGTAATGCCGACCAGCTCATGCCCCGCCTGTTTATGTTTTTGAATCGCGGCAAAACCTTCGGGACGCATTTGTGGGCGAATCACTTTTTTCATGAATAATTCATGTAATTCAGCCAAATAATCATGGTCATGCTGGGTTAAAAATTCAAATACAAATTCGTTATAAGCAATCGGGTCCAGTTGCCCGGCTTTATAGTCTTCATAAAACTTGTTATTCATTTGGCGATGTCGGATCGGATCGACTAAACCTTCGTTAACTAAAAACTCACCCCATGAATAATCCGAATCGGTGTTTAGCAAGGTGTGATCGAGGTCAAATAAAGCCAATTTCATGAAAATACTCGTAAAAACTGCAATTTAAGAAAAAAATTGTAAATCTATCTCCGCTAGTCGATAGAAATTCGTTAAGATCATAGCAATTTTTAACATTTAAGCTGTGCTTTTTTTCGAGATGGATATAGAAATAATAATCCCCGAACAAAAAGCTACACATTAAACATGATTTAGGTAGCCAAATGATCGACTCAGAAGGTTTCCGACCGAATGTCGGGATCATTTTGGCAAACGACGTTGGACAGGTTTTATGGGCAAAACGCATTGGACACAATGCTTGGCAATTTCCACAAGGAGGTATCCAGTATGGAGAAACCCCTGAACAGGCACTTTATCGTGAGCTGAGAGAAGAAGTTGGCTTATTGCCCGAACATGTTCAAATCGTAGCGCAAACAAAAGGTTGGCTACGTTATCGTTTGCCTCAACGGTATATACGCTCGGATTCAGACCCGGTATGTATTGGTCAAAAACAAAAGTGGTTCTTGCTCAAACTGACGGCTTCAGCAAAAAATATTCAGCTGGATTTGTCTGATCCACCCGAGTTTGACCAGTGGCAATGGGTAAGTTACTGGTATCCATTAGGACAGGTCGTGAATTTTAAGCGCGATGTATACCGAAAAGCGATGGTGGAACTGTGTAACCAGTTACCGTCTATATAAGCATAAAAAAATCGCATGAAAATGCAGATTTTTTAGTAGCATGTTGTTATAAATAAAATAGATTTATACTTTTTTTGGAGCAGATTTTATGTCGAATATGCAACTGGACACCTTAAGACGCATCGTGCAGGAAATCAATGCGTCCACCAGTTTGCATGAATCACTCGACATTATGGTCAATCAGGTGGCAAATGCCATGCATGTTGATGTCTGCTCCATTTACCTGCTTGACGAACGTAACCAGCGTTATCTGCTCATGGCTTCTAAAGGTTTAAAAGCGGAAGCTGTAGGCCACGTTTCCCTGCATACAGGTGAAGGCTTGGTCGGTCTGGTCGGGCAACGTGAAGAAATCGTCAATCTGGACAATGCACCCAAGCATGAACGCTTTATCTATCTTCCGGAAACCGGTGAAGAGATTTACAACTCTTTTCTTGGCGTTCCGGTGATGTACCGTCGTAAGGTGATGGGTGTACTGGTCGTTCAAAATAAAGAATCCCAAGACTTTAGCGAAGCGGCAGAATCTTTTCTGGTCACCTTATGTGCCCAGCTTTCTGGGGTGATTGCCCACGCACATGCGGTCGGAAATATTGATGTTTTCCGTAAACCCAACAACCTGCCCGCGTATAAAACCTTCCAAGGCGTGTCTGGTTCTGGAGGCATTGCCTTAGGCCGCGCCGTGATCCTGTATCCCCCTGCGGATTTGGCTTCTGTACCGGACCGTGAAGCAGATGATATCAGTGAAGAACTGGAACTGCTGGATCATGCAATTAATTCGGTTCGTGAAGAAATCAAATCTCTTGATGAAAAAATGCAAGATGCCTTGATGGCGGATGAACGTGCGCTATTTAGTGTGTTTCTACGCATGCTGGATGAAAATGCACTTCCTGCCGAAATTAAGGCCGAGATTCGCGATGGCAACTGGGCACAAGGTGCGGTTCGTATTGTGATCGACAAGCATATTGCCCTGTTTGCGCAAATGGAAGATGGCTATTTACGTGAACGCGTTTCCGACCTTAAAGATCTGGGGCGCCGTATTTTAGCCTTCTTGCAAGAAGCAGATGCCAGCCATCGGGAACTGACCGATGAAAGCATTCTGATTGGTGAAGAAATTTCCACGGCGGCACTGGTAGAATTGCCGGTAGATAAAATTGCCGCGATTGTCACCACTGAAGGTGCGATGAACTCGCACATGGTGATTGTGGCACGTGCACTTGGTATTCCAACTGTAGTGGGTGTCACTGAACTGCCGATTAATACCCTGGATGATGTCGAGATGATTGTCGATGCGCATCAGGGTCGGATTTTTATTAATCCACCACGTCGCTTACGTAGCCGCTATAAAGAAATTCAAAAAGAAGAAGAACAACTGGCCAAAGATTTAAAACAGTATGAAACCAAAGATGCCATTACCCCGGATGGTGTTGCGGTTAAACTGTTCGTCAATACCGGCTTAATGATTGATGTGGTCCGTGGCGTACAACGGGGTGCCAAAGGCGTCGGCTTATACCGCTCTGAAATTCCATTTATGCTACGTGACCGCTTCCCTGGCGAAGAAGAACAGCGTGCCATTTACCGTCAGCAGCTGAGCCACTTTGCCAATAAACCAGTGGTGATGCGGACTTTGGATATTGGTGCAGATAAGGATCTGCCTTATTTCTCGATTGAAGAAGATAACTCGGCACTCGGCTGGCGCGGTATCCGCTTTACCCTGGATCATCCTGAAATTTTCTCATCACAAATTCGTGCCATGTTAAAAGCCAGTATCGGTCTAAATAACCTGCACATCTTGTTGCCGATGGTGACCAGTGTCAGTGAAGTTGAAGAAGCTTTATATTTGCTGGAACGCGACTGGACAGCGGTGCAAGAAGAAGAACAGGTTAAAATCACCAAGCCGAAAATAGGCATTATGGTTGAAGTACCCAGCGTACTTTTACAAATTGAAGAATTTTCAGAGTTAGTCGATTTCTTCTCGGTCGGTTCCAATGACTTGACCCAATATTTACTGGCGGTTGACCGTAATAATCCACGGGTTGCCAATGTCTATTCGCACTTCCATCCGGCGGTATTACGTGCCTTAACCCGTCTGGTTAAAGAATGTCATAAGTATGATAAACCGGTCAGCATTTGTGGTGAGATGGCAGGTGATCCATTAGCGGCAATATTATTGATGGCAATGGGCTTTAATACCCTGTCGATGAGTTCGAGCAATATTTTGCGGGTACGTAAAGCGATTTGTCATGTGCCGATGAGCGAGGCACTGCAACAACTGGAACATGTTTTAAAAATGGATAATCCATTGATTGTGAAAAGCTGGATGGAATATTACTTTAAGACCCATGGTCTGGCGGATATGGTGAAATCTGCAACACGCATTGTCGGTGCTTAAGCTCACATTCAAATAAAATTCAAAGCAGAGAAACTAAAAGGGCGATAATCATCAGAATATCGCCCTTGCTTATGTTTGCTATAACCACGTTTTGCATTTTTCTTTCGGTCTACAAACACTTGGCTTTTGTTGACCTCATGCATGTGTTTTGCCACAAAGTTGTTGATCACAACCTCTGGCTGTTGCTTTTGTTTCGCCATTTTATTCACCTTTTAAGTCAAGATTTTTTGTACTCTTTTCCACCAATTACGTGGGAAAGTGATCATATACCTTTTAGAACAGTTTACAAGCATATTTATGGGGATGGGTTTAGAGATTTAAAGGTTAATTAAAAATCCTCTCCCTTGCATAGCAAGACTGCTCAACTCTCACAGAGAGAAAACTTCATTACTAATTCAATCCTTGATTCTCTAACTTAATATTCTCTCTCCTGTGAGGAGATGAAGAATCTCAAAATATATTTTGATTCCTCAAGGCAAAGGCTCATTAAACCCAAGCTTATAAATACCCTCCCTCTGAGGGAACATTTCATTTTTAAATCAGGGCTGAGAAAGAAATTATAAATGGAAAGTTCCCCCTCTCCTTTTAGAAGAGGGCTAGTGAGAGATCAATTCAGAAACAGACCTATAAATGCTTACCCTGCATTGCGGAATATATTCCTCATTTCCGAGGGTACACGGATTTAAATGATGCTCTACAAATTTAAAAAGTGTCCTTCTCTTTTTTCAGGAGAGTAACAGCATTGCCACGTCAGGGAACGCGTGAAAGTCAAATTAAGATGCGAATGCCCTTTGCAGCAACTGTTCCACATCCACATCTCTAGAGTTCAGCATACCGACCACTTGTCCATGAAAAGCTCGATAGCGGGACTGGATAAATCCGTGAGCAACAAAATCAGGCGCATGACGCTTCAATAAAACCGCTTGTGCCAAAATCACCAGACGGCTGACCAGACTGCGGCCCATAAACTGTAAATCTTCTGGTGATTGCTGGAACAATTTAAACAGGCTTTGTAATTCATTTTGCAAGGTTTCATCCTGCAGCGCAGTAGATGCCAAATCTTGAAACAGCACCTCGATGGATTCAGGTTCACGCTGAATGGCACGCAGTACATCCAGACACATCACATTGCCCGAACCTTCCCAGATCGTATTGACTGGCGCTTCTTTGAAAATACGCGCCATGATGCCGTTATCGACATAGCCATTGCCGCCAAAGACTTCCATCATCTCACCGGACAGCTCGACTGCACGCTTGCAAATCCAGAACTTGGAGGCTGGCGTCATAATCCGTTTCCAGGCTTGAGATAAGGCATCTTCAGATTCATAGCAATGTGCCAAATGAAAACTTAAATGCATGGCTGCTTCGGTTTCCAAAGCTAAATCGGCCAGTACAGCGCGCATCAAAGGCTGTTCGGCCAAGTGTTTACCAAAAGCCTTGCGCTGACGGGTATAGGCAATACATTGCACCAAAGCCTGACGCAGCATGGCTGTACTGCCAACTGAACAGGTCAGGCGAGTGTAATTGGCCATTTCAATAATGGTCGGAATCCCGCGCCCCGCTTCGCCCATCATCATGCCCCAGGCATTGTGAAACTCGACTTCGGAACTGGAGTTGCTGCGGTTGCCGACTTTGTCTTTAAGCCGCTGAATGTGAATCCTGTTTTTGCTGCCATCTTCCAGCCAGCGCGGTACAAAGAAACAGGCCAAGCCATCCTGCTCTGTTTTGGCAACCACCAAATGCGCATCGCACATCGGTGCCGAGAAAAACCATTTATGTCCGGTCAGCAAATAGGCTTTGCCACGGCCTGACTCAGCCACAGGAACGGCAACAGTTTCATTGGCACGCACATCCGAGCCACCTTGTTTTTCGGTCATGCCCATGCCCAGCCAGATTGATTTTTTCTGGGCAATTGGCAGGTCACGTTCGTCATATTCACTGGACAGCAGTTTTGCGCCAATTTTGCTCCACAGTTCAGGTTCACGCTGAATTAAGGGAATACTTCCAAGCGTCATGGAAGTTGGACATAAACTGCCACATTCAACCTGTCCGCTTAAGTAAAAACGGGTCGCCCAGTCGACCCATTTGCTAGAGAGTTCAGGCGCTACAAAAGGATGGGCATAGGTATTAAATTCACGGTTGAGCCTCATCCACTGATGCCACGATGGATGAAATTCGACAAAGTCTTTACGGCGGCCTCGCGCATCAAAGGCATGCAAAATCGGCGTGTGATGATTGGCAAGGTCTGCATATTGATAATATTCAGATGAACCGGCCACTTTGCCCATTTGCGCCAGGCTTGCCTGATCCTGGCTGCCATAACGGGACAGGATTTCCTGCAACACCTGATCGGTTTCAAACAGGTTGTAGTCTTGCAGTTCATCAAACTGGTTGCTGATCTGATGGGTCGTCCATGCCTGATTCGATATATGCATCGTCTAAATTTCCTGCTTGTTGTTCTGGGCGTTTCACTTCAGTATAGAGAAAAAATAGCCACAGGATGTTCGGCTTTCTTATATGAAAATTTCAGCAGTCCAAGCACGTCGAAAGCCGCGTCAATCCAGAGCAAAGCTGACTCAGGAAGCCTTGCAGGAAAGTTTTGTTCGGCTTTTGTATGAACGCAATGCAGACGAGATTACTATTCGGGAAATTACCGATCTGGCGGGTGTGGGTTTGGGCACTTTCTATGAATATTTTTCAAAAAAGGAAGACTTGATCGCGCTGACCATTCACAGGCAGGTAAAACACAATGCCGAGAACTTAAAAAATTATGCACAAAGTCTGATCAGGTTATCCACAAATTTAAGTCTGGAAGATTATTTAGAGCAGATCGTTCATTTTCAGATTCAGCAGATTCAGGCTCAGCAATTTTTATGGGCGCAGACATTTTTACTGGAACGGCAAGTGTCGAGTCAGGATGCCTATCAAAAACATTATCAGCTGATGACAGAACTCTGGAATGACATTCTGAAACCTTTTATTCAACAAGAACAGCTCCGACAACGTAGCGCATTAAACCTGCATCGCATCAGTTATGGATTCATTTCTCAAACACTGCTTGTCAATTGTCATTTCAAAGACTGGGAGGGTTTAACCCAAGATATTTTAGCCGCTGCGCAATCTTTCGTCGGCAATCTGAATCCGGCTGTGATTTCTCATGAGGTGAGCAGAAAGCCAGATATTTGAATGATCGAATATTCCTTTTAGCAACAGCAGATTAATCCATTTGTTTTTATTGAGGCTGCGCTTTACAGTCTTTAACCATCAAGAACGTTGTTTATCGCTACTCATTTCCTGTTTAAGCTTTTAATTTTCATGGAAAATGAATGTATTGGCAAATGACAGATGAACTGAAATGGCTATGCTGTAAGTCTGGATAAATAAAACGGTTAATCACAGCGTTGAAATTCCATAACGCGACCGGCTTCCCCCTTGCTGCTCCTACTGGAGAAATACAATGAGCCAAGACCCTAAAAAATGTCCCGTCTCCCACCTCACCACTGCTTTTGGCGCGCCGGTTACGGACAACCAGAATAGTTTGACGGCAGGTGCACGTGGTCCGCTACTTGCCCAAGATTTATGGCTGAATGAAAAACTGGCGAACTTTGTCCGTGAAGTGATTCCAGAGCGCCGTATGCATGCCAAAGGTTCAGGTGCATTTGGTACTTTTACCGTAACGCATGACATTACCCCATATACCCGCGCGAAAATTTTCTCTGAAATTGGTAAAAAAACCGAAATGTTCGCCCGTTTCACCACCGTTGCAGGCGAACGTGGTGCAGCCGATGCTGAACGTGACATCCGTGGTTTTTCTTTAAAATTTTATACTGAAGAAGGCAACTGGGACTTGGTCGGTAACAATACCCCGGTGTTCTTCTTGCGTGATCCACGCAAATTTCCCGACTTGAACAAAGCGGTGAAACGCGACCCGAAAACCAATTTACGCAGTGCCACCAATAACTGGGATTTCTGGACCTTGCTGCCAGAAGCCTTGCACCAAGTGACCATTGTGATGTCAGACCGCGGTATTCCAAAGTCTTACCGTCATATGCATGGTTTTGGTAGCCATACTTACAGTTTCATTAATGCCAATAATGAACGTTTCTGGGTCAAATTCCATTTCCGTACTCAACAAGGTATTCAGAACCTGACCGATACAGAAGCGGCAGCCGTCGTTGCAGCAGACCGTGAAAGCAACCAGCGTGATTTGTTTGATGCCATTGAAAAGGGTGATTTCCCGAAATGGAAACTGCAAGTTCAAATCATGCCGGAAACCGATGCTGAAAAAGTGCCGTATCATCCGTTTGATTTAACCAAAGTCTGGCCACATGGGGACTATCCGCTGATTGATGTCGGTGAGTTTGAATTAAACCGCAATCCGGAAAATTTCTTCCTGGATGTTGAACAGTCGGCATTTGCGCCAAGCAACCTGATTCCGGGGATTAGTGCTTCTCCAGACCGTATGTTGCAGGCACGCTTGTTTAACTATGCCGATGCGCAGCGTTACCGTTTGGGTGTGAATTATCAACAAATTCCAGTCAATGCCGCGCGTTGCCCGGTTCATTCTAACCATCGTGATGGTCAAGGGCGTGTCGATGCCAACTATGGCGGTTTGCCGCACTACGAACCAAACAGCTTTAGCCAATGGCAGGAACAGGCTGAATACAAAGAACCGCCTTTGAAAATTTCCGGCGATGCAGCACATTGGGACTTCCGCGCAGATGATGCGGATTATTTCAGCCAGCCACGTGCCCTGTTTAATTTAATGACCCCTGAACAACAGCAGGCATTGTTTAACAACACCGCGGGTGCGATGGGCGATGCGCTAGATTTCATCAAATACCGTCATATCCGCAACTGTTATGCCTGTGATCCTGCCTATGGCGAAGGCGTAGCAAAAGCTTTGGGCATGACTGTTGCTGATGCTCAAGCTGCGCGCGCAACTGATCCAGGTCAAAACAATCCGGGCTGGCTTTAATCCTTTAATTTAAGCTCATGAAGAAACCGCCTTCGGGTGGTTTTTTTATTCATTTAAAAAGATATATTAAAGAGAACTCAAAAAAAGAAGTATTAAAAATGGAGCAGAAAATTGAAGATATCATTCAGCAATATGACATTATTTTGTTTGATGCCATTTGCGTGATTTGTAATGGGTGGGCCAAATTTTTAATCAAATACGATAAACCTGCAAAATTTAAACTGGTTTCCGCACAATCCCCTTTAGGTGAGGCAATCCTAAAATATTATGCGATGTCGACCGAGCATTACAGCACGATGCTGGTGATTAAAGATGGGCAACTTTATACGGAATCCACTGCGCTGCTTAAAGTCATGCAGCATCTCGGACTGCCATTTTCCCTCATGAATTCAGGTTATCTGATACCGCGTTTTATCCGGGATTTTCTTTACAGACGTGTGGCATTAAATCGCTATCAACTTTTTGGAACCACCGATAACTGCCTGCTTCCATCCGCTGAAAATAAAAGTCATTTTCTGGATTATGCCATCCGTGAATCATAAGCTTCAGTTAGATCAGCCCCTTCGGCTGATTCAAATCACACTGGCTGGACTTTGGATTTATCAGGGATTAATCCCTAAAATACTGTTTCAGTCGACTGCGGAAATCACCATTTGGCAGAACATGGGCCTAGAGCTGCCTCTGGCAAAAATGTGTGTTGCTCTATCTGGCCTGATTGAAATCATGTTTGGCTGTACTTTTCTGATTTGGCAAAGAGCAGTCTTCCTCCATCAGCTGAACATTGTCGGCTTGAGTGGATTATTACTGCTGATTATGCTTACAGATCCCATACAGCTCAGCACTGCATTTAATCCAGTGGTGATGAATACTGCCATGATCGTCATTTCAATGCTTGCCATTCAACTTTTCAAGCTTAGCCAACAGCAAGCTTAAAAAAAATCAGACCACCAAACGCCGTCCTTCACGAATACAGACAAAAGGATTCATCAGCTTTGAGCTGTTCTTCATTGCCACTTTTAAATCGATTTCCGGTTGTTCACGACTTTCATCGGTCAGTTGAAAGGTTCGATAATGAATCGCCAGCGAACATTTTGAATGTAAATCCTGATGCGCCTGAAAAGCTTCCTGCGGATTCATATGCATATAGCTCATCAGTTCACGCGGTTCATAAGCACCTATTGGTAACAATGAAATACGCGGTGCACCCAAACGGTTTTGAATTTCCTTAAAATGCGGTGCATAGCCAGTATCTCCGGCAAAGAAACAATGATCTTTTCCAGCAAGCACTGAAAAACCGCCCCACAGTGCCCGATTATGATCACGCAAGCCTCGGCCGGAAAAATGTTGTGCCGGGGTATAAATAATTTTTAAGTCATGCAATAAAGACGATTGCCACCAGTCCATTTCCAGCACGTGGAAACTTTTTGGTAAATACCATGAATTGCCCAGTCCGGTATAAATCGGCATGGCAAATTTGTCATGCAACCAGTTTAAGGTAGCCAGATCCATATGGTCATAATGGTTATGACTGAGCAGCACCGCATGGATGGTCGGCAGCTCTTCTAAAGCTATCCCGGCAGGGATGACCCGTTTCGGACCCTTGCCCTGCTTGGGACTGACATATTCGCACCACACCGGATCGGTGAGCAGGTTATACGGACCAATCTGTAGCAGCACCGTGGCATGCCCAACAAACCACACTTGCCAGTCATCAATACTGGCCTCGGGACGGTCTTGCGGAATCGCCCGTTTAGTGGCATGGAATTCGGCATATTCTTTATCAATATCCACATTCCAGGTCGATGACTTACGGGTGAGCAGCCATTTGATCAGGTCTGCACGGCCACGCCCCGAAGGACGTGGTAATGCATTAAAGAATCGATCACCATCATGATGATTCGAATGCATAAATTGAAATGAAGGCTGACGCCAGGTATGTGACCAGCATTCTTTAGTCGGGAGTCGAAAGTGTAATTGCTCGGGCTTTTGCTTCATGTACATTCAATTTCTTAGTGTGACGTAAATATTCAAAATCCGATATTTTGAATATTGCGCCATATATATCACGTTTTTTATTCCAAACGTCCTTTCATACGTTCCAACCACACTTTTTTAGTTTGCGGTTTAATAAACAATGCCACAATTTCAGGATGAATCTGTTTAATTTTCGCTTCAATTCTGTTGACGCAGGCTTCGATGTCATCTGAACTTAAATTGTCTTCAAATTCCAGACTGAGCGATGCAATCACCTGATGGGCGCCCATCTGCTCGGTCAGCACGCCATTGGCAGAGAGTACAGCGACATCTTCCTGGGCAATCAGCAAGATATTATTACGTAACTCAGGAGCCGCCGTTTCACCCAGTAACAAGCCCTTGGTTTCCCGTCCCAGCAAAATCGCCGAAACCGCCAATACAATCCCAATCAGGATGGAAGCAACCCCATCCAACTCTGGCATATTTAACTTGTGGGCTAAATAAATCCCGATCAAGGCAATGAACAGGCCACATAAAGCTGCGGTATCTTCAAACAATACGGTAAATGTGGTCGGATCTTTACTGCGTCGAAAAGCCTCGAAATATCCCTCCTTGCCTTTCACTTTACGAAAAGCTTTTAAGGCAACCAGCCAGGAAGCCCCTTCACAAAGAATCGCGACAATTAACACCACATAATTAATGGTGGGATTGAGCATTTCTTCAGGATGGCGCACATGTTGTATGCCCTGATAAATAGACACGATTGCACCCAGTGCAAACACCATCAGCGCCACAATAAACGCCCAGAAATACAGTTCACGCCCATAACCAAAGGGGTGTTTAACATCCCCCGGCTGTTGTGATTTTTTCATGCCATAGAGCAATAAAATTTCATTTAGCGTATCAACCACCGAGTGAATGGCTTCACTGAGCATGGCCGAACTATTGGTAATATATGCAGCAATGAACTTGACCAAGGCAATCGCCAAATTGCCTGCCAGCGCAGCATAGACCACCACTTTATTCGAATCAGACATTCAAATTTGTCCTAAATTTATTGTTATCAAATAGATCTATTTGATTTTTCTGTATATCCAATTTTCATATTAACTAAACTACGCTGATAAATTCTTTACATTTTGTTGTTGCCTGCTTTAAATGGCGAATCGTTAGGCAAGGCGCATCGGCATATCCCGGCCATGAATCATGACATCAGATTTAGCCATTCAATTTTTAAGACGAAGAACCACTGTAAAGCCGATCGCGAATAGAATCCCTACCCGATTTTACATTTCGAATTTAAGAATCAAAGAAGGAAGCCAAGTTTCCTTTCATGTTCAAATTCCCGATTTAAAGTTTGGAAAAATACTGCTCGCGCCATTCTTTCCAGAAATACATCACAATCCCGAACATCACCACTGCAATGCCGAGGAAAGCATTCGGACTGATATGTTCATGATTTAAAGTTGCACCCAGTACCAGCGCAATGATGGGCGTCATCACGTTACTCAGCGACACGGTAGAGGCTGCCAGACGGTGAATCAGCCAGAAGTAACACAGCATCGCCACAATGGATGACATGATCATGGTAAACACAAAACCAATCATGGTTTGCATACCCGGCATCTGAGTCGGCATGTGCTGCCAGATAAAGGGCAATAAACACAAGGAGCCGAGCGCTGAAATGATCAAAGAGCCGGTGGCTTGTGACATTGGACTTAAAGGCGCATTAATCTGCTTTACCCAAAAGATCGAGCTGATATAGGACACCATACTGATCAGCATTAACACCACACCAATCGGATTGATCTTGCTGTCTGCTGAATCGGCAAAAACGAAGCTTAAACCGGAAACGGCAATCGCCATACCCAGCCATTGCAACCCGATCAGCTTTTGGGTTTTTAAAATGACGTGTCCAATTAAACCGGCAATTAAAGGTGAAAAACCGAAAATCAGTGCCATTAAACCTGAGGTCAGATAATTGGCTGCAAGATAGATAAATAGCTGTGCGCCAATTAAATTTAAGCTGCCTGCCAGATAGCTTTTCATCGAGGTATGATCGAATGGCAAGGGATCACGCATCAGCTTGAGTAAAAACAGCGCAATGATGGATGCCCCGAAGTAACGGATGATCAACACCCACATCGGGTGAATTTCCTGCACACTCCAGACAATCGCCAGTGGCGTCGTCGCCCAAATCAAGACCAGTAAAGCGTAGATACTTGCCGTGACCAGCATGGAAGATGAATTTGAATTCATAAATAACTCAATTAAATTTTATTAGGGAGAGTTGAACTAAATTCTTGTTCAAATCCACTATCAACAATACTAAGGGCGACAGGAATGTCGCTGCTAAACGGGGATATAGGAACATCTTGCGAAGTAGTACTTCTCATCATCTTCGAAAAGTAAAAAACACCTGCGCAAAGGTATTTAAATTCATAATGTGATTTATGGTTGTGATCTCAATATTATAACAACCATAAAAAAACAGACCTATGCAAAGCACAGGTCTGTCCATAAATAGTTCAGCAAGATTTAAGCAATTTTGCGTAAGTCTTGTGCCAAATCTAAATGCTTTTCAGCTTCAAAAGCGGTATTTTTGCTGATCATTTTTTTCAAATGACGCATTTCTTTCGCAGCAT
This sequence comes from Acinetobacter terrestris, assembly GCF_004331155.1. Taxonomy (GTDB): domain Bacteria; phylum Pseudomonadota; class Gammaproteobacteria; order Pseudomonadales; family Moraxellaceae; genus Acinetobacter; species Acinetobacter terrestris. Next base: position 140,486 of record NZ_SJNZ01000002.1, read on the forward strand.
TAACAGTAATACCGGCAACAATTTGACCATCAGTCACACCGTACATCACGAATGAATTGTCTGCACCTTTGGCTACATCCATTTCACCGCGAACCAGCCATTGCGCCGCTGCCATATCACCGACGAACTGGAAGTTGATATCCAGTTGATCTGTCCAGAACCACGCTGGATTGGCTTTTGGATGTTCAACGCCCATCACGTGACGCGCAAAAATACCGGCTTGCAGATTGGCATTTTCCCAAGTTTCGACACGGCGGTGATTACCACAGTCACGAATTTGGGTGGCTACATCGCCTGCTGCATAAATATCAGCATTTGAGGTCTGGCAGTTCTCGTTGACTTTAACCGCAACATCAACGTCAAGACCCGCATCGACTGCAAGCTGAGCATTGGGTACGATCCCAATACCGTAAACCACAGCATCAGCACGAAGTTCTTCGCCATCAGCCAAAGTTACCACCACTTCTTCGCCATCAAGTCGGCAACCGGCAATCTGGGTTGAAAGACGAACATCTACACCTTTGGCACGGTGCTGTTCAAGCAAAAATTCGCTCAGGATCCGTGGTGAACAACGGCCCATCACCATTGGACCCATTTCAATCACAGTCACATCACAATCTTTGAAACGTGCAGATGATGCAAGTTCAAGACCGATCACACCACCGCCAATCAAAATTAAACGACGACCGGCTTGAAGTACAGGAACCAGCGCTTGAGAATCTTCAAGGTTACGCAAGGTGTAAACGTGTTTACCCAAAGCATCGAAGTTTGGCAAACGACGCGCTGCACCACCGGTTGCAAGAAGCAATTTGTCGTAGGCAACCACTTCACCATTTTTTAGAACCACGTTGTGATCTTCAGCGTTGATTTTCACCACGCCATTGCCACGAATCACGTCAACATTCAAATCAGCCAGTTTTTGTTCTGACAGGATTTCAATTTTGGTATCTTCAGGTTTAAGAATCACATCTTTAGATAACGGCGGACGTTCATAAGGCAGATGAGTTTCATCGCCTACAAGAATAATTTTGCCTTCGTACTTGTTGCCACGAAGTTCTAAAATAGCGCTGGCACCGGCTTGACCTGCACCTACAATAACGATGGTTTCGATGTTACTCATGTGCTTTACCCTTTTAATTCTGCAGATACAATGCCGAAGCCTGCAATCCATTCACTGATTGCTTCATAGACCTGGGTGGTCATTTCGTATTCGCCCAATTCAGACAGTGCTGCAAATGCGGCAATCCATGAACGAACTTCCTGACCACCACGGCCACCTTCACGGCGAATGTCTGCTTCAGTCATGGCTTCAATTGCTGCGAAATCGGCATTCTTGAAGGTTTCAAGCAATGCAATATCCCATTCAGCATTTAAAGGCACGGCTACAGAGGTATCCCCTGCTGCCAGCTTTTGACCGACTGCAATAATTTTTTCCTGACGTGCTGTACGTGCTTCAGGACTAGGATTACGGCCACAAATCAGGAATTCTTCCACTGCAGGTGGAACTGAACCCATTTGCGGTGTCGGTGGATCATGTGAAAGACCACCTGTTCCTAAAATAAGAACACGTTCATTTTCAAGATTTAAAGATTTGATAAACTGGCCAATCGCACGACCTAAAGCTACGGTACGCTTGGTGGTTGGCATAGGCGCTGCGGCACCATTAATAAAGACCGGAATCGTTGGATAACGATCGAGTTGACCACTGCACAGGAAATGCAAAGGTTGAGTCACGCCATGGTCGGCCTGCATGCGGTAAGAGTAAGCAACATCTACACCTTCATCCAATACGCGGCGCACCAGGGCAAGCGCAGTATCTTCAGGCACGTTAATCTTGTTGTTCTCTGCACCATAATTCCAGTCCCCTGCGGCTGTGGCACGAATACCCACGCAGAAACTTGGCATTAAGTCGTAAAAGAAACCGTTAAAATGGTCGGGTCCAAAAGTAATAATTAAAGTTGGATCAAAGGCTTTGACTTCAGCTGCCATTTTTTCAAACGCGGCACGAACATTGGTTTCCTGTTCTGCACGTTGTGGCGAAGCAAATTCCATTAATGGGCTGTGTGAAGCACAAATAAGTTTAACGGCCATGTTTGACTCCTAAACGGAAGGCAGCCAAAAGGCTGCCGAGTATAGTTCTTTGTATTTAAACGCTTTAATCTTTTAAAGACCTAGTCTTCAAAGAAGCCTGCGCGCGGCTGACGTAAACCGCGAATACCCAAACCACATTCAGCGTTAATTAAAACACCAGTCAGCGGACGGTTATTGGCACGAGACGCCAGCAATACATAAGAACCAGTCATATCTTCAGGTTCTGGTAAGAAATTCAGTGGCATGCCACGGGCAATTTTCTCAGGATCACGTGCATCAAGCAGACCAAGATTTTCCTGACCGAGTGACGCCGCACCTTTGATATTCACATTCATGCCAGATGGCGCAACTGCATTGACCCGCACTTTCGGTGCAAGCTCGTAGGCAAGCTCTTTCATGATGCCCACACCGGCATGTTTAGATGCGGTGTAAACTGGACCACCACCTGCTGAATACAACGCAGAGTTAGACAAGGTGAAGATGATTGAACCTTCAGATTTCACTAACTCGTCCAGCGCAGCTTTGGCACCAAGAATAAGAGACTTGGTGTTAATGCCCATGATTTCATCAAAGGCTTTTTCCAGCTGCTCGCCAGAGGTATTCACGATATCAGCGTAATGATCCCAGATGCCTGCATTACCCACGAAACAGTCAAGTTTACCAAAACGCTCAACGGTGGCTTGAACAGCACGGACATTGTCTTCATAGTTGGCAACATCACCAGCGATCGCAAGAACTCGACCACCAAAGTGTTCATTTAAAGCATCGACTTTCGATTGTGAACGCTGAAGAACCGCAACTTGTGCCCCTTCTTCAAGAAAACGTTCAACCAAAGCCCAGCCTAAGCCTGAACCGCCCCCGGTAATAAGTGCAACTTCGCCTTGTAGCCAGCCCATGATTACTCTCCTGCCATTTCTACGAACAATTGACCATCTTCAACAATCACAGGGAAAGTCTTGATTGGATCAGTTGCAGGTAGACATAAAGCTTCACCTGTTTTCAAGCAGAAACGTGCTGAATGCAATGGGCATTCAACCGTACCATCATCTTCAAGATAACCTTCAGACATAGAAGCATTACCATGTGAACAACGGTCATTCATGGCGAAGAATTCTCCGCCATTGTTGAACACTGCAAGCGCTTCAATACCATTTACGCCGCAATCTACTTTTAGCGCTTCGCCTTCGTCCAATTCGTCAACTTGGCAAACAAAAATCTTATTCATTAGAAAAATACACTCAGGTTATGTGAGTTATAGGTCACTTGATCTAACGTAATTTTACGGTTGAAGATCTGGAAGCCCAAATCAGTTTCAACTTTACGGATCTTGTCGTGACGCTTACCACAGTAAATCGTTACGTCTTTCTCTTTTTGCGTACGGTATAACAAATACGTTACGTACACGTCATATTCGCCTTCAACTTCAGTCGGCTCTACAATCACGTTGCTCACCATGTGAGTGGTACGTGATGGAGGCTCTTCAGCCCAGGCCATACCGGTTTCTAGACGCGCAACACGACGTTCGAGCAAGTCTTTGGTGTCGTTAAATACCCAAGTCGTCGGTGGCTCAATTGAACGGCGACGGTCACGGGTTTGTGCATTTGGCGTGGTACGTAGCGTGTAAGAGATGTCTTCTGCCAACATGTCCAGCCAATCGCGGAATTTCCAGTCGTCTAGTGCTTTGCCTTCACGATAGAGAAACTGACTAATTTGATGATGAAGTTCTAAACTGATCTGACTCATTTCATTAGCTCCTTCTCGTATTCGTCAGCGGCTTTCTCTACGTCTTCCCATTTTTCATGGATCAACAGGTCTGCCCAACGGCGGTATAGGCCACGTGCTGCAGTTTCAGAAAAAATGTAGTTGGTAATCCCCGGGATACCATCTTCACGTTTTTTCTCGTTACCCAAGCCCATTTCCATAATCAGTTTGTTGTTACGCGCTTTATAACCACGTAATACTTTTTGAATCTCAATCCAGTTCTCAGAGTCATCTTGCTCAAGGAAACCGGCAGGACCGAAGGCGCGGGTTGCAGAACGTTCAAACGCTTCTTTCACTTCTTGAGACGCTTCAGCATCGGCAATACAGAATGCCCACACTTCAGTTTTGTTTGGACCACGTGGGTGCCATACGCGAAGTGTTGCTGTACCGTTCAACCAAGACATGGTCGGGAACATGTTGTTATGACCTGCAAGACGTAAAGCACGTGTTTCGCCTAGACGCTCTTTTACTTCCTCGTAAGTTTCACGGAAGTAGTTGGCAACTTCACCATCAACCCATACGTTTGCATCTGGTTTTTCAGTAAAGAAGAAGCCTGAACCATGACCACGTGAACCGTACTGGATCGCGTCTTTAGCGGTTTCCCAAACTGGACGGGCAGTTTGAGCAGCACCTAATTTCTTAGAGCCTTCGTCATCTGGTTTTGCACCCAAAACCTGGATCGCAGATGCGTGAGAGAACAATGCGTGATACTGGTCAGATGCAAACTGTTCAGCTGCAAATTTCCAGTTACATTCGATTTCCCACTTGTGCACACCACCGATGATTTCAGTACCACCCGGACGACGGTCTAATACGCCATCAAGATACCAGGCGATATCACCCATGTATTCGATTAAATCTGGTGTGGTTTCATCCCAACAAGCAAAGATCAAGCCTTTGTAAGATTCAACGCGGTTAACTTCAACCAGACCCCATTTTTCTTTGCATGCGCCTTGCGGGAATGCACGCTCTTCTAATGGAATGTCTTTGAGTGAACCGTCAATACCGTAAGACCAGCCGTGGTATGGGCAAGTGAATGCACGCGTATTACCACAGTCTGCGAAGCTCACACGCATAGAGCGGTGACGGCACTGGTTTAAAAATGCTTTGATTGAGCCATCTTTTTGACGGGCTACAATAATTGGGTCTTCACCCATATAGGTATTGAAGAAGTCGCCCGCTTTAGGAATTTGGCTTTCATGACAAAGGAATAACCAAGTACGGCCAAAAACGCGTTCAAGCTCTAATTCATATAAATCTGGATCTGTGTAGATATATGGCGAGATACGACCATTTTGTGCATCGACCAAAGCGTCGATTTCGCGCACATCAATTTTTCCACTCATGAGAAGCTCTCCTGTGACGTACTCTGTCACAAAGTAAATAGACTCAACTTTTAGTGGATGATGGTTTTATAGCGGCTTTTAGTGAAATATTTTTTTTGTTTCAATTAAGATATTTTAGAGATTATTAGCAGCCATTTTTCTTATATTAAAATGTTCATGAAAAATGCAAGACCATTTATTTTCTAAATGGCAGAATCATCTTCACGGAATAGTTGTTTATAGATTATACTCTCATCAAATTATAGTAAGACATTTTTTGGATTACTCATGGGACTGGTTATATGGAATTACGACATCTTCGATATTTTGTCACCGTTGCAGAAGAACTGAACTTTAGTAAAGCTGCGTTAAAGCTCTATACCGCCCAACCCTCTTTAAGTCAGCAAATCAAAGACCTTGAAGAAGATGTAGGCGTGCAGCTGCTCTATCGTACCAAGCGAAAAGTTGAACTCACGGAAGAAGGTGCAGTATTTCTAGAACAGGCCCGTTTGACCTTGGCACAGGCAGACAAAGCCATTGCCATGGCGCGTCAAGTCTCGCAAGCCAAACAGCAAATGCTGCGTATTGGCTTTGTACCTGTGGCGGAAATGAAGATTTTTCCCTATGTACTCCCGAACTTACGTGTACAAAACCCTGATTTAAAAATTGAATTGCTCAGCTTAAACAATACTGAGCAAATGAAAATGTTGAAAAAAGGTGAACTGGATGTCACCTTTACCCGCCACAACTCCAATAGTGATGAAATAGAAAGTTTATTTGTTTTACGTGAACCACTTATCTTTATTTTGCCGGAAAACCACCCTTTGGCGAAGTATGAACGCATTCCGGTGAAGGCATTAAATGGCATCGATTTTATTATTCCTGCTGCCGAACAGTCTCTGACGCTACACAATGCGATTCTGGATTTTGCCAAAGCCAATGGGATTGAATTTAACATTGTGCAAAAAGCCGACAATATTCTGTTTAATATCAACTCGATTGGTATGGGCTTAGGTTGCACGATCTTACCGGGCTATGTTGCTCCATTGACCACAAGTAATTCTGTCATTCGCACGCTAGATGTTGAGCTTCCTTACCTCGACCTCTATGTCAGTTACCATAAAAACAGCAGTTCTGTGGCTGTGCAGAAATTTATTGAATTACTGACCCGTGTGTTTTATCTGAATATCAATCGCGATTGATCATTTTTTTACAACTTTAGCTTTCCAATTGAACACACCATTATTTTCTTGGTAAATAGTAGTGTGTTTTTTTGGTCCATTTTGATTATTTTTCTACCACATTAGACTGAAGTCTTATAAAAAATCACCATTTTAAAGCCGCTCATGATGGGAAATAACGTATAACTTATATTTTTATCATTTATAAAAATATCTCATAATCAAAAAATTACAACTTAAGTCTAATAAGTCCCGCCCAATCTTTCTAAAATATTTGTAAAAAATAATAACCAAATAATGACTATAGGCAAGATTATGCAAATTCAGCCGCTGCATCGGATAAAAACCGGTGTCCGATATCACCCCTATTTCTTTTTTATCTTCCCGGCAATCGCTGTTTTCTATTATTTTTTTCATTTGCTCACCCCATGGAGCTGGTCTACCTGTCTTTTAATCAGCTGGAATATCGCGATCTATGGCTATTTATTGCTAACCCTAAGAAAACTGTGGCGTACAGAGCACGACCATATTTTGCAGCGCGCGCAACAACAGGATGCCAGCAAATGGCTGATTCTATTTTTAGTGATCCTGACCTTAGTCATCTGCTTCATTGCCATCGTGATTGAAATTAATCATTTGCCCAAAGATTCTGCCATTCCAATCGGTCAGTTAAGCTTGTCCATTCTGACCCTGATTGCGGCCTGGTTTTTTATGCATACCATCTTTGCCATTCACTATGCGCATGACTTTTATCTGGCATTGGAAAAAGACAAAGATGGCGGCCTGGATTTCCCCAAGACCTCACACCCGACTTATCCGGATTTTATTTATTTTAGTTACGTGGTCGGAACCTCGGCGCAAACCGCAGATGTATCTACCACCTCCCGCCCTATGCGGGTGTTACTTACTTTACATCTGCTATTGGCCTATGGATTTAATACCACTATTTTAGCCATCAGCATCAATGTGACGGCTAACTTTATTAGTCCTTAACGATTAGCCCTTAACTATTCATCCTTGATTATGAGTCTTTAATCCTTAATTAAAGACATAAAAAAAGGATGACTTTCGTCACCCTCTTTTCATTTTATTTGGGCAGCTGGATTAAACACCACGAGCTGTTAAATAATTTTTAATTACAGTATTAAATTCTTCAGATTTTTCAACTTGAGACCAGTGACCACATTGGCTGAAGATGTGTGCATCAGCATGTGGAACAATGTTCAAGATATCCCATGAACGAGATACAGGAATGACCACGTCTTGTACGCCATGAATCAAAAGTACAGGAACCTTGATTTCTTTCATTTTTTCGAAATCAAGCGGGAATTCGAAACGGTCACGGTCACGTGCGCCAACCACATCCATCAAACGGTTTGATGCGTAGTCATTTGCTGCAGAATCAAAACGTACTTTCACCAGTTCATCGGTGATCAAGTCTTTATTCACGACAAACATAGACAGGGTTTTCTTGATCCCTTCTTCAGTAAGCACAGGATTTGCATGCGCTTTAAGTGCAGCAGTCTGTTTCGCACCGCCAGTACCCATAGACACGATACCCAAAACACGTTCAGGGTAATCAAGTACCATCTGGAATGCTAACCAGCCACCCAAAGAGTTACCTACGACCCAAGTTTTTTCGATACCTAAAGCATCTAAAGTACGGATTGCGTGATCAACCCAAGCACGGATACCGTAAGCAGTGTTTGGCGCAACCACACTTTGACCATAACCAATGGTGTCAATTGCGATACAACGCGCTTGCTCACCAATTTGTGGCAAGTTTAACCACCAGTTTGCAGCAGCAGATACGCCTGTACCTGAACCGTGTAAAAATAGAATAGGTGTACCTTCACCAATTTCGTGGTAATGCGTCAACTCGCCTTCAGCGGTTTCAATCCATTTGTCTTCTAAGCCAAAGAATGGATCTGTTTGATAGTCAGGGATTTGAACAGTGCTCATATTGATTCCTCTTACAGTCTTTAGCTTGCGTGTCCCTCTATTACAAGAATTCGACGTCAAGTTGACTCATTAAAATGACTTTTTACAGCTTTATATTAACCGTTCAAGACCTGCAAACTGATACAAATTTACGATCAAACCCTATAAAAAAACGATTATTTATGTCTTTGTTTTTATACAATTAAAATAAAATCATACCCATAATTTGCTTAAGGTATTTCAAGCCAAAATATTGTGAGCTCAAAAAAAAGAGCGACTGATCAACAGGCGCTCTTTTTTGATTCAATGATTTAGAACTTATAGGTATAGGTTGTCGCTACACGATATTCCTTAAGGTCAGATTTATAATCGAAGTCAGCATCGATATACATCGCCTGGAAGCCTAAACCTTTCAACTGACCTTCAGGCACTGTGTAGTTCACGATTAGATTAAGCTCATCCGAATCCTGGTTTTCCTTGCCATTTGTGTCAGCATCAAAGCCCATCATGTAGACTGCAGTCGCATTTAAACCTTTTGCACCCAGTTCAGAGAAGTCATAACCGTAAGTTAAGCCTACTGATTTCTCATCAACAGCAGTGAAAGTTGCTACCCCCCAGTTTACAAGATAAGGCTGTGGTACCCAGCCGCCCAATGTAGGGAATGCTGAATCACCAAACATTTGCTGATAACCCAAACCTACTGTGTGTGGGCCATAATTGACTTTTGCGCCTGCAGATAATGCCTGGTTATCAATGTCGCCATATAATTTGTTGCCTGATTCTGAGTTATCAAAGTAACGTGCATGGCTGGTGAGTTTGGTTTTTTCACCTAATGTTGTGCTGTGATTTAAACCCACATAGTGTTGCTGGTAAATATCTTGAACATTTGCATACCAGTAACTTGCACCAATCTCTTTATTGAATTGATGATCTACTCCGGCAATCCACATACCGTCAGATGCTGGACCATTATCAAAATGCCCCATTTTATTATTTGGCAGTTGTTTATTTGGTGCAGTAAATAAAGTCAAATCACGAAACTGGTTGTCATAGCGGTTATTGATCTTATCAATATAAGCCAAGGTCAATTTAGTATCTTTAATGTCTTTAGACTCTAACCACGCACCGCTGAAAGTCGTCAGCAACTGACGCGATGGATCGAAGACCAATACCGGAGATACCGGTAATAACTCACCCACTTTCAATTCAGTTTGTGAAACTTTGGCTTTTAAAGTCGCGCCCACTTTACCAAAATTATCTTTTTGCCCTTTGCCCGGTCCTTCATGCGGTAAAACCCAGTCAGGATTATTGTCACGGCCATTCAATTTAAATGCATGCTGTACCAAAAGGTCTGCACCCACCTGAATGCCAGCGCCGATATCCTGATAACCCGATTTTGCATCCAGGGTAATGCCTTGTGACCATGAACCCCAGTTATTTTGTGGAAGATCCGCATACTGACGGTCTAAATAAAAGTTTTTAAATTTTAATTGGACATTACTGTCGTCGATAAATTCTGCATTCGTTGCAGTTGTACCTAATGCTAGAGTTACAGCACAGATGGCTTTCCATAAAGTTTGACGACGCATGGCCTATTCCCAGTAATCAAATTAAGCTATGACGCCATCATGCTCAACAATACAGCCAAAAAAAATCAGACCAGAGTATTAAGATTTAGTACATTCATCAGGCTTTTTTGTTTTTTAAGATTCACCATCAACTCTTGTTAAGAACTTTAAACAATAAGATATTTGCGCTTTATTTTATGGCATTATTTTTAAGCCCTTGTTGCAGTGCTTATTTTTAAGAAAATTTCACTTTTTTGGATTTAAATTATTTTTATTAATCGTTTTTAGGTTTAAGCAGCTTTTAAGGCATCTTAAATAATTGATTATTTTGATATATTTTAAATATCACATGATCTTTTTTATCTATAAATACAACTGTTTAGCCATAAAAAAAGCACCCTCAATGGGATGCTTTTTTAAAACTTAATTTAAAAGAAGACTTTAAAATTAAGCTTGTAGCTCACGTGCTTTAGACATGGTTAATGCCAAGTCTTCAATCATGTCTTCCTGACCGCCAACTGTACCACGGCGACCCAATTCCATCAGAATTTCACGTGCAGACACACCATATTTCGCTTCAGCGCGTTTAGCAAACAACAGGAACGATGAGTAAACACCGGCATAACCTAAAGTTGCTGCATCACGGTCGGCACGAATCGGTTGCTGCATCATTGGAACAATCAGTTCTTCAGCAATATCCTGAACTTTGAACAAGTCCACACCGGTTTCCATTTGCATACGGTTCGCCACCGCAACAAACAATTCAAGTGGTGTATTACCTGCGCCTGCGCCTAAACCGGCAGAAGCCAAATCGACACGCGTTGCACCGGCTTGAACCGCTGAAACAGAGTTGGCAACGCCCATACCCAAGTTATGGTGACCATGGAAACCGATTTCGATCTCTGAAGCCAAGTTGGCACGTAAAATACCCACGCGGTCAGTTACGTCATTCGGCAACATATAGCCCGCAGAGTCAGTCACATAGATACAGTTTGCACCGTATGACACCATTTTATTGGCTTCTTCCAAAAGTTTTTCTGGAGTCGCCATGTGAGCCATCATCAAGAAGCCCACAGTGTCCATACCCAGTTTGCGCGCAGCAGTAATGTGCTGTTCAGAAACGTCTGCTTCTGTAGAGTGAGTTGCAACACGAATTGTTGCCACACCTACATCGTGCGCCATTTTTAAATGGTCAACCGTACCAATACCCGGAATTAAAAGCGCAGATACTTTTGCCTGTTTAAGCTTTGGAATAACCGCGGTTAAATATTCTTCGTCTGTTGCAGCTGCAAAACCGTAGTTCACAGAGTTACCGCCTAAGCCGTCACCATGTGTCACTTCGATTAAAGGCACACCAGCATCATCAAGTGCAGTGGCAATCGCAACCATTTGCTCTGGTGTAGTTTGATGGCGCATTGGGTGCATACCATCACGTAACGTCATATCATTAATAATAATTTTTGACATGGTCTGCTCCTTAAGCTTCTGCTTCAGCTTGCGCTGCTTGGTTCGCGATGAGACGTTCTGCAAACATTTCTGCAGTACGTGCAGCAGCTGCAGTCATAATGTCCAGGTTACCGGCATATTTAGGCAAGTAATCGCCTAGGCCTTCCACTTCCAGGAACATTGAAACACGGTTGCCGTCAAATACTGGACCATTTACAAGTTTGTAACCTGGTACGTATTTTTGGACTTCCTTGATCATGGCATGTACAGATGCTGTGATGGCAGCCTGATCCGGCGTACCTTCAACCAGACAGTGCACAGTGTCACGCATCATCAGTGGTGGCTCAGCAGGGTTGATAATGATGATGGCTTTACCTTGTTTCGCGCCGCCCACCTGCTCGATTGCACCGGCAGTGGTACGTGTAAATTCATCAATGTTTTTACGTGTACCCGGACCAACAGACTTAGTTGATACCGTTGCGATGATTTCACCGTAGTTCACAGCTTGAACACGTGAAATCGCTGCCACCATAGGAATGGTTGCCTGGCCGCCACATGTCACCATGTTAACGTTTGGCAATTCACCCTGTTCAAGCAAAGCTTCCAGGTTTACCGGCGGTACGCAGAATGGACCAATCGCTGCAGGCGTCAAGTCAATCATCTGTACGCCAAGCTCATTTAACTTGCGGCTATTTTCAGCATGTACATAAGCAGAAGTTGCATCAAAAGCAATTTGAATATTGTCTGCTAAAACGTGCGGCAATAAACCGTCTACGCCTTCAGCAGTGGTTTTTAAACCCATTTTCGCTGCACGCGCCAAACCTTCAGAGGTTGGGTCAATCCCCACCATCCATACAGGTTCTAAAACTTCACTACGTTGAAGTTTGTAAAGCAAATCTGTACCGATATTACCCGGACCGATTAATGCACATTTAATCTTTTTCATTAACGTACTCTCTTAAAATACAGACTTATTCAGCAGCAAATGCAGCAACAACAGAACCAAAGCCTTCAATTTCAACTTTGAATTCATCACCCGGATGTGCAACAACCATAGGACCCAATGCACCGGTCAATACGATGTCACCCGCCAACAGTGGACGACCACGGCGAACCATTTCATCCGCCAGCCAAACTGCAGCGTTGAGCGGGTTTGCGAGGCAGGCTTTACCTACACCAGTGGATACCACTTCATCACCACGGGTCATGGTCATTTTGCAGTTCACCAAATCCAGGTTTTCAAGTTTCACCGGTTTTGAACCCAAAACGAAAGCTGCAGAAGATGCGTTATCGGCAACGGTATCAATCAAGGTAATTTTCCAGTTTTCGATACGGCTATCCACCACTTCTACCGCTGGCAAGGCATATTCAGTCGCACTGATAATGTCTGCATAGGTATGATGTTCTTTGGTCAGATCTTTGTTGATGATTAATGCGATTTCTGCTTCAACTTTAGGCTGAATCAATAGACCTGCCGGGATAGCTTCGCCATCACCATACGACATGTCTGCAAACAGCATACCGAAGTCAGGCTGATCTACACCAAGTTGAGCTTGTACAACTTTTGAAGTCAAACCAATTTTGCGGCCAGCTAAACGACGTCCTTCGCTTAAGGCACGTTGGGTATTTAATTCTTGAACTGCGTAAGCAATATCTACATCAGCACTTTCACCACCCAACTGTGGGCGAACCGGTGCAATCGCAGTTTGTGACAACTCAGCTTCTCTAAGCGCCAATGCGACTGATTTAACAACAGCAGAATTCGACATCAATGTTTCCTTAAACTGCAAAAAATTGGACTTATACCGTGATCGATGGAAATGGAATGAACAATCAGAAAAATTCTATGCAAATGATCAAACCCATCAGCAAATGGGTGCTGCCCATCTTGGGAAAACGTGTATATGTATAAACTGATTTAGAATCTAAAAAATGCGGTTTTTATGCCAATACTTATTTTATTTTTTACAATAGCTATTAGCTATAAATGGCATTCTATTTTTTAAGTGAAACAAAGCACTTAGCCTAGATATTTCATGATATCCGAGTAATCAACTCTGCAATACAAGCGATTCATTTTAACAATCAATCACGCCTACGACTAAAAGATGAGATGACAATTATATTTTGAGTAAAAACAATATATTCATTGCTCAATCAACATGATATTTTTAAATAATTAAAAACAAGGACTTAAAATATTAGCAATGAAAATTAAAACCCTGATATTGATGGCTTTACTGAGCACCTTATGTAGTACAAGCTTTGCACAAAGTTATCAAAACCAACTTAAAAACAAATATCTCATTTTAAATGGCGCAAGTTGTGCCGGACTAAAATTTAATCCTCAAGCGACCGCTGCTGCCTGGCAAAATGAAATGGACTGTAGCCGTGGCGACTCCAATAGCGATGCATGGCGCATTACCTGGATTACACCAGAGATTTTTATGATGACTGAAGTCATTCGTCCCAATGAAATTTCACCGCCACGTAATAATCTTTATAAAATCATGAGCATTGAAAATAAAACCGTCACTGTAGTCAATTACTGGACTGGTTGGGACAACCACAAACCTGATCTGCAAAAATTTAGAATCCAGTAAGTCAATTTAGAACTTAATACGTATAAAAAAAGGGCGATTTTAAATCACCCTTTTAGCATCAGATATCTCTTAAACCGCCTGTTTCAAATTCACCTGATTTAATAATAGCTGGTGCAGACTTGCGACATCCTCAGCAATGGCAATTGGATGAAACTGTGCCAGCGTTTCAGGTGTATGCACGCCATAACTCACCCCAATACGTGGCATGGCAATGTTCTGCGCCATTTCCAGGTCATAGGAGGTATCACCGACCATAATCGCATTTTCAGCATTGACACCGGTAAGGTGCAAAATCTCTGCGAGCATCAGTGGATCAGGTTTGGATTTGGTTTCACTTGCCGCACGGGTCACGACAAAAAGCGCATGACTCTGGGTTTGACTTAATACCCGGTCCAAACCTTTACGGCTTTTTCCGGTTGCCACTGCAAGTTTGATGCCTTCAGCTTTTAATGTTTGCAGCATCTCAGCTACACCTTCAAACCATGCATCACTTTTCGAATTTTCAACATAGTGCGTCGCATAGCATTGCAAAATATCAGCGTGCAATTCCGGCACCTCTGGAAATAACACTTGCGCGACTTCCGGCAAACCCAAACCAATAATGCTTTTTGCAGCGTCTTCGGTTAAAGGTTGCTGATATTCTTTGGCAGCAAATTGCAGGCTTTGAACAATCTGCCCGACTGAATCAAATAAAGTACCATCCCAATCAAAGATAATAAGTTCTAAAGTTTTTTTCATGAATTAATCCAATATTTGATTCAGGGTGAATAACAATTTGAAATTGACCTCTCCCTTGCGAACTCAGAATATATTCTGAGGATTCTCATCTCCTAAGACGAGGGAGTTTCTATTATTTTTCAAGCTCAAGGAACGAATTAAATATGGTGAGATAAGTTTAGCAAAATTTAATTTATTCCTCTCATTCGTTATCGTGACATTCCCTCTCCTGTAAGGAGATGAGCAGCGCAAGGGAGAGGTCAAAGTTATTCATCAAATAGTCCCGCTACTTGAGAGAAGACTATTCAGTCTTCATCACGATCAGTTAAAACCGGTTCTTTATCTTTCTTCTGTGCACGCAACTGTGCCACCAGACTTTGCATGTCTTCAGGCAAAGGCGCTTCAATGGTTTCATAACCTGGAATTTCCAGACGCAGTGCATGCAAACATAAACGACGTGCTTTCGGACCTTTGTATGCAGTTTCATGACCATATTTTTCATCGCCAATTAAAGGATGACCAATACTTAAACCGTGTACACGAATCTGATGGGTACGGCCTGAAAGCGGTGAGGCATATACAAGCGTTGCATGCATAAAGCGCTCAGCCACATTCCACTGCGTCTTAGACTCTTTACCTTCTTTCGGTGATACGCATACACGACGCTCACCATTGGCCAGCTCATAACGGTGTAAAGGTGCATCAATCAGTTGACGATCGATCACGACATTGCCTTTCACAATCGCCGCATAGGTTTTTTTGATCTTGTGTTCACGCAATAAATCTTGCAGGGTTTTTAAGGTGCTGCGTTTTTTACTGATCATCACCAGACCGGAAGTATCACGGTCAATACGATGAATCAGTTCCAGATATTTCTTCCCGGTTGCTGCGCGTAAGCCTTCAATCAGGCCATACGCCACGCCACTGCCACCATGCACGGCAATCCCTGAAGGTTTATTCACCACCATCAAGCCTTCATCTTCATAAATCACACGGCTGAGCAGGCTTTGAGCGACTTTGTCCGACACCGGTACTGGCGTTTCATCTTTAGGCTCATAACGAATCGGCGCAACGCGAATCTGGTCGCCAATGGCCAGTTTGGTTTCCGCTTTGATCCGCTTTTTATTAACTCGAACTTGCCCTTCACGCATCAAACGATAAATACGACTTTTAGGCACGCCTTTAAGTCGAGAAAATAAAAAATTATCGATGCGCTGGCCTGATTGATGCTCGTCAACTTCAAACCAAGTGACACTTTGCCATTCTTGCGTAGAATTCATACAGTTACGATGACCCAAAAAATACTAAAATTGATTAAAAACTGATCACTTAGGCTATGCTTTACACAAGAAACATAAGCTTAACCCATAGGCAGATGATGCAAGGTTTGATATAGTCAGCGCACGGATACCACCGTTAGTGTGAAAAAATTTAATCACTTCAATATTTTTGAAGCTGAATATTAAATTTGACTATTCACATTAAACACGGAAAGGTCCCTAAAGAATATGCCGACGCCGAAGGCTTATTATATCGGCAAAAAAGCAAACTGTTGCGTTTAATTGTACTTATGTACATAAATCAGTCTGCCCTAAAAAATATGTCGCCAACTTAAAGTTGGTTTTTAAACGTAAACTGATACACATCAGATTAGTCGCACCCTGAAGTCGCATTCAGGCTACAACGTTGATGCATTGGATCTGCACATAAAGCAAAGATACGATGATAATTCCGTATCAAGACGCTCTATCTTAATGAAGGGATGATCTTCAAGCTGCATGACAGTGAAAGTTACTCACATCCAATGCACCGTTTGTCCGCCAGTGAAGCGCTCAGGTGACTTTAATCGTTTAAGGATTGAAGCCGTATTGCCATCATCAATACGTGAATCAAACACCGAAGCCCAAAAAAAGGCCGGTAAAAAAGCTCAGACCACAAGCGTTTATTTGAGATCTGGGTATTGATCCGTAATGTGTGATGTTCGCTACGTGAATAGCGATGTTTTGTTGTGTATCACTATTAGGTGTTACACCCATGAAACGTATGTTGATTAATGCAACACATGCCGAAGAGATTCGCGTTGCACTTGTCACTGGTCAGCGTCTTTACGATTTTGATTTAGAAAATCGTACCCGTGAACAAAAGAAATCCAATATCTATAAAGGTCACGTAACTCGCGTTGAACCTTCTCTAGAAGCTGTATTTGTTGAGTATGGTGCAGGTCGTCAAGGCTTCCTGTCTATGCGTGAAATCGCAAACTCATACTACAAGGCAGACCCTCGCCAAACTTCGAATATCCGCGAATTGATCACTGAAGGCACAGAACTTCTTGTTCAGGTGGAAAAAGAAGAACGTGGCAATAAAGGCGCGGCCCTTTCTACCTTTATCTCGCTTGCCGGTCGTTATTTGGTGCTTATGCCAAATAACCCTAAAGGTGGCGGTATCAGTCGTCAAATTTCAGGTTCAGTTCGTGAAGAATTGAAAGAAATGTTGTCGTCACTGAATATTCCGCGTGGCATGAGCGTGATTGTTCGTACTGCCGGTATTGGCCGTTCACAAGAAGAATTGCAACTTGACTTGCAACATCTGATGGATCTTTGGGCACAAATCCAAACCACAGCAAGTTCTGGTCCATCACCAATGCTGGTGCATCAGGAAGCGGGCGTGGTGACTCGTGCGATTCGTGACTATTTACGTGACGATGTTGCAGAAATTTTAATTGACTCTGAGCAAGCCTATACCGAAGCCTATAACTTCGTGAAAGCCGTGATGCCGCGTCAGTTAGACAAACTTAAAACCTATACGTTAAATGAGCCATTATTTGCTCACTTTGCCATTGAAAGCCAAATTCAAACAGCTTATGAACGTGAAGTAAAACTTCCTTCTGGCGGTTCAATCGTAATCGACCAAACCGAAGCTTTAGTGTCAATCGACATTAACTCGGCGAAATCGACCCGTGGTCATGATGTTGAAGACACCGCTTTAAATACCAACCTGGAAGCTGCTGAAGAAATTGCACGTCAACTGCGTTTACGTGATATCGGTGGTTTGGTAGTGATCGATTTCATCGACATGACCAAAGACCGCAACCAGCGCATGGTTGAAGCAAAACTTCGTGAAGCAACCCAAAGCGACCGCGCACGTATCCAGTTCGGTCAATTGTCACGTTTTGGCTTGATGGAAATGAGCCGTCAACGCTTACGTCCATCGCTAGAAGAAGCAACAGGTTATGTATGCCCACGCTGTCATGGTACCGGCATGGTACGTGACTTGCGCTCTTTATCCCTTTCAATCATGCGTAAAGTGGAAGAAATTGCACTGCGTGAACGTCAAGGTGAAGTTCAGGTCGAAGTTCCGGTTGAAATCGCAGCATTCATGTTGAATGAAAAGCGTCATACCTTGGTGTATTTAGAACAAACTTCAAATGTCCGTGTAACCGTGTTGCCCCATCCGCACCTGGAAACACCCCATTACGAAATTACTTTTAATGCTGAAGGTTTTGCGCCAACCAGCTACGAACGTACCGAAGCAACCCGTTCAAGTGAAAAAGAGCTGGGTTACGAATCTTCTGACTGGCATTTGGAAGGTGAGCAACAGGCTGCTCAAGCTGCTGCACAGCAGGCACCTGCTCAGCAACAGGCTAAAAACCAGAACAACAAGCCACAACGTCGTCCACAACAAGCGGCTCAAGACGTACAGCAAGCACAGCCAGCTCAAGTTGCGCCTGCTGCTCAAGCTTCAGCAAGCCCATGTGCATGGCTAGAAAACCTGTTTGTGCAAAAGCAAGCTAAAACCGTTGATCAGGCACGTACTGCAAACAATGCTGCTGCTGCCATTGAACAAATGGTCAATGGTGGTGCTGTGAGCCGTGGCCAATTCGGTCAGGTTGCAACAGCTGCACCAGTTGTAAGCGAACCGGTGGCGACTACAAACAACAATATTTATTTAACACCAAGTGCGCCTGTAGCAGCAAAACAGGAACAGCATGAAGTTGCGGATAAGTATTCTGACCGTGAAGAAAAAGCGCAACGTCACAATAAAAAGCGTACGACAAAGCCGAAAGAGCAACGTGAACAAGTTCAGCACGACAATCAACAAAATCAAGTGCATGAAGAAATTGTTCAAGTTCCTCGTCATGAGCAGCGCCAAGAAGCACGTCAAGAACCGCGCCAAGAAACACGTCAAGAACCGCGCCAAGATCAACGTCACGAGCAGCGTCAAGATCAGCGTGACAACAAGCGCCCGACTCGACGCCAACACGTTGAACAACAAGCCTCTGAAACTCAACCAGAGCAAAATGCTGTTCCACGCCGTGACCGCAATAGCCCACAACGTCCAAACCGCCCAAATCGCCACCGCGATCAAAGCGTATTGAACGAACAGGCTGCTCCTCAGCAAGCCATTGCTGCTCCTGTAGTGAGCGAACAACAACCTAAAGTCGAAGTGATTGATACGCCTCGTCAGGAAGTTATTCCAACTGCACTAGTGGTAAATGTCGATCAGGCGAAAAGTGAAATTGTGGCGTTAAATGCACCAGCAGCTGTTGTTGAAGCACCAATCGCTCAAACTGCACCTGTCGCTGTAGCAGAAATCAAAGCCGCTGTGGTTGAGAAACCGGTTGCTGCGAAAGAAGAAAAACCTGCCGCAACGCCTGAAACCCGCGAGCCACAGCAACCGCGTTCTGCTGACCAACGTGCCAGCAACGATCCGCGTATGCACCGTCGTCAAAAACGTGAAGCTCAGGCCAAACAGGCTCAAAATCCAAAGTTGAACCCATCTCAGGTTCCAACTTTGGGTCAATATACCGTGGGTAGCCTGATTCGCCATGTCTATGGTGAAGATTGTTCAGTCTTAATCGAACAATTTGGTTTAATCCCGACGTTCAACCGTGCATTGGTGAAATTCACTGAGCAATATGCGGCAACTCTCGTGCATCAGGCAACTGAAGCCGAAGCACCAGCACAGCCAGTGACCCGTGATGTTGCGGTAGCTAAAGCTGCACCGGAGGCTGAACCGGCACCTGTGTTGGCCTTGACCCCACCGGCTGCTGTTTCGGACACCCGTGTTGCCAATGATCCACGTGAACGTCGTCGTTTGGCCAAACTTGCTGCGGAACAGGCTTTAGAGCAAGCCAAAAAGGCACAACATAGCGAACCTGAAGCTGCAAAAGAAGTTGTTGAAACGACAGCGACTGAAGCTGCTCCGGTTAAACAAGCAGAAGCTGTGATTGAGCAAGCGCCCGTAGCGGAAGTGACTGAAGTCACAGCCGCTCCAAAAGTGGTTGCCGAGCCAGTCAAGCCAGCTAAAGCCGCTCCTGTTGAAAAGGCAGCAAAGCCAAAACCTGCCCCGACAGAGGTCGCTCAAGACGTACAGGCACTGGCTGAGCCAAAAGCTGATACGGATACCCCGGATGCTGATGATGACGCAGACAAACCTGTCCGTCCCCGTCGCCCTCGCGGTCGCCCTCCAAAGAAAGTAACTCCTGCAAATGAGTCATAATTAGCTCTAATGCAGCGAATAAAAAAAACCTAGTCATTTCGGTGACTAGGTTTTTTTTGATACTTTTGTCAAATTAGGTTGATTGCACTAGGATTAAACGATTAAAAAGACACCTGTACAGATGACCGCAAACAAATAGACATATTGGATTATGAAAAAATAAATAGGATTCTTATGAACCACAACACACAGAGCGATCTTATTGGTCTTGCTGATGTCGCAGCAAAATTACCCAAATTTATGAGCAAAGTCCCTCATCTATTGAGTGGTCTGAAACAAGCCTATTTACGCACATCCAACACACCTGCGGGCTTGGGCATTGCCTTTGAAAAAGCAGTCAAACGCAATCCTCACGGTACAGCGCTATTATTCGAAGATCAGAAATTCAGTTATCAAGAGCTGAATGAATGGGCCAACCAAATCGGGCACTTTTATCTGTCGCTTGGCGCGCGTAAAGGCGATGTGATTGCGGTGATGGTAGAAAACCGCCCTGAACTGGTGGCAACAGTTGTAGCTTTAGCGAAAATTGGCGTAACTTCGGCTTTGGTCAACACATCGCAAACCGCTAAGGCACTGACGCACAGTATTAATCTGGTTAAACCGATTGCAGTCATTGTCGGTGAAGAATGCCGTCACGCGGTAGAAGAAGTCCGTCCAGACTTAACAGTTGCAGCAGACCGTTTTCACTGGTTTGCAGATCAGGCCACTCAAATTGATGCAGGTACAGCACCGAAAGACTGGGCAAATCTTGCAGATAAAATCGATCATTTTCCCAAATTCAACACACCGACCACGCATAGCATTCAGGGTAAAGACGGCTTATTTTATATCTACACCTCGGGTACCACCGGTTTACCCAAAGCGGTCATTTTCACGCATAGCCGCTGGACTTTGGCCTATGGCACCTATGGGCATGTGTTAAACCTGAATAAAGACGACGTCATGTATGTGACCTTGCCGCTCTATCATGCCACAGGGATTGTAGTCTGTTGGTGCGGTGTCATTGCCGGCGGTGCCACATTGGCATTACGACGTAAATACTCCACCTCTGCTTTCTGGAAAGATGTGCAAAAATTCGATGTCTCGGCGATTGGCTATGTCGGTGAATTATGCCGTTACCTCATGGATGCGCCTGTCTCTGAACTTGAATACGGTCATCGTGTCAAAAAGATGATCGGTAATGGCATGCGCCCAAATATCTGGGACAAATTCAAGCAGCGTTTTGGAGTCGAAGAAATTCTTGAGCTGTATGCTTCAAGCGAAGGCAATGTCGGTTTCAGTAACGTGTTCAACTTTGACAACACCGTCGGCTTTTCCCCTACTCCCTATGCCATTGTTGAGTTTGATAAAGAAAGCAATGCACCGGTGAAAGATGCCAAAGGCTGGTGCAAGAAGGTTAAAAAGGGCGAAGTCGGTTTATTGATTGGTAAAATTACCCGTCGCTCACCTTTTGATGGCTATACCGACCCGGAAAAGAATCAATCCGTGATTATGAAAGACGTGTTTAAACCGGGTGATGCCTTCTTTAACACTGGTGACCTGGTACGCGATATCGGCTTCCGTCATGCCCAATTCGTGGACCGCCTGGGTGATACATTCCGCTGGAAAGGTGAAAATGTATCCACCACTGAAGTAGAAAATGCAGTCAGTGAATATGAAAAAATTGCTGAAGCTGTAGTTTATGGCGTAGAAATCCCCAATACCAACGGTCGTGCCGGTATGGCAGCAATTACGCTGGCAGCGGGTACAGAATTAACAGCACAAGATTTAAAGCAAATGGCAACCGAGTTTAAAAAATGCTTGCCTGCTTATGCTGTTCCTGTGTTCTTGCGTGTTCAGGTACAAGTCGAAACTACCGGTACGTTTAAATACCAAAAGAACAAGTTAAAAGAACAGGCTTTTGATCCGAATAAAAATGATGAACGCTTGCTGGTTTTACTGCCGAATGCCACGGAATATTGTGATTTAACAGTCGAAATATTCAACAATATTCAAGCTTATCAGTACCGTTTCTAACTCAAAACGTATGTTTTTTGAGTAGATATAGCAAATTTGTTGCATTTATAATCAAACATCAACAAGTTTGCTATTTTTTACTTGCGCTCGTTTGATAACTTGCTACAATACGCCCATCAAAACGAAGTGGTGTTTAGAAAGTTCTTTTATTTTCTTACACTG
The DNA here is from genome assembly GCF_004331155.1 of Acinetobacter terrestris. Taxonomy (GTDB): domain Bacteria; phylum Pseudomonadota; class Gammaproteobacteria; order Pseudomonadales; family Moraxellaceae; genus Acinetobacter; species Acinetobacter terrestris. The sequence goes on from NZ_SJNZ01000002.1 coordinate 162,796, forward strand.
TGCATCCAAGCAATGCTTGAATGTTGGTTAAGGGCCGTTAGCTCAGTTGGTAGAGCAGTGGACTTTTAATCCATTGGTCCCGCGTTCGAGTCGCGGACGGCCCACCACTTATTTTGATTATCTTGGGCCGTTAGCTCAGTTGGTAGAGCAGTGGACTTTTAATCCATTGGTCCCGCGTTCGAGTCGCGGACGGCCCACCAAGATTCTAAAGAGCTTCTCTACAGGGAAGCTTTTTTACTTCTCAGATATTTTCTTCTGAAAATATGGGCCGTTAGCTCAGTTGGTAGAGCAGTGGACTTTTAATCCATTGGTCCCGCGTTCGAGTCGCGGACGGCCCACCATATCTTTCTTAAGGCTTCTTTCTAGACTACAATAGAAACGAAACCTGCAAATATTCCGACCAAGACAAACCATACCCCTTTCGGTAGATTCGCCATTCTCGAAATTTTGCTTCATCTTGTAATTCATTTAAAACAGAGTTTTTAAATGCATTCTGGGTTGTTAGCTCAGTTGGTAGAGCAGTAGACTCTTAATCTATTGGTCGAGGGTTCGAGCCCCTCACAACCCACCAAATTTAATGATCATAATTGCAATAAATTTCAATTTTATTGAATAAAAAATACTCCACATTGGGAGTATTTTTTTTGCTTAAATTTTAGGATTCGCTGGATTTTACTGGAGTACTTTCTTTGACTAAGCAATAGGCCTGCTGAGGAAATGGATTACCATCAGCAAAATATTGTTCGTTTCGCTCCGATGCATGGGCAATTTTATCTAAATCCATGACCAGGTTCTGGTCTTGATCGATGTTATAAAAGAAATCGACTCCATTCGATCGATGCACAATCACTTGATGATGTGCGGAATCATAAGACCAATAATCCTGACGACGGTAAAGGTTCGAAGCAAAGGTAATTTTGCCAAAATGAATAATAGTGCGATATGCCCTGCCATCCTGCAATAAATTAATAACCAAATCGGCAGTTCCCTCTTTGCATTTCATCAAAGGATCAGTACAGCTAATCGAACTACGATAACGCCCCACATAAGGTTCATCACTTTCTGGAATTTTTTTCCGGGTATCGGTTGTTTTATCCACTGGCGGTAGTGTGGCCTGCCCGGCTACCTGGGTCAGTTTGTTGCCTTCAGTATCTGGACTGCTAGAGTTGACTGCCTGATTTTCCAATTCCATTTGTTCAGCCACAGGCTCTTCTAGCAGCTGATTACAGCCCACAAGTCCCAATAAAACAGCCACAAGCATACATTTACGATAATCTGTTTTTAGAAACACCCACTTACCCCTAAATTTTAGATTTTCTTTGTTTCGTTGTGCATTCAATTATTTATTAGATAAGTTATCTGGTTTTATTCTCATTTCCCTATAAGACAGTTCAGATATTGAGTTGATTTTCATTGATATAAATCAACATTCTTAAGATATAAGCTAAATATAGCTTATAACGCACTCTGGTAAATAAGGCATAGCCAGTTACATAACTTAACGATTTACTATTCCCCATTACTTTAAAAAGTCTTTTTCATCACCATTTTCTAATTATGGATAAGTTGTTTTAACTTCATATCTTTTCTAATTTTAAGGAGACCTAGATGGCCAATGTTGGTTTATATCGCTCTAACCGACAGAACATGATTGCAGGTGTGATGGGTGGTATTGCTGAACGATTTGGTTGGAATGCAAATTTACTCCGCATTATATTTGTCATTGTTTCTATTATGAGCGCAGCATTTCCAGGGATTTTAGTCTATCTGGTTTTATGGCTGATTATGCCGAAAAAACAGTTTCAAATAGATGCTGGCTCAGGCTATCAGAATCCGGTTCGTACGGTAAATCGGGACTCGAATCCATACCGTTAAAACTTTAACTGTGAACAGTTTAGCTTTTTATGCTACGGCTCTTACCCCAATGAGCCGTAGCTTTTTTTTGCCTGATTTTTGCCTTATGCAGCCACATTCAACTGCTGGTTCAATGCCGCAATCATATCGGCACGGCTAATAATCCCGACCATTTTCTGCTTTTCTACTACTGGAATGTAATTAAATGAACGTTCCACAAAATACGGCACCAAATCCTGAATCGGTTGCTCCGCTTTTACCGTAACCACTTGACGCACCATAATGTCCTTAACCTGACGCTGCCATGTGGTTCTTAAATCGGTCGCACGCTTAAACCATTCCACCACTTCATACAAAGCCAGTGTTCCCACCAATTGATGCTGATCATCGATCACAGGCAGGCTCATTAAATTCATGTGCTTGAATTTATCCAAAGCCGAATGGATATCATCGTTTTCATTCAGGCTAATGACATCTTTGGTCATAATGTCCTGACACTTAAACTGGCTCACTCCCCTCGCATTGGCTTTTTCCTGCGCTGCTAAAATAATTTTTTGTAAATCATATTCACTGATATCTAACAGCTCGGTTTGCTGATCCAGAGTGGCTTGAATATCTTGCGGTTGAATGGTGACTTTTTGGGTCGGCGTCGGGTCTTTAGAACGCTGATTGATTTGCGCAACTTGCGGATATTGTTTGCCCAGCATGCGATTAAACACGATCGCAATCATCAGCAATAAAAGTGAATTCAATAAAACCGGATAGAAAATAAAGTTGTATCCCAGCTGGTGTACTGCTTCCCCGCCCAAAACCGCAGTAATAGCCACTGCCCCACTGGGTGGATGCAAGGAATCTGTAGTCATCATTAAGACAATCGACAGGCCCACCGCAACACTAAAGGCTTCGGTCAAGTTAGGAATATACATTGCACAGGTCACGCCAATAATGCCTGCAATACTATTTCCGACCACCATATTCCACGGTTGAGCCAATGGACTGGCAGGTACGGCAAACAGCAACACCGATGATGCACCCATTGGCGCGATATACCAGGCATTGATATCGCCCAAGACCCACCAGCTGATCAGCGATGAAAGTGCAAGTCCCAGCAATGCGCCTATGCCACACAGCAGGCGGTCTTTGAGCGGCAGGACTTTGAAATTGGGTTTTAAGGTATTGAGCCATTCAAGTTGCGGATGAAACACAGCGCGCCTTTTTTTATTTTCGAATTGAAGCTGTGAATTATAGAATGATGCTGTGCGAAGATGTATTCATTTTATATCTTTTTATTATCAATTTTTTGATGATTCTCCAAGTAAAAATGTCCCCCCATTATTTGGAGCAGTCATGACGATTTTTCAAAATTTATCATGTATTATCCACGGCGTTTTAACCCACGGCACGATCCTCGGTTGACGCTAGACATTGCTTTAAAATCATTATGGTGAGTGACACTTTTGATCCCTTTTAAGGATGACTAGCCATCCAGCTCATCGGTAATTATCGGCTCAATTTTTATCAGCTCAATCTCGCCATAGTAGGTGGAAAATGCAACATCTCCGGCATCAATACCGGTGGCAATACGAACCATATTTTCAACAGGCGCCAGTCGCGTCGGGTCAAACAACACCCATCCACCTTCTAAATAGGCTTCAAAAATCGCGTGAAAATCGGGTAGAAATTTTTCAATTTCGACATAACCAACCACCATGCGTGCCGGAATGCCTAAAGCACGGCACAGCGCAATGCCCAAATGGGCAAAGTCACGGCACACCCCAGCCCGATGGATGAGTACATCTGTCGCTGTAGTAAACTGGTCCGAGCTGCCAGAAACATAAAAAATATTGTTATAAATCCACTGTTCAATGGCTTTAACGCGGCTATAACCCGGCTCCATCCAGGCAAATGAGCGGTTTGCCATGTCGACCAGCAGGTCTGAATTACAATAGCGACTAGCCAATAAATAAGGCAGCACTTCATCGGGTAAATCGGAAATAACCACTTCATTCAGGTTTTGCTGATGATCGAGATTGATGGCAGGATGACGTTCAACTATCGCGCTATAGTTCACTTCAAAATGATCACACGGCTCTACACTCAGGCGAATATGACGATTTTGATGGCTTGAATCTTGAAATTCGCGCCATGCGATGGGTGGATTAAATGTCAGTTGTTCTTCAATAATCGTTTGATCAGGATGATGGGCAACTTGAATCAGAAAAACAAATTCTGTGGCTTGGACAATCTTGTATTTTAAATAGCACTGAATTTTACAAGTTGTCATGATCTTCCTTATTTTTAAGCGTTATTTTACTGTATGTAGATTAAACCAGTTTCATGCAAGCAATCGTATAAGATCAGTTTATCTTTATCACAATTTCATTGATCTGCTGAAATAGAGGAATGCAATCTATCCGATTTATTGTTGGTTTTTAGCTCAGCATAAAGTACTCATAAAAGACCAAATTGCACGGCTGAAATAGAGGACTGTGATCTTTTCAGGGCATTGTGGTTTTTTTCAAAAAAGTATCGATGCATTAACCCTTTGCCACTCCTCGACAAAATCCTTATAATTGAGCACAATTTTTCTCTAATTTTAAGTGGATGACCATGAGTCGCGCCATATCGCATATTGATACCTTCCAAGGCTTAATTCTTGCCTTACAAACTTACTGGGCTGAACAAGGTTGTGTCATTTTACAACCTTACGATATGGAAATGGGCGCAGGCACATTCCACACTGCAACCTTCCTTCGAGCACTCGGGCCTGAAACATGGAATGCAGCATATGTTCAGCCGTCACGTCGTCCGAAAGACGGTCGTTATGGTGAAAATCCGAACCGTTTGCAACATTACTACCAGTTCCAGGTGGTGCTTAAACCAAACCCGGACAACATCCAGCAATTATATCTAGACTCGCTTAAAGCGATCGGTATTGACCCGCTGGTACACGACATTCGTTTCGTGGAAGACAACTGGGAATCGCCAACACTTGGTGCATGGGGCTTGGGTTGGGAAGTTTGGCTCAACGGTATGGAAGTAACTCAGTTCACTTACTTCCAGCAAGTCGGTGGTGTTGAATGCTACCCTGTGACTGGCGAAATCACTTACGGTCTTGAACGTCTTGCCATGTACCTGCAAGGTGTAGATTCGGTTTACGATCTGGTTTGGACCAAAGGCCAGTTCGGTACAGTGACTTATGGCGATGTGTTCCATCAAAACGAAGTGGAACAATCGACCTATAACTTCGAATATGCCAACGTTGAAAAAATGTTTGAGTTGTTCGATTTTTATGAAGCTGAAGCGACTCGCTTAATTGAAGCTGAACTTCCACTGCCTGCTTATGAACAAGTGATTAAAGCGTCACATAGCTTTAACTTGTTAGATGCGCGTGGCGCGATTTCGGTGACTGAACGTCAGCGTTATATCTTACGTGTACGTACTTTGGCACGTTCAATTGCACAAAGTTATGTGGCAGCACGTGCCAAGCTTGGCTTCCCGATGGCTGAACCAGCTCTACGTGATGAAGTTCTTGCTCAGTTAAAAGCACAAGTTGAAGCAGAAGCGACTCAAGCAGAAAAAGCAGCGGAGAAGAAATAATGTCTAAACATACCGTATTGTTCGAATTGGGTTGTGAAGAACTTCCGCCAAAAAGCTTAAAAAAATTACGTGACGCGCTACATGCTGAAACCATTAAAGGCTTAAAAGATGCAGGCTTGGCTTTCGATTCTATCGAAGCTTATGCAGCACCACGCCGTTTAGCATTGAAAATCGTTAATGTTGAAGGCGCACAAGCCGATACACAAAAACGTTTTGATGGCCCTGCTGTTCAAGCCGCTTATGATGCGGAAGGCAAACCAACACGCGCGCTTGAAGGTTTTATGCGTGGTCAAGGCATCACTGCAGATCAAGTATCGACTTTTAAAGCTGGCAAAGTTGAAAAAGTTTGCTATTTGAAAGATGTCAAAGGTCAAAGCCTTGACGCGCTTTTACCACAAATTTTGCAAGCAGCGTTGGACAACCTGCCAATTGCAAAACGTATGCGTTCTGCGGCAAGCCGTACTGAATTTGTACGTCCGGTAAAATGGGTTGTGTTGTTGAAAGACAATGATGTGATTGATGCAACCATTCAGGATCACAAAGCAGGTACCGTGACTTATGGTCACCGTTTCCATGCACCTGAAGCGATTACTTTGACACATGCTGACGAATACTTAGCGAAATTAAAAGCGGCTCATGTTGTGGCTTCTTTTGAAGAACGCCAAGCGATCATTGACCAGCAAGTGAAAGCCTTGGCTGATGAAGTCAATGCGATTGCGATTGTCCCTGCGGACTTACGTGACGAAGTAACTGCACTGGTTGAATGGCCTGTTGCGCTTCGTGCCAGCTTTGAAGAACGCTTCCTTGCGGTTCCTCAAGAAGCGTTGATTACCACAATGCAGGACAACCAAAAGTACTTCTGCCTAGTCAATAGCGAGAATAAACTTCAGCCTTACTTCATTACCGTTTCAAACATTGAGTCTAAAGATCCGACTCAAATTATTGAAGGTAACGAGAAAGTGGTTCGTCCACGTTTGTCTGATGCGGAATTCTTCTTCTTGCAAGACCAAAAGCAACCGCTTGCATCGCGTAAAGAGAAACTGGCAAACATGGTATTCCAGGCACAATTGGGTACTTTGTGGGACAAATCGACTCGTATTGCAAAACTCGCTGTAGCACTTGCGCCAATTACAGGTGCTGCGCCTTCTGATGCTGAAAAAGCTGCGCTTCTTGCAAAATGCGATTTAACTTCTGAATTGGTGGGTGAATTCCCTGAACTTCAAGGGATTGCGGGTACTTACTACGCACGTATTGAAGGCGAAAATGATGAAGTGGCCGAGTCTTTAGGTGAGCAGTATTTACCTAAATTCGCAGGTGACGTTTTACCGAAAACCAAAACAGGTACAACCATTGCCCTTGCAGATCGTTTAGATACTTTGACGGGTATTTTCGGGATCGGTCAAGCACCTACAGGTTCGAAAGACCCGTTTGCACTGCGTCGTTCTGCAATTGGTATTTTGCGTCTTGTGACCGAAAACGAGCTTGATGTTTCAATTGAAGATTTGATCAAGTTAGCACTTGCTGCGCATGGCGATGTATTGAAAGATCACGACAAGACTTTAAATGATGCTGTTGCATTCCTTGAAGGTCGTTACCGTGCGAAATACGAAGACCAAGGCGTTGCTGTTGATGTGATTCAAGCGGTTCAAGCATTGTCTCCAAAATCTCCACTTGATTTTGACAAGCGTGTAAATGCGGTCAATCACTTCCGTGCATTGCCTGAAGCGGCTGCACTTGCTGCTGCCAACAAGCGTGTTGCAAACATTCTTGCAAAAGAAGCGACACCTGAAGGTGCTGTGGTTGAAGCGAACCTGGTTGAAGATGCTGAAAAAGCATTATTCGCTGAACTTGCGAAAATCACACCTGTGGTTGAGCCGTTATTTGCTGCGAAAGATTACACTGCTGCGTTGTCTGCTCTTGCTGCTCTTCGTGCGCCAGTAGATGCATTCTTTGACGGTGTAATGGTGATGGCTGATGATGCTAACCTTAAAGCAAACCGTTTACGTCTGCTTGCGCAACTGCGTGACCTGTTTACGAAAGTGGCTGACATTTCAGTATTACAGCACTAAGCCTTAAACAATTGTAATTTAAGAAAAACCCCGCTATAAGTTAGTGGGGTTTTTATTTACCCCTATAAAAGATATAAAATATTGTAGGGGGATAACAATGAGTGTAATTATTAAAGAACTGAAAATAAAAAATTTTAGATCATGTATAGAGTCACATGTAATTTTAAATAATTTTACTGCTCTTATTGGTTATAACAATGCTGGAAAATCTAATCTTATTCTTGCTATTAAATTTTTACTTGAAGGCACTATAAAAACTTTTAATTATTCAACTAATGCTAATAATTTAGAAGAACCTATTGAAGTATCAGGTATATTTGAAAATGTAAAAGAAGAATTTTTGACACTATTAGATACCGATCATGCTAATAAATTGCGACCTTTCATTTTTGATGAACAATTACAATTTAAACGCACAACGTACCTCACTGATAAACAAAAAATTGAAGTAAAATTATTTAATGGTGAAGTTTGGAAACCTATTGCTTCAGGTATTGAGCAATCAATAATAAAAATATTTCCGAAATTTATTCATATTGAAGCAATGTCAGATGCACAAAAAGACTCAACTAAAAACACAAGCGGCACAGCTATATCTAAACTTTTAGATCTAATTTCTTTAGAAATTCAAGAAAACTACCAGAAACAATTTAGCAATAGTCTATCTGCTGTGTCAGATTTATTATCACATAATGGAGAACAAAGAATATCTGCATTATCTGAGGTAGATACAGGTATAAATAATATTCTTAACAACTTTTTCCCAGATATATCAGTCAAACTTCATTTTCCTACACCGACCATTGATGAGATTTTTAAAAATGGAACTATAAAGATTTTTGAAGATCAAAGTACTGAAAGGGATTTTTCTAATTTTGGACATGGAACACAGCGCTCAATTCAAATGGCGTTAATTCGCTATTTAGCAAATGTACAGCAAAATACTCCTACTTTAAAAAGATCAAATACTATTATTTGTATCGATGAACCAGAATTATATTTACATCCAACAACTATTGAATTAGTTCGTGATGCTTTGATGTTTCTAAGCAATTCAGGTTTTCAAATCGTATTTTCAACCCACTCAGCAAGTTTATTATCATCGGAGCAGGCTATTAATGCTTTGCAAATTTTCAAAACACAGCAGTCAGGCACACAAGCTAGAAAACCGATATCACAGATAATTAATGAACTGAATAATCGATATCCAAGCCAGTTCAATGAAGTATTTAAATTAAATAATGCTTCCCAAATTTTCTTTAGTGATGAAGTACTTTTAGTTGAAGGTAAAACTGAATTACGTGTCCTACCCAATATTTTTTCAAAAATTAAAAATACCCCATTTCATTTAATGAAGTTAGCATTAGTATCTGCTGATAGTAAAACTAGCCTATTCCCCATACAAAAAGTACTGAATTCACTAGGAATTCCCTCAAGAATTCTAACCGATTTAGATTTTATTGGTAATTGTAGTGATTGGGATTTAATAGACGAAAGTAATTCAATATATTTTGAAGAATTTAGAAAGCTATTAGAAGCAAATAAAGACCATCCTGAATTAAGTTTAAATACAGATCACGTAAAGGATTGTTCGTCTTTAAAACAGATAGGAGCAAAAAAATTTAGATTCATTGCATCCCTTCCTAATGCTCTTCCTATTATTCAAAATATTCACAATTCGTTGAAAGAAAAAAATATCTATATTTGGAAGAATGGTGATATCGAATCTGTATATGGATTTACTTCAAAAAAAGAAGCTGAATGGAAAAAATTCAATTCGGCATTAATAAGTAATGAAAATCCAATAGAAAATTTAGTGCATGATTTCAAACAACTTCAAGATGCTATTGAATGGATAAATTCAACCAAACAAATATAGGCATTTTACGTTCAATTTCATATACTCAAACCAACAACACTCAACAAGAAAGAATCATATGAAATTTAAAGCTCTTATTTTGACTGGTCTTGCGGGTATTGCTCTTTCAGCGTGTACATCTGCACCCACAATTCCACAGCTTGAAACGGGTGTATTACAGGAAGTTCAAAACTTGGAAGTCTATCCGGACACGACCAATAATAAAGCCAAAATCACTAAATTTCCTGGAAAATGCGTGATTGAGTTTACCGGTAATCTGGAAGCAGGGAAATCGGTAGAACAGTGGGCATTTAAAGGCTTAACCCTTATTTCAGGTGGCTCAGCAACTTTTGCCAAAGATGGTACAAGTACAGCAAATAACTTTGACCTGAATGCGCCAGAAGTGCAAAAAAACTTCCTTGCACTACGTAATCATTTTCATGAAGACGCTTTAGCTCAATGTAACTGATCCCTCGGAATCACTGACTCAACATTGATTCAGTGATTCTTCTCCCCTCTTTCATATAAAACTATCTATTCTTTGAATTTCCAGTCAAATACCGTTTATCGATATTTAATTTAAAATGTCACATATCAATACTTTGTATCCAAGCCCAATTTTGTTTTTTGAAAAATAATTAAAATTCAAAAACTAAAAAATAAAAGCTAAAAATCACGTTCACATATCGATCCAGATTGTTCATTCGATGTTATTAAAACGTTTGAATTTATGCTCAAGTTAATGATTTATCTATTAAACCGAATATGATGTTTGAGTCTGAGAACTCGACCTCCATCGGTTTTTTCATATAGGATAAATCGCGCTATGAAAAACATGAAAGTAAAATTAACCGTAGCGATCCTTTTAAGCACTTTTTTCGTTTTCGCAAATACTGCCGTGCAGGCGGCGAAGGATGAGAAAGCAGAACCAAGTACCCAAAAAGTCGATAAGGCTGGAGAAAAAGCTAGCGATAAAACTCAAGCTGGCAAAAGCACTTCAGGAAATAGTAAACACGCAGCCAGTGAAGACCTTCAAAGCAACGATGAGACCAGTTCACATCCCAGCAATATGGATATCAACGGCAAAACCCATGCTGAGTTGAATAATCTGGCTGGAAGACCGCATACACCCTCTTCCGATGAAGCCCTAGTTGCTGATGAAAACTAGAATCCTGTGTTTAAGCCCTATATTGAAGAAAGCCCATTTTTATGGGCTTTTTCTTTAGTTATGTAGCAAGAATTTATTTTTAATGTTATGAATCTGTAGCCATTTCATCAAACTTCATATTTCCAGCAAAATTAGCCTTTAGAATAAAATTAAATAGAGATGAAATGACTCGAAACGAGCTTTAAAACAGGAATAAAACCCACAATGAAAAAGATGAAAGCTGCATTAATTAACAGCACAATAATTACCAGCGCAATTTTAGCTTCGACGCCACTTTTTGCCCAAACGACGACAACCACCACAACCGAAACAGCGACTTCAACACAGCAAGCTGCACCTTATGGTGATAACCCGAATATCTTTAAAGTACTCACCCAGAAGGCTCAAACAGCGGTGCAAAACACGGCTGAAAGAGTTGACCATGCAGCGCAAAAGGGAATCACCAAAGTAAAACCTAAGGTTGAAAATGCCTGGGAAGAAACCAAAGATTTTGCCAGTGAAAAATCAGTGATTGCGATAGAAAAGACTCAAAATACGGCAGTAAAAGTGAACAAGAAACTGAATGAAACCAAAGATGGACTGATTGGCAGTCCAAAAGATCAGCCTGCACCTATTGTTTCGCATCCTTTGAGTCAGTCATCAACTGGAGTTGAGTCTGCACCTGTTCAACAAATACTGCCTAATCAAATACAGCCGGTACAAGATAATGGAAGCACAAAATTATAATTGATCTGCCTATTGGCAAAAGGCGAAAGTGACAGTCCGTTAATTCACTTGTCGAATCGGCTGTCCCGCTTTAAATGCTGCAACATTGTCTAGCATCTGCTGCACAATACGTTGCCGCGCATCAACACTGCCCCACGCACTATGTGGGCTAATAATCAGGTTTGGAATATCATCAGCCAACAACACATTACCATCCTTTGGCGGTTCAACCGTGAGTACATCGGTTGCAGCCCCGGCAATTTTGCCTTGGCGTAACGCATCGGCAAGTGCTTGTTCATTGACGATACCGCCGCGCGCACAGTTAATTAAAAATGCCGTAGGTTTCATCGCATCAAAAGCTTGGGTATCTATCAAATCACGGGTATCGTCGGTTAATGGGCAATGCAGGGTCAGGAAATCGACTTGTGGCAGTAAATCTGCAAAAGGGATACGACTGGCATCCGATGGACGATTTGGCAATGATCCAACCAATATTTTCATGCCAAATGCTTCAGCCAGTTTCGCAACCGCCCGTCCCAATTCACCATAACCAAGAATACCTAAAGTCTTGCCTTCCAGTTCAATAATAGGGAAATCCAGTAAACAAAATTGTGAAGCTTTATTCCATTCACCTTGCTTCACGGCACGGTCATATTTCAATAGTGAAGTGGCCAAAGCCAACATTAAAGCCAAGCTATGCTGTGCTACAGCAGACGTACCATAACCCTGACAATTACACACCACAACGTTTTGTTCACGCGCTTGAATCAGGTCAATATTGTTGGTACCTGTCGCAGAAATTAAAATCAGTTTTAAATTTGGGCATTGCTGGATCGTTGCTGCATCCACCAGCACTTTATTGCTGATGATGACATCGGCATGCTGCACACGCTCTAAAACCTGTGCGGGGCTCGTGCTTGGAAATAAAGTTAACTCATCAAAAGCCGCTTCGAGTGCACTAAAATCTAAATCATTTTTATCGAGCGATTCATAATCTAAAAATACGGCTTTCATCATGCATTCCTTGGCTGGTTTAAATAGGTACTGAAATTACTTCCCCAGATATTAAAATCCAAATTTGCGTGCTTTTTCAACTAAATTTCGGCATGAGATATGAAAAACCCACTATTTAGTGGGTTTATTGATATGAACTTGAATCGACTTGCGGATTTCACAAAACACATAGATTGCCAGGGCAAAAACCACCAGCAATCCCCCGCCCATAATCATATAAGTCGGATATAGACTGTGGGCAAAAGCAGAGGAAGGGATCGATATAGAAATGATGGTTAAAAGTACAGCCGGTATAAAATCACGTTTCATCCTTACGCACCCTGTAATGTTTATTTGTTTATTCTTCAATTTTTAGCAAATTTAACTTGCCTTATATTTTCTATCTTAGCCCGATTAAAATATAAAGCAAGCGTTCAAAAATCAGACCAAAGTCAAGTTTATTTTAAACAGTTACAGGCGGTTCACTCCTGCTCAAGGCAGTTCGGGCTGGGTGATAAATTGAGCAGTTTCCGATGTGTCTTCAATAAAATCTTGGCTGCCAAATTCATTGGTACTTAAGTTTAACTGCTTATAACTGAGCAAATAAAAATCGCTATATTTCTTGATCACAATGGGATGCATGCCCGCCGTTAAAGGCTCCTGTTCCTTAAACAGCTTCATGACCTGCCGATCATTCATTGCCACCACATAGCGCTCATCATTTAAATTAATCTGCACCAGACCACTGCCCTTGGCAAAAATCGGGATCAGGAATTTATGGTTTAAGGCAATTGCACCGGCTGCATAGCTTTCAATTTTTTGGCTGATGACATTGAACACCAGACCATGACCGAAACAGTCCAATAAATGACTGCGGTTTTCCTGTGGCAAATTCACCTGAATCCCGAGTTTCAGTAAATCCTGCTGACTGACCTGCTTGTTACTCAGCAATTCTCGCAGTAAATTCTGTTTCAACTTCGCATCAAAAAACTGGTTATCTAGCTGCAAGTCATTGTTGATTAAAATCGAACCCAAGGCATTGCGGTGGCGCGGCAATAAGTTTTCAATCACTTTACGATAATAAAATTTGCTGCTCTTTTTCACCTGACGAATTTTTTTATAGAAATAGCTTTCATCAAACTCATGCATTAAAAAGTCATGCAGTAATTCTGAACTGGCCAAAACCGCGATCGCATCGTGTCCGGTAAAGGGTAAATTCAAGGTCTGAATTTTCGGCACAACCTGTTCCAGTTTGAGATATTGCGCGCGGTCTTCGGTACAGTAAGGATCATAAACCACAATGTATTCACGCTCGGCTGAAACATCTTGAGGCCGCACCTGCATGTTGGCATTTAATTCCGCATGGAAAAACATGTTGTAGCGCGGGTCTTCAACATCTTCAGGATTGATTGAATACTGCGGCACCAAGGCAACCACACGTTTTAAGTCGAGCAAGTTGGAATACTTGATGGCGGCATAGCCACCCATTGAACCGCCATAGCCAATCCGGGTTTTAAACGGCGCAATCAGTTCCTGAATCTCGGCAAACATCTGCCGCATTGAGCTTTCAGGAAACCACGATTTCAGCTTCGGCATAATCCCAATGACATTAAAATCATGTTTATGCAGCGATTTTTCGGCATTAATTGACAGTCCCTTGGCGCGGGTAATTAAATCGCCAAAAGAGAAAATCAGCTCATCCGATGAGCCTTTTAAGAATATTGCACGAATTTGTTCGTCTTCAAAAATAATGTGTTTATCCATTTCCACACCGAAGCAAATCGGCCCTTGTTTTTTACAGTCAATAGAACAAATAGACACCTTGCCTATTTACGAAAAGCGACTATGGTATTTTATAGATGCCAAGAATATTAAAAAGCGCAAAATATGACACAATCACTTCATCCAGCCGCTCAAAAAGGCTTTAGTTCTGCTGCAGAACTTTATCAGCAGGTTCGTCCGGATTATCCACAAGACATCGTGAACTGGCTGCAACATCAGCTGCAACTGGGTGAAAAATCGCAGGTCATCGATCTGGGTTCCGGCACTGGCAAATTCTTACCCTACTTACAGCAAATTACTTCCCACATCACCGCGATTGAACCGATTGCGGAAATGCTTGCACAGCTGCAACATGCCTATCCTGAGATTCAGACCCTGCAAGCTACGAGTGAAGATTTGCCTGTCACTGCAAATAGCATGGATGCCGTGATCTGTGCGCAATCCTTCCACTGGTTTGCCAATCTGGAGACTTTACAGCAAATTCATCAAGTCCTGAAACCCTCAGGACATTTGGCACTGATCTGGAATCAACGCGATATAACCGTTGAATGGGTCAAAGCACTGGCAGATCTGATTGAACCTTTGGAGGGTAACACACCTCGTTATCATAGTGAAAAGTGGAAAAATGTGTTCGAGCAGCAATCATTATTTCAGTTAGAAAATGTCCAGACTTTTCAGCAGCAGCATGTGGGTACAGTAGAAAATGTGGTGTCTAAACGTCTGCTTTCTACCAGTTTTATTGCAGCCCTGCCCGAGCAGGAACAACAGCAATTAAAAAGCCTATTTGAACAGATTGTCTTCAGCTACACTGGTCATTATCCGCAAGATGAAATCGCTTTCCCTTATCTCACCCATGCTTATGATTTTAAAAAAATTGATCAAAAATAAGGAATGATCATGAAAAAACCTCAACTGAAACAACTTGGTCTGTCTGTTTTATTGTGTTCGGCTGTATTCCTGAGTGCCTGTGATAATAGCAAAAATAGCGCCACTCAAAACGATAAAATTCAGCCTGAAGATAAAGTCATGCAGGAGTTAATTACCGAACCGGTCAAATCTTTTGAAAAAACCCCAGATGATCAGCATGACATTGCCTTACTCACCGACTTCGATAAGCGCTTCAGCCAAATGAGTGACGAGATGGAAGATGAACTGATCAAAATGGAAGATGAAGGCTCGCTGACCGATGAATTTGCGCAGAACCGTAAACGTGACAATATTCGCTCGGCTTTAAACATGCTTAAAGAACTGGATTTAAAAACCGAACAAGGCCGCTATATTCAGGGCCTGATTGCAGAATATTGGCAAAATCAAGCCAGACTGTATGATGGGCGCAAAGATAACAAAGCAGAACCCGTGAAGAACTCGGCAGACAAGGTCAAAGGCCTAGGCGAGTTTTTGCATGCCCAAGAACAACTGGAACATTGGCAGTCACAATATCCTGAAACGAGCCAAGCTGCGACCACAAAAACGGCCTCATAAAGAAGGATGACTTGATCCCTTCATCTTTGTTGGAGTGACTTAGGCTCGCTCGTCATATTGTGGCAGGCCATCGCAAATGCTATCCCACTCTGCCTTTGAGGCAGCAAAGATATGCTGGGTCGGCTTTTGCTGAAGTGGTGTATCCAGGCTGCCAATTCTCAAACGATACAGATCCGGTGTTTCAGCTTTAATACTGATAATCGGTGAGCCACAATCGGCACAAAAACAGCGCTGAGTCGTTTCACTCGATTGAAACTTTTTCAGTAAATGCTCACCTTGCACAATTTTAAAATCTGCTTTTTGAATGGGAGCATTGCTGGCAAAAGCTGTGCCATTGGCTTTACGGCATTTTTGGCAATGACACTGCACGATGTCACCAATTTCGCCATGAATTTCATAGCGTAAACCGCCACATAAACAGCTTCCGCTATACAGGTTTTGTTTAGACATAACAGCCGCATTTTTTATAATGATTGAACTTTTAGCCTAGCATGCTTCAAATCACAGTTCAAAATTTTCCCTGCTCTATTTTTGCAGCCAGATAATCATGCACCCCTTCACCTGCGGCACGGCCTGTGGCAAAACATGCTGTCAATAAATAACCGCCAGTTGGCGCATCCCAATCCAGCATCTCGCCACAACAAAACACATACGGATTTGACTTCAACTGGAGCTGTTCAGACAGGACGTCTCGCTTGATGCCACCAGCACAGCTAATCGCTTCTTCGATCGGACGGAAGCCCGTTAAAGCAATAGCCAAATGCTTAACCTGCTGGGCTAAAGCCAGTGGATCATTCCATAGATCTTTAGCCACCAATTCACGCACTAAACTGGCTTTGGCATGGTCTAGACCTGCTTTACGCCAGACATTACTTAAAGACTGCTTTTTACTCGGTTTTAATTTTTGCGCGAGCTGCTCAACCGTCTGATCTGGAATTAAATCCAGATAGAGTTGCATGGTTTGACCATTTTTAACCTGCTGACGTAGCGCGCGACCCTGTTTATAAATCAGGCCGCTTTCCAAGCCATAATGGCTAATTACAATATCACCCATGGTTTTGGCTTGACCTTCTACCCATGCTTCAACGCGCTTTAAAGGCTGGCCAAATACCGGTTGCATAAACTTGGACCAAGTTCGTTCTACGCCGGCATTACTGGCTTGAAAGGCTTCAATTTCATCCTGAGATAACCATTGTTGCCATGCCCCGTCACTGCCGAGTTGTGACCAAGATACCGCACCACAGGCCATCACAATGGCATCAAACTGCTGGGTTTCAACCTGTTCCTTGATCAGGTTTTTAAACTGTAATTCGGAACTGCTCAGCTTCAGACATTGATGACGATAATGAAAAATTACTCCATGCTCGACCAATCGTTTTAACCAAGCGCGCAGTAATGGCGCAGCTTTCATCTCAACAGGAAATACCCGACAAGATGAACCGATATAAGATTCAATCCCTAAGTCCTTCATCCATTGTTGAATCCAGTTTGCATCCCACTGTTTTATCCAAGCTGCCAGCCAGTCTGCTTGATCATAACGCTGTATAAACTGTGCTACAGGCTCGGCATGGGAAATATTTAATCCAGTTTTTCCAGCCATTAAAAATTTGCGTGCGGCCGAGGGCTTCTGTTCATAAACATGCACGTCATAATCGTACCGGGTTAAAACTTCTGCCGCCATCAGCCCCGCAGGACCTGCCCCAATAATTGCAACACGTTTTTTCATAGCAAACTTATTCAGCATCTTTGGGATTGGTTTCTGATGCAGTTTCGATCACCGCATTTTGACCTTGCAGCGGCATAAAATCATCAAAACGGGTGCTGTAGCCTTCTGGCTTGGTGATGATCAATTGCTGACAGAGTTCACCGCGTTGCAAATATTTAATTTCAAAATGGGTACGTGCCGAAGTAACTGGAATCACTTCTTTAACAAAGGGTAATTTCCAAGTTTCAATCAGCTGCTGTTGCGCTTCTGCTATATATTCAGGAATATTGCTGGCTAAAGTCAGCGTTCCAGCAACTTTTAAGCGTGACAGTAAAAATTCAAAAAACGGCATATTCAACCAGCGCTGGGCCGGATTATGCGGTTCAGGATTGGGATACAAAATAAAAAATTGCTGCACTTGCGCGGGCAATAAAGCATGCACAATCCATGGCATGGCATCGGCATGAACCGCCTGTAAATTACCTTGTCCTTCTAAGGCATGCTGTTTTTGCATCGCCAAATATTTTTCACGGGTGCGTTCAATGGCAATCAATTTATGTTCAGGATGCTGACTCGAAAAAAGCAAGGCATGTTTACCTTTACCTGCACCAATTTCCACACAAATTGGCTCTGGGCGAATCATTTGAAAATCACGAGGCGCATGCATACGCTGTGCTTGAAATTGACGAATTGGCATAATCAGATCAAACTAACAAAAATCAGCTCAAGTCTAGCAAGAGCGCTTGAGTTTGACTAATCGAATCATCATTTTTATCCGGAGAATAAGATGCCTCGCACTTTTCCTTGCCCGCGTTGTGGCAAACCTTCGACTTGGGAAGGCAACGAGTTCCGTCCTTTTTGTTCAGAACGCTGCAAGATGATTGATCTGGGCGCTTGGGCAAATGATGAATATAAACTGCCTACTCAGGATGCACCGCAAGCGGATGGTGGTCGTGAAGAAGATGAGTTTTAATTATTTCAAAAAATTGCATATATAAAAAAGTCTGCATCTGCAGACTTTTTTTACAACAAAATTTCAAACATTAACCCGCTTTACCCGCAACAAAGGGATTATGCTGTTTTTCAAAACCAATGCTACTGATTGGACCATGACCTGAAATAAATTGAGTTTCATCTGGCAGGCTAAAACATTCACGCTGAATTGAATCTAACAGTTGTTGATGATTGCCGCGTGGAAAGTCGGTACGCCCGATAGAGCCTTTAAACAGTACGTCACCCGTCCACAACAGACCATAATTTTTGTTATAGAACATCACGTGACCCGGAGTATGACCGGGCGCGAAACGTACTTCAAATTCCTCATCGCCCAGCTTTAACACTTCTCTACCTTCAAGCCATTGGGTAACGTCCACTTTTTCTGGAATAGGAAAGCCATAACGTTGCGATACTTCCTGAATCATGTCCAGCCAGAAAGCATCTTCTTTATGCGGACCAATCACCGGAACATTCCACACTTGGGTTAATGCGCCCACTGCACCGGCATGATCCAGATGACCATGGGTCAACCATAAAGCTTTCACGGTCAAACCAAGTGCTTCAACTTCAGCTGCCAATTTTTCAGGCTCACCACCCGCATCAATCAAAACTGCTTCTTTAGTTTCTGAATCCCAAACAATTGAACAGTTTTGCTGAAATGCCGTGACAGGAACAATTTTGACTTGCAACATAATGGTGAAACCTCGGTGAAATTAGCGGGCGAATGTCTGCGTTAATGCATCAAGATTAGCTTGAAGCAAGGTGATGAGCAATGCGATATGATCTGTACGGGCATTTAATGCAGGAATATAGGCATAGTGTTCACCCCCTGCTGACTTAAAGGTTTCAGCATTTTGCAAAGCCAGTTCCTCTAAAGTCTCAAGACAATCTGCGGAAAATGCCGGGCTCATAATCTGCACCGATTTTACTCCTTGCTCTGCCCAGTCTTTTAACAGCTGATCGGTATAAGGTTTAATCCATTCCTGTTTTCCAAAACGCGACTGGAAACTCATTCCCCATTGATCATCCTGCAAACCCAAAGCCTTTGCCACAAGTTGCCCGGTCATACGGCAACGGTCTGCATAGGGATCACCCTTATCTGCATAAGGCTGTGGAATGCCATGGAATGACATCAACAGTTTTTCAGCAACGCCGTGTTCAGCTTGATAGTCGCGCACACTTTGCGCCAAAGCCTGAATATATAAAGGATGCTGATAATAATCACGAACAATCGACAAGCCCGGTAAATTGCGCTGGGTCAGGATCCACTTTGCGATTGCATCATACAGTGGAGCGGTCGAGGTTGCCGAATATTGAGGAAACAGCGGAAGTAAAATAATGTGATCTTGCGGATTTAGACTTAATTTTTGCAGCAATTCCTGAATGCCCGGATTACCATAGCTCATGGCCGGGACAATATTTAATTCAAACTGTGGATAATGCTCAATTAACTGCTGTTGAACCGCTTGAACCTGTTCCAAGACAATTTCACGCATCGGTGAATCTTGCCCCCAGACCATTGCATAAGCATGGGTCACCCGTTTAGGACGAAACGGCAAAATAAACAGTCTTAAAATGATTTGCCAAATGGGTTTTGGAATTTCAATGACCCGCTGATCAGATAAAAACTGTTTCAGAAAACGGCGCACTGCAGGAACAGTGGGTTCGTCCGGCGTACCCAAATTGGCTAAAATAATCGTGACTTTCGCTTTAGGTGCAGAAAACATCAAACCCTTTTCCAACATATATAAACTGCTTTACTTTAACAGTTTTCTGCACTTTCTCTATATAGATTAATATTGTGATTTAAATTGAAAAACACGATTATTATCCAGCAAATTACTTTCCAAAAGCTTTTGTCCTTTGGAGGTGATTTGCCACAACATACGCTGACGGTCGTCACGTCCAGATTGCACAATCCAGTCATTTTGACGCATTTGCATTTTAATACTGTGCAAAGCACGAATATTGATTTGTGCACGTGCCACTGCATGTGCACGCGGCATTTCTACACGCGCATCTTCTAGGCCGGTATCATTTAAATAATCATTCATATATTTAGAAAAATATTCTTCTGGTGTCGGATTGACAAACATGCTGCCTAAAATATTCAGTAATTGCGCCCAGGTCAGTTTCTTTTGAATTTTCAGCTCTTTGAAATTACCGTCCTGATAAGCATGCATCCGGTATTCAAAAGAAAATAATTCATGCATGGAAACTTTGGGTAAAGATAAGAATGGATCGACTTCTCGCTTGCCCACTTCAGTTTCAAGCTGCTCAATTTTAGCTTTGAGCTGATCAATTTCATCATGCAAGGATTGCGTGTTCTGCGGTCGAACCCAACCTGAAACAGGATAGCGTTCCAGCATTTGTGGCATGTTAAAGCGCACTGCCATTTCCAGATCACGAATGCTACGGTAAGTAAAAATCTGATCTGCTTCTTGTTGTAATAATTTACGGAATTCCAAGAATTTTTCGCGAAGCTCCGGTTTTTGATCCTGCAAAGTCGAGTCCCGGGACGCCGGATCTTCATGCATAAAGACAATAATCGGTTTCTGTTTGGTGACTGCATAAATGTATTCGAGATGCATATACCCGACACCTGACACCGATTGCTCACCGTATTGGCTGCCCAAAAGAATCACCACATAGTCGCAGTCATCAATTTGACGACGTGCAAATGCCGTACTCAAGGGGGTGCGTTGCTCTAATCCCCAAGAAAAGAACCCCATTCCCACCAGAGTCTGAGCTAAAACGATACGTTCGGGCTGCATCTCACTGCCAGACGTAGAAATAAAAACCTGATAACGCTTATCGAGCATTGGTTATCCTCTTCCAATTGCACATTACATCCCTAACTGTAGCCATGCTGATCAGTTCGGCTGTAATCGACCACCCCAATTTAAATTTAATTTTTCTACTATATTTCAAAAGACTAGCTACGTTTCTTTGCTTATTCAACACTAATGTTGCGAATATCCCAAGTTAAATTCTCTTGAATCAGGCACTGCAACACAGTTTTTAAATTTTCTGCATTATTGCCACTGACATGACATTCAATTCTTAAGCTGTCTTTTTGATCTTGTTCAAATAATAACTCATTTTTAATCAAAATTCGGGCTGTTTGTCGCGCAACTGGTACACCAGAGTCAATTAATGTCAGTTTCTGACCAAAAATCGATTCAATTGCAGGTTTGAGGAAGGGATAGTGGGTACATCCCAAGACTAAATAATCTGCGCCTTGGTCGACTACGGGTTGTAATATCTCTTTTAAGGTCGCTAAGCATTCCGTGCTCATCTGCGCACCACTTTCTACAAAGGGCACCAAATCCAGACAGGTCACGGGGATGACATTTACATGGGCAGGCAGGGCAAAACGCTGCATTACATCTTGAATCAGTTTGCCCCGAAAAGTCGCTGGCGTTGCCAGAACAGCCACCGTTTTGGATTTGGTTTGTAATACAGCAGGTTTTAATGCAGGCACTAAACCGATAATCGGAAAGTTTTCACCATAATGATCACGCAAATAATCCAGGCTAAAAGCAGAAGCGGTATTGCAGGCCACCACTGCCACTTTACAGCCTTGACGATACAACCATTCAATTGCATAAGCGGTGAGCTCACGAATATTTTGGTCTTCACGCGGTCCATAAGGCACATTTGCAGTGTCTGCATAATAAAGGATGCGTTCTTTGGGCAAGTAATTCGCAATGTCCTGAGCGATAGACAATCCACCTATTCCAGAGTCAAAAATCCCAATCGGTGCATCAGGTTGCGCCTTGGGCATTTGATTTGTTAAAGGATAAATAGGGTGAATGGCTGTCATAGTTTCACTTTCAGCAGTTCAGGAAATCGGAAGCACAAAGCTTAAACCTCAGGTGCCTAATTGCAAGTGAAAATCACCACTTTGTAAGCTTAAAATGGTTTCATTTTTGTCATTTTCAAGTAGCTCTCCCATTTCAATTAAATGAAAAAAAGCAGAACGTTGAATTAAGGCATTGATGCCAAAACGGACATATACATAAGGACGTAATTCACCTGAATATTCACGCATAAAAACTGGATGTTCCTGATCCACAATCACCACATCCTGGGTTGTAGTGGTAAGTTGAATATAGCGTTTACCCTCAACTTCGACCTGATCCACCTGATTGACGAATAAAGGTTCATCTTCAACTTCTATTTCAATTTTCTCAACCGGCGTCTTTAAATAGAACTTGCCATCTTCTTTCCAGAGTACCGTAGAGAACAAGTCAATCAAGGCTTGTCGTTTGATCAATTGACCTTCGTGCCACCATTCTCCATTGGCTTTTACCTTTAAATCCATTGCACCGCAATGCTTTGGGTTAAATTGGTCCAAGGGAGGGATTGACCTTTTGTGACCGGTCTGTGCATCTTTTAAGTATTGTGTAATACCCATTAAATTTTTATCATCAGGAATAGTGACATTTTTCGTCTGATTTGGTGCATTATTTTGATTAGCCATACGGAATACCCCTGCTGACGGAAAAATAATATGATTCAGCCAATTGGCTAGATCAAGCTTTAAAACTATACTAGCCCACAATATAAAAGACATGATAATAAAATTGTGTCTGGGCATTAAGAACACTCATGGCAGCACCGGGTGAAATCACCACGGTTGCCCCCTTCAAATCATATGAGGAGTCCTACATGGAACACATCGAACGTGAATCGATGGAGTTTGACGTCGTCATCGTTGGCGCAGGACCTGCCGGTCTATCTGCAGCGATCAAGATCCGTCAACTTGCAATTGAAAACAACCTGAATGATCTGTCCGTTTGTGTCGTGGAAAAGGGCTCCGAAGTCGGTGCACACATCTTGTCGGGTGCGGTGCTTGAACCGCGTGCCATGAACGAGCTGTTCCCGGACTGGAAAGAACAAGGTGCGCCTCTAAACGTTCCGGTGACTGAAGATAAAACCTTCTTCTTGCTTTCTGATGAAAAATCACAGGAAGCGCCGCACTGGATGGTGCCAAAAACCATGCACAATGACGGCAACTATGTCATCTCCCTTGGCAACGTGGTGCGCTGGTTAGGCAGCAAAGCCGAAGAGCTGGAAGTGTCGATCTTCCCGGGCTTTGCCGCTGCTGAAATCCTTTACCATGCAGATGGTACGGTAAAAGGCATCCAGACCGGTGACATGGGCATTGGTAAGGATGGCGAACCGACGCATAACTTTACTCCAGGTTATGAACTGCATGCCAAATACACCATTTTTGCTGAAGGCTGCCGCGGTCATCTCGGCAAGCGTCTGATTGAACAGTTCAATCTGGCCAAAGATGCCGATCCGCAGCATTACGGCATCGGGATTAAAGAGCTTTGGGAAATCGATCCTGCCAAGCACAAACCGGGCTTAGTGATGCACGGTGCCGGCTGGCCTTTATCTGAAACTGGTTCTTCAGGTGGCTGGTGGCTGTATCATGCGGAAAACAACCAGGTGACCTTGGGCATGATCGTTGATCTTTCCTACACCAACCCGCATATGTATCCGTTTATGGAAATGCAGCGCTGGAAAACCCATCCTTTAATCAAGCAGTATCTGGAAGGCGGCAAGCGTATTTCCTATGGCGCGCGTGCCGTAACCAAAGGCGGCTTTAATTCCTTGCCTAAATTTACCTTCCCGGGCGGCTCTCTCATTGGTGATGACGCAGGCTTCCTGAACTTTGCCAAGATCAAGGGTTCTCATACTGCAATGAAATCCGGCATGCTCTGCGGTGAAGCGGTGTTTGAAGCGATATCTGCCGGTGTTGCAAAAGGCGGTGACCTGGCGGTTGCCCGTGTGGTTGAAGGCGAAGATTTCTTTGTCAAAGAATTGACGGCTTATACCGAAAAGTTCAACAACAGCTGGCTGAAAGAAGAGCTGTATAACAGCCGCAACTTTGGTCCGGCGATGCACAAGTTTGGCCAGTGGATCGGTGGCGCGTTTAACTTTATTGACCAGAACGTATTTAAGGTACCGTTCACCCTGCATGACCTGGTACAGGATCATGCTGCATTGAAAACCCAGGCTGCTGAAACCTTTAAGCCGAACTATCCGAAACCGGATGGCAAGCTGACTTTTGACCGCCTGTCTTCGGTGTTTGTATCGAATACCGTGCATGAAGAAAACCAGCCGGCGCACTTGAAGCTGACCGATGCCTCGATTCCGGTTGAAGTGAACTTGCCGCAATGGGATGAGCCTGCACAGCGTTACTGCCCGGCCGGGGTCTATGAAATCATGGAAAATAATGACGGTTCCAAGCGTTTCCAGATCAATGCAGCCAACTGTGTGCACTGCAAGACCTGCGACATCAAGGATCCGTCTCAGAACATCACCTGGGTAACGCCGGAAGGCGGCGGTGGTCCGAACTATCCAAACATGTAATGTCCTTGCGGCAGGTTAAAACAGTGTTTTTCCTGCCTCCTCTTGCGAATGAGGAATATATTCCGCAAGTTCTCATCTCCGAATATGGAATAAAAATCCCCCTCACT
Source organism: Acinetobacter terrestris (assembly GCF_004331155.1). Lineage (GTDB taxonomy): Bacteria > Pseudomonadota > Gammaproteobacteria > Pseudomonadales > Moraxellaceae > Acinetobacter > Acinetobacter terrestris. Next base: position 187,502 of record NZ_SJNZ01000002.1, read on the forward strand.
GGAGGGGATTTTTTTATGTCATCTTAAAATGAACAACAGAATATTCTAACTTAGCCTTTCTTGACCAAATAATGAAACTCTTTATTGCCCGCTTCATCCAGTACTTCTTCTTGTAATAATAATTCATGACCCAAATGCATACAGAATTTTGGAATATCCCAAGACGTCGAATTATCCGTGGCAAACACTTCCACCACATCACCCGATTTTGATTTACGAATCGCTTGATGCAACATCATTACAGGTTCGGGACAACGTAGTCCTCGTGTATTCAGCTGAATAGTGGGAGTAACAAGCGGTTCAGACATTCTTAAACTCGGTATCAAAAAATCATTGCCATTTTAACATAAACTCAAATGCTGTCTTTTGCTTTCAAAGCCCGTATCCAAATGATAGAAAATGATGACTCATGCATTCATGAAATACAGCAATTTTATAGATAGACATCTATATTTTCTCGAGTATGATAAAATTTGTTTTTTTAGATATTAAGAGTCTTTAGGAAAGATCATGCACGAGGAATCAGGCCCGTCGTGGGGCATGCGTGGCTTACGTAAATGGTTAAGCACTGCACCCGAAACTCGCGACGAACTGCTAAAATTAGTACAAGATTCACGTCGTTTTTTAGAACCCGATACTGTTGCAATGCTTGAAGGCGTACTTGACCTTCCTGCGACAAAAGTCCGTGAGGTTATGACCCCACGTACCTCAATGATTAGCCTGCAAGAAGATGATCAGTTACTCGACATCTTGCATACCCTTATAGAGTCTGCGCATTCTCGCTTTCCGGTATTTTCGTCCGATCAGCCCGACAATGTAGTCGGAATTTTATTGGCCAAGGATTTACTGCCATTTCTAACCGAACGGAGCAATAAAGTCGATATTCGCATGCTTATGCGTCAACCGATCTTTGTCCCGGAAAGTGCCCGATCTGACCAAGTGCTTCGCATGTTAAAGAACACTCAAACCCATATCGCGGTGGTCATTGATGAATATGGCACAACATCCGGTCTGGTGACTTTAGAAGACATTTTAGAAGAAATTGTCGGTGAAATTGAAGACGAACATGATAAGGTCGATGAAGAGGCCCAATTCATTATTCCAGATAATGATCCTCAAACGGCGAATACCTGGCTTGTTCAAGCGCTTACACCAATTGAACATTTTAACAATGTTTTAGATGCTGATTTTTCCGATGATGAAGTAGAAACTGTCGGCGGTTTATTGCTTCAAGAAATGGGTTTAGTCAGCGATTTACAAGGTCAAATCATTGAACTTGAAAATTGGGAATTCACCATTGTAGAAGCAGATGCACGCACTATTCATCTGATTCGAGCTGTACGTAAATGAGAACATACTTTGATAAGCTGTTAAATTCCGCTCAACAAAAAAATCAGCTCCCGTTTATTTATCCTTTTTTAATTTCATTATTTTCAGGCGCCATGTTCAGTTTTGCGCTGGCACCTTATTATTACTGGTGGCTTGCACTGCTGTCCCCTGCCTTGCTCTATGTATCACTGCGTAAACGTTCGGCACGACAAGCCTTTGGCATTGGCTGGGCTTACGGCTTTGGTTTATGGTTTGTCGGTGCATTCTGGCTCTATACCTCAATCCATGTTTATGGTGATACCAGTGCCTTTTTAAGTGTACTGATGATCGCCTTTATGGCATTGGTAATGGGACTATTTACCGCCTTACAAACCTGGATTTACCGTCGATTCTTTCCTGAAACGCCACTGACTTTTGCACCACTTTGGGTGTTCTTTGAGTGGGCAAAAACCTGGGTATTTACCGGCTTTCCATGGTTATTTGTTGGATATGCCTTCACTGAACGTTTCCTGGATGGCTACGCGCCTTTGTTTGGGATATTCGGCGTATCGTTTGTAGTGATCATACTGGCCTGTGCACTGGTTGAAATTCTGAATAAACGTGTATTTTGGATTGTCCCTTCCGCGATCTTATTGCTCGGGGCTTGGGGAGCGTCATACCTCAACTTTGTTGAAAAGAAGGATGAGAAACCACTTTCAGTTTCGCTGATTCAAGGCAATATTCCGCAAGACCTTAAATGGCTGACCGAATATCAAGTCAAAACCTTGATGATCTATGCCAGTTTAAGTCGTACTGAATGGGGCCGTGATCTGATTATTTGGCCTGAATCTTCAATTCCGATGTTTCAGACCGATATCGAACCTTTCCTTGATGCCATGAAAGTTCAGGCAGAAAAATCTGGAACGGCATGGGTCACCGGTCTTCCTTATTGGGATTTGAAAGAATCAAAAATCGAACAGCAGCCGATGTACTACAACAGCATTATGGCGACAGGTGATGAGACTGAAGGCTTGTATAAAAAGCAACGTTTAGTCCCGTTTGGTGAATATATTCCTTTATCTGGCTGGCTCAGCTGGGTATTGCCCGCATTGCAAAATGATCCATCGATGAGTGGTTTCTCTCGTGGTGCACGTGATCAAAAACCATTGAATGTGAAAAACCATGCGCTAGGTGCGGCTATTTGCTATGAAGTGGCTTATCCAAACCTGACGCGTCGTAATGCCAGTCAAAGCGATTATCTGGTCACGGTATCCAATGATGCCTGGTTCACCGGAACTGCAGGACCGTGGCAACATTTACAAATGGTGCAAATGCGCGCTAAAGAAAATGGCCGCTGGTTTATTCGTGCCACCAATACCGGTGTAACTGCCTTTATTGACCACAACGGGCATATCGTGAAACAGGCACCTACTGATCAAACAGCAGTGCTTCGTGGTGATGTTCCAGCGATGCAAGGTGAAACCTTATATATGCGTCTGAGTGACTGGCCAATTCTAGGTTTTTCATTGTTGTTGTTGATTCTGGGCTGGATTTATCGCCCACGTAAGGTAGATGTGTCGTTTAAATCACGACGTTAAGCATTACGGTGTTCCCTCTACTGAACGAGCTTTAAAGCATTGCTTTTAAAGCGAAGTGCATGTGAAGGAAGGTAGGGATAGGATTTAAACTCCTCTCATCCTAAGCTTCGCCCAGAGGGAGAAGGCATAAAAAGGCTATAAAAAAAACCGAGGTCAATGCCTCGGTTTTTTATGCAATTGATTTTAAAACTGGGTCACTAAATAAGACATCATGGCTGCTAAAAACAGCATTGGGATATAACGATAAACATTCACTAAACTTTGTTCTAAAGCTGAAATCTGTTGTTGTTTTAAGCTGAGTACAGTCGCTTTTAATGCAGACCAAAAGCACAATATAAATAGTGCACTGAATAAACTGATGGCAAAAAAGCCGACCATAATCTGGCTACTTCCTTGCGTCGCATTCCATAAAGTTAAAATACCCTGACTTATGGGAAGCAAACTCAAAATTAAAAGAACAGACTTGAGCATTACCCCATGAAACTGGTTAATTTCATCCGATATGATTAATGCTTTCATTCGATTCTCCCCGGCAAAAACGTTGCCATTCAGAGCATTATGCAAGCTTTTTAATAAATAGAAAGTCTATTTATATTCACATTCAACGATTAATGTAACCATCAAACATGGTAATAATTCTTATTATAAATCTCAAACAGTCTTCATTATATAAATTTATTTTAATTCAATAACTTAATATATATTTTATAATTAAGATTTATTATCACTTCACTTAGCATTGAACAGGCAGATGAAGTGAAGTGATATATTCTACAGCTTTGAAATAAATAATGATTCTCAATTAAGGCTGATAATAAATATCGGCATCTGTACCTTCGCCGCCCTCTTTACCATCGGCGCCAAAAGAATATAAATCGAATGCACGACCTTCGGCACCTGGAATCACATATTGAATGTCATTTTCCCAACTGTCTTTTGGATAGCCACCTTTGACATAACCACCCTGCATCCAGTTTTTTGCAGAGGCAGGCTGATTCACCAGAGCATCTAAACCACCATCTTGCATGGATGGATATTTACCATTATCCAGCTTGTACTGATCTAAAGCGCCCGCCACACCTTTTAAGGTAATGGCAGAAGTATCAACTTTAGCTTTTTCACCACGTCCCATGACATTTGGAACAATCAGCGCAGCCAAGACACCTAAAATCACAATCACGACCATGACTTCAATCAGGGTAAAGCCTGAGGCACGATTCAGTCGAGTAACACTCGACCGTGCCGCAAGTCCGAAAGCTATGCTTGAGGAGGTTTGAACATCATTCACAACAATCTCTTTCTGGCGCATTTTAGCTTTATTCATATTCATCTCTTTCACGCAATTTTATTAAATCATATTATTCATATTCACAATCGGCAGCATCACCGCAATCACAATCACCAACACAATACTGGCCATTAACACCAGCATTAAGGGTTCAAGCAGTGCCAGCAAGGTGGAAATCAGTGTAGTCACTTCACGATCTTGCATGGTCGAGGCACGCTCCAGCATACGATCCAGCTCGCCTGATGCTTCACCACTTTTGATCATTTGTACCATCATCGGCGGGAAATAACCACTGCGCTCCAGTTGCGTTGCAAGGTTGCTACCTTCGGTGACTCTCTCTGCTGCGACATTGACTGAATCCCGAATCACCCAGTTATTACTCACCGCAGCACCAATTTTAAGTGCATCCACCAATGGCACGCCGGACTGGGTCAAAATAGATAAAGTACTGGCAAAGCGTGCTGCATTTATACCACGCGATAATTTACCAAATAATGGCAATTTGAGCGTTAACCGGTCAAATGCATAGTGCCCGGCCGAGGTTCTTAAAAAGCGGACTAAAGCTGTAAAACCAACGATACTTGCGACCAACAGAAATGGCCATGCCACACGAATAAAGTCACTGGTTTTCATCAGTGCCACGGTAATCCAGGGCAATGCATCTTTATTTTGATCAAAAGTTTTTACAATATCTGGAACCACATAGGTCATCAGTCCCATCACAATTGCAAAGGACATCAGCATGAGAATAATCGGATAAATCATCGCGCCCTGCACTTTCTTTTGCATGGCAAAGCGGTTTTCAGTGTAATCTGACAACTGATCCAGAATTAAATCGAGATGTCCCGAGCGTTCACCCGCGGCAATGGTGGCAATATATAAATCCGGTAAACGCCCGGCTTGCTGCAAGGCATTGGCCAGTGAATGCCCTTCCATCACTTTTGAGCGCACTGACATCAACAAATTTTGTACATGGGCCTTTTCACTTTGTTTGCCCACTGCACGCAGCGCTTCTTCTAAAGGAATCCCTGCTGCAACCAGAACTGAAAGCTGGCGGGTAAACAAGGCCAAATCATAAGCGGTGATTTTTTTCTGAAACCAGCGTTCTGAGTTATGCTTATCTTTTTGCTCAACAGGATCAACCGTCACAGGAATGAGCTCTTTGTCTCTTAACTGTTGACGAATCTGACGTGCTGAATCCCCTTCTAACACGCCTTTTTGCTGCTTCCCTGAAGCATCAATGGCAGTAAATTGATATGCAGGCATTGTGATGCTCTAATTTTCCAAAATTTCCTTCAGCGCTGTTGCGTCTGACCACCAAAATCATTCATATTCTTAGATATTCATGATTTGCTCACTCTAACATAACTCTATCTTTAGCACGACGAAATTTGATCAGGACGCTTTAACCCTTATTTATGCCAAATACACCATCGACTCCATCCGACATTTATCGCATCCGTGTTGCAGTGCCTGTACATATCTATGACTGCTTTGATTACATGCTCAGCGCTGAACAATACCAGCAAGCTGAAGTTGGGGCACGTGTTGCCGTGTCGTTTGGACGTCAGAATCTGGTCGGCATTATTGTTGAAAAATTAACAAGTGATACTCCGATTGATCCGCGTTTTAAGCTTAAAGCCATTAGCGAACTGCTGGATGAGCATGCCCTTTTAGATCAGAAAAGCTTAAATTTACTCACCTGGTCGGCTCAATATTACCAATTTCCAATTGGCGAAGTTTTCCAGAGTGCCTTACCGACCTTCTTGCGTCAGGGCAAACCGTATAATTTATTGGCGCGGATGTGGAAAGTTCTGGATTTGGCTGCTGAAGCAAAAGTAAAACGCTCTGAAAAACAGCAACAAGCCTATAAAGTACTGAAATTACACCCTCAGGGAACCACGGAAAATATTTTAAATCTGGCCGGCATTGAAACAGCGACGATCAAGGCTTTAGAGAAAAAAGAGATTATTGAATGTGTTCTGGAAAATCAGGATTTCAGTCCACAGCCGGTCACATTGGCGCAAATGCCATTAACGGCGAATGAAGACCAAAAGAAAGCAGTACAACAGGTGCTTAAAGCACAGAAAAAATATCAGGCTTTTTTACTGGATGGCTTAACCGGTAGTGGCAAGACCGAAGTCTATTTACAGATCATGCAAGAGGTGCTGAAACAAGGTAAGCAGGTACTGGTGCTGGTTCCTGAAATTGGTTTAACCCCACAAACCATTAGCCGTTTTCAGTCACGTTTCCATGGCAATATTGTGCTGCTGCATTCAGGTCTAAATGATTCAAAACGCTTGCAGGCATGGCAAGCCGCTCAAACCGGTAAAGCCTCGATTATTCTGGGAACCCGTTCTGCCATTTACACCCCCCTGCCGAATTTAGGTCTAATCATTCTCGATGAAGAACACGACCTCTCGTTTAAACAGCAGGAAGGTTTTCGCTATCACGCCCGTGATGTCGCGATGTATCGAGCGCATCTAGAAAGCTGTCCAATTATTTTGGGTACAGCCACACCAAGTATTGAAAGTTATGCACTAGCTGATTCAGGAAAAATGACACGTTTGGAATTGAATCAGCGTGCAGGTATCGCGCTGATGCCAAAGATACATCTGATTGACCTGAAAATTGCGCAAAAGCAGAATGGCATCAGTCAAAGCCTGATTGATGAAATACAAAAACGTCTGGATAAAAAAGAACAGGTGTTGGTGTTTTTAAACCGCCGTGGTTATGCACCGGTGCTGATTTGCGAGAGCTGTGCCTGGCAGGCCAAATGTCCGCATTGTGACGCCAACTTTACCGTGCATCGACAGCCGTATCAGCATTTGCATTGTCACCACTGTGGCAGCATTCACCGCCTTCCGGAACAATGCCCGCAGTGCAAACATAGCGAATTGAAACCGATTGGTCTGGGCACGGCTAAAGTTGAAGAAAATTTACAAGTCTTGTTTCCGAATTTTGAGGTGATTCGGGTGGACCGTGACTCCACCAGTCGGGTCGGCAGCTGGCAAAAAATTTATGACAAAATTCAGAAAAGTGAACCGATTATTTTGCTCGGCACCCAGATGCTGGCCAAAGGCCACCACTTCCCTTATGTCACCCTGGTCGCCATTTTAGATATTGATTCAGGACTGCTTAGTGTTGACTTCCGCGCGACCGAACGCACGGCACAACTGATTGTCCAAGTTGCGGGTCGTGCCGGTCGTGGAGAACGTAAAGGTGAAGTCTATTTACAAACCCTGAGACCGGATCATCCTTTACTCAACACTTTAATTGACAAAGATTACCGGCATTTTGCCAAACAGACCTTGAAAGAACGCCAAGCTGCATTACTTCCACCTTTTCGTTATGGGGCACTCATTCGCTGTGAATCGAAAAGTCAGGAACAGAACCAAGAGTTCTTGCAGCTACACGCCCAAGCCCTAAGACAGGTTTCTGAAAACCTGATTGATATTTGGGGACCGATTCCAGCCCCAATGGAACGCAAAGCCGGACGTTATCAGGCGCATATGGTGCTGTTGTCACAAGATCGTGCCCGATTACACTTTTATATTCGTGCCTGGTGGCAAAATATGTTGCATCAAAAGCCCTCAACCATGAAACTTACACTCGATATAGACCCTCAGGAATTAAGCTAAGTCAAAGCGGATGCTTTGCTTAAAATTTTTGGATTTAAAATAAATTCTAGGACAGGCCAATGTCGCTGCTATTACAAATTACGATTTTTCTTGGAGCTTCCTTACTCTTGGTTCCTCTGGCCAAGCGCTTTGGCATCGCCACCGTACTCGGCTATTTGTTTACAGGCATTTTGCTTGGTCCCAGCGCATTCAATCTTGCCAGCGACCCTGAAGCGATTCAGGAACTGGCCGAATTTGGCGTCATTTTATTGATGTTCATTATTGGCTTGGAGCTACGTCCACAACGACTGTGGGAAATGCGTAAATCCATCTTTTTGATGGGCAGCCTACAAGTCGGCATTACCGGTGTTATTCTGGCTATTATCATCTTTTTTGCCTTAAACCAAAGCCTTTCTGCCAGCTTTGTGATTGGAGCTGCGCTGGCTTTATCCTCTACCGCCTTTGTCCTGCAACTGCTTTCTGAAAAACAACAACTGAATACCACCTTCGGGCAGCAATCTTTTTCGATTTTATTATTTCAAGATATTGCCGCCATTCCCTTGCTGGCGATTATCCCCTTATTGGCCGGCACTGAATCGACCCATCATGGCGTTGCCTACTTTGCCGCAATCATTGCGACCTTTAGCGGCCTGTTCCTGTTTAGCCGCTATATGATGCGTCCTTTTTTCCGCTTTGTGGCTAAAAGTGGTGCACATGAACTGATTACTGCAGTGGGTTTGTTTATTGTCCTGGGCGTGGTTGCACTGATGGATGTACTCGGGATCAGCACGACTTTGGGGGCTTTCTTAACCGGGGTTTTACTTGCCGATTCTGAATTCCGCCATGAACTTGAAGCCAGCATTGCCCCCTTCAAAGGACTGTTACTCGGTCTATTCTTTATGACGGTCGGCATGACCACACAATTGTCTCTCCTGGTCGATATGCCCTGGATGATTATCGGTGGTGCACTCATTTTAATGCTGGTCAAAAGCCTGACCCTCACTGCAATTGCGCGTTATTTAAAATATTCATGGCGTAACAGCTTGCTGCTTGCGACCTGTTTATCTCAAGGAGGTGAGTTTGCTTTTGTGGTGCTCAAAGTGGCGGGGAGTGAAAAAGTCATCACCCAAGCGATTCTTGAGCCTTTAACATTGATTGTTACACTTTCAATGGTGCTCACTCCAATGTTGTATTGGATGATTAGCAGCTGGATTATTCCATTGATTGATAAAGAAAAAACTCCAGTCTACGATGAAATTCCAGATACCCATAACCCGATGATTATTGCCGGATTTGGGCGTTTTGGTCAGATCATTGCCCGTATTGCGCATTTACAGCATCAGTCCTTCACCGCAATTGACAGCAATCTGGAAAAAGTCGATTTCGTGCGCAATTATGGCGGTACGGTATACTATGGTGATGCCACACAACCGGATATCCTACGTTCTGCAGGTGTTGAACACGCCAAAGTTTTTGTTCTGGCGATTGACGATATTGAAGACTCGATGAATGTCGCACGCCATATTCGCTTAAACTATCCAAACCTGAAACTTTTGGTGCGTGCACGTGATCGTCATCATGTACATTTACTGCGAGATTTAGGGGTAGAACATATCTGGCGTGAAACCTATTTATCGTCTATGGGTATGGCCTATCGCGCTTTGCGTGAACTGGATATCAGTGAAGAAGATGCTTATAAAAGCATTGAATTGTTTCGTGATTACGATGAAAAATTACTGCTTCAGCAACAACGGGTCTATACCGATGAACAAAAGATTTATGAAACGCATCGTAATGCTTTAGCCGAGCTGGAACACTTATTTGAAAGTGATGCTCAAATTCGTCAAGAACCGACTGGCGTCAATTTGCAACGTGGCCTAGAACATCAGCGTATTGATGTCACAAGAGATGATAGTAACTAGCTTGTGTTTTACAATGTAGACACCATTAACACGGGCTATTGGAGAAATTTATGTCTGAATTACGTCAACGCTTTTATATTGAAAATTGCCCGATTCGGGGTGAAGTGGTGCATCTCGAAAAAGTTTTGCAAACCATTCTGGCCCAACGCGACTATCCGCAAGCGCTTCAAATCCTTTTGGGTGAAATGCTCAGTGCGACCGCCCTACTGGCCAGCACCCTTAAAATTAAAGGACGTATTAGCCTGCAAATTCAGGCAGCGGGCACATTTAAATGGGCCATGGCGGAATGCAACCATTTAGGTGAATTACGTGCTTCCGCTGACTACGAAGAAGATCCGCGCTTTTTTCAGGCACAAGACAGCAGTACGGTTTTCAAAGCGTTGGTCAGCCCGGTACTGTTTATTAATATTGAACCTGAATTTGGTGAACGCTATCAAGGTATTGTTCCTATTGAACACGACACGCTAGCCGGCTGTTTGATGCAGTATTATGATTTATCTGCACAAATTCCAACAAAAATCACGTTGGCCAGCACCACCGAACGTTCTGGCGGTTTACTCATTCAACTGTTGCCGCGCATTAGTGAAGAAGAGCAGCAACTTGTCGATGATGATCTCTGGCCACGCCTGACCATGCTGACTGACACATTAAAGCCAGAAGAACTGACCGACCTCGAAGCCACAGAAATTCTCTATCGTTTGTATAACGAAGAAGATGTTCGGTTACCCGAAGTTGAACAGTTAAGCTTTGGCTGTACCTGTTCTAAAGAGCGTTGTGCCAATGCACTGATTCAAATTGGGGTTGAAGCGGTACGTGAAACCTTGGAGTTTCAAAACCCGATTACCATGGACTGCCAATTCTGCAGTACGCATTATACCTTTACGGCTGAAGAAGCCTTTGGATTATTTGGTCAACATCTGAGTTAATTCAACTTCAAGTCCATACAAAGAGTAGCACTATCGCTGCTCTTTTTTATGCCTAAATTTAATGCCCCGTCTGTCTGCCAACCTGTTTAGATCTAGGTTAGTGACTTGTAATTTGGTTATTTTTAAGTAAAATTCCATACCGAAATAAAGCAAATAATCTCAATAAAGCTTTTATTTTTCATACATAAAAATAAATTAATGACTGGAATGTTTACATGAACACAAAAATAATTTTGAGTGGATTGGTGCTTCTTGCCAGCAGTATTCTTCATGCGGAAACGCCTGACTTAACCGGCACATGGAAAACCATTGATGACAAAACCGGATATGCACGTGCAGATGTTTTAATCACCCAGCAAAAGAATGGAACTTACCTGGGAAAAATTGTCAAAGTTCATGCCATTCCAAACCGCCCTGCCATTGATCATTGTAAAAAATGTAAAGGAGCATTAAAAAATGCACCACTGATTGACCTCCCCATCCTTTCAGGCTTTAAGCAGAACCCCAAGAACAAAGATGAATTTATTGATGGCCATGTTCTAGATCCACTTTCAGGTCATGTCTACCAAGGCAAAGGACGCCTGAATGCACGCGGAAATGTGCTTACCTTACGTGGATTTGTTGGCACCAGCCTGTTAGGTCGAACCGTGTCATGGATTAAGGTTAATTAAACTTATCTTCAGTCATCACAGGTTTTCATAAAAAACTTGTGATTTTATCTAGAGCATTTCTTAATTTATTTTTACGACCTTATTCACATAATAAAGTTATTAATTTTTATTTATTTAACTGGTAATACCCAGTTAAATTCGTTATAAATAAAACCATAATTTTTTTATGCCTTTATTGTGTTAGGTATTCTTTCTCTCATTTTTCTTGGGGTTAAACGGTTTATGAACTCAAAATTACGTACGTCTCTTTTTATGTTATTCACTGTAACCGTCAGCTGTTCTGGCTTTGCCTCTAGCGATCCTTTAATTGGCCAATGGAAAACCATTGATGACCGAACTGGCTACTCGTTATCGGATGTGATCATTCAAAAAGATAAGAGTAATCATTATTCCGCTAAAATTATTGATGTTCGCGCGGTACCTGGAGCCTATCTAAATACGGTTTGCGAAAAATGTAGTGGTACAAATAAAAATAAACCTCTTGTGGGCATGACCACGCTGTCTGGCTTAACCCTCAATCCGGAGAAGAATAATGAATTTATTGACGGTACTTTTCTAGATCCTGTTACCGGACAGCAATACCCTGCTCGTGCCCGACTGGGCAATCATGGAAAACATTTAATCATTCGTAGCTCTAAAGATGGCTCAGCGGTCGGCCGAAACATCACCTGGGTCAAAAATTAAATTTTCTAAAAGCCCTTTCTGGGCTTTTTTAATATCTAATGATCCAAAATACTAAATTAACAAGCATAATCCGTTATTTTTGTGAAATATTTGGCTTTTTATTTGTTTGATTTTTCAAGCAATTATCGTTATAAATTAGGCGTTTTACTCTAAAACTAAAAATATTTCATTTTAAGGGGGATTAATGCAGAATTTATATAAAGGCATTTTCGCAGGGGCAATATTGGCCACACTTTCTTGCTTCAGTTTTGCTGAAAACGGAACTGATCCTTTGGTCGGCAAATGGAAAACGATTGATGACCGTACGGGTTATTCGCGTGCCGATGTTGAAATTAGTAAAAAGCCAGATGGTAGCTACGAAGGCGTTATTGTAGCCACCCGCAATATTCCGGGAACCGAAAAAATGGTGATCTGTTCTAACTGTCCGGGTCACTTAAAAAATAAACCTTTTCTCGGTTTACCTTTTATCTGGGGATTTAAACAAAATCCGGATAACCCGCGTGAATTTAATTCTGGCCGGGTACTCGATCCTATTGGCGGTAAAATCTACAAAGGTAAGGCACGCCTAAGTGCAAGTGGCAAGCATTTAAATCTTCGTGGCTATGTTGGGGTATCCGTGATTGGACGCAGTGTAACCTGGATTAAATATTGATCTTGTTCAGTATTTCCAAAGGCTCCTGAAAGGGAGCTTTTTTTTCGTCATAATTTGAAACAATAAGGTACAGATCTACACTGTTTCAGTTTTATGAAAGGCACAATAATGATTAAAACCTAGCCAATTTTAGCTTCTTATTTTATGTCTAAAAGTCATTATGAAGTTCTTGGCATTACGCGTAATGCTACCCCAGATCAAATAAAGAAAGCCTATCGGAAACTGGCTCGAAAATATCATCCCGATGTAAGTAAGGAAGCGGATGCGGAAGAAAAAATGCAAGCAGTTAACGTGGCTTATGACACGTTAAGCCATGAAGAGAAAAAAGCTGAATATGATTTTCAGCTCGATCATCCTGAAGCTTTTTATCAGTCTGGGGCAAATACGGGAACAGGTGGCTTTGATAACGCACACTTCTACCGCCAGGGATTTGACCAGCAGGGCCATTCAGACTTTAGTGGCTTTGAAGATCTTTTCGGACGTTTCGGTTCAGGCTTTGGTGGAGGCAATTATCAATATCAAAAGCAGCAAAGACAGCAGCAGCGCAGTTATCAAGGGGAAGACCAGCATGCCAGTATCGAAGTCGATGTTACAGTTGCATACCATGGGTCAACCCAACAGATTACCTTGCAAATTCCGACTTTAAATGCTTTGGGAGAGCCTGAAGTTCAGCGTAAAACTTTACAGGTCAAAATTCCGAAAGGGATGAAGGAAGGTCAGCATATCCGTCTTGCAGGACAAGGTCAGACAGGAGTGAATGGCGGGAAAAATGGCGATCTTTATATTGAAATTCATTATAAAGATACCGAGAAAGTTCGAGTTGAAGGCGCCGATATTTACTACACCGTCAATGTTGCCCCCTGGGAAGCAGCACTAGGACAAAGTATTGAAACGTCAACGCCTGAAGGGAATAAGGTTCAGGTGAATCTGCCTAAAAATGCCAAGACCGGTCAGCAGCTTCGGCTAAAAGATAAAGGGATTCCCGGCAAAACACCAGGTCATCTATTCCTGGTTTTAAATATCGTGTATCCAGCTGCACAAAATGAACATGAACAGCAGGCTTATCAAGCTTTTGCGGAAGCTTTTTCAGCGTTTAAGCCTCGCAATGCTTAAGGAGAGAATCATGACCACTATTCATTATCGTGAAATTGTATGTGATGGGTCTCATCATGCCGAAGTTATTGATGAGCATCATAGTTTTGATTTAAAGCACTTTGCTGATGCCTGCGGACAAAGTCCGGAATGGGTTTTACAACTGCTCGAATACGATATTTTAGATACCCGCCCAGAAGAACGTATTCACCAGTTCTTTGGTGATGATGTTTCTCGTGCACGTCGGGCTTACCGTTTACAACGCGACTTTGATGCCAGCTTTTCTGCGGTGGCGATGATGCTAGATTTAATAGATGAAGTGCAAAAATTACGCAAGCAAGTTAAGCACATGAATGTAAAAGGTTCTTGATTGAGCCTTTTAAACTGGATCGTACTGTTCAATATGGCCAAGTACGTGATGGTTATTTTTATCCTAAAAACCCACTTTGTGAGAATAATCTAGGCTTATGAAAACCAAAGAATGCAATAAAAAAGTGAAAAAGATGTTTCCAGAACATCAGGAACTCATCCATAAACTACGTCATGATGACCCTCATTTTGCAAAAATATTTGAGAGTCATCAGGAACTGGATAAGGAAATCACTCAACTTGAACTCAATCCGGTCAATCTGATTAATGATGATATTGAGTCAATGAAGCGCAAAAAACTAAAAATAAAAGATGAGATATATAAAATACTGACGCGAACTGCTCAAGTGGTTGGTCTTTCTTAGCTTTCAATCTTAAAAAGTAAAGACAGATCATTCCACTTATCTGATTTCAAGTTTAGAGCAAGCTCTCTTGTTGCGCTTAAAAATAGGATTTCTTTTTATAAAAAGCGATTTATAAAAAGCAAAGCTCTATTTTAACTTGGTCAGTTTTTCAACTTCTTTCATGGTTTCTTTAACCGATTGCTTGATCGGCTCATAATCCAGGAACCAGAACAGATTCACGCGCTGATCTTTATGTTGTTGTGCCAACAGATCAATCACGCTCCTTTCCCCTCGCCCAACCAAATGTCTGCGATAAAAATAATAGACCAACAATACAGTAGTGATGAGCATGACGACCAGCATGCTCCAGAACCCGGTAGGTGATTTTAAACCTGGAATAAACTCAAAGTTCATTCCATAAATTCCGGTCAATAAAGTTAGCGGTGCAAAAATGGCGGTAATAATCGCCAAGATACGCATATTTTCATTGGTCTGGTTGGCGATGGCTGAAAAATGCAAGTCTATTGCAGCCTGAATAGAAGCACGCAGACGAACCGTATGTTTTTGAATTCTCTCCACATGGCTGACCAAATCATTCATGCGAACCAGCATAATATCCTGTCGTTCAGACCTCTTCTTGCCTTTTAAATGCGGGTAATTATCGACAATTTCATCGCGCAGTTCTTGTAAAGCATCAATCTGTTCTTCACAGAGATTTTCCACCTGTTGAAAAGACATGCTTTCCTGTAATAACTGATTCCACTTGGTAAACCGGCGATGGCCTTGCAACAATTCCTGCTGCCAAAACTCCACCCGTCGGGTCAACGGCACACGTAAATCCAGATAACCATCCACCATACTGTTTAGCAAGCGCAAGGATAAATCGAGCGGTGTAATCGGAAGTTTTCGTGACTTATTTTGTT
This sequence comes from Acinetobacter terrestris, assembly GCF_004331155.1. Classification (GTDB taxonomy): domain Bacteria; phylum Pseudomonadota; class Gammaproteobacteria; order Pseudomonadales; family Moraxellaceae; genus Acinetobacter; species Acinetobacter terrestris. The sequence goes on from NZ_SJNZ01000002.1 coordinate 202,899, forward strand.
CCTGAGTAGAACGGATAAAATTCATTTCAATACGGGAAATATAATTTTCCACCGCTTTATTGCCTTGCTCACGCACCGTAATCAGCACCTGAGGTGTCATGATAAAACTAATCGGTGTGGTGGCTAAGCCAAACGTGTTTTCATGCTGTTCAAGCGCCTGTTCACCGGTTTCTATGTCATCATCTGGGGTAATCAGTTTACGAAAAATAAGTAAATCATATTCGTCCATGGTATCAAATGCGCATGGATGCTCTAAATTGAGAATATCCTTGACATGAAATTCGTTTAAGCACACAGGCGTATGCTGATCTATTTCTTTTTGCCACGCCTCCGCACGATTGACCACATCAGCCCGAGTACAATCAATCCAGATAAATTCAGGCTCGGCTTCAGCATTTAGCTGTTTTTGTACAAAAATATGATGTTCTGTCGGATGTTGGTAGAAATAATAAACCTGCATTAAAACAATTCTCTATTCACAATTCTGCTTTTTTGTTGTTACTCGATAAGAACTTGGCTCATTCAATCTATCGGTCTTAAAATTATGAGCTGAGCCGAAGACTTAAGCAATCAAATAAGATTTTATTTCCAAATGTCCTGCTCAGTTAAACTGCAAAAAAAAGCCCTGAGCCAGCCAAAGTGATGACTTTGACGAAGCTCAAGGCTTTTCATGAATTTGCATTCACATGAGCTAACTCATGTGAATATTCAAACAATTATACTTGTTCGATGTCTTTCATTGTTAACTTGATACGACCACGGTTATCAACATCAGCAACTTGTACTTTAATTTCCTGACCTTCTGTCAATACGTCTGCAACATTGGCAATACGTTCGTTAGAAATTTGAGAAATATGAAGTAAACCGTCAGTACCTGGCATAATGTTTACAAACGCACCGAATTCAACAATACGAATCACTTTGCCCATGTAAATTGTACCTGGTTCGATTTCAGCAGTAAGCGCCTGGATTTTAGCAACCGCAGCAGCTGCAGCCGCTTTAGTTTCACCAAATACGCGAACTGTACCGTTATCTTCGATATCAATCGCTGCTTTAGTTTCTTCAGTGATTGCACGAATAGTCGCGCCGCCTTTACCGATCACATCACGGATTTTATCCGGGTTGATGGTGATCACTTGGAATGTAGGCGCATGCATAGAAATTTCAGGACGAGCGCGTGAAATCACTTGGTTCATGGCGTTCAGGATGTGCATACGACCCGCATAAGCCTGGTTCAATGCAGCTTCCATGATTTCTTCAGTGATACCTTCAATCTTGATATCCATTTGAAGCGCAGTAATACCGTTTGCAGAACCGGCTACTTTAAAGTCCATGTCACCTAAGTGATCTTCATCACCCAAGATGTCAGAAAGAACTGCGAAACGTTCGCCTTCTTTCACTAGACCCATTGCGATACCCGCAACTGGCGCTTTCAATGGAACACCTGCATCCATAAGTGATAATGAAGCACCACATACAGAAGCCATTGAAGATGAACCGTTAGATTCAGTGATGTCAGATACAATACGGATTACGTACGGGAAGCGGTCAGCTGGTGGAAGCACGGCTTGAACACCACGGCGCGCCAAACGGCCATGACCGATTTCACGACGTTTAGGACCAGATTCACGACCTGTTTCACCTACAGAGTATGCAGGGAAGTTGTAATGCAACATGAAGTTGTCAGTTTTAGTCCCTGACAAAGTATCAACCATCAATGCATCACGTGTGTTACCCAAAGTCGTTGTTACCAACGCCTGAGTTTCACCACGTGTGAATAATGCTGAACCGTGTGCACGGTCAAGAACACCAACCTGTACATCTAGACCACGAACAGTTTTCGTGTCACGACCATCAATACGCGGTTTACCAGACAAGATGTTGTCACGAACGGTACGGTATTTAAGGTCTTCGAATAATTCGTTCACTTCGTCAGCAATACCCGTTTCGTCATTTTCTGGAACGAACTGTGCAACTGCTTCAGCATAAAGTGCATCAAGCGCCGCATAACGGTCTTGTTTAACTGCAATTGTGTATGCTTCAGAGATTTTCGCTTCGAATGCTTCTTTAAGTTTGCCAAGAAGTTCTTCGTTCTTGGTTGGAGCAACCCAAGTTGATTCAACCGCGCCTGCTGCTGCAGCAAACTCTTTAATCGCTTGAATCGCGATTTGCATTTCGTCATGACCGAAAAGCACAGCACCTAGCATTTGGTCTTCTGAAAGCTCTTTCGCTTCAGATTCAACCATAAGCACTGCAGCTTCAGTACCTGCCACAACAAGATCAAGATCAGATTCTTTCAATTGTTCATGGTTCGGGTTAAGGATGTATTCGCCGTTGATTAGACCAACACGCGCGCCCGCGATTGGACCACGGAATGGAACACCTGCAATTGACATTGCAGCTGAAGTACCGAGCATTGCAGCAATATCAGCATCCATGGTTTTGTCAGACGAAATTACAGTGGCTGTTACTTGGATTTCGTTATAGAAACCTTCTGGGAACAACGGACGAATTGGACGGTCAATCAAACGTGAAATTAAAGTTTCAGCTTCAGACTGACGGCCTTCACGTTTACCATAACCACCTGGAATACGACCAGCAGCATATTGTTTTTCTTGATAATTAACAGTCAGCGGGAAAAAGTCCTGACCTGCTTTTGCTTTAGGCTGAGCTACGATTGCAACCAATACCGTTACGCCGCCCATAGTAATGACAACCGTGTTTGCTTGACGCGCAACACGACCTGTTTCAAGTACAACCTGGTGCTGACCGTATTGGAATTCTTTACGAATAATATTAAACATCGACATGTATTTATATTTCCTAGTTCTTGTGAACAACTATTCTAGTGGAGACCCCTAAGGTTTGGCATTCACATTACTCAACTGTAAGTATAAATGACAAAGCTTAGAAGCCGACCTCACCAGATTTTCAAAACACTAATTTAAGACACAAAGAAGGAGCGAAACAATCGCCCCTTCCCCTTACCTGGTTGGAGCCAGGTAGACTTTCTTTTTCAGTCTGACAGCATTCAAAATGCAATAGTCCGAAAAATAAGTTTAATCGAATTAACGACGTAAACCTAAAGCAGCGATCAAAGCGCTGTAACGAGTAGTATCTTTACCTTTAAGGTAGTCAAGAAGCTTACGACGTTGGTTAACCATACGGATAAGACCGCGACGGCTATGGTGGTCGTGTTTGTGTTCTTTAAAGTGACCTTGCAAATCATTGATTTGTGCAGTCAACAAAGCTACTTGTACTTCAGGTGAACCAGTGTCGTTTTCAGCGCGAGCATATTTAGCAACGATCTCTGCGCGATCTGCGTTTGTTAAAGCCATTCGATTTCTCCGAGATGCTTAAAAAATTACATATGATAGGAATCAATCGATCACTCAATTGACTGCCGTGCATCACTACAGCAAGTGCGCTATTTTAAGGGAAAAGTCAGGTGATTGCAAAAATAGAAACATGTTTTCATCTTTTTATTTCAATTCGCTGATCAATTACAGTTTTTCTTGTTCTATCTTTAAATTTAACTTAGCAATCCAGTCATAAAATTACGCCTCGCATATCCTTTGTTTTTTGTTATTTTCAATAAATATCATCTTAATCATGCTTAGTTATTATATACATCATAACAGTACAGGATAAAAAAAAAGCCCAAGCTAGGCTTGGGCTTTTTTGCGCTGTAGTTTCTTATGTTTTAATAATTATTATTTTATTTATAGTAATAATTTTCGCTTTTTCGTGGTTATTATTATAAACAATCCTTGTGTAACTGATCTTCCCTGTGTGATTGATTTTGCCATAAAGCTTTATGTAAAGAAGTCGCCTTTTACGTATCTATTTGTAAGCTTTTACGTACATTAGTTAGCTTTTCAGTACCATTTCAATGTGACTTTTTTAATAAATTTATTTAAATACAACAACTAATTTATAATTTAACATCTATTCAATACAAACCCTGACATTACAGCTTTTTTAAAATAAATTGCCGAGTCTGGTTATTATCCATGACAGATTAAGCAAATCATTTTGTGAAAAAGCCTAATGTTTTGCATATAAAAAAGCCCTGTAGTCTCTCCCAAAACTACAAGGCTTAGCGGCTGTAAGTTTCCTCTTTTTCCTTACTTCACTGTAAGTTCGCTGTCTTTCGACATTATTATTATATTTTATGGCGATTTTACCCAACTTTCCGTGTTGAGCTTTTTATGTGCAGCCATCATCTCAAAAACATTCATAAAGCTCTATGCGCCAATTTCTCGAATCGATGTAAGCCATTTCGTACAAAAGCACAGATTATTTATTTATCGTTAATAATTCCGGGAATAACCCAGCAAATTATTAACCTGCTCTAATACCCCGCTTTTTCTCATGGTTTTAACGGTTAAAGATTGTACTAAAGCATCTGGATCTGCCAAAAGACTCACCACCTTTTTGGCACGGGTAATTGCGGTATACAGTAATTCTTTACTTAATAAATCCTGTGCCATTTCATCCAAAACCACGGCAGTATGGGTAAATTCCGAACCCTGTGATTTATGAATCGTCAGCACAAATGCCGTTTCAATGCTCTTCGGTAAGCGGGTCGCAGGTACCCATTTTTCCAGACTGGGAAAATAAACCTCAAACTGAGACTGCCCATCACGACTGCGTTTAAAACAGATCCCGATATCACCATTCGACAAACCCAGCTGGTAATCGTTATAGGTCATCATTACGGGACGACCGACATACCAATCCCCTTGCTTGTTCATCTGTAGGGATAAAGCATCCAGTAAGCGCTGTTCGACTTGCAAATTCAGCTGGGTCAAGCCCAAAGCGCCATGTCGAATGGGAGTCAAAATTCGATAATCATCAAAAACTTTGACGACTTGTGGCACCCAAAGTTCAGGTTCATCGACCGTTAAATAGCTTTTCAAGACTTCAATATAATGCTGATAACCCAGCATCAGCTTGTCGTAATAGGGGCTTCGATCAAATTGCTTGGACATATGCTGTGGCAGATATTCCAGTTGAATTTGGTCATCCATTTCTGGGTGCAAAGATACCGATTTGATTTCACCTGAACGCACCACTTGCTCGGCAAACTTTTCTAACAACGCTGCAGCATTTTGACTGGGTGGTTGTGCTTGGATAAATTTCGCCATTTGCCCAATCAGAGCACCCTCTTTAAAACGGCGACTGGTGAGCAAATTCACCCGATTCTCGGCTAAAGCGGGAACTTGCTGCAAATCTGCCAGCACCGAACCGACATCAACTGCCGCCAGTTGATCAGCATCGCCCAATAAAATTAACCGTGCATGATCAGGCACCGCAGACAACAACATATTGGCCAGACTGAGATCCAGCATCGAGGCTTCATCGACCACAATCACGTCATAAGGCAAAGGTTGTTTGGCATGAAAGCGTGGCTGATAAGTCGTTCCCAGCCCCAATAAACGGTGAATGGTAATTGGATTGAGTTGTTTTAAATCATCAGTGACCAAGTCTTGCAATTTTTCATCATTCAGCGAGTTTTGCAGCGCCTCTTTCATCCGCTGAGCAGCTTTACCGGTCGGTGCTGCCATGGCAATGCGGATATTCGGCATCGCCTGATTCAGTACGGCAATAATACGTGCCAGCGTATAGGTTTTCCCGGTTCCCGGTCCGCCGGTAATAATGTTCAGCGCTTGCTTCGCCACCATACTTAAGGCTTGAATTTGGTGTTCATCAGTCAACAAATCGGGATAAGCCGAAATATCGACGGCTTCAATCTCTTGCTGTTTTAAGCGTACCACTTGCTGAGCCAAAGACTGTTCCAATGCCCAATAGCGATATAAATACAAACGGTTGTCTTCATAAACAAAGGGAGCAATCTGTTTCTGGATGTTGGAGACCGAAACCACTAAATCATGCAGGGTATCGGCTTGCGCTTGGGTTGCAGAAATACAACTGTCGCCTTGTTGAATCGCGCCTAGAACTTGCTCGATAATGTCGCTGCTATTTTCCTGCTGTGATGTATGACTAAAGGGCTTCTGGCGAATAAACTGACTCCAAGTGCTGATCCATGCAGCGCTTTGATCATCTTTATATTGTTTATTTTCCACACAGTTATCCTCAAAGTTATCCACAGCTTAATCTATTGTTTAAAATCTACTAATTTCTACAAATTAGGAAATTTTGCTGCTTTTATCTTCAGCAAAGTAGCCCAAAATAGCATCAAGACGCAGGACAAATTCGGCATCCGGTTTCCAGTGATAAAAACCGTGTTCAGCTTGCCCATTCATGCCGCGCAGATACAAATAACTTGCCCCACCCAAGTGCTGCTCAATGTCATAGTCCTGCATTTGCACACTTAAATAACGGTGCAACGCCACCAGATACAAGCCTGCCTGCAACCAGTAACTGGCTTGCGACATGCTCTGCCTGATTTCCGCTTCGACATAATGCGATTGATCGGTGCCTAAAAAGTTACTTTTATAATCGGCAATGTGATATTGCTGACCATCAAAATAAACCAGATCGATTGAACCGGTTAAATAGCGTGCAGAATTGGCCTGATTAAAATCCAGCATGTCTATGCCATATTCTGCGTACAGTTGATGAATACGCTGAATCGCCAAGACATGATCGGATAAAGACAAATAAAATGGAAACTCGGCCAGATGTTCATGCTCAGTCAGGTGATTCAGCTGAAAATCCTGATGCAAAGGCGTGACTAAAACCTGCTGCAACCATTCACCCATCCAGGCAATCAGCTGTTCTTCATCCTGCTGCTGGAACTCTTGCTCGTATTTACTTGAAAGTTCCAACCATAAACTCGGGTAGTCATTTTTGAAACGGCGGCGAATCTCCAATGGCCAGTCCTGCTGATTCTTGAAATCGATATGTTCAAAAATTTCATGCAGGAAGGTTCCCGCAACGGTACCCATCGGAAAATTACGCTTGATCCATGACAATGGTTGGTTTGAAACAGTTTCAATCGGTTCAAACAGATGGATTTCGTCAGCAGCACTCAGCAGCTGTTCGGTATTGACTGCCAAGGCATCCATCACTTGTTTACGCGTTAAATGCTGTGCCAATGCACTGAAACTGGTTTTGGACCGTGGATAAAACCGCTGCTTAGGAAATTCTAATGCCTGTAAAGGTAAAGCTTCTTGCTGTTGTTTGGCCTGCAGCCTGATCGGCTTTTCAGTCAGCAAAGATTCTTCTGTACTGGCAATATGGGTGAAAATTTCAGGAGCTTGTCCACGCCAAAAAGCTAAAGCATGATTTGATTTGCCGTCCTGATCCTGCAGCATGGCATAGACCCGATGACTGGCTCGGGTCAATGCCACATACCAAAGCCGATGTTGCTCTGCGATTGCACGGGCATTGTGCTGATCAATTGCATCTTGTGGCAGCAAGTTCTTGTCATTCACCGCCACCACACGCTGCACTTCAACTTTACCTGTCACCGGATGCACATGATCTACGGTGGAAAAATTCAGGGTTTTGTTCATTTCCTTGAAGTCTTTATCAGCACCCAATAAAAAGACAATTTTAAACTCCAGTCCTTTGGACTGATGAATGGTCATCAATTGCACTCCTGCCTCATTCGACAGTTTGCGTTCAAGTTCCCACTCCCGTTCTGCTGGAGATTGCAGTTGCTTCAAATACCAGTGATAGAGCTTTTGTGCGCCTTGATATTGCTCACTGTGCTGACTGAGTAATTCAGTCAGATGGCGCAAATTCACTACTGTGCGCTCATTATCCCTGCTTTGCGTTGCGACCAGATTTTTCCAGACCTGAAATAAATTCAGACAATACTGCCATGCCGTTAAAAAGCCCTTTTCCAGCCACATTTCTCGAATGCAGTCAAAGTCATAAATGAACTGGCTCAAACCATCTGCCTGGGCTTCAAGTTGCATCAGTTGCTGTAAATTAAAACCCAGTAATCGGCTGAGTAAAGCCCGTTTAATTTTGCCTTCATCATAGGGATGCATGATCGCAGTCAGCATCGCCCCGACATCTTTTGCGACCTGATGATCAAATACGCTACGCTTGGAGGGGCGATTAACCCGAATGCCTAAACGCTCTAATTCATATTGGACTTTATCCAGACCATCATGGTTTTTCGATAAAATCGCGATGTCATTTTCGATCAGATATCTCGGTCCAGTTTTTTCGGCCAGATAGAGTTTTTCTTCAATGCCCTGATTGAGTAAATCGCGAATTTTCCACGCCACCTGAATCGGTTCGGCTTTTTTATCACTTAATTGCAACCAGCGTAAGGGTTGGTGATTCTCACCCTGCGCATCAATAAGCGGAGGATGCGCACGAGCACCTGCCTCAACCGGACTGTAAAAGACTTCTTCACCAAAATCCATCTGGCGCTGAAATAAAGCATCCACAACTTCCACCAACGCTTTAACAGAACGATGATTGTGTCGCAAACTGTATTCCTGACCTTGTTTGGAAAGTACATCGGCACGGGCCTTGTTATAAGTCAGCATGTCGCCACCACGGAAGCCGTAAATCGCCTGTTTCGGGTCACCGACCATGATCATGCAGCCTTGCATATAGCGCTTCTGATCCCGCCAGATTCGCGCCAGCATATCATCTTGGTCCTGATTGGTATCCTGAAATTCATCCACTAAAATCAAGGGATAATGAGCCTGTACAAACTTGGCAAAACGCAGTCCTTGCTCGCCTTGCAAGGCTTCCGACAAAGTTCTAATCTGCTGGGCAAAGGTGGTTTCACTTTTCTGCTGCAGCACTTGCGGCAAGCGTTTTTTCACTTCACGGCTTAAATAAAATTTTAAATAAGCATCCAGTAAATCCAGATCCATGCTGAGTTTGGATAGAGCCTCACAGAAACTTTTCAGCGATTGAATCACCACATGCTGCTCGAACTGGTTCAGTACGTCTTCAGCACATTTATTCAGGACTTTTTTCGTCGCCAGATCGGTCAGATTTTTTAAGGTCTTTTCAAAATGCGGTGCAAATAAAGCATAGCTGTGCTGTTCAGCCAAAGCCTGAATAAAAGCCGGCAAATCATCACATAGCGTGCGTTGCATCAAGCCATCGGTGCGCCATTTTTTAGCAATCACCGAATGATATTGGCCATCTGCCAAATAATATTCGCTCAGGGTTGGAATCAGGCTTAAATCCAGCTGAATAAAGTTATCCACCAGCTGTTCAAACTGGTTTAAATCCAGTTCTGGCGCAGTCACTTCCTGAAACTGTGCCGAGGCAAAATTCAGGGTATTTTCCACTACAGGAACATAGGCATCCTGTGATTTTAACTTTTGATTGAGCAGCAGATAATTGACCACATTTTGCGGTTGCAACTGAATCCATTCACGCAAGACATCATGAATCAGCTGATGGGTATAACTCTTGGCATCATCGGTAATATCAGCGCGTTCAATCTTGCCGCTTTCAAATGAAAACTCGCGCAATAATTTCTGACTGAAACTGTCCAAGGTACCGACAAACAGTTCATCCAGCTGATCAATTACCAGCTTTAAACGTTCACGGGCAAAATCCACGCGCGTTGCATAATCAGTCAGCACTTTTTGAAATAAGGGATCGGTTTCAGCCGCAATTTTGGCCTGAATATCAGCCTCGGTCAGGGTTTGGCAACTTTCAAAATAACGTAAAGTTTCAACCAGACGCAGCCGAATCCGGTTTTTCAGTTCTGCTGCAGCGGCACGGGTAAACGTCGTCGCAATCACCTGATTCGGCAGATACTGATTCAGGAATATCCGTACCATTAGACTCGACAGGGTAAAGGTTTTACCTGTGCCGGCCGAAGCCTCAATCCAGTGCAAACCTTTGAACTGCATATCCGCAATCGGGTTAAAGGATATCTTTCTTAAGCTTTGAGGATGATTCATTTATTATTCCTCAATCACTTGTTGATGCATAAATACCGGCTGATAAAGACGATAAGAGAATTGCGCGCAGGCATCTTCTAATAAAGCGGTGGCATCCTGTTCCTGTAATATAAACTGCCAGTCCCGGTGCATTTTAGTGGCTTCATTATCGGCAACCGAAAAACCCGTGAACTTGCCATCTTCATGCCAGTCTTTATAGATCACATCCATATCATCAATGCACATCTGGTTCTGTTCATTGGCTTGCCAGTCATGCTCTTTGTCCTTTTCAGCAATTTTCAGCAGCAATGCCGCAGGTAAAACCAGCGGTTGGCTTTGCCCGTATTTCCAGGCCGCCAGCCAATGGTCTAGCCACTCGCGCGCTTTATTGGAGGTCACACCATGGCATAAAATAGTCCGGTCACTGAACACCACAATCCGTGTCAATTTTTCGCCACCCTCACCCATATTCAGATAAGCCAGCCAGAGCAGATATTCCAGCCAGACTTTGGCGCGACGCTTGGCACGTGCACTCGATGCTTCCAGGCTGACCCATTTTTCCGCGCTATTTTTAGGCAGATTAATGTTCATATAAACATGATCATTGACCTTCCAAACCTGCTGCGTAGTCGGGGTCACTTCAGTGGCATATTTTAGCAATCGCGCTTTTAAGCGTTCTTGCTCCACCACACTCATCTGCCAGCTGCTTTGCTGCAGTTTGCCAATCGGCAATTGATCCATCAATAATTCAGGCTGTGCGGCACCCTCCTGCTTTTGCAAGAACTGGCGCACGGCATAACGTCCCAAGCCATCGAGTAACAAGGGTTCCTGTACCGCGGGTAAATCTTCAGGACGCAAGTTTTCCACGCCTAAGGTTTTTAAATATAGGCGTGCCGGGAAAGTCACATCCTGAATCCATTGATGGCTGTCCAGTATCTGAACATCTAGCTGCAGGTTTTGATACGGCGTATTCACCCAAGACGAGCGCTGTCCGGTAGCATGTCGAAGCTGCCCGGCCACGCAGAACCATTGATCCTGATAACGCACCGGTCGATCAGTTTCAAATCCCACAGGGTCGAAAGGCAATAAAGGATGCACATGATAAAGCGACTGCAGTTGTTCAGGCACTTCCACGCCATTGATCTCCACGGTTGCATCCGCTTCTGTATCGGGCTGTTTACTCTGCACAATAAAGGCCAGATGCTGAATCAATTCCTGTAGCACGGTTGATGGATCACGCATTTCACCATCACTGATATCAAAGCCGTTATAAAACAGCCACAGGTTATCCTGCGCCAACAGCAGATTATCTAAAAATGCCCCCTGATCATCTTCCAGGCGTGAACGATCACCCAACTGCGGTTTCAGTAAATCCATCAAATCGAAAGGTAAATGCTGGGTACGATTCGGAAACTTGCCGCTATCGAGTCCGAGCATCACAATCAATTTATACGGCACAGGACGGATCTGCCCAATCTGGCTAAAGGTAATTTGCCCGGTCGGTTCGGCATGATCCAGCTGTGCTTCCAAGGTGGTATTAATTTCCGCCAGCAAATATGGCAACGGTAAACTTAAACTGCGCAGTGCATGATGATCATGTTCATCATAGAAACTGGCCAGTGTCAGCATCCGTTCCTGTTTTTTAATAATTTTATAAACCGCGGTTAAGGATTCAACACCCGCCTCTTCAAACTCGGCAATGTCCTGCATCAGGCGTTTTAGCCACTGCTCCACAGGCACAGTTTGACCTTGCTCATGCGCAATCATCCAGTCACGGCGTGCATCAAAATCCTGATAAATCTGAATCAGCTTGGCAATCAATTCAAAATCGCTGGGCAATACTTTGGCAAAACTCAGCGTGCCTTGAAACAGGGTATGTTCGGGAATGGCAATGCCCAAAGCCAGACGGTCAAGCGCAAATTTAAAACTAAAACGGTAGTCTTCATCGCCCTCACACAGGCTGCGTTTTAAATGTTGGGCATCCAGTCCACGTTTAAAACCGGCATCAATCAGCAACTGCGTCATCCGTTCAATCGAATTGACTTCTAAACCGTAGAGTTGCTGGGTGGCACTTAGACTGAGCCAGTCAGCAAAATCTTCAATGCTAAAACGCCTTTGAATCAGCTCAATTCGTCCCAGCACAGCTTTCCAGGCGTTCAGCGCATCGAGCTGGGTCACGCCGGCAATTTTAATCGGCAAATACACACTGTCTTTTGACAGTTGATGACTGCTGCCCGCTTTTTGCTGAATCAGATCACGTTCACTCGGTGGTGGCGCAAATACACTGCGAATTAAAGGTTCAAGTTCACTCAGACTTGGGCTTAAAACCAAGATGTCACTTGGCCTGCGTGGCGCATCTTTTGTGCCTTGTGCCAGCCAGTGAATCAGTTGTTCCTTTAAAACTTCCAGCTGGCGCAAACTGGAATGACAGACATGAATCTGAATTGAATCATCCTGTTCATCCAAAGCATATTGATGCTTTTCAGGCTCGACCAGATACAAAACATCCGACTGAATTTTACCGAGCAGGTTATCTTTATATTCATCCACAAAGGCATCTGCCCAGACCCCATCTTCGCCTGAAGACAAGTTGGACAACAAAGAAAAATGATCACGTGCTTGTTTACCAAAACGGGTCAGTAAGGGATGGCGTGACTCACGCTGTTCGGCATTAAAATTTAAGGTAAATTCCTGAAAGAACTTTTCAATATCGGCATCACTGGCTTTCGGGTTTCTGGCAATAAAACGTTCTTTGACCCGCACGTCGTAACGCGCTTTCCAGTTCGGATCGACGCTGTCTGCCCAATATTCCTGTGAGGGGTTGTAATGCAAAATATAGATATCAATGTACTGCCCCAAACGGCGTAAAAACTCCAGTTGCATCGGCGGCAAATCGAGCAAGGTAAAAATTACCAATTGTCGCGGCAGTTTTTTTAAAGCTGCTTTACGGGTTTCCGGATTATTCAGAATTTCCCAGAACATGGCATCAATACTGAGCATTTGTTCAAAGTCTTGATGAAACACTTCCTGCCACAACCAGCGCTGCCACGCTTCCAGTTCGCGTGCCTGATTCAGGGTAAATTCAGAAATTTCAGTATTGGTTTTAAAGAACATATCTTCAATGGCAAGTTCTTTATTTTGTCCCCAAGCCTGTAACCAGTTGGTCTGGCAATTGCACATATTAGCTGGACAGTTTTTCTGGCAATGCCCGCGATATTCCATGTAGTGGCTAAACAGGCGTGATACCTGTTCCGCTACCCAATACAACATGCCCTGCTTTTTTAGCTGTTTCTCTATGCCTTGTTCCAGACGGTCGGCACTGTCATAAATCCGCTGCACAATAGAATGTAAAGGGTGATCGAGCGCTAAAGGATTTTGTTCGGACTGAATAAAGCTTTTTAGCGCCTGAAATACGCGCCACTTAATAATAATGCGCGGGATATTGGCCTTACGGACTTGTTCTTTTTGCTCGACCAGTACCCATTGATAGGCTGACCATTGAAAACCACGAATACGGTGATGGAACTGGGTATTGGCACTGATACCTTTTTGTTCTGCCAGTTTTTGAGTCAGCCATGCTTCCATCGCATGCGAGGGCACAATAAAATGCTGGGTTTGCAGGACCTGAAAAGGAGTTGTCGCAGGCACATTCACCGTCGTCAGCATCGCATGTACAAGTACATCAATACGCTGACTTTGAATCACATGAATGGCCATGAATTACCTACCCCTTTATTTTTCAAAAATGAAATGCCTACAAAATCATAAAGATTATTTACTATACATCTGCGTCTGTCTATGTCACTTTTAGATTTCGGTTCGACTCAAAAATGCTTTGAAATTCGTACCTTAATAATGATTGAATAGAAAAAACCAACACCAAGTTCAAGGTATTTACATTATGAAAATAGATAAAATTCCAGACTCAATAGACCCCGCATTAAATTTGGATGCCATTCGTGCAGAATGCTTAGAACTTGTCAAAAAACGTGCTTATTTTTCTGCAGGTGCTGCCGTCGTGCCTGTTCCATTTCTGGACGTTGTCATCGACGTTGGGATTTTGTCACAACTGATTCCAGAAGTGAATGCACGTTTTGGTTTAGCGCCTGAACAAATCAGTGTCTATGACCCAAAAACCAAACAGGTCCAGTGGAATGAACTGCGTAAACGCGGGGTGGAATTTTCTGGTTTGGTGGTTGCCCGTACCGCGGTCAAAAAATCCCTCAACAATGTGGCAGCCAAGGTCATCACCAAACAGGTGACTAAATTTATTCCTTTAGGCGGACAACTTATTGCGGCAAGTTTAGGTTATTTTGTGATGAAAAAAGTCGCCGAAGCGCATGTAGAAGAATGTTACAAAATTGCCAAAGGTATTCAACAAAAACAAAAAGCACATCTGGTGAATTAAAGCCGCTGTGCGAAATGTTGCATAATCAAGGCAGCTTATAATCAAAAACAATCTCTAAGCTGAGGGCTTATTCTGCACTCAGCTGTTTTAAAATGGCACGCAACACTTCTAGACGCGCCGTATTTTTATCATTATTGGCAATAATATACCAAGGTGCATAGGCTGTACTGGTTCTTTCAAACATATCGGCCGCGGCATTTAAGTATTCATTCCATTTTTCACGGTTACGCCAATCATCATCAGTAATTTTAAAGCGTTTATGTGGAGTATCTTCACGTGCCTTAAAGCGCGCTGCTTGTTCATCTTTGCTAATCGCCAGCCACAATTTAATCACCACCGTTTGAGTGTTGACTAAATCTTTTTCAAATCGGTTAATTTCATCATAAGCACGTTGCCACTCGACCTGATTGGCAAAGCCTTCTACGCGTTCGACCAATACCCGCCCATACCAGGAGCGGTCAAAAATCGTAATATCCTCATCAGTCTGTAATTTGTTCCAGAAACGCCACAAATACGGGTGACGCAATTCATATTTTTCAGGCGCGGCAATGGTGTGAATATCATATTCACGTGGATCGAGATTTTTGACAATGCGTTTTATCGCTCCACCTTTACCTGCCGCATCCATGCCTTCAAAGACAATAATGGCTTCACGATCATCCAGGCGCAGCGCTTCGGCCACTTTCAGCGACAGTTTTTTTAACTCTTTTTTATAGTCTTCATTACTTGCCAGCTGATTTTTTGGATGCAATAAAGCCTCTGGAATAACGGCCTGTTTCCACTTTTCTTTGCTTTGACTTAAATGCTCTGGACAATGTTCCAAGGCAGCCAGAATGGTTTGTGCAAATTGTTGATCGCGCGCTTTTTCATCTTCACATTCAATCACCGTCCAGTCATCGGTGAAGCGCTGACGCAGTTTTTGCACATTGTCATATTGTTTTTTATTGCGCCAATCCAGACCATGCAATTTATGCCAGTGCACTTCACTTGGGCCCATATTGTCCAGCCGTTTTTGCAAGGATTTCCATGACAGGTCAAACCAGACTTTAACCACGTCGACATGATTGTTTTTTAAATCCTGTTCAAAAGCACGCATATCTTGAATGTAGGCATCAAACACTGTTTCAGTGAGGGGCTTGGACACATGCAAGGCGGTGACCAGCAAATCGCTGTACCAATTGCCAAACATCACCATGATCTGCCCTTCAGCAGGAATGGAGGATGCATAAGGCTGCCAAAAAGTTTGTTTCTGATCCAGCATCATCGGTGGATCTGCCTTGACTCGCAAATAACGTGGATCGACCCATTCACGCAGTTGCTTGACTGACTCGCCTTTTCCCGCCAGCTCGATTCCATTGACTAAAACTAGCACGCTTTTAGCATTGTTCTGATCACGGGTATTTTTTAAAAAATATTGCGCTTCAATCAGATTCAAGGAGAGTTCATTTTCATCCAGCAGCTGCATTTCTCTTTTTTCTGAAGGCATATTATTCTCAAAGCTATTGTTCTTGATTTTAGTATAGCGAAGCTCAAAACCGCACAACAGAGCAAGATGTGCAGTTTATGTTGCTTAAAATTGTTTATTTCCAGATCAAACTGACCTATTTAAAGTCATTTTTTCATCACTTTGTCATAGCGGCTTGGTCCATCTCCCTCTAAGATTTACCCATCTGAAAAATAATAGAGACGCATGATGTCGAAACTGGCTGCACTGGATGACTTGTTAGAGTTGTACTATCAATTGAAATATCATCAAAATCCTGAAATTTTCCAACGTCTTCAAGATGTGCAAGCCTGGCAAAAACAGCGCATGCAAAACACGCATGTGCAACAGTTTGCAGAAAAACAGAATATTTTAATGTCTGAATATTTTCTGAATCGACTGTATGGCGGTCCGGATTTTGACGCTTTAGCAGGGCAAATTGCGCGTTTAAGCAAATATGCCCATAAAGCAGAAAAGTTGATTCCGGAAAATGCCATTAAAACCGGTACCTCTGGGGTGGAACTGGCAATTTTGGCGGTGCAACTGGATGAACAAGTGGCGATGCAACTGCTTGAGGATTACCATCCCTATGAAACTTTAAACGATGAGATGATGCGTCTCACGTATCTTAAATTGGATCAAGTGCAACGACGCGTAAAACAACTGGATTTGCTGGATCAACTCGGCTTCAGTTTAGATAAATATATGCGCTCATTTATGGTCTACACGGCATTTAAAATGTGTAAAGGCGCAGCCCATAAATACAATTTTCAGGTGATGTATGAGTTTATGCAGGATGGCTTTTTAGCGATGAAACCGTTAAAGTCGGCAGAGAAGTTTGTCAAAGATTTTACTGCGGTTGAACGTCAAATCATTCATAAAGTTCATGCCGGTGATCCCAATCCCTTTTAATAACTTCATGCTGTGATGGAAATAATAATGAGCCGCGAATAAAAATACAGGACAGATTTCTGTATATTATTCATAACAATTGCATGCGGATTACTGTACAACGTCTTAGAATCTGTCATCATGCAAGCACTGCAACATTAACCCTATTTTTATGTTAGGAGTGACTCTATGTCTAATGAAAATCAAACGCCTGCCTCTACAGCCGAGTCGGCACAAAATACAGACAAAGTGAGTCCATTCTTAACTGAACCCTTACCGCAAGGCACAGCACAAGGTCAGCAACGCAGCTTACAACAACAGTTGACCGATACGCCTGTCACCGGTTCAGTACCTAAATACAATCTGCCACGTGGTGCAAACACAGGCAATGTGGGCGAAACCACACACTTTGGTTTTCAAACGGTAAATAGCCAAGACAAAGCACAAAAAGTCGCTGAAGTGTTCCACTCTGTCGCGAGTAAATACGACATCATGAATGACTTGATGTCATTTGGTATTCACCGTTTATGGAAACGCTTTGCCATTAACATGTCTGGCGTACGTCGTGGTCAGCATGTACTGGATATTGCAGGCGGTACAGGTGACCTGGCTAAAGTCTTCAGTCGTGAAGTCGGCCCTACCGGTCATGTCGTATTATCAGACATTAACGAATCGATGCTCAATGTCGGTCGTGACCGTTTAATCGATGCCGGCTGCACCAATGTCGATTTCGTTTTAGCCAATGCTGAAACTTTAGAGCCATTTGCAGACAACAGTTTTGACCTGCTGACCATCAGCTTCGGTTTACGTAACGTGACCGATAAAGATGCTGCTCTCGCTGCGATGTACCGCGTACTTAAGCCAGGTGGCCGCTTGTTGGTGCTTGAATTCTCTAAACCTGTGTTTGAGCCATTCTCTAAACTGTATGACCTGTATTCATTTACTGCTTTACCAATCATGGGCAAAATCATTGCCAATGATTCAGAAAGTTATAAATACCTGGCCGAATCCATCCGTATGCACCCAGACCAGCGTACCCTTAAAGGTATGATGGAAAATGCGGGCTTCCAGAACTGTGATTACCACAACTTAACCGGTGGTATTGTGGCGGTTCACCGCGGCTTTAAACTTTAAGGTTTTACGCTATGTGGTCGATTCTGGCACTTGGTGCAGTTGAACGATTAATTCATCATGTCATTGATCTGGATGCGATCACCCGCATCCAATTGAATGAGCTGCAAGGCAAAATGTTGCGGGTGGTGATTGAGTCACCGCAACTGTCTGTCGATGTATTCTTTGACCAGAACAAAGTTCGCTTAGAACCCACTATCACTGGTCAAAGTGAGACACCATCCATCTTCGAACAACGTCCATTCGATAAAAATGAACAGATTTCTGAAGCAACCGCGACTTTGCAGGTTAAAAATGTGGTCGAGCTTTTGAAGCTGTTACTGGCGGATGATGTCGGCAATATTCCCCTTCAAGGTGACTATCACCTGTTGCAGGATATTCAGCACATCATGCAACAGGCTGAACCCGATTTGGCTGCACATTTAAGTCCGTGGATTGGTCCGAGTCTGGCACATGAACTGGGTAAGATTCAACTTGCACCGAAACATTTAAAACGCACGTTTGAAAGCTATGCATTCTTTGCTGAAGATGCATTAAAAGAAGATACAGGTCTGTTTGCCCCACGCTGGCAAATGGATGATTTAAACCATGACACTCGAATTTTTAATCAAAATTTAGATCGTGCTGAAGCTAAAATTCAGCAGCTTCAGACACAGATTGATTCAACTCAAGATTAGGCACACGCATTTATGATTCCGCACGTTTCACGTTTACTTGAACTTTGGCGCATCGCCGCGCACTATAGACTCGACACGTTGTTTCCTGCGGAAGAATTACCTGAAAAATCCCGTCATATTTTAAGCCTGATTCGCATGCACCCTGCTGCATGGTCCAGCCGTGAACGTAAAAACCCACTGAAGCTGAAAGAAGCTTTAGAGGATATGGGACCGTTAGCGATCAAGCTTGGACAATTACTCTCGACCCGCCGCGACCTAATTCCACCAGAAGTTTTACAACAACTGGTCCTGCTACAAGATCAAGTTAAACCTTTTGACAACAATGTTGCCAAAATGCGTATTCAGGAATCATTGAAAGCCGATGTAAACACCCTGTTTGCCCGTTTCGACACACAACCGCTTGCTGCGGCTTCCATTGCTCAGGTGCATACTGCGGCCTTGCATGATGGCCGTGAAGTAGTGGTGAAAGTCACCCGCCCCAATATTCGTCAGCAAATTTTACAAGATTTTGAGATTCTCGACTGGTTAGGTGCGGCTTTAGAAAAACGTCTGGAAGCGGCACGTGCATTACATCTTTCTGAAATTATTCAGGACTATCGTCAAATTATTTTGAATGAACTAGATCTGACTTTAGAAGCGGACAACACCCGTCGTATGCGCCATTACTTTACTGGCTCAAGCATGATGTATGTGCCGGAAGTGTATATGGACAGCAAAGATGTGATGGTGGCTGAACGCATCACAGGTGTACCGATTTCAGACATCGCGACTTTTGATCGCATGGGCATGAATCGTGCGGACTTGGCAGAGAAAGGCTTAACCATTTTCTTTACCCAAGTATTCCGTGACAATTTTTTCCATGCCGACATGCATCCGGGTAATGTGTTTGTCGAAACCATTAATCCAGCCAATCCACGCTTTATTGCGCTGGATTGCGCGATTATGGGCGAGCTGTCTAAACATGATCAAATGACTGTGGCACGAATGTTACTGGCGGTGATGAACAGTGACTTTATGCAGCTTATTCTGGTGGTGCATCAAGCTGGCTGGATTCCACCGGGTACAGACCAGGATGCTTTAGCACGTGAAATGCGTCGTACTGTGGGGCCCATGGTATCAAAACCGATGCATGAGCTGGATTTTGCCGGCATTCTGATTCAAGTGATGGATATTGCCCGTCGTTTCCATCTGGAAATTCCACCACAGTTAATGCTGTTGCTGAAAACACTGGTACATGTCGAAGGTTTAGGAACAGACCTCTATCCCGAATTGGACATTTGGAAACTAGCCAAACCAATCCTCACCGATTGGATTAAAGCGCAAATGAATCCGCAGAAAAACCTGAAGGAATTGGGACAAAAAATTCCGGATCTTCTTCTAGGTGCACAGGATTTACCAAGTTTGATGATCGACAGTTTAAATGGTCTAAAAAATCAATCGGCTTGGCATTCCAAGCAGTTGCATGAACTGCAAAGCATGCGTTTGCAAATGGAAAACCAGCAAAAACGCAGCTGGATTTTCGGCAGCCTGATGGCAATTTTCTTATCCATCGCAATTATTGCACCCTGGTATGTCTCAATTCTTCTGATTGCATTCTCAAGTTTGCTTGCTGTTTGGAGAGTGTTCAAATAAAGGTAATTTAGATTAACTCTTTTAAAATTAAATATATTCTTATTTAAGGCTACTTCGATACAAGGATCGAAATAGCCTTTTATTTTAGTATATGGATATTATTCAAATTATTTACAGTAACCTGAATCGCGGATAAGAAATTGACTTGAAAAATAAGAAGACTAGAGCCATCAGTTGAGTTACCACACCAAACTCACAACTCTAGTCCTCATGTTCAATAGTACCGAATTATTCTGCATCATTGATGATTTCTTTCTTAAATTTGAAGCAACTTATTGGAAATTTCTCAAACAATGC